>NZ_JAEDOS010000020.1:0-11075 GCF_017872495.1 Ruegeria sp. HKCCE4148
ACGTTCCCTGGCAATTCTTTTACGATGATCCTTGCCACATCGGTTTGCATATCCATAAAAAGTCCAATGAACATATCGAGGGTCCAGAGCCTGGCAGCCTTTGGCACAGAGCTCTTAAAGACTTCTCGTGAAATGATCCGCAGTTTTCCCAGCCTCGCCACAAGAGGAACACTTCGAATTTAGATCCTTCTGGCGATGTTTGCGGCGGACTTGTTGCGAAGAAAAACAATTTGGGCTCGGATTGGACATCTAACAAAACTCGTCTGGTGCCAGTTGCCCGAAACACAGGATCTGTGGGTCTGGAACCTATCGTGTCAATGTTTCAACGTTTATGGCGCGCGCTGGACCGTTGCACTTGAATGCTCCAATTAGACTTGGACCACTACTACGTATGAGAAACTGAGTTCTGTACACGGCACACAACAGACGTAAACCAGAAAAATAGTGTAGAAACATCAGCAAGTTTATGTGCTTGTCGGCTGGAGAATGAAATGTTCAACCCAGTAGGTCTACTGGAATGGGAGTCCCTAAAACGTCTTGGTCAATACCTAAACAGAACGCGCAGTCGGTATTGAAACGTCTGTAATTTGTAGAAGAATAGTTGCCGGTTTCAAAAAAGGTGACTTAAAATCTTTGGCCAACATAGAAATATAGAAACTGGTCTCCGTCGTCGTTGACCGCCGCATCTATCGAAAAATCCAGTTTGTGTTTTTTTGTTACTCGGTAGCGCAAACCAACACCGCCAGCGTAGCGGAAGCCACTATCGACAGAAATACTGTTCTTTTGCACTTCGCCACCACCAGCAAATGCGACGTATCCAAATCGCTTAGAAAGTCTTCCTCGATATTCAGCTTGCGCGGTCAGCATCGAGTTTCCATAAACATCAAACAATGGAAAACCCCTTATTTCAGAACCTAGAAGGCAACTGTCGAAGAAAGGAGTGCGGTCGCTTTTTTCGCAAGCCGTTGCTCTGAAGGCGATAGCTGATTCATTGCTAACGGGCCAAAACTTGTCGTAGCTTAGCTTCAGTCCGTAATAGGACAGATCCCCGTTTTGAACATCGTTTGAGTAGGTCAGTGCCAGATCCACTTTGTTCCCGCTAACCGGGTAAAACGTATCGTCACGAGTATCCCATTTCGCGACAAGGCCTACTGTTGCTAGCGCAGTGTCTGAGAGTTCGGCAACTTCAGGGGGCAACACGAAGCCGTCTACACCTGAAACAACGGTGTTCAGATACTGCAACGATGCACCTGCTGAAAAAGTATCCGTAAAGCTGTAGCGATACGCGCCTTGGAACGCGAGGCCCTGCTGCGAGACGTTTATCGAGTCATTAATCAGGAACAAATCGTATTTTAGATCTCCATATGCGAGTATGAACTCAACGTTGTGGCGATTGTTGTCGAGAGACAAACCACCACCTAGCCCGATTGCGTAGCTTTCCTTGTTCGTCCCTGCGAGGGCTGCACCTAAAGACGAGGTTTTTGATCCTTCGTCGCTTTGAAAAAGGTATCCAACACCCAAAACTAGCCCAGCACCGAAAGTCGGGTCGTTAATCGGGATGGGAACACCAACAAAAGAACCATTTTTGAATCCCAGTTCACTGTTGTCCTGGTTCGCATTGTCATCAGTGCCTTCCGCGCTCGCTCCAAACGCAGTGCAGAACATCGCAACTGCGCAAAAACCGGCCAAAGAAGTGCGAGGTTTACTCATTGAATAGGTTTCGTGAAAAGTTTGGCACTTAGTAGATACTCAGTCTTGAAAGCTAATCTGGACGTTTTACTTTCACCACAATAAGAGTAGCAAGCAGCTGACAGCCTTGTCCAGCTTATCGGTTGGGAACGCTCAATGCAGGTCCTGTGACTCGCTAATAATCATCTAAGCCGGATTTTCTCGCATACAAATCAGGCTGATCATGACAGCGTACTGAGCTGAATTGAGAGCAAGGTAGACATTCTGCCGAACGGCGGGAGCAGCTTTTCAGAAGTTCAGTCAACGAAAAAATGGAACATCTGAATAGTGAAAGCCCATTGGTGAACGGAAGGATTGGCATCAAACCAAACCGGAACCAGTGAGAAAATACTTGATTGCGTCAGCGATGAAAGCCAAGCCCAAGACGCCGAACAGCAGTGGGATGAACCATGATGCGGTGCTGCCTATGAACGTGATGAACGCTTCCAGTTTGGCTACAATGGACTGCCCCACGACAGCATATGCAAATGGAATCAGCATATATGGTAGCGCATACAAAAGGTTGTAGATCAGCAAACCTAGAGCCTTAGATTCAACATTGAAGCTGAACAACTCATTGATTAAGCCGAAATACGGTACAGAAAACGGCATACTCAAAACGCAAATTGTTACTCCCATCATGAAAGATGGAAACAAACCTTCTTTCTGCTCGCTGACTTCAGATCTTGTAGATTGCTTTTCAATTTGGGCACTTGTGCTCATCCTCACAGCGAAGCCGAGCAAAACCAGCCCCAGAACAAAGCCGATGACGAAGTTGATGCGCGTTGGGTCCACGAAACCTTTGACGACGAAGTCCACCACCGGAGCGAAAAGTTCCGCAAGTCCGGTGGCGATTAAACTGCCCATCACAAAGTAGACAAATCCGTAAACGATTAAAATGCCCATCAGAAAGTAGGCAAGTGTATGGCCTAAGATGAGTGCGTAGCTTTTTGCAATCGGACGGCTCCTTGTAAGAGCATATGCAATTGCGACGAGTAGGACGGGGTTTGCTACATCAACCAATAAAATAGGTATTCCTACCGCCCAAATACTACTCATTCCCGGCACCACTCACTCACATCAATAGGTTTCTTAGACATCCATTCATGTCCTTAACTTAGACTTCAGAGGAGCCGAGTGTAAAAGATGCCCCACTGCCCTGTGGCCATTTACCGGTTTCTACACGCGTATATACGTTTGACAAACCTGAGATTGTGCGACGGAACCGCGAACCAAAGAGGCGTCCGCGACTAGCAAGAACCTTTAACCTCTTTTTGCTGCGGGTCATGCCACTCAGTGATTGATCGTCCTCTAATGATTATGGCGCACGCTTTCACGTGCGCCGCAACAACGAGGTAGTCGCCGCTATTGTGCAAGATAACCAATTATCGCGTCATAGGCATTGATATTGTATTCGTCATAGTAGTTTGTAGAAGCCTCCGGCTGCGAGCTTTGTTTGACAATTGCCACGCCACGCTCAACGTCGATGTAAATCCACTGCCCATTTACCCCGATGGCATTGAACGACTCTTTGCCTGGCGTATGACGCACCCACCATTGTGCGCGGTAACTCCAATCCCCTCCGCCCATGACGCCCTTAGCATCTGGACCATTTGAGAACTTGTCTCTGTCGGCACCGTCCGAGAGCTTTTGGATAACTTCCTTCGGAACAACCTGTTCGGCTCCAACCATTCCGTCATTTAGCATCATTATTGCAAATCGTGCGAGGTTTCGTGGCGTCGCGTTTAAGCCGCCACCTGCAAAAAGCGTCCCATTCTTGTCCAGAAGTACATATGTTTCGCCTTCTGCACCAATTTTCGACCAAAGATCCGTAAGTTCATCCTGAAATGAGCGACCGGTCGCACGATTTGTCACCCAATTCACGACATCTGTTTTTGGCGTCTGATAGTGAAACACATCACCCTGTTCGTGAGCTTCGTCCTTTGGCAGCGTTGCAAGGTAAGAGTAAATACTGTCAGCGGGTATTTCGTCGGCAGGAGCTTCCCTTAACCCAAGGACCTTAGAATATTGTGTAATTCCTGAGTTCGGGTCAGCATAGTCTTCTGAAAAATCCAAAGACGCTGTCATGTCTTCGACCTGCTCAAACGTCGCATCTCCAAATGCACCGGAACTTTGCAACTCGGGGACGTATTTGGTTACTGGGTCTTCTTCGCTTAGAGAACCATTTGCAACAGCCATGAGACCAAACATTCCAGCGAACGACTTCGTGACGGACATCATTTGATGAGGCCGGTTCGGGCTCATACCGTTCAAGTACCGCTCATATACGATGCGGTCGCCATGGATAACGACAAAAGCATCGGTATAGGTTTCTTTTAGGTATGTATCGAAATCTACTTCGGACCCATCTTCCCGTTTGTAGGTCAGGCGTTCAATTCCACTGTCAATGTTCACCTTTACAGGTAGGGGCGATAGTGACGCGGGAATATTGGCGGTTGGAAACAACTCGCGCATATGCTGGTAGGACCAACGGTTGTAAGGAACGCCAAACAGCCCGTTTGTTCGGTTCACGCGCTTGTCTTCTGGCGGTGGAAAGCCTTTCATCAGACCAAGTTCGTCGGCAGTAGCGTAGGGATTATCTTCCGCATCAGCCGTAACTGCCGAAGCCAAAACGGCAACGCAGAACACTGCTGCGACCTTACCAATTCTGGCGATTGGTAGCTTCGTGTTGGTGGCCATGTAGTTCTCCCTTGTTTCCTGCGTGACTAATCATTTGATTGTATTCATCAAGTTCTGCACCGAATATGAACCCGTGACCAAACAAGTCGTAGCTTTTTGAGTACGCAAATTGCGCAAAACGACAGCACGTCAACCAACGAAATTGTAAACCCTACTGTCCAAACACTACTCAACCCCAGTACTGCACAGTTAAATCACTTGAGTTCTCAGACATCCATTTCCGCCCACTGCTTAAATTCCGGAGGGGCCAAGAGCGAACTTCACTTTTCACTCTTGGGACATTCCATCAGTTTGAACGATGCTCGATGCTGATTAAGAGTGTGTTTCCGACCATCGCATCGAAAGTGAGGTCGTGTAGCTAACCCAAATGCGGGGGTTCAGTATCGTGGTAACGTCATAGTTCGAAATCGTATCGGCCAAGACTTTTTGCTCCTCAACGTGCTTGTTTCGTTCAGAAGAAAAAAGAGATGCCAAACTTGAACTGTCTGTTTGGCCCACCTGTGGGAGACTGGGTAACGTCGTAGTAACCAGCGCTCAGGTCCAATGCGGTACCCTTTTCGTCGTTGGTTATGATAGTTTTGCCGACAGTTAGGCCCAGTGGCACTAACCAGGCCTCGTCATTGTTAGAAGCATTCCAATTATATGATATCACATTATTATATCCGAAATACCAACCTCCACCAAGGCCGTAGATCAGGATCGGCTGTAGTATAGTCGTGTTGAAGTCGCTCTCCCCCCACATATGAGCAAGAACACCACCCCAGGACAAATCTCCTGCCTGACCAAATATCACGAAGGCCGGACCCGCCCCCCAACCCGCGCCCTGAAGCGCGTCGTCGGTGTGGGTTGGTAGAGATACTTGTAGCCCATAGCCGAGAGAAATATTGCCCGAAGGTGTCGGTGCGTAAAACGCTTGAACCGTTGAATCACCTATACCCCATTCGAGATCGGAGTTTTGGGTAGGTTCACCTATGCCGGGCGGTAGAACTGCACCCGGTGCAACACCTTGAATTGGGATAATGCCCCTTAGCACCAGGTTGGCGCCGTCAAGTGGAACCGCGTAGACTGGTTGAATCTGGAAGTTATAACTGTCTTCCTCATCTGTGCCCGTTCTGAATGCCACCGTGTTGTCGGTCATGATCGCGCGAATGTCAGCGAGGGGGTTGGCGGCTTTTCGGGCCGCTTCGCATGCTGCATCGCAGCCGGCGTCTTGAGCTTGAACCATCACAGGCAGAAAGCTGTATGTCAGCGCACCAATAACGAGATGTGACAATTTCTTTTTCATCTTCAATTTTCCGTCCCTAGAATACTGATTTACCAAAAGTCTTCTGTCTCAAGGCTGCAATGCGATCCGCCAGCGCACAAGTCCTCTATCAAAATTAACATTCATTTTTGTTTAACTATGCCGTGTCGCCTTCAAGATATCGAACGGATTGGATACGCAAATTGTGCAAATCTCGCTCAATTTGCTCTTCCAGTTGTGACCGTGGTTTTGGGGCACGTGAGGAGGTGGAGAACCAGTTGAAAACCCAGAACAGAATAGCCGTCCAATATCTTACCGTTTTCTCAGTGTGTCGCTCGGCAACTCGCCATATTGTCGTTTATAATACTCAGAGAAGCGCCCAAAGTCGCGAAACCCATGTTTGCTTGCCACTTGCTTGATCAAAGTGCTCTGACTGCTGCTCATCGCCAATTCGAACCGTGCGTTCTGAAGCCTTCGAAAGCGCATAAATTTTGTTGGAGAAACTCCAAGCTCTTGTTGGAAAGACAGGTATAACAGTCTAGGGCTAACGCAAATCGCATCCGCAAGCTGTCGAGAACTCAAGAACTGCTGTGAACTACTTATCGCTTCCAAGGCTCGTGCAACAGTCTTCCAAGTGGCGGCACTTTTCAGGTTCGCGAAATCCTTTGACTTCTCGCTGTTTTTGCAAAGCATGTCACCTAGCGAAAACATGATGTGATCTTGGAGATCATCGGGTGAAAATTGATCCCAAAGACGCGGTTGGTCAAAAAGGCTGAACAGCAACTTCCTTAAACGCCGTCCAGTCGTCCCAAGCTTTGCAATTCCGTTTGTCGTATTCTGCGCCGAGTCAATTCGACAAAGTTCTTGGACCCCGTAGCGGTCTAGCAGGTTGGTCTCGAAGGTCACAAAAATCGAACTAAGGCAAGCTGGTGTCAGGCTTGAATGGTCGCGACCGGAGGACGTAATCAAAGCATCATCCGCTTCTACAGGTAGGCCACACCAAATCTCATTTTCGCTATTCGGGCGATAGAACGCAAAGCTTGTTGTTTCGCCGTCATGGGTCCAGTTTACGTGGCAAGGATGAGATTCTTCATTTAGCATGATTTGAAGGTCCGCTGCGCGAACGATCTGCAACTTGGAGTTTGTTATACCGGGTTTGAGTTGGACGGCTTCAATGTTCCAACCACCCATTGCTGCGTCAGTTTCCTGAAGAAAAGAAAACTCCTGATCTACCATCCATTTAGTTGCTCTCATGCGCCAGGCACCTCAATAATCGAACATGGACACGACCCCGCCTCTTCCATAGCCGACGTTGCAGGTCAGAGTGTCTACATTTGCAAGACCGGTTCCGTCACGGGGTAATCTGCCCTCTGCATTCGTACTGTTGCGAAGAAAAAAGTCGACGCGTATCCTCCTAACTAACTTCGCCGCAGCGTTTCAGCCGGGTTCTCACAAAAGAAGTCCCGGTACTCAGCTGCGAACCTGCCTGTATGGCGAAAGCCATTGTCGAGAGCGATCTGCAACACACTACTCTCGACTTGAGAACGCGCAAGCAAGTCTCGACGCGCGGCGGCCAATCGCAACACGCGCGAATAGCGCGCAGGTCCAATACCCGGCCAAATTCGAAATGCGCGATACAAGCTGCGGCGGTTCACACCGATGACCCGCGCCACCTCGTCCACGTTATCGAACTCCTCCGGCCCAAGTCCGGAGATATGACGACGGGCATGGGCCACGATCTTAAAAACATCCGAAGCGTCATCGTCTGGTGAGCGTTTGCTATCCTTGAAAAGCTGCGCGCCAAAAGCTTGCTCTAACGCGTTCAGGAACGCGAAGGCGATGTGCGGCTGTCTCAACATTGTGCTTTGGGCGAGTTTGTCGCTCAGGGCTTTCAATGCGTTGAAGCCGTCAGCAGAGGCTTTCATGAAACGGGCAGGCGACATAGACCAGCCGCGCTGTTCGGCGGTTTCTTTTGAGACCATAACCACGAACCCGGAAAAATTCTCAGGCATTACATATTCGTAGTCAAAGCGATCTCCAGGACGCCAGACAATTGTATCCCCGCGCTCCAATGGGTGGCCCAAAAACCGGGGACTGCCTTCGCCTTCTGTGACAATTCCGAACGATAAAAAGGGTACATTGTGTATGTCGCGCACCTGAACCGAGGCTGCGCATTGGATGTATTCCACTATGACTTGTCCGAGATCGACTGTGCTGTAGCGGTGCAACAACGGCCCTGCGGAAAGCTGAAGCATGTCAACGCTCCAGTCTTCGCCGAACTGCAACTCCTCAATCTGATAGGAGATATGTGTCTTCAGTTTCATTCCTCCTGATCTGATGCCTGCACCAAAAAGGTCAATCATTCGCAGTTTAAATTGCTCGTGGCACAAAGTGGATCGACAGGGTGCAAACAGTGGACTTAGACTTTTGAGAGAACTGCAGCACAAGGCTATACGCAAATGACTTTTTTTTCCAAGACGTTGATCCTTTCCAGCACAATGTTCTTGGCTGTGTCGAACATGGTCCAAGCGCAGAGCGCTGATACGATTTTTCTGAGCGAGAACATTGTCACGTCCAACGTCGAAATGCCGCTTGCGAAATCGGTCGCGGTAGAAGGTGATACCATCATTTGCGTGCGCACAGACGATAGTTGCCGAGAGCTTGCAGGCCCAGATGCCCAAATCGTGGACGCGGGCACAAACACCATCATGGCTGGTATCATCGACACGCATTTGCACACGCGCATCTTCGGACAAACGCATTTCGTCATGCTCAACCTGTTCAAATACAACGATGCAACACGCGAAGAGGTGGTCGAAGTCATCCGGGAATATGCATCGACACTTGCGCCGGATGAATGGGTTATCGGGGGTGGTTGGTCAGATGCGCATTTCCAGAACCCAACTAAGGAGGAACTGGACGAAATCGTGGGGGGGCGTCCTGCATTGATCTCGGACAATACTCAACATAACGGCTGGTATTCGACGAAAGCCCTGGAATACCTTGGGATCACTGCCGATTGGGAGCCACCGAAAGGCGGCTACATGCCGCTTAACGAAGCAGGTGATGAACCCTCTGGTCTTTTGCAGGAGAAAGCGCATCTTTCGACTGGTTTCGTCGAGCAGCATAAACTCTATTCCTTCGAGAAACAGGAAGCAGCGATCCGTGGCGCCGCCCGCGTTCTCAACGCGGTTGGGGTTACAGGAGCGACGGAGGCTGCTGCCGGGTCCAAGGAGGGTGCGGATGACGTCTACGTCCGTCTGGCGCAAAAAGGTGAATTAACACTCAGGCACGAGTTGGCAATGGTGTTCTGGGGCACCGGCACGCCTGAGGGTGATACCGCAATGATCGAACAATTGGAGATGCGGCGGGCCGCCGTCGAGGATGCAGGCGTTGACTCCAGCATTCTCCATGCGAACACTGTCAAATTCGCCATCGATGGAACGCCGGGGCGCTTCGCCTACATGGAAGGCCCGTATTTGGACGGCACAAGGCCAGATATGAACTTCCATCCAGACAATCTTGCAGAGATTTTTGACGCTCTGACAGAGCGCAATTTTACCCTGATGCTCCATGTTGAAGGGAATGCAGGGATCCGCCGCTCGCTCGACGCGCTGGAATTTGCACATGAAACTGGCGAACCCGTGCGCGACGACATCCCCCAAATTTTCACCCATGTCGACCATTTGTCGATCGACAACGCGCGGCGCATGTCCCGGCTTGGAGTTTCCGGACAGCTTCAACTTCACTGGGCTGATCCGACCGAGGAATACTTCCTCAATGTCACCAGCCAGAACCTGCCGAAAGAGGTTTTGGAGCGCATGTACCAGTTCAAGCTCGTGACCGAGTTCATGGAGTACGGATTTGGGCCTGACGCACCAACCTCGCCGGTGTTTTCACCGTGGGAAGGTATGGAGATCGGCATGACAAGGCAGGCGATGGGAACACCCGGCGGTCTTGTAATGCCCGGAGAGCCATTGACCTTTGATGAGGTTATCCATGGCTCAACACTGGGCAGTGCGCGCCTTCAGGATCGCGGCGATGTGTTAGGTAGTCTTGAGGAAGGCAAGCTTGCGGATATCATTGTGCTTGACCGCGACATCCGGAAGCAGGCCCTAGAGAATATCTTCGATTTTCATAAGATCGAAGTGCTGCAGACCTATATGGGCGGTGAGTTGGTCTACGACATTGATCGTGACGGCGAACCGGACAAAGAGCTGACAGAGCCGGTCTGGGAAGAAGGTGACGACGAAAAACTACGCCGTGGCGTAGCGGTCACCAGCGTAAGGGTGTCTGAGGGATGATGAAAGTCGCGTATGCGCTGGCGATGGTCGCGCTGTTCGGCCTTATAACTTCTCCAGTATCGGCGCAAAGCGTCGAGAAGGCACGGCAGCGCGCGATTGCAGGCCAACAAAACTTTGGAGTTCCGTTAGATCCGCTTGCTGCGCCGCCTATTTTAACGAGAGCACCGATCGGTGCTCCGCCGCATAGCATGTCGGCGGGGGGTCGTGTTATCGGTTGGCGAGATCTGCAACCGCCGCATGTTTTGAGCGAAACCCCCTTTGCTGACCTGCCTCCTTTTTTGCTCGATGCAATGCGTACCCACGTCGAATGGCGTACTTCATCGCCGCGCGAGCGCGAAAACTCGGCATTCATAAAACGCCACGAAGCTGCCCTGAAACTCCTCTCTATGCATAATGTCGATGTTGAAGGCCTGATGAAAATGCGCCGTAAGATTATTAGGCAGAATGGCCGTGCGGGACGCGGCCCTAATCCGGAAATTCTCGGACAGTTTATCCGCCTCCCGGGTTATGTCGTCCCGCTTGCTTTTGATGAGACAAAAGTGACCGAATTTCTGTTCGTGCCTGTCGCAGGGGCCTGCGTTCACACACCAACCCCACCTGCAAACCAGATTGTACACGTGAACTACCCGCAGGGCCTCGCTTTTAGCTCGATTTTCGACGCTTTCTGGATTGAGGGAGAGCTGGTAGCTGAAGATAGCAAAAGCAACGTTGTGTTTTACGACGGTGCTTCGAACATCGAGGCGCATTATAGTCTCACTGCCAAAGCCGTGGAGCTCTACACCGCGTGGTGAATGCGATCGTAAGGCCCTATATATGCTCGAACTTTTCCGAAATGCCCAACCAATTGCGGCTGCCGGTGAGTAAGACCTTCCGCCCTGAGACCAGTTACCTCTATGGACTTGTTGCAAAATTTGATCCGGTTTCATAACCGCTAGTTATAACGGTCACAGCGGTCATTTGCGGAAAACAGTCTGTTTATAGTGTAGCAAAAGACCGCTCCGATGGGCTTCTCTAGAAAAGGAGTTTCGTTGACGTTCGGCAAAGGTCAAATCCTCTCCCCGCAACCAAAATCCAAACAGCCCGGTCGATCTACAAAAAAT
>NZ_JAEDOS010000021.1:0-8123 GCF_017872495.1 Ruegeria sp. HKCCE4148
GACGTTCCGGGGGCGGAAGACTGGTCACTGGTGCTGGGGCGGAAACTTGTAATGGCGCTCTGTGTCCCAGTTCACAGAACCTCTCGTTCACCCAAGTTAACGTAAGGTCATCAATGGGAGGTCGCAATGCTTCGTAAGGCTTCAACTACCTGGCACACTCGCACCGAACACGCAGTAACCATGATACACCCGGTTGTGCGTATCTTGCGTCATTGCACCCAGATGCAACGCCAAGTGAACCGCTACCACTGAATTCGAGTGTGGGTAGGCCGACCGGCTGACGACTGTTTGTTGACGTTGATGAAGTGGCCGACCGTTGGCGCAGAAGCAGACGTTCGAGCGGGCAACGGCGAAGGACCGTATCGAGCCCGGAGCAGACTTACGTTTCTGCGCCTTCTTTTGGTCCAAGCTCCATGTGGTAACGTTGCCGTGGTTGTATGGAGATTGACCTTATGGATCATGTTTTTGGACGAAGCGTTGACAATCATTTGAAATCACCGCTTGAGCTGCGAGGAACGGAAAAGCCGTACGATCACTGGGTAGACAACAAGGTAATAGACCACATCGATGAACTGGCCGGACGTTTCATCGCATCATCCTCATTAGCGATCTTGTCGACGACGCGTAATGACGGAGTTTTGGATGTTACGCCTCGCGGCGACCCTTCGGGGTTCGTAAACGTCATTGACAAGAATCTCATCGCAATTCCCGATCGACCTGGGAACAATCGGATGGATACCTTTGAGAATATCTTCGGGAACCCGAATGTCGGCATATTGTTCATGATTCCCGGGCATCGCGACACTCTCCGCGTGAGCGGCAAAGGAGCTGTCGTCAGGGACATCAAATTGGGGCAACAACTTTCGGTCAACGGGCGGCCCTCGGATCTGATCCTACTCGTCCATGTCGAAAGGGTTTTATGTCATTGCCCAAAGGCGTTCATCCGCGGAAAGGTCTGGCAATCGCAGGATTGGCCCGACACCTCCAATGTCCCCACCCTTGCAGAGATGTTGAAGGTTCACGGCGCGATGCCCGAGACCGTCAAAGAGATTGCGGACGGGTGCAAAGAAGACGCCGAGGAGAATCTTTACTAGTAGTTACTCGTAATTTTTTTGGATTTCTATGGCAGCGGGTGCCGCAGCACTTTGATGACGTCATCGCCTTTTCGGACAAAGCGCACTTCCCGGCGTGTCATAACCTGACCGTCAAACGGAGAAATAATCTCTTGATGTGCTGCACCGGGTTTCGACACGACGACGGCCAAACGTTGACCTGACTTCACCCAATCACAAACTTCAACATCATAAAGAACAGCACCGGATGACGGCGTTGCAAGAAGTTCGGCTGCATCAACGTCGCCTATGATTGGGTCTACCTCGGAACTGGCAGGAAGCGTATCGTCGACGGTCCCGATGCTCACCAGATAATGGTAAAGGCCGTTGGCGTCTTGTTCGGCAAATTCCGGAGTTACATCGATCATGCCGCGCAATTCAACGGTCGCAGCAAATCGCTCATTTCTGTTGTCAGCAGCCCAACGCTCTCCTACAGCCAAGTCGAATGAAATTGGATCGTCGCTGGCGTCGGTTAGAATAACCTGGGCCCCCATCGACCGGCCAAGACGGCGTCCTTCCTCCAACTGCCGCTCAGAAACGTACAAATAGACTGGGCCGTCATCGTCGCAATGTAGATCAAGCACGACTTCCGCTTGTTCAGCCAACTTTAGAAGAGTTGCCTTCAAACGCTCAGATGCAGGTTTGGTCTCCAAACCGCTCGCGGATTTGGGCGGGAACGACCTGTTAAAGTTGACGCGGGTATTCGCATCAAATCGACCCAGCGGTTGACCGAACACCACTTGGGTCAATCCGACCGG
This sequence comes from Ruegeria sp. HKCCE4148, assembly GCF_017872495.1. Classification (NCBI taxonomy): domain Bacteria; kingdom Pseudomonadati; phylum Pseudomonadota; class Alphaproteobacteria; order Rhodobacterales; family Roseobacteraceae; genus Ruegeria; species Ruegeria sp. HKCCE4148. Next base: position 1,871 of record NZ_JAEDOS010000021.1, read on the forward strand.
ATTTGCGTGAGGGACCAATGTAATGTCGCCAGCCACACGCCCTTCAGCTTCAGCCGCCGCTAAACGCGGGATAAGACGGTCTATCGCCACAGTGCCTGGCATTTCGAGCGAATGCAGACCACCCTGAACATAGACCGCAGGGCCACTTCCGGAGCCATGAAAGCGAAAAACGTCCAAGACAAATTTCTGGCCAGGTGTATCTGCATCCAGTGTTAGATTTTCAATCTCCATCGATTGGGACACTAAACGCACCGGTGTAAAACCCATAGAGGTTTCTCAAAGCCGCGACACTGGCTGACCCAAATGGCCGGTTCGTCCCGCAATGCGGACGGTCAGCTGAAGCGAGCGAACGTCTGCCTCGGACCCAAAGCAGTTACTTCAACACCGACCTGTCAATACGCTCTTCCGCAAAGGTATTGAATGCTGACAATGAAAAGCTGGCCAGGGAGAACGAAGCGATGCTCAGAAAACCTGAACCACTATGAAAAGACGCCATCTTTTAACTGGCTCCCACTGAACTACCACTAATCAAAAGCGGTATGTCGCACCGATGACTGGCCCAGACTGACTGAAGGTAAAGTCGTTGCCGTTGATCTCGTGATCGAACGTGATGTAGCGATATCCGCCTCTAATCATCCATCTTTCGTTTATTGAGTAATCCGCGGTCAACAACACTTGCCAGGTCTCGCTGTCGCTGCTGAATCCGCCATAATCTAAAAACGCCGTACCGGTCCACCTGTCTGAGAATTTAAACCGAGCACGGGCTCCGACAACAGGGTCAGTCCAGTCTGCGTCCACAGAGGTTGTACGCCCGGGCAACGCTCCGGGTGACAGTGAGAACTGGGTTTCTGTACTAAACCACCGGAAACCTCCTGCAACGTCTACCTGTACGGTTGGATCTTCATAGACACGGTAGCCAACATAGCCGCTCAAAAACTGCGTCTTGAGTGATGTGTCCAACCCGGAAAACGCTGGTCCAGGTGTGTCATCTCCAAAAGAAATGTCGGTATAGTTGTAGTCAGCTAGCAAGCTCCACCGCCCATTGCTGGCAGCAATTGTACCCATAAAGGCAAGGTCCAGATTGCTGAGTGCGTCCGAAAAACTGAGCGTGGCGTCGATGTTGCCTCGAGGAGTATCCAGCGATGTCTCGGTCTCTGGCATGAACAGATAAATGGTGGCCTCGAAGTTCCAGTCGCTGGCATGCGCTGTCATAGGTGCCGCTAAAAGTGCCAAACTCAATAATGTGGATTTCCGTGTAGGTAAAACGTACATAACTCCTCCTATCGTCAAATGCCGACAGCAAGATCCTCCGGAACGCGAAGACCTCAATTTGCGTTCTAGCATTCTGGTGTGAATGAGAATTGTAGTTTCGATCTGTGTCAATAGGATCCACAGACTGCGCGTCGCCGAAATTTGATAACGTTCAAAATTGCTAGCAACTTAGGTGTCGCTATTAGTGGAGAAGTAATTCAAACGCTCGACCAGTTCTGCGTGGCAACGAATGTCAGAATCGTCCGCATTGCAGTCATTGAGCGGAATTGAGTGAACGACTGCTCCGAGCCCGGAGGAGACGTTCCACAAAGCTCGAAAAGCCGCCTGATTTGACGGATGTTACTTCACTACTCGTCTTCGAAACTCAGGGCGTGAAGGCGTGAATGATATAGCTCAAAGTCGCATTGGCTACTCCGTGGGACAATGCAATTGAACTCACGACGGGGTTGTCATTCATTGCTCTTTAACTTGATCTTCTCTTTACCCGTGCTGACACCGCCGCTTGCTTTTCTGTGGATGGCTTATCGTGACATTCGCTACTCTGATTGGACCAACTTCGGTCTTGCTCTGGGACTGATTGCCAGCATTCCAGTTGCCGGGGCCCTTTGGGTAGCTTCACTGACAGCAAAAATGGGGGGTGGCGAGTGGGTTTTGATCTGGGCGTGTTCGGTGCTGGCCGAGGTGGCGTTTTCGGCTATGGGCCTATGTTTGGAGACGATGGTTCGCAAGAGAAACTCCAGAACGTAACCAACGACATGGGTTCGCTTTGTCCGTGATACGGACGTTCGTAGATACCGCAGCGAACTACGGCCTTGAGCCCAAAGCTACCGCTCAAGATCGCCGTAATCTTTTTCTCCTGAAGCCCATTCGGCCTTTACACCAAAGGTAAATTCTTAGCAGTTAGTATTCAGAAAATGCATGCTTCAAAGACCAATAGCCGAATTGCAAAGCTGCCATCAGGGCGGCCCCACTGAGCAGAAAAGCTCCAATCGCCAAGCCAAACTCAAAGTAATGCTCTGAGAGCGTAGAACTGCTGAAAATCACCAAGCCTGCATTGTAAATCAGTATGAGTATTCCCATCCCAGCTGCTGATACGCTGATCGACATAAAACTGAAACTTCCTAGCTCAAAGAATTTCTGCACAAGTTCAAACGAAGCCTCGGAATATGGATCTTTCCGAACTTTACGTTTAACAATTATGTATCTTACAGGTAACTGGACGACCCCCAAAAAACCCAGCGTTAAAACGACCAACAGAACGACGGCCAAAATTCCGAATGATATCGATACGTAATTGAGAAGGTGTGAGGTACTTTCTTCCATCAAGCAACCTGATCATTTCGGTTTAGAGCTCTGCGTGAAGCGTTATCGCCACAGTACAAGAAACTCGACCAATTCAATTGAACGCCTTAAGCAAAGCTTCTCGCTTTGACGTAGGTCAACAGAGCCAAAATGGGCATTTATATGCTATTAAAGGCCCGACCGCTTCGTCCGCAAACCCGCCATCCGCGCAGCAACCCTGAACGTCCGTCCCCCCAGAAACCGAGAGAACCCCTGCATCTAAATAAAGAAGCAACTGCAGGAGTTTGATCCATGAAGTACCTGTCTGCCCTCGGCGTTCTCGTCGGGGGTTTTCTTTTGCGCCCACCGCCCAAGGCCGTCCTGACGACGATGCTCTGGGTGGTCGCGCGGTCTCATCCCGCTGTCTCGGCGCTGGTTCTGCTGTCGGTTCTCTGGACGTGGAGGCCCGACGATGACTGAGCTGGAGCTGACCCCCGGTGACGTCGTGGTCGTCCGCGCCTTCGATGACGTTCCTGAACATCTGTTCCGCGTGGAAGAGGTGTTTGAAGACTGCGTGACCGGCCATGCCGTCACCGGTCCTTTGGCTGGTTCCTACGGCGAACCGGCCCTCGAGATGATCGTTCGACTCGTCTCAACCAACTGATCCCATCCCACATTCCAAATCTGAAAGGAGGAGACAAATGTCTGCTCACATTCGCTATGCCTATCTGAAGGGCCATACGTGGCTCTATCGGCGCAACTATCCCGTTGACGTGGCTCTCGCGCTGGGCGCTCAGGCGCTGAAGCAGAGCCTCAAGACCAGTGACCGAAACACCGCCCGCGTTCGTGCCGCTGAAGTCAATGCCCGGTTCGAGACACTAGTGGAACAGGTTCGGTGCAAGGCAGAGGAGTCACTGTCTGCCCCAGAGAGCACCGCTGACGTTCCTGATTGGGTTGATCAGCCAGAGTCGTATCTCGTCCGTCTCCGGGCCACTCTGGAGGATTCTGGGTGCAATCTGGAGCGGTCCAGCTTTGCCAGACCATCAGCGCCAGTGAAAGTACCGGTTCGTGACCTGAGCCGGGCCTATCTGAACAAGCGCAGTAACGAGCTACGACCCAGCGGGTTCAAATCGGTCCGATACTCTGTTGGGTTATTCGCTAGCCGATACGGTGACCAGCCGGTTTGCAGCCTGACCAGAGTGGAAGGGCGAGAGTTCCTGTCCGCAATTGCCCAACTGTCTCCAATGATCGGTAAGTCAGAACGAACACGGGGGCTAACTCTGGACCAGCTAGTCGCGTACTCGTCTCGTGGGTCGGTGACTATTACGGCCAGAACCCAGAGACGTATCTGGTCGCAGGTCAATCACTTCCTCGACTGGGTGGTCTATGAGGGGCATCTGGAGGTCAATCCTTTCCGAACTGTTCTCTTCGACCGGAAGGTGCGTCCTCAACCCTATGCCGTCCCGACTGATGAGGAAGTCGTGCGGCTGCTGGGAGCCAAAGACCGGGAGTTACATCCGGTTCTGCTGACCTGTCTACTGTCAGGGATGCGAGCGGGAGAAGCGGTCGGGCTGCTCCGGGAAGACCTCGTGGCCAAGGGCAATCTCGGCTGCTTCGTTCATGTTCGACCTAACCGACTGCGGCTGTTGAAGACTGACGCGGCGGAGAGACTGGTTCCGGTTCACCCGGTGCTGGATGAGACCTTCCGGCAACTGCCTGGCCATGGCCCTCTGTTCCCTGACCTGACCGTGGCGCACGTCACCAAGGGGTTTGCGAGACTACGGCGAAGGCTGAATCTGGAGAGACCGGGTCTGGTGTTTCACTCGACCCGCAAGTGGTTCATCACCCAATGCGAGCGAACGGGTGTTCCTGAGCACTTCACGGCCTCTCTGGTCGGCCATAAATCGGCCCGGTCGGAGAATGGGATCACCTACGGGATTTACTCGGCAGGTATCAGTGACGAGCAACGTCGGTCAATCGTGGACCAGATACGGCTTCCGGCGTGACTTTCCCTGACATTGACGCGTTTGAGGAACGAGCTGCTATTGCTGAATACGATGGCGGGTGCACCCGTAAGGCAGCGGAAGATCTGGCTGCTCAAGCTCAGGGGTTTCCTGATGCTGAAGCCTACTGGCAGTGGCTGGCTGACTATGTCGTCAACCGAAGGCCACCCTCATAGACAGAACCCTCGGCGGCCCTTTGCGGGTTGCCGGGGGTGCTCACTTTGATATTTTTTCTTGCCGCTTCGAAATTACGCGGTGAGAATGTGATGGAAAATACCGATATTATAGCTGCTTACGTAGTTGAGATTAGAGGTTTGCAATGAAGGTTAGCGGAATAGCAAGTGATACTGGAGAGGCGGTCGCTCAGGAAATATCCGATGTTTCAGTTGAAGAACTCCAATCAATGGCAACATTGGGCTTATCGTCTGGAGAACTGAAGGCAAGGATCGACAATTTAGCAGTGTCGGCAGATGCAAAGGTACTTCTGTTTCAGGTTGCGACGAAAGTAATCCGCGTGGGGGAGACGGTCGTCAAAATCGGGCAAAAAATTCTTGAGACGGTTTTTGAAGTCATCAAAACCTATCCGAACACAAGCTTTGGAGTTGTCTTCGGAGCGATAGCCGGAACACTTGTCAGTTCGATCCCGATTATCGGGTGGGTGCTCGGACCAGTCATAACTCCGCTTTTAGTTGTTTTTGGAATGACAGTGGGCGTTGCCGTGGACATTGCAGACAAAGCTGCTGAACGAAGTATTCGAACATATTTAGCGCGTTTCGAACCACTGAAATCCTAAGTCTTGGAGCCGGAACAATTATGGACAGAAAAATGATTGACCCGTCTGACGCCATTTCGCGAGCCGCGTTGAATTCAACTGAACGTGTGATTGCTGACCCACTTCGGTTCAAAGCGCGCTTAGAGATCGGGGACAAAGCTTATCAGACATTGACCCTCCGAAACGCTGCCTTTGAACTTTGGGACATCGCGGGGGCATCTGCAGCGGGAGCTGGGGTTGCCGGATCAGCTACTGTCGCCTCTACGTTTTTTGGAACGACAGCAACGAGTATTCTTGGGTTTTTCGGAATCGCAGCCGCAGTTACTCCGATCGGATGGATTATAGCGGCCAGTGTCGTTTCCGGTGGGGCCTACTACGGGATAATTCGGCTGATGAAGGGGCTCGATGATGAGCGTGTAGAAGTCATTCCGAAGTTCATAAACACGCCGCTTGATGTTTTGGCCGTGGGACTGTTTGACTTACTCGCTCCTCTTACGTTGAAGGTTGCTGCTGCCGACGGAAACATAACCGACGAAGAACTTGAGGTGATCCGCTCATACTTTGTCGATGATTGGGGTTACGATGAGCAGTTCGTGGACGCTGCTCTCGATGTTTTTCGGGTCAAGTTGGACGAATTGACACTGCAACAACTTACCGAAGCACTGCGAAAATTCACGTTGGAAAGCAAGGACTGCAACCACAAGAAGGTTCGTGATAAAGTCGTCTCCCTGTTGCGTGAGATTGCCAGCGCGGATGGGCAGTTTCATGAAATGGAGGAGCTTGCTATTCAGCATGTGGAGGACTTCCTGCCGAAAGACCCGTGGTTCCAAATGCCCAAACTTCTAAGAAGGAAGGAATAATTACCAGCCCCACCAAAGCCCCCGACCACCAGCACCAGCGACCAGTCTTCAGCACCCGGAACCGA
>NZ_JAEDOS010000022.1:0-4171 GCF_017872495.1 Ruegeria sp. HKCCE4148
AGGCCGCGGGTTCGGTGTCAACTCTTCGTTTTGTCAGAAACTTCGCAACAGAGCCCTTTGAGGCTCGCAGTCGCCCTATGCCAACGCAGCATGACCCAAGATTCGGGCCGCGCAGAATCTACCGTTCGTTAGAGAGGTCAACTCGTTGATTTAGCAATGTTTCAATCACTCAATGAACATTTGTGCCTTGCCGCGGTGTTCTTGAAGCACGCGGCGATTTCGGACAGTGAGCCCTACCTGCCGTGCCTGAGCAATCAATTTGCTGCATACGCATTCGGCAGGTTTTATCGGAAGCCGACCTCTGATTTCCGAACCACAGAGCAATGGTTCTGCTTATCTTTGTCCCAAATTGGGCTGGGCAGACTTAGATCTTCTGTTGCTTTCCGTTGTATCAAGGCTTGTATCGTGTGTACTCGAAGTCCATATACACAGGGCTTACGTTTTTCTTTTTCGACCTGCTGTCTCCCAAACTCGGCGTTCAGTCTTTCGATTCAGACCGACCACGCCGAGTCGCCGCAATAATGCGGGCGGCAAGTATTAGGAGACTTCCACCATGGCAAATGGCACAGTAAAATGGTTCAACTCGACCAAAGGTTTTGGCTTTATCGAACCTGAAGATGGCAAGCGCGATGTGTTCGTGCACATCTCAGCACTTGAGCGTTCCGGCATCAGCGAATTGAAGGACGGCCAGAAGGTCACTTTTGACGTCGAAGCTGGCCGTGACGGGCGCGACAGCGCCGCCAATCTGGCACTGGCCTGACCTTTTACGGGCACCCTTATGGGGTGCCCGTTTGCACAATGGGCTGCTAAAAGCCCTTGGAGAACAAGTCAGTTGCAACAGCAGGAATTGACCCGGGCGCTCGCGCAATACCGTGTGCCCGATACGAAGCGTAGCGTTATTGAACTGACAATCACTGTCATCCCCTTTTTCGCGCTATGGGGCGCAGCGTGGTTTGCGCTATCCCTTAGTATCTGGGTCACTGTTCTATTGGCCATCCTGAACGCCGCATTTCTGGTGCGTATCTTCATCATCATGCATGATTGTGGTCACGGATCTTTCTTTAGAAGCCGCACCGTTTGCAATTGGACCGGCCGGGTTCTGGGTGTTCTCGCCCTGACACCCTATGACGTCTGGCGGCAAAGCCATGCGATTCACCATGCCTCAACCGGTAACCTTGATCGGCGTGGTATGGGTGACATTCCTACATTGACCATTGAGGAATACCTGAAACGGAATTGGTTCGGGCGTGCCGCTTACAGGTTAATCCGGAACCCCTTCTTCCTGTTCTGTATAGTACCGGTCTACACGTTCTTTTTTCAAAATCGCTTGCCCTTTGGTTTCATGCGGTCAGGCTGGCTGAATTGGGCAAGTGCTATGGGAACAAACGCCGCGATTGCAGTGGTCCTGGCTCTGATTTTTTGGACCGGAGGCCTGGATGTACTGGTTTTTGTATTCCTTCCAACCATGATCGTCGCCGCATCGATTGGTATTTGGCTATTCTATATTCAACACCAGTTTGAACACACGACTTGGGAGCGGGAAGAAGTGTGGAATCTTCAGAACGCCGCATTCTATGGAAGTTCTCACTACGCCCTGCCAGGCATCCTGCGGTGGTTCTCTGCCAATATCGGTGTGCACCATGTTCACCACCTTGCCAGCCGCATACCGTTTTATCGGCTAAACGAGGTTTTGCGTGACCATTCCGAGTTGGAAAATTGCCAGCGTATTACTCTATATGAGAGCCTTCATTGCGCACGATTGCATCTTTGGGATGAAGAAAGTCAGCGCCTGCTGACGTTTTCTCAGGCTTTGTCGAACGCCAATCCCAACAAGAGTTTAGTGTAATCTGGCGCGCACCAAAAAGGCGTCGACAGTATCACCGCCGAGGGCGCGAATGGCCTCTAGTCGGTGAAGGCCTTCAATCAGCACGAACCTCTTGTTGTCCGCGCGTATCTGAATCGGGGTCTTCTGGCCGTTCTTCAGGATATCTTCGGCCAGCGTCAGGACTTTTTGCTGATCAAGTGTTTTTGCACGCTTCACAGGTACATAGATCAGGTCGAGCGGGTATGGTTTCTTCTCAAGCATAAGCTACGTGTGCAACCTTTCGTGCATTTGTTCCGGTTCAGAGTTCTCTACAAAAGCGGGGGCTGGAACGTACGTCATAGAACCGAACGAACAGCGTCGCGCAGTTCCTGATGCATAATCCAAGTTGCTGGCTCATCGTCACTTTCGATGTGAGAAAATGCTAGGACCTGAGCGGCGCCATCATTCTGTACCGATCCGGCTTCGGGTAGGTCCAGTTCCAGATATTCTGCGATCAATAGTCCGATTTTCTTGAAAACCTTGATGGAGGCCTCGCGCGATTTGTAACCGGCTGCCTGAGACAAGTGACCAATAGTCAGACCGTCCTTGCCCGCGATAGTAAGTGCTTTGAGCATTGTGACCTGCGCAGGGGTGAGCCTGATCTGGCGCAATGCCTCTGCATATTCTCTTGCACTGGGAACGAGCGTGCCGGAGTTTCCTTCCAAACGTCGTTGACCGCTACGTTTCCTGTCTCGTTCTTCGAGAATTCCTTTTAAGGCTTCAATGGCCAACTCTGGTGTTTCACCAACTGCATCGGCAATCATTGCCTGCGTTTTAGCTGGTGGCTTGGGGAATGCGCGCGCAACGCTGTTACCGCTCAGAATGCCGGCTTTAATCAAGTACTTGCCAAACTGTTCCTCAATCACACCGGCTACGTCAGCGTTCCGCGACTTACGAACACTGCGTTCCTGAAATGCTCTTTGTTCTAGGTCGCGAATTGCCGATTTTGGGTGTCGGAGGCTAACCTGAGGGGTGCTTTTACGCATCAGAGAAACACCACCACAATTATGGCCGCAACAATCATCGCCAATGCGACAAACATCTTTATGCTGTAGGACCAGCGTTGCGCCTTTTCGGCTTTGAGTATTTTACCCAGGTTTTCGTCAATCGAGTTATGGTTCACGGATTCGTCCTTCCGGATATGTCAGGAGGTATTGGTTCCCACCAACCTATTGTCGCGGCACATTTTCGGTGCACTTATCGTTCTGTCTCGTGAACGGCCGATTGCATTCCCAACCATCACCTCTTCGATTCAAATGCGCGTTTGAAGGGAGTATGACCGCTGTGCATTGGCTTCTTTCTGCTCGAAAACCACGTTCGCATTTCCATCCGGAATAAGTTTCAGGTGCAAGAAATGCATGCTGTGGAACAGCCACAGGCTCACAGCCGCTCTCCGCTGCCCTGTAACCTCTGAGGCATACCCAACCATCCGAGCTTCTTTTGTCACTCAGACGACCGTTTTTTGGGACTTCTATTGCAACACAATCCTGGTCTTCCTTACGAAATCCCCAGTTGCAGTGTATTTCCTGCACGCCAAACCGAGTTTCGACGTACCCATTTTGAGGCGAAATCACTTCTTCACATTTATCTCCGACACGCTGGAACAGCCGATTGCACTCCCACTGATCTCCGGTCGATGCAAGATAGGCATTTTCAGGAACTCTTATCTCCTCACAGAGTTCTCCGACGTTCTGAAAACCGTGATTGCATTCCCAGCCACTGCCATAGGAGCTACCCGTCAAATATGCGTTTTCCGGTAGGTCTATTCTTTGGCACGATCCGTTCTTGTTCTCGAAACCTTCGTCACAAACCGATCCATCGGCATTGCCTGCGACCTGGGCAGGAAGCTGCGTTCCTGAGAGCAACACCAAGAGTGTCGGGATCAAACAAAGAATGCAGCGCGTAAACACGATGAACGACTGATTGAAACGGAGCCTGAGACCTGATCTATAGGGCATCAAGCACGCAATTTATGAGCCATGTGCTGTTCATACGGCGCCTTCTTTTACGGGTCACGCGATGACTGGGGCTTGTCAGGTGACAGTTGCGAATGCTTGCGAGGAACGAGCTCATAGCGAAGACCCCAGCGAAACCCGTTCCTACGCTGGGGCACATGCTACAATTAGTCTGAAGGCCATTGGATCATCGTAGCCGGCAGCATCGCGGCGACGAGTGACTTTCACCAATACACTTTTGTGGGTCCTGGTCAGCATAGAGTCAAGGAAGTTTCCTTGGTCGCCAAGCTAGCACCGCTAGGCTCAGGACTCATAGCCAAAAGATAACGAGTGCGGCGAGCGCGATTGCAGA
>NZ_JAEDOS010000023.1:0-2769 GCF_017872495.1 Ruegeria sp. HKCCE4148
TGCGCCTTCGTCGCCCAGAAACTCGATACCAGCTGTCGCGCCATCAGTGTAAGCAATGCAATTCCAAGGAGCACGGTCCTCACCAACACCGACAGTAACTTGTGTTCCAGCTTCGCTAAACGCGGATGAGAGCACAACGACTTGCGAATTGTTCGTTGTCTTGGCCACATCTCGCAAACACGCCTGTTGAGCGGGTGTGAGTTCGGCGGACGCATTGGATGTACCCGTGTCGTCGCAGGCCGCGAGCAGTGCAAAACAAGTTGCGCTTGCAATCATCACCATCTTGTTGGTCATTTTCTTCTCCCTCTGAGTCTGTTGAAGTTAATGAACTTGGATGCGCTTGTTTGAGGCTCTCGCCTTTGGGCAGCCGACAGAACAGACAACGTTCCTGTGACGACCTTTCCCAAAACTTGCCGCGGGGGGGCTTGGCGGGCAGAGCACTATTACTTTGACTGCCAAGACCTCCAACAACGTGGGATGGCCGAATGAAATCACTGGCAAAAGCTAGAGCAAACTCTGGAAAGAGGGCGAGTACATTAAGTCTAAGCATCGCGCTCTCCCAACGACTGATCCGTGTAAAGTGCCTTCCGACCGCCAGCACTCACTCCAGCGGCCGGTAGGGCCCGACAAGTCGGGCGACAGCGATCACAACGGAGGTAAAATGAAAGTTGTGTCAAATTCGCATGTTTGAATCTAATTTTTAATAAATCAACATTTTTTCCGCGCGTAAACTTCATTACGCTCTCGTACGATAGGCGTCTGCCCTCAAACAAAAAGGTAGGTGGGAGCACCCATGAGGGCGAATGTGTTCTTTTGGGTCGGCGAGGCGTTCTGAGGTCGCGCAGAAACCAAGAAAGGATTGAAAATGGGTTTTGTTGAAGCCGTCAAAACGTGTTTCTCGAAATACTTCCAGTTCTCCGGTCGGGCTATGCGCTCAGAATACTGGTGGTTCTTCTTGTTTGTGGTTCTCGTGAGTTCTGCTTTAGCTGTGGTGGATGCGATCATATTCGGGACCAACCCAGAAACAGGGCAAGGATCTCGAGTTCTGTCCTCTGTTTTCCAACTGGCCGTTATCATCCCTATGCTGGCCGCCGGTTGGCGGAGGTTGCATGATACAGGGCGACCTGGCTGGTACTTGCTGCTGCCGATGGCGCTCAGCATTACAACGCTTTTTGTTATGCTGGGTGGCGTGGCGTTCTTCTCGGCATTGGAGCAAGGGGCCGAAAACCCCGATGCATTGCGAGGACCCGCGGCAGTTTTGGGCGTGACCGGTATTGTTGTTGTCTCAATTCTTCAATTGGTTCTGTCCATCCTGATGATCTGGTGGCTGACGCGACCTTCTCAAGAAGGCGCAAACGAATACGGCGAACCTGTTTCCTGACCAGGTTGTCCGGACAACAGGCTGGAATCTCTGCTGAATGACTGCGCGAAACGTAACACCATGGAGAGAAAAATGAGGTTCAAAACGATTTCCATTGGAGCCTTGATGATGGCAATTGCGACCTCAGCATCGGCGGAGTGGTCGGTCAACTCCGGCCCTGATCCCAATGCATTTATTCAAACCGGAAACATGACGCTGGAACTTCAGTGTGACCGTATCCGCTTTGCTCCGGCTGGATATGAGGACAGCCAGGACATTGTGGAGAAGCAGGGGTTTTCCATTCGTTTTTTGAAGAACGGCACCACCGAAGTTGGGGCATTTCAGGTTGGCGCAGAAAACGCTGCCGTGCAGATCGTCGACAACTATCCCGTCGAGGTCAGTTTCAATAGTCAAGAGGACTATGGTTTTGTACAGGACCAGCTTGCAGCCAATGCATCCGTTAATCTGTCCATGATTGATCAAGATGTTAGCTACGGAATCTTTGACTTGAAAGGTTCCAGCGCGGCAATTCAGTCCCTTCGTTCCGCCTGCGATTCAGGTGCTAGCCAGGGGGCCTCCTACGAACCCCCCGAAGGCATCGTCTATTGTGGTGGCGGAGCGGTGGAGCGAGTCATCGAACCTGTAATTTTGGACAATCCGGAAGGAGAGTGGGACGCGCGAGTAACGGTCAACGGCGAGTCGATCAGAGCCATGACAGCCTACAGCTTTTTCGGAAACTCTGAGCCGCCGACCGGATTTGTTGTCGCCCTGCTTGGGGAAGACAGGTCCGAGTTTCTAATTTTTAGCGAAGGTTCGGCAAACTGGCTGGAATACGGGGACTACAGGTATGATCAGTGCAATTGATGCCACCCTCCAACCGGCTTCCCAATTAGTGGGCCTGTTGAAAGGGTTGGTTTCCGGGATTGTGCTGGTTTCGAGCCCAGTATGGACCTCACCAGCTGTCGCGGCTGATGTTTCGCAACTTCCAACTGGTTTGCAGGCGAAGGTTGATCTGGCAGAACAAGCCTGCGCAGAGTTCAACGACGGTCAGTTTGACTTAGATTGGGGTGCGGTTGAGAGGGTCGATCTCGACGGAGATCTACAACCCGACTGGGTTCTGAATGAATCTGGATTCGCGTGTTCGAGTGCTGCATCTCTTTATTGCGGAACTGGTGGATGCATGTCGCACTTCTTGATTGAAGAGGAAGTTCACTCCTTGCTCAATCGAGGCTGGACGGTCGTCGAATTCGGGCGTCAACGCATTGTCCTTGCAGATGTCCACGGAACTAATTGTGACGGAATAAACCCGACGCCTTGCGCAACAGCCAGTGTTTGGGATGCGGAAGCAAAGACGTGGCGCTCGTCTGCTGGTGATTGGGAGTAAACTGTAATTGGGCACCGCAGATAAG
>NZ_JAEDOS010000024.1:0-2275 GCF_017872495.1 Ruegeria sp. HKCCE4148
CCCTCGAAAGGGCCTCCTCGTAGTGGGTGTCCATGATGTACTGCAACCAGATTTCGCAGTCGTCTCTCAAGAAGAAGTGCTGACCATCCATCATATGATCTCCACTTCGTCGAACCGGCTGTCACCAGCAATGTGATCGTTGATGCTCACTGGCTCAAAGTCAGGACCATGGATTTTACCCCGCTCGATCCAATAGCCGGACTTAACCCAAATCGCGCGTTGATAGTCTTTGCCACCCCACTTGGCCTTGGTCTTCTGCCAGTCCAACTCATCCATGAGGTGCTTGGTTTGGTTGATGTTTCCTTTGAGGTTCGTCTGGACGAACTCAACCACTCCCGCTTCAGGCAGGGCGACGAGCCCACTAGCATTCAGTTCTTCCTCCAACCGATCAACGATGGTGTCTCGGCTGGTCTGATGCAGGCGTTCCATGGTCGGGGTCTGATGGTCAGCGATGTTAAGGCTCTTGGCGCTGAATTCTTCGGGCAGTTGTCTCTGCATCAAGGCATTATAGACACGGGCCACGTTCGCCGGATCATCAAGGAACTGATGAACCTGACCGACGAGGTTCGAAAACTCATTGGCGCGAGAACCTCCAGATCGTCCGTCATGATTTACGTCCATTACGAGATAACGCCGCTCACCCTCGCCGATCCATGACGGCCAGATGTTCGAGGTGAACAAGAAGCAGCAAGACTGCTTGGCGCGTTCAGCTTCAATCCCTTTCCGCTCAATCAGTACGTAAGGGTCTGTGATGAAGGTCTTGATTGCGTTTTCCTGCGGCGACCCCGGCTTGATTTGGGTCTCCTCGCAGACTATCAACTTGCTCGTCAAAACCGTGGCGTTGAACTGCTGAGTGAGTTTGTTGACATTGTTCGGCGTGACCGTGTTCTGGGGGCCGAACAGTTCAGTGAGGATCCGGCCCATGGTGCTTTTCCCAGTACCTCTGCCACGCGAGTACAGGAACGGTGCCCAAGCAGGCTTTTCTCCCTCGTTCTGAAGGCTCCATGCCAGCCAGTTCAGGAACTGCTCTCGATCATGGTCAAGCTGAAAAAACTCATCGAAGAATTGCCCGATGATGCCAAGCTCCGAAGAATTGATCTTGAGTTGCCGATATTCAGGTTCAACCCACGTATTGGCCGCGACTGCGCCCCGCGATTTTATAAGTCGACTTGAGTTTCCAGCTTCGCAGATAGCCGTCCCATTCCAAACCTGAAAGGATCGCTCGACGTCGGTATGTTGTGCTTCGATTAACAGGGTAAACAGGCCTTTTACCAGTTCCTTGCTCAGTGGAACGTCGGAATACTCGTCTCGTACCCGGTTCAGGATCATCCGCTCTACGTCGTTTCGCGATAGCGGCACTCCGAGATTCTCCACGTCGAAGAACTTGTTATCTCTGCGAACGATCTGGTCGCCGAAGGCCTTGGCCAGACGTTGAACTTGTTCGGTTACCTCCGTTCCAGTTGCAGGTTTATTGTTATTTTGCATTGATGGTTATCTCCCATCATTGATGCTCCTAGCTTAGCCACGCACCCCGTATCAGGAGAGGGCTGATTAAGCCTTTTCGAGGGGCTGGCACTAGGTGCACAATCGCGTTCTTCTCTCCTATAGAGTGCCCTGGAAGAATTTTCGGCCTGAAAGTGGCTTGAAACCCCTTATTTTTATGGCAAAAACGGCCATCTGGGGATCGTGGCTTGTTTTTGGCTCATTTTGATCGAATTTGGCTGCTGAAATTGGGGAAATTGACTCTGTTTCAGGTGCTGTCTCGATCCATCACGAGCATCACCACTCGCGCCGCGTTCATAAGGTTATGATACTGATCGCCGAGGCCAGTTTGCCATTTTGAGCCATGTACCAGATTGCAACGGAGTCGATACGCTATCAGGACTAACGCTCCGATTTTCTCGGCAGGTAGGTTCGAATGACCCGCGAGGACATCTAGAATTCTCCTACTTGATACATCGTCTTGGTCAACCAGAAGTTCATAATGATGCGTGGGCTGCCCACCGCGTATGTACCGATGCTGAAAATAATCCAGATACGGCTGGTACGGGGTGAAATCGGCGTTCTGGGGCAACCGGTCAATGAAGGTGATGACATCATCGCGACTGCCACTTGCGTTGAGATGCCTTTGATCAAACAAACTGAAAACCAATATAAAGTGATAGACATTGGCCTTCACTTTCGGAGGCACATCGGCAAAGGCCGGTTGATGGTGCTGGAACCATGATTCAATTTCGGCAATATCATCTCTGACCGTCATGTGCAGCCTCCATAC
>NZ_JAEDOS010000025.1:0-2100 GCF_017872495.1 Ruegeria sp. HKCCE4148
AAAACCGCATGCCAGCTCCTTTCTATTTTTCAGCCTGTTATGCTCAAACTCTTCCTACTTGGTAATCTATTGGAGCGGCTCATTCTCAACAGCCGTATCAAGTGCGGGATAGACTTTCCGACCTGAAGCTTTAAATCGGCCACACCAGATTGATGATAAAGACGACCACGAAGTAGGCCAGAAAAACTTTCCAGTTCCATTGGTGTTTGCTTTCTTCGTTGATCACGCCGGACGACTTCAATGCCAGGTTTGTGACAATCAGAGCGACAACGATGACCGCCGCATGTACCAGATCAAAATGCAAACTTAAGCTCCCTTTTGCAGATGTTTGATTTATGAAAAATGTGTCAGCAGTCACCTGATGGCAGCATAGCTACATCTGAGTACCTTCCCTCAGATGTCGTGATCCGAGCACATGCACCAGTATCCGTGTTAAACCAGTACGAGGTGAGCCCTTCGCTTCGGATGAGTTCAAATCCGAGACTCTGGATGCCCATTTCAGCCTGTCCCGCTCTTGCCCCTTCAAATGACGAAAGATCGCTAGAGCTGCCCACAGTTGGTGCACTTGCATCCACTGATCCGCCACTCTCGTCGCATGCTGCAAGCGCAGTAATACACGTCGTGCCGATCACCAATAGGACCTTGGGATTCATCTGTGTTTCCCTCGCTTTTTTGGACTTGCGTTCCAGGGTTTCTGATTGATCACCTATTCAATTCCGAAAATTACGTTGTAGTCGACGGAAGAGTTGCTGCGATTGATAACTTCCACAACATGATCACCGGATTGCCAAAGCTGTCCTCGATACTCCTTGTCCGCCGACATCAATCCCAACAGTTCAGAACCATCGGGGTTACGAATGACGTAGTCCAAGGAGCCATTTCGCGGAGCAACGCGGACGTAAAGGAACTGTTCGTTCTTTGCACCGAGAAGGTATTGCTGCGACGCTCCGGGCGCGAGTTGGCCGACAAGTTCGGCGCCAGTGGAACCGACATCGAATTTGACACGCTGGCTACCGGTAGAACCGGCGACGCCTGCAATGGCTCCACCGCCATCATCCATCGCCTCGACAACCGACATCTCTCCAATGCTTCCATCCTTGTACGCGATGCAGCGCCAAAGTGTTCCACCTGCATCTCGTAGCATGACGAGCGTACCTGCTTCCGAGAACTCTGAGCTTTCTATCGTACCTGATTGACCGTCTGGTCCTCCAACCTGCCGTAATTGGTCGATACACGCGTCATCGGCTTCTGACATTGCAAAAGCAGCAGTGCCCGCGATTGCGAACATGGGAGTGAGGAGTTTGAGTAAAACGAGTTTCATCAGATGGTTCCCTGTTGGCTTGTCCTTACAGTTTTGTTCCGTACTAAGCGGAACCTCACTTTGCATCCCTCAACTTTGATAGAAACTCATCGCATGCCTGTGCGCTGCCGACGACCTCGTCTGTCGTTTCAATTCCTTGCAGTGATGCCATCTCGGAATTTACGCGATTGAGGATCTGATCCGCTTGCTCGGGGGTGATCAGGTTCTCTGCTTGTGCTCCTTTCAATGTGGTGCAGACACCGGCGGACAAGCCTGTCGCAACGCCGACACCCACTGCGGCCCCGCCACCTAAGGTCATCGCCCCAACCACGCCGAGGACGAGCCCGATCACAATACCCAAGATCACTTTTCCCATGTTTTCCTCCCTTTTGGTGAGAATAAGCGCGGCTTTCACTACCGGCGCAAACCATGTGCCCATCTGCAAATCAAGACCAGCGCTAACAGGTTGAGCACCGGTGCGAGCGCCGCGAACCACGGTTTGGCCGACTCTGAGATCGAGTCCGCTACAAGTATCCAAGGTAGTCCCAACGGCAGAAGGAACACCCCGGACAAAGGGTCTCTTTCCTGTCCCAACCAGCCAAATGTGCCCGTCAAGAATGCAATCAACGCCAACAGGTAAAGGATCGCGAATACAATGATAGTGGTTCTACAAACCAAGTCGAGCCTCAGCAAATCAAGCCAGTGCTACGCAGCCGTTTTCGGCTACGCGACAGACTGGTCACAATGCGCCTTCGTCGCCCAGAAACTCGATACCAGCTGTCGCGCCATCAGTGTAAGCA
>NZ_JAEDOS010000003.1:2500-702655 GCF_017872495.1 Ruegeria sp. HKCCE4148
GAACAGAGTTGTCCAAGTCAAGTACACTAACCCGCATAACTTAACGGTTATGCATTGTCTTCTATCCTCTGCGTGGGGCCGACCGACATCGGCAGCGCGGGTTCCAGGATGGAAGGCGGGAAAGTATGCTTTTGGTTCAGAAGAAAGATCATCTTTAGTTACTAGCTGGATGATCGCGATGGACATACTTGTGCTCAAATAGCCGAATAGGCGGTAGCGCAAAATGTTATGTCTTTCTTTTTCTGGATCAAATCAAGCGCGAGAAGGGCGTTTGGTGAATGCCTTGGCAGCAAGAGGCGATGAAAGACGTGATACTCTGCGATAAGCCATGGGGAGCTGAGAATAAGCTTTGATCCATGGATTTCTGAATGGGGCAACCCACCTGAAAGCTTCATATTGTTATCCCCTCACAACCTGGTTGTGAGTAGATACTCAATATGGGGTTTAAACAGGTACTTAAGACCTGAATACATAGGGTTTTAAGAGCAAACCCGGGGAACTGAAACATCTAAGTACCCGGAGGAAAGGAAATCAATTGATACTCCCCTAGTAGCGGCGAGCGAACGGGGACCAGCCGAGCCAGATAAGTGACTAGAACACGTTGGGAAGCGTGGCCATAGCGGGTGACAGCCCCGTATAGGAAGCTTTGATGGACGTATTAAGTAGGGCGGAACACGTGAAATTCTGTCTGAAGATCGGAGGACCACCTTCGAAGGCTAAGTACTCCTTGCTGACCGATAGCGAACCAGTACCGTGAGGGAAAGGTGAAAAGCACCCCGACGAGGGGAGTGAAACAGTACCTGAAACCGAACGCCTACAATCAGTCGGAGGATCCTCGAGATCTGACGGCGTACCTTTTGTATAATGGGTCATCGACTTGGTCTCACGAGCAAGCTTAAGCCGTTAGGTGTAGGCGTAGCGAAAGCGAGTCTTAATAGGGCGCATGAGTTCGTGGGATCAGACCCGAAACCGAGTGATCTAGGCATGGCCAGGTTGAAGGTAAGGTAACACTTACTGGAGGACCGAACCCACATCCGTTGAAAAGGATCGGGATGAGCTGTGCCTAGGGGTGAAAGGCCAATCAAACTCGGAGATAGCTGGTTCTCTGCGAAATCTATTTAGGTAGAGCGTCATCCGAATACCCCGGGGGGTAGAGCACTGGATGGGTAATGGGGCCCCACAGGCTTACTGATCCTAACCAAACTCCGAATACCCGGGAGTACTAGATGGCAGACACACTGCGGATGCTAACGTCCGTAGTGGAGAGGGAAACAACCCTGACCTACGACTAAGGCCCCCAATTCATGGCTAAGTGGGAAAGCAGGTGGGACGACCAAAACAACCAGGAGGTTGGCTTAGAAGCAGCCATCCTTTAAAGATAGCGTAACAGCTCACTGGTCTAAATAAGTTGTCCTGCGGCGAAGATGTAACGGGGCTCAAGCCATGAGCCGAAGTCTAGGGATGCGTAAGCATCGGTAGCAGAGCGTAGTGTGACATAGAACCTTGCCTTTTTTACCGCCGGTCATTTGGTGCGCGCAATCGCGCTCAAGTAGCCGAATAGGCGGTAGCGCAGGCATAGGTTCTTTCGATGAAGCCGGGGCGTGAGCCATCCGGTGGAGAGATCACTAGTGAGAATGATGACATGAGTAGCGACAAAGAGTGTGAGAGACACTCTCGCCGAAAGTCCAAGGGTTCCTGCTTAAAGCTAATCTGAGCAGGGTAAGCCGGCCCCTAAGCCGAGGCCGAAAGGCGTAGGCGATGGGAACTAGGTTAATATTCCTAGGCCAGGAGGATGTGACGGATTGCAGGTGTAGTTCAACCTTATCGGATTGGTTGGGCTGCTGAGCAGTTCCTGGAAATAGCCCTCCATCAGACCGTACCCTAAACCGACACAGGTGGACTGGTAGAGCATACCAAGGCGCTTGAGAGAACGATGTTGAAGGAACTCGGCAAAATACCTCCGTAAGTTCGCGAGAAGGAGGCCCGGTTCCTAGGCAACTAGGGGCTGGGGGCACAAACCAGGGGGTGGCGACTGTTTATTAAAAACACAGGGCTCTGCGAAGTCGCAAGACGACGTATAGGGTCTGACGCCTGCCCGGTGCCTGAAGGTTAAAAGGAGAGGTGAGAGCCTTGAATTGAAGCCCAGGTAAACGGCGGCCGTAACTATAACGGTCCTAAGGTAGCGAAATTCCTTGTCGGGTAAGTTCCGACCTGCACGAATGGCGTAACGACTTCCCCGCTGTCTCCAACATCGACTCAGCGAAATTGAATTGCCTGTCAAGATGCAGGCTTCCCGCGGTTAGACGGAAAGACCCCGTGCACCTTTACTACAGCTTCGCACTGGCATCAGGATTGTGATGTGCAGGATAGGTGGTAGGCTTTGAAGCGGAAACGCAAGTGTCCGTGGAGCCTCCCTTGAGATACCACCCTTCGCACTCTTGATGTCTAACCGCGGTCCGTTATCCGGATCCGGGACCCTGCGTGGCGGGTAGTTTGACTGGGGCGGTCGCCTCCTAAAGCGTAACGGAGGCGCGCGAAGGTTGGCTCAGAGCGGTCGGAAATCGCTCGTTGAGTGCAATGGCAGAAGCCAGCCTGACTGCAAGACTGACAAGTCGAGCAGAGTCGAAAGACGGCCATAGTGATCCGGTGGTCCCGAGTGGAAGGGCCATCGCTCAACGGATAAAAGGTACGCCGGGGATAACAGGCTGATACTGCCCAAGAGTCCATATCGACGGCAGTGTTTGGCACCTCGATGTCGGCTCATCTCATCCTGGGGCTGGAGCAGGTCCCAAGGGTACGGCTGTTCGCCGTTTAAAGAGGTACGTGAGCTGGGTTTAGAACGTCGTGAGACAGTTCGGTCCCTATCTGCCGTGGGTGTAGGAGACTTGAGAGGAGTTGCCCCTAGTACGAGAGGACCGGGGTGAACGATCCACTGGTGGACCAGTTGTCGTGCCAACGGCAGTGCTGGGTAGCTATGATCGGACAGGATAACCGCTGAAGGCATCTAAGCGGGAAGCCCCCCTCAAAACAAGGTCTCCCTGAGGGCCGTGGAAGACCACCACGTCAATAGGCCGGAGATGTAAGCGCAGTAATGCGTTCAGTTGACCGGTACTAATCGCCCGATAGGCTTGATTTGATCCAGTAATGGAAAGACAAGACCAAAGCATACACCAACCTTGAGTTGGACAACGCTGATTGATTAACACAACCGTGCAGGACCGCGCATTCGCAAGCGAATACGCTGCCTCCTGCATAGTCGCTTTCTTGAACAGCAAGAAAGTCGACCGAGGGCTTTTCCTCGGTTTGGTGGTCATAGCGCAAGTGAAACACCCGGTCCCATACCGAACCCGGAAGTTAAGCACTGCCGCGCCAATGGTACTTGGGCTTAAGCCCCGGGAGAGTAGGTCACCGCCAAACCTAGTAAAAGCCCAAAATCTCTCTAAACGATGAAAATAATACCTGGCCTCAAGTAGCCGAATAGGCAATAGGCACACCAAAGCGTCGCGGGGTGGAGCAGTCCGGTAGCTCGTCAGGCTCATAACCTGAAGGTCAGAGGTTCAAATCCTCTCCCCGCAACCACTTGGGTCGAACAAGCCGCCTCAGGGCGGCTTTGTTCATTTTGGGCCAACCCAATCATTGCTGCCAGGGCACCCTCCAGTTCGATCTGAACGCCCTCGTTGGTGTGCTCGACCGTGACACGTTCGATAAGGCCCCGGATGATCTCCAATCCGAAGGCCGGCAAAGGCGCGTCGCCGCATCGGCATCAAAGCCAGCATGGCTATCATGGTGCCATCCCGCAGGCATATCATACGGCGCAGCGGTGTTGGCTCCGCTTCTGCATGACCCGTCGCTAGAGACATTCCCGCCTTGAATAGAACCTCGCTGGACAACACACGCCCAAGTTTGCGATCCCGATCACCCCGTCCTGCGGCGCGCTTCAATCCCGCTTTCAATCTCCGCTGAGCGGACCAGTCCTGTGTCGGGTCAGCCGCGGAGAGGATACGCAACACGCCGTCAATGAACATCAACCGGGTCATCGGCCGGGTGTGTGAGAGGTCCCTAAGCCATAGCCGCCGGGATTGGCGTCGAGCCAGTTCATCACCGCAAAATGCCGAAACAGGTGGGCATTCATCTCCAACCCCGTTTCCTTCCGAATCCGTTTGGAGACGCGCGCAGACAGAACGCCAGGATCAACCGAATGCTGACCATCCCTCCGGGGAAACAGCCAAGGCGTTCCCGCGGGGCAGAGTTCCGGACAGCGAGATTTGAGATGCACGTCGATCATGCGCAATACATCACGCGGGATCTCGAACTCGACAGGTCGCTCATTTTTGGTCTCGCCGTCTTCCAGAACCAGGTAGGCTCGGCCATCACCAGGACGGTGCAGGTGGCGTTCCAGGTGGATGCCAGCCAGGTTCTTCACGCGAACCGGGCAGACCAGCAAGATGGCGATGGCGAGTGCATCTTCGCGCGCCAGAGCCCAGCCATACGGTTTGGACATGCCGCGTGGTCGCGCGAAAATCCGTTCAGGCAGGAGCAGCAGGCGCTGTTGATGCCGATCCTCTTGCAACACCCGCAGCCGGCTTCGGTTCTTTTGGGTCATGCCATTCTGAGGTTTGACCGCCAGGCGCGTGGCAAGCCCGGCCAGTGCATCGCGAGCGTCATCGGGTGCATTAAGTATCCGGGCCAGGTTGCGGAGCAGCGCGGCGATCTCACTGATCATCTTTGTGGTCTGGTTGTTGGTGCGCGATAACATCTGGCGCAAACCCTGTTCAGCCATCACCGGATTGATCAGGACGTCCAATCCGCCAATCTCCGCGATCGGGATACCAGAGTGAACGAGTTCGGAGGCAAACCGAACCAACTGTCTTTGGTATTGGGACAGGGTCGCGGGTCGGAGTACCCTGTTCTGACCGTCATCTGCCAGCGGGTCCGGAGTTGCAAGACGGTGCATCAATTTTGCAAGCTCGCTTTGGAACGGCGTAGGAAATGCTGTCACGGGAAAGGTGATGACCTTCTGGCGCGTTTCCAGAGGCAGGATGGCCTTGGGCCATTCAGAAATACGTCGGACCGCCAGGTTCCAGCCGTTGACCGCAGCCCGATACGCGACATCCGGTGATTTGCTGATCTCGTTATGCGCAAGGGCTTCTCGATAGGCCGCGGCATGCTCTTTGCGCACAGTGGCGGGTTTGACGCCTTGCCGGTTCAGAAAATGCACGAAGCGGCAGAGTGCGGGTTGCAATGTCTTGTCGCCGGACGCCAATACATTCGCCCAGAGCGCTTGCCAATCGGGAGACAGATCATCGATCCGGTTGAAGCGCCGTTCCACCAGCCCGAAATGCGCGAGGGCGGCACGCGCATCACTCACCGCGTTTTGCCAACTCTTCGGTGTAAGACCGAGTGCTGCCGGTGTGACTTTGGACAGACGGGGCTGCAACCAGCGACTGTCGCAGGGCACATCCTCTGGCGGCAGCCCAAGGGCTTTGGCCACGCGGCGCAGACCGGAGATCATGTCGCGGCGGCGTCCGTCCGACAGAGAGCTGTCGGAGCGCAGTTGGTCGATGAGCTCGGCGAACATCGGTGTGTCGGCTTTGACGAAGGCCAATCTCAACGGAACGGGGCTCTGGCTAGTCATCGGGTTTACGTTCCTTTGGACATGTCGGGTCTCGGGCGGACGGGTGTGGACAGGGGGTCCGATTCGGGAAAAGCGTAGCACAGAAAGTCAGAAACTTACGGGCAAGCCCTCTTCCCGAAAATGTCATAACCTATTGACATTAATGTACATTAATGATCTCGATTGCCTACCAGCACTGTGCCTGCCGGTAGACGGCATGAGCTGCCGGATCAATGCGGATGAGGCGTCCGCCGGGGCCAACTCGGATAACCTCAAGCAGGCCTGCGGCAATCGCACGGCGCACCGTCTTCTCGGAGCAATTGTCCAGTTCAGCGACGTCCTTCACCGTCAGTAGCTTGCGGGGTCGGTTCTTCTTGGCATTGATCTGTGGCATCCTGATGCGCCTCCTTTTGGTCAGAGGCGTCCCGGCCCAGTTCCTGTACTGCCTGGGCAGCCAGCAATCGGACCAACTGGTCAATCGCTGTCTCAACCTGCTTGTGCGCGTGGTCGTCAGAAGGGGATATGGCAGGAACGCGTGTCATGCCATGACCATGACAACGCGGGCTTGCTCATTCTAAGTGTATTGATTGCCCAATTCCGGCGGCGCCCAACGCTCTTGCTCTTCGCGCTCAAGCTTGTCGCGAAAACCGTCAATGTCCACGCGGATCGTCTCACCGCTCAGGATTTGCCCCGGCTCGGTGATCATCTTCACGACAGCCTGGATAAAGTTGACGAGCGGACCTTGCCGTTGTCCTCCGGGGCGACCGTCTGAGTATGTCGTATAGGTTAGGGGGCGACCGGCATCTTTCCAGATGTAACAGCAGCTCTCGACAATGTACTGACGGCGTTTGTCGCGCGAGAACCGCTTGTCCCGGGGCGACATCTCCGCAATCGCACCAGGTGTCCCATGGATGCGTCGAATGTCATCGATGACATCCTGAGTAAGTGTCGTTGCGGTCTCAAGCTTGTCGAGCACTTGGGGAAGAAGGCCTGCGTCTTCTGGCGTCGACGCGAAACAAGTCGAAAGCGAGCCCAATGCGTTCCGGAGCTCTTGGGGACCAATGGAACTCTGTTTGGCTTTCCGCAAAAGTTGCTTGAGGTACTTTTGACCTCGTTCAATCGCTTGCGAGCGTCGGACCTCAGTCAGGTTGATTGCGATGTCGTCGTCGTTATTGAGGCAGTTCCCAAGAAGCACAGAGAGTTTGCGTACGAGCTGAGTTGGCAGGCCAAACCGTTCGGCCAAGCTCTCGATCATGTCATCAGAGAGAGTACCGCGTTCGCCATAACTGCCGAGCTTCCATGACAGCGAGCATTTGATCCCATCCATGTGCGGGTAGACCGAATAGTCACCTTCATCATCTTCAACGTCGCCTTGATCGTTCAGGCCAGCGTCCAAGTCAGCGCTCATCTTATTCTCCGCTTTGTACACTCTGCATTCGAGCCACACGTCCAAAAGCCAATGTGCATCACAGCAACTCTGCTTGCCGAAAAATCGGGCTGGATGACACAAGGCGATCCATTCAAACGTTGCACACAAACAAAAGAACAGGAAGAGAACAATTTGGTACCAGGTTCTGACTTGAAGCGCTGACCCAAAACGCCCGCGCTTTTGATAGGCTACAGCGCTTCGAGACAGCTGCGGCTTTTTAAGTTGGCGGACGAGCGAAACACAAGGAACAAAAAAACAGATCAATACACTTAGTCAGCAAGAACGAAAAATCGGACGTTCCGGGCCGGGACGGGTCTCCTCGTCTCCGTTGCGCCCGGTTTATGCTTGCTGCTTTCCCTCGCAAACGATCAAAAAAAGCGGTGACCACGGTACGTTCACGACCGGCCTCCAATAGTGAACTATGGTTCGGGGACTACCCCATCCCGCACCGACGCGGCTCCTTCTGGCCCGGTGCAGAAACGCGACTACGGAACCCACCGGCCGACGGGCGTCTTCAGACACTCGTCGGACCGGGGACCGCCGAGACCGTGCGCGGTCAAAGCGGGGCAGGTGAGAAGCCTGCGGGGAAGCGGCTGGCCTCCGACAAAAGGCATCGCGCGGATACGAACCTGAAAACGAAGGGCCTTCTCCCGCATGACGGGGGGAAGGAGCGGGGGCCGGATATTGTCTGGACAGTTGGAGGTCTCCGAACTGAAAGACTTTGCTGCCCGCTACACTTTGAGGGATGCTTGTGCCCTGCAACCTTTGTGAAATTTCCATTTGGTCGCGATATCTGTGTGACTCGTTTTTTCCAACACCATTTGAACTTTTGCACTTCGCTCGTTTGGTTGAGAAAATCGGCCATTTCGCTCTGTGTCAGTGAACTTTTGACCGTCTGGCTGCTGAGCCCTCTGACAAGGAGTGAGGCGAAGAAAATTTATTTGACATGCAGACATTATGTTTCATGCTTCAATTAGTCTTTTCTTCGGATTGGGAGTGCGAATGATGAAGTGGATGATGATAGCAGTCGGATTATTGACCTCTTTCGCCACAAACTCTGTAGCCCAAACCGCTGATACCGTCTTATTGAATGGCAACATCTACACTATGGATGCATCACGGCCTGAGGCTGAAGCAGTTGCTATTATGGGAACGCAAATCTTCTACGTTGGTTCCGATGATGGAGTCCAATCCCTGATTGGAGAAGAAACAACGGTCATCGATCTTCAAGGACAAACGGTTCTGCCGGGCTTTGTCAGCGGCCACGAACACCTTGTCGCATCCGGGTGGACGCAATTGGGTGTCCAATTGGGCTCTGGTCAATCCAAAGAGGATTATCTCAAGTTAATTAAAGAGTATGCGGACGCCAATCCCGACGAGGAGTTTATCCGTGGCATTGGATGGAACGCGACTCTGATGGGCGGTGAGTTCACGGCTGCCGATTTGGATGCAATCGTTCCTGACAGACCCGTGTTCCTGCAAGATTACACCATTCATGACGCATGGCTGAACACCAAAGCTATGGAAATGGGAGGCGTGAACAAAGACACCCCCGACCCAGTTCCGGGTTTGATCTATTTTGTAAGAGATGGCGAGGGTAACCCAACGGGCTACGCGAAAGAATTTGCGTGGATGGGGGCCTATGTGGAATCTGGTGCATGGCAGCCGGATACGATGATCCCAGAGAGCCAAACAGAGCTTTATGATTTGGCCGCGAAATTTGGCTACACCACTTACATTAACCAAGGCCTAGTGACACCGAACATCAAGTCTCAGGCTAAACACAAAGATGACACTAAAAAGGCATTGGAAATCCTGCAAGCACAAGCTGACGAAGGCACACTCAAGCTTCGTACGTTGATGATGACCCTTGTCAAAGGTGACGATTTCAATGCCGACGATGCGGTGGCCAATACTTTGGAACTGAAGTCTTCATTCGACAACGATGAAGTTCGCGTGCTTGGAATTAAGATACACCCGGAAGGGGTTCACACAAGCCATGCATCGGTCATGCTCGAGCCTTGGCTGGACCTGCCTGAAAAAAAGGCGGTGCGAGGTGTATCAGCAGCCCTCACCGATGAAATTGTCCTCAAAGCAAACGCAGCCGGGCTTGACGTCTCTGTGCATGTTGATGGCTCAAAAACCGTTCGCGAAACTGTTGACTCATATGTCAACGCTCAGAAAGCTGGATACACCGAAGCCCGCAATTCGCTTCAACACTTAGCTTTTGCGCATCCAGATGAAATTGAACGCATCATACAGCACAATATCCTGTCCAATATCACCCCGATTTGGGGCACGACTTGGAGCGGTGGGCTTGACGGTGCCATGGAAATCATGGGCCTTGAAAGGACGGTTTCCGAATTTCAACGCATCCGCACTTTGATGGACGCGGGCGCACCCGTCAGTATAGGCGCAGACGTTCCCAGCACCGATCCTAGCCTCATGGGTGTATTAACACTATGTGAAGCAGCCGTTACACGGCGCGATCCGTCTAATCCGGACGATGATCGTATCTTCCCACCGGTATATCAGGCCCTCACGCTCGACCAATGTATATACGCCGCAACGCTTGGTGGTGCGTATGAAGCGAGGATGGAGGACAAGATCGGAAGCTTGGAGTTTGGCAAGTATGCTGACCTGGTTATTCTAGAAGACGACCTTTTCTCGGTGCTTCCTTCTGACATCGCGGATGTGAAGATTGTCGCCACGATGAAGGGCGGAGTATTCACATATGAAGATGGTCTTTGAAACGCGGCAATAAACGTACCTTCGCAAATTGGGCCAGTGCGATGAACTAGGCTGCAATGCTACTAAAATAGGAAACTTTAGAGCTCTGAAATGACAAGCAATCTGATCGCTCTGATAGTTTTTGTATGTGCGTTCGCAGATGTGAATGCTGCTCAGGCAGAGGTTGCCCAAGGTTCGCCAGAACCTGCTGTCCAAACCTCTCCTTCAGGGGCGAAGCGTTTTGACATGTCTCGGCGCGCGCATGACTTTTCTGACACTTCAAACTCCACTGCGCTGGATAGATCTATTCAGAAACAAGTAGCGGATAGCTGGCTTGACTTGAAGCCAACACTGAAGTCTCTGGAAGCCCCATTTGAAACCCTGCCGGATCCGTTGTTGAACGCAATGAGAACGCAAATTCGTTGGCGAACGTCCGGAACCGCTACGCGCTCTGATCCTGATTTTGTCAAAGAATACAATGCAGCCACAGGTGTTCTCGCGGCGAATGAAATCGACGTTGAAAAGCTGATGCTCGAGCGCCGAAAGATCATTGCGCATAACAACTCAATCGGGCGTGGTCCAAACTTAGAAAAGCTGGGTACGGCGATCAAGCTGCCTGGGTACATAGTGCCGCTTACACTCAGTGGACGAGTTGTCACTGAGTTCCTATTTGTCCCGGTCGCTGGATCTTGCGTTCACACACCTTCGCAGCCGCCGAACCAGATCATTCATGTTGATTACCCCAGCGGCGTTGAATTTAAGTCGATTTTCGAAGCATTTTGGATCGAAGGCGAACTGTTAGCTGAAAGCAGAATTAGCGATGTTGTATTCTACGACGGCCAGGCAAACGTGGAGTCCACTTACAAACTAAACGCGAATTTAGTTGAAGTGTTTATGCCCTGATTTTTAGCCCCCCATCGGTTCATAACTTTCAGTCGTCTGTACGCGTAGACACTAATATCGGTGGACCGTCGCACACAGCCCAAGCCGTAAATGTTGAATAGAATGCGGCCTGACCCCTAATCTGGCTGGCTTTAGCGACTGCGGTCCCCTCGAAGATTTCATCAAGGGGGTTATCAATTTCCGATAGCAGACCTTGATTTAACTTTGTCCAACGTTTGCTCTGCAGGTATCTCAGCCTAAATCGCAGCGCGAAATTGACACGCAAAAAAGCACTGTTTTATGCGATACGTGTCAAGGATTGGTAGGGGCGATAACATACAGAGCTTTCAATGCTTCGCTGGGCTCTATCCCCGGCAAGGCAATACGGAAAATCTCCTCCATTGTACCTTGAGCATACATCTCTGACAAAATTCGATCTACAAGCAATCGAAAATCATAATCTCCTTTCGGTATCGCTAATCCTTGCTTTTCTATCGTCAATATTTCTTGGGATAACTTGAATTTGCCCTTTAGCCCGGCAGCAATGTAGTTGACTAATAAAATCGACTGATCTGCAAAATACGCATCGATTTCGCCGTCTCGCAGCGCCTTGATGCCGTCTGGGTGTGAGGCGAACCGTACCATATTTGCATCGATACTTGCCGCCTCAAAGGAATTGAGAACGGATGCCTCTGTTGTTGTGTTGCTTCTCATGCCAACCCTCTTACCCGCTAGCGCACTCATGGTGCCCTCGGCCTCGATTGGCAGTAATATGGACGTGCCGTCGACATAAATTGGAATCGAAAAATCAACAACTTCGCGACGGGAAAGTGTTATGGTTGCAGCCCCACAAAGCACATCGACTTCTCCTGAGGCAATTTTGTCGAAACGATCCTTGGCGTCGACCGGAATGAACTGGACGTTTAATTCCTTTAATTCAAGCTTCTTCGCAAGACTCTGCGCGACCCGATCGCAGATTAACGGTGACAATCCAAACGGCCGACCTTGATCGTTGAGGTAAGATAGTGGCGCAGCGTCTGTTCGAAAACCAAATCGGATTTCGTTGTTTTTTGTTATCCTTTCGATTGTCTGAGCAACCGCTCCGGTTGTGAAAAGAGCCGTTGCAATAAGTACAGATAGCAAGCGCATGGGTTTTCCTTCTTTGTCCGGTTTCCATTCCATTGGAGGTACGAATTATCCTATGTCGAGATCAAAACACATTGAGACGCAAAGTAGGCTGATAGTTGATAGCAAGAGTCGCTTGGCGAGGAAAGAAAACCACATCCTTGCACCATGGGTAGCTAACTCAGTTAGATAAAAGCAAAGCCTATTAGGCCGGGCTTATGTGCAAATGTCTAGTATGGGTTAACTCATTTGGATGCCACGGTGTCTTTGCCCCCTAGAGTTGGGCCACTACTTTTGCCGAGAAGGGGGAACAAGAAATGGCTCGGAGCGGCTCTTCGTTCCGATCTGACGAGCGGCTGTTATTTGGACCAAGCCTTGACCACAACATCCAACAATAAAATCGGTTAGTACAAGACACCAGGTCCGGTTGTAGATTATCCTTTGGAAAGCTACTTTTATCAGGCTTAAGGAAAACAAAAAATGGCGAACAAGCTGGCCACAATGTGGTTCGACGGCCCTTTGAGGTTAGTTGACCGGGTTTGTATTTCTTCAATGCTCGCCACAGATATGCCTGTCACCTTATACACCTATGGGGACATTCCGAATGCACCGCCTGGCGTCGAAATCAGGGACGGCAACGAAGTACTTGATCGGGCGTTAGTCCAGCGGCTGGTGCCTGTGGCGAAAAAAGATCAAGCTACCTGGCTGCCAACTGTTCAATTCAGTGATTTTTTCAGGGTCTTTCTGCAACGGGCTGGCGGAGGTTTGTGGCTTGATAGTGATGTGTTGATGTTTCGCCCCTTTGAATATCCTTCAGATGACGTCTATTTCGTGCGAGAGGTATCCGGCGGAATCGGCGCATCTGTTTTCTACCTTCCCCCCGGAAACCCGATTATTGGAGAATATGAGCGTCTACTTGAGCAGGATAGTCTGGTGCCAGACTGGCTTGAATATAAACGCCGCATTTTGCGTCCAATGTGGTATCGCCTGACCGGAACATCCTATTCCGCTTCGGACCTTGGGATTACGATCTATGGCAACGAGGCCTTCCGGCAGCTTGCAAAAAGATACGACCTTTATGGTCATGCACAACCACCAGCGACCTTCTATCATTGGTCTGACGCGAAGAATTTTGACGTTTTTCGCGACGTTCCCTGGCAATTCTTTTACGATGATCCTTGCCACATCGGTTTGCATATCCATAAAAAGTCCAATGAACATATCGAGCATCCGGAGCCCGGCAGCCTTTGGCACAGAGCTCTTAAAGACTTCTCGTGAAATGACCCGCGATTTTCCCATCCTCGCCACGAGAGGAACACTTCGAATTTAGATCTTTCTGGCGATGCTTGTGGTAGACTTGGTACTAAGGTTGCCCGTTTTCTGGCTCGGACTGAAGATACGCCGCTATCCGAAGCAATGCCCGTTTTTGGTTGGCCTGATTTGACGGGGGCAATTTGATTGCAAGCGCATGATTGGCCTGAGGCCCATCGGAATGATGGTTTGCTGCGCTTCTCATTCATTTCCTCTCGAAACGGTAAACACCATCCCAAGCGGCCGGTGGTTTAAACGCAAAACTGCTGCAACGTTCGATAAAGACATCTACAAGACGCTTGTTAGCTGCGATTTCTCGATGCCTCTGGAGGGCGTCTAATGCATCAGCCCATTTTCCAGACTGATACAAGGCATAGCATGCGCGCCATTCTTCGAGTTCGCGTTTCTTGGCTGCGCTCACCAGAAAACCACCCTCATCATCTTTTTCCGCGATTAGTTCAAAGATACGACTAGGAAAGCTAGTCCCGGCAGGCACGACAAAGTCAATTTCGCGCAGCAAAAACCTGTTCTTGACATGAACAGCCACGTCTTCCGATATAAGAATCCTTGTACCGTAAACTTTGTTCAACCCTTCTAGTCTGGAAGCAAAATTAACGGCAGCACCAAGCGCAGTGTATTGCAATCTTGAGAGAGACCCGACATTACCGACCACTACGCGACCGGTGTGTAGGCCAAAACGTGTGTGCAACGGACGTAAGGGTAACGCTCCATTGTCAGAATTGAGTTTCGCCTCAGCCAGTAAACACGCCAAAGCTGCTCGACAAGCATGAACAGGGTGATCAGAATCATCGAGTGGAGCGTTCCATAGAGCCATAATGGCATCTCCAATGTACTTATCCACTGTACCCTGATTACCGGATATCTCTTTTTCCATTGCTTCGAAATACTCGGACAAAGCAGACATCAGAACTTCGGGTTCAAGTCCCTCGGTCTGGCGCGTAAACCCTTTGAGGTCGGCAAACATAAGGGTTACATCGCGCGACTCTCCCCCAACACTAATTCTCTCTGCTTTTGAAAGGATAGAGCGCACCAGCTCCTTTGGTACGAACGCACCGAAACTCGACAATCCAGCTTTCATACTTGCAATGGCTGCTCCGAGTTCGGCGACTTCCTGAATATTTGATTTCAGGTTCAAGTTCTCACTTAGCTCAAAGTTACTGACTTTTCTCGCTTCCGTTGCCACGCGAACAAGATTTTTGCTCAAAAGACGGGCGACTACAAAGGTAAATGAGACAGCCAGAACCAAAGCAAGTACACCTATTTGCATGGCGCGAGTCGTGTTTCTTTTTATTTCTCCGATAAACTCATCTTCCGGCACTATTAGCCCGAGAGTAGGTTGGGCACCGAAGACTTCAGGAATTGGCATCACAGATGCGATATAGTTTCTTTCATCGGATGCTGGAGCTACGCGGAAAAAATCCTGCTGACTGGTTCGCCATCTTTCAATGACACTGTCAATAATTTTGCTACTACCTTCAATTGACCCGTTCGTATTGGAACTTACGAAGCGCGGCTCTCCACCTTCGGACCGCGTGCTGGTGTACGAAAGTAGGCGACCTTCGCGATCCAGCATGAAAACCAAACCATGATCGCCGATCCTGATATCATCTAGGATTTGCGAAAGTGCCGATATTGTTATGTCGAGCGCAACGACGCCAAGCATATTTCCGTCGTTGTCGACTACGGTTTTTGAGAACGTTGCGCCCAGACGCCCTGTGCTCTCAAACTGATAAAGCGGCGAAACGTAAACGCCGCTTTGCTCGAACGCCCCGCGATACCAAGGGCGCGTTCGAGGATCATAGACAGTGGTTCCACTAAGAAATGGGGTGGCTAACGAACTGCCATTCGACCAAAAGTAAGCTTCTACGCGCTCACCAGATTGTTCGGAAATTATCCGTTGGACGCGATCTACTCCTTCCGGCACTGGCAGCGCGCTTGGTCCAAAAGTTTTCCAGTGTTTTGGAAGGTTTATATTCTGATAAAAGTCTCCGGATTTCTCTTCTCCAAAATACAAGCCATAGTAGTGCTCATTGCCTTGAATCTGCGAATAGAGCACGTCCAAACCTGCACGTGAGCCAGCATACTCCGAAAAATTTGAAAGAAAGACGGACGCGGAAGACACGACACTTCCCGCTCCACGTACTACGGTTAGCATCTCATCGACTGACTGACTTCTGGCCTCGACCATCCTCTCTTTAACGGTACGAATGGCCAGTTCCTTGTTGCCAAAATAAAGAATGGCAACAAGCATTGTTGTTACGGCTAACGTGAGGAACGTGAATAAAGTCGCAACGCCGATATGGAGACGTACTTTCATGCTCTCAATTAGTCAAAATGTTGCAATAGAAGTTCACCCACTCATCGCCATACAAATAAGTGTCTTGAGTGCATTGTTCCCTGAGGACAAAAAGAATTGGCACTACTATTCTTCCTTGGATTGTTCGGCGCTTTTCGTTCGCCCAAACCGAACACTAAAGGACGGCATATCGTGAACCAGCCAATAGGCGAGTGAACAAGCAACCACTAGAAGTGCCAGGCCGACCAAATCCAGTCCACTGGTTTTTTCTGTATCGAGTATAATGACCTTTCGTGCGACGGCCATGAGCGCCGTCGCAACCACTATCTTAACATGGATTACATCGTCGCGAAGATAGATTGTGATGTTTACGAATATTTCGATGGCAATTAGCACCGCCATGAAGGCGCCAAAAGTAGCTAATATTTCAGAGATTGTTAGTATGAATACAGGCTGATTGATTAGTTTTTGATATAGGGTCCAGGCCACATCCAAGACGCCAAGTAGTATAACCAGAACCATCATAACGGCCAGAATACGGACGGCAAACCGAATTATGACCTGAAGTTTCTCTATAAATGGATCCTTGTGTTCCATTTATCACCTCCCCCTCTTTGCTAAGTCAAGAATCCAAACGGGCGTTCTCTGCGCCACCATCGCTTGCTCCCCAAAGGAAATATCTTGTACCATCAGTGCTTCATTTCAGCCGAGCTTACCTCGACGATTTTTGGCTTCACTCTAACGCCAGATGTCTTTTGTCCTGAAGGACTGGCTCGCTAGCCCCGTCGAAAGAAATTCCGAAATACTCATGGTCAACCACAAAAGAAACCACGAATTGTTTATTACGCTACTTGCCAATCGACAGAAGCCGATGACTATTCTTGAGTTCGCTTAAAGACGCGTCGCAAACCACTCCGAGAGGCCAAAGAGGTTAGATCACTCCGTCGACAAACTTAGCAAGATCCTCCTTTCCAAACAAAACAAGTGACCACCATATTAGGGTTAACAATTTAAACCCACACTCTTTCCACTCAAACGAATTTAAGATTGAACATCTCTTTCAGACCGGAAAGCACGAGTGTTGGAAGCGCCGCGACAAAGAACGTTCCCAACAGATGTGAAAGAGGCAATGGAACCGTGCCCAGAACGAAATGGCCCGGAGCAGAGTAAATTGCCAACAACGATAAAACGATTGAAATGCCGACTGCGCCTAGGAGCATTGTGTTGCCAAGCGGCGACTTGCGGTAAAGTGTCGTTGTAGTTCGCGCGTCAAATACATGCCAGATTTGCGCAAATATGAGAGTCATGAAGGCAGCTGTTTGTGCGTGCTCCAGAGAGGCGCCGCGTTCGAGAAACTCTTGAAACACGTAGTAGGTCAGAAGACCCAATGCGCTGCCCCTGATCAGAATCCGCTCTTTCATTCCACCGCCAAACATGTCCTCGTCGCGCGGGCGTGGCGGACGTCTCATTAGATCAGGCTCGCTTTTTTCAAATCCCAGCGCCAGTGCTGGTAAGCCATCTGAAACTAAGTTCACCCAGAGGATCATAAGCGGTGTGATGGGAAGGAGGGGATCTGCTCCCATCAGCAGAAAAGCGAAAAGAATGGTTGTAACTTCCGCAACGTTGGCAGTCAGAGCTTGCCGGACGAATTTCAGTAGATTGTCAAAGATTCTCCGGCCCTCACGAACCGCCGTGACAATAGTCGTGAAGTTATCATCCAGAAGAATCAACGCGGCGCTGTCCTTGGCAACCTGTGTCCCGGTAATCCCCATGGCGACACCTATGTCAGCCGCGCGAAGCGCAGGCGCATCGTTCACGCCATCTCCTGTCATCGCGGCCACTTCACCATTGGTCTGAAGTGCTTTAACGATGCGAAGTTTGTGCTCGGGCGTCACGCGTGCAAATACAGCTGCGTTCTTCACAGCGCTATTTAGATCTTCATCTTTCATTTGGTCGAGCTCGGCACCCGTGAATACTGCTTGCTGTGAACCCGACAGTACGCCGATTTGCTCGGCTATAGCCTTGGCGGTGACCGCGTGATCCCCAGTAATCATAACCGTACGGATTCCGGCACTAGTGGCTTCTGCTACGGCATGCGGGACTTCTTGTCGGGGGGGATCCATAATACCATGGATACCAGCGAGCACGATTTCCTGTTCTGGGTTGTTGTGATCCAGTTCGTCTGGAGAGACTTCGCGATACGCTACCGCCAAAGTTCTGAGAGCCCGCTCGCCAAAGCTGTCAATGACATTTTCTATGTCAGCTCGTAGTTCTGGCGTTATTTGGCACTCCTCCTCGCCAATGCGGACCTTAACCGCTCGCGACAAAATTACGTCAGGCGCTCCTTTTGCAACCAAAACAGTCCGCCCGTCGGGGAGCTGTGCAAAGACGGACATCATTTTTCGTGTTGAATCAAAGGGGAAAGATTGAAGAGCCTCACTCCGACGAGCCCTCAATTCTTCGACATCAATTCCAGCCTTTGCCGCAGCGACCAGAAGCGCACCTTCAGTCGGGTTACCTTGCACTGAGGTGTCAGCGCCTTCACCAATCAGCCGGGCATCATTGCAAAAAGCAGAGATCATCAGCACAGGCCATAACGGTGTCCCCTCTTCGACCTTTGTGGCTTCGTTTTTCGAGTCCAGAAATTCCCCTGACGGGTCAAAGCCAGCGCCACTAACGTCCCAGGTTTCGCCCCCAGCCCAAATGCGCATCACCTGCATTTGGTTTTGTGTAAGAGTTCCAGTCTTGTCCGAGCAGATAACAGACGTGGCGCCTAACGTTTCCACCGAAGACAGTTTTCGCGCCAGAGCGTTATTCGAAGCCATGTTCTGAGATCCGAGCGTCAAAAGTATTGTGACGACAGTTGGTAGGCCCTCTGGAATGGCAGCTACTGACAGAGAAATTGCTGTATTTAGCATTTCAGCGAGGTCCATGCCGTTGATAACGCCGATGCCAATGACGATAGCCACGACGATAAGCGCCGCGATAATAAGTACCTTCGAAAGCGCTTCGATTTTGAGCTGCAGCGGCGTCTTTGGTTCCTTAGCTGCTGACATCAGATCCGCGATATGGCCAACCTCGGTTCTCATACCAGTTCCAACTACGACGCCTTCGCCGGTTCCACCTGTGACAAGGGTACTCATGAAGCCCATGTTGAGGCGATCGGCAAGAACGACCTCCCGATCGTTGATCTTGCGATCATGTTTGTCCACAGGTTCGGACTCTCCGGTCAGTGCAGCTTCGTCGGCCTGCATTCTGCTGGCTTGAAGAAAGCGAATGTCAGCGGCGAGGATATCACCTGTTTTAACTATCAATATGTCGCCGGGAACCAGATCAGAAGCAGCGATTTGTACCTGGTCACCATCTCTTCTTACCAAAGCCTGAGGGGCCGACATCTCGCGAAGTGCGGCGAGTGATTGTTCTGCCTTGAACTCTTGCCAAAACGAGATGAAGGCATTGAAGATTGCGATCACAAAAATCGCCACGGCGTCGATCCAATGTCCAGTGAAAGCCGAAATAACCGCTCCCACCATAAGGATTATTAGAAGCGGGCTCTTAAATTGAACGAGCAGCATTTTCCACGCCGGGTCAGCCTCGGTTTCTGATAGACGGTTCAATCCGTATCGGGAGAGGCGTTCCTTTGCGGTTTCCGAGCTCAAGCCGTGTTTAGGATCTACAGCTAGTGTCTCGGTCAAAGCAGTTCTCTCGATTGCCCAAGGTGCTGTCGGAAGTGCGGCTCGGTCGTCCGTGGCATGGGAAGCATGCTGCATAGAAGCCCCTTTTCGTTACGACGTGGGTGCAAATTTTCGCGTACACGTAACGCGAATCATCGATAGTCTACTTCCTACCCTCGATTTTTCACTTTACGTTGAGCCATTTTGGCTCGCCAAAATTTGAAACGAATCTAAATACATGCTCGTTTTTTTATGTCGCTCTGCTACCAACGCGAGAGTCTACTATGTCCAAATTCAAGTTTCCTACTGCATTTACAATCCTGTTTGCTCTTATCGCTATTGTAGCGGTTCTAACTTGGGTCATTCCTGCGGGCGAATACGAACGTCAGATGAACGAAGCTCTGGGCAGCGAAGCTCCTGTTCCGGGCACTTATCACGAAGTCGAGTCTAACCCCCAAGGACTGACTTCGGTAATTCTCGCACCAATTGCGGGGATGTACGACCCTGGGCTTCTCGGAAGCTCTTCAAGTGCAGCAATTGATGTCGCTCTCTTCGTTTTGGTTATTGGCGGCTTCCTGATGGTCGTGACCAAGACTGGTGCCATCGACGCTGGCATTGGGTGGTTGCTGCTCAGGCTTGAAGGCCGCGAGATTTTAATGATTCCAATTCTGATGATTGCTTTTGCATTTGGCGGCACCAGCTATGGCATGGCTGAGGAAACATTGGCATTTTATGCTCTTATTATTCCGGTCTTTATACGTGCGGGATATGATTCACTCACCGGTGTCGCAGTGATCCTGCTAGGAGCTGGAATAGGTACTCTTGGCTCTACCTTCAACGCATTTGCGACAGTCGTCGCCTCGCAAGGCGCTGGTATTCCGTTTACCAATGGCATCGTTTTGAGGTTCATTATCCTCATACTCTGCTTGGCAGCTGGTATCGCTTTTGTCATGAGATACGCAAAGCGAGTAAAAGCCGACCCCTCTGCATCTGTGGTTGCGGATCAAGCCGAGGAAAACAGAAAGCATTTTCTTAAGGGGTCCGCCGGCGATGATGCTTTGCCAGAGTTGACACGAACCCGTTCCGTCATCCTGCTCCTGTTTGGAGTTACGTTTGCAATAATGATCTATGGTGTCGTGGTATTGGGGTGGTGGATGGCCGAGATGTCTGGCCTGTTCCTTGTTATGTCTATTATCGTCTGGTGGGTCGGAAAAACGGATGAAGGGTCCAGAATGGACGAAGGGACCTTTGTGGAAACCTTCGTTGATGGCGCGCGCGATTTGCTGGGCGTTGCCCTGATCATTGGCGTCGCGCGCGGTGTTGTCGTCATTATGGACGCGGGCAAAATCACCGACACAATATTAGCCGGAGCCGAGGGGTTTGTTTCGGGGCTGAGCGAGTTTGCTTTTATCAACGCGATGTTCGGCATTCAGGTTTTGATGTCATTCCTGGTGCCGTCCTCGTCTGGGCTGGCCACGCTTTCGATGCCGATCATGGCCCCACTTGCAGATTTCGCCGGTGTAGGCCGCGATTTGGTGGTCACAGCGTACCAATCGGCAAACGGATGGGTGAACCTATTCAACCCGACATTTGCTGTCGTCATGGGGGGGCTAGCCATTGGCCGCGTGTCTTATGACAGGTGGCTACGCTTTGTGTTCCCGCTGCTTGTAATTCTTGCAGCGATCATCTGCGCGGCACTTACCGTAGGGGCAATTACCGATCCGGGGATCGACGGGTCCACAACCGAGACTTCAGACACAACATCGAACTGAGCCGTCGCAATGACCGATCGCTCCGCTCCAGAGACGACTTCGACATCGGGTGCCCTAGGGCTGACGGCCTGTATCGCTTTGGTTGTAGGAAACATGATCGGGTCGGGAGTGTTCCTTCTACCAGCGTCACTTGCACCGTTTGGGCCAATTGCAATTGGTGGGTGGATTCTGACTTCGGCAGGGGCGCTTGTTCTTGCGATCATATTCGGAAGGCTGTCACGCGTCGTTTCGAAACCCGGTGGCCCCTATGCCTATTCGCAAGAAGCATTCGGCGACTTTGCAGGCTTCATTATTGCATGGGGGTATTGGATCGCACTTTGGACCGGGAACGCCGCAGTCGCAGTCGCGTTGGTGGGATATCTGGGATTCCTGTTCCCGATTATCATCGAAGTGCCGATGTACGGCCTCTCGACCGCATTGGTTGCAATCTGGACGCTCACCTTGGTTAACATCCGAGGGGTCGAAGGCGCTGGTTTGGTTCAGATCGTGACCACCGTTCTCAAACTCGCGCCGCTGATATTGATTGGCACATTGGGTATCTTCTGGATCAACACCGAGAACTATGTTCCGGTAAACCAAAGTGGCACCACGGCGTTTACGGCGATTTCTGCCGCGGCAGCTCTGACGCTTTGGGCCTACCTGGGCCTTGAATCTGCGACCGTTCCCTCTGGCGATGTTATCGAGCCGGAAAAGACCATTCCACGCGCCACCGTGATCGGCGTGATTATTGCGGCAAGCGTCTATATCTCAGTGACCGCCGTTTCGATGGGCGTCATTCCTGCCGAGTTGCTCGCTGTTTCCGCCGCGCCTCTGGCAGCCGTCGGTGAGGTGATGTTTGGTTCCATTGGCGGCGTCCTTGTTGCGGTGGGCGCGGTGATTTCGACCTTTGGCACTTTGAATGGCTTTACGCTGCTCAGTGGCCAGGTCCCTTACGGTGCCGCATTGGATCGCGTCTTCCCTGCAGCCTTGGGCCAAAAATCCAAATTTGGAACGCCTGCTAATGCGTTAATCCTGTCGAACGCGCTAGCCTCGGTTCTGATCATCATGAACTATGCGCAAGGGCTGGTCGCCGCATTCAACTTTGTCATTTTGCTCGCCGTTGTCGCCAGCCTGTTGCCCTATGCCATCTGCTCTGTGGCCGAGATTTTGATCCGTCTGAAAGGCGGGCAGGTCTTGCATGGCCCGGAACTGGCGAAGGTCGCCGTGCTGGGCGCGCTTGGGTTCGTTTATTCGGTCTGGGCCTTCATCGGCTCAGGCGCTGAAACTGTTTTGGTTGGCTCCGTCCTGTTGCTTATGGGCGTGCCCATCCACGTCTGGGTCCGCTGGAGCCAGGCCAATGAAATTGAAGACATTCAGAAAACGGATAGTTCGAAAGGAGAGTTGCAATGAAGCTCGGCGTTCATTCCGAGATCGGAAAGCTCAACAAGGTGATTGTCTCGCGCCCTTCACTGGCGCATGACCGACTGACACCGCGAAATTGCGAAGAGCTTTTGTTCGATGACGTGATCTGGGTCGAACAAGCTCGCAAAGACCACGCCGAGTTCTGCTCGCTCATGCGCGAACGCGGGGTCGAGGTTTATGACATTCAGGATCTTTTGGCTGAAGTGCTTACTGATAGTAGCGCTAGATCTTTCATGCTTGATCGATTGATCATTCCAAAAATTGTTGGCCTTGGCGTGTCTGTTGAGATGAGGGCTTGGTTGGACGAGATGAAAGCCGCGGATCTCGCGCGCCACATGCTTGGGGGTATCATATTCGCGGAATTGCCCAAGGGAACCATTGACCCAAAATTCGACGATTTGATCACCCAGAGTGAGTTCGTATTGCCCGCTGTGCCTAACGCCCTTTTCCAACGCGATCCTTCGTGTTGGATATTCAACGGTGTGACAACGAACCCGATGTTTTGGCCCGCTCGCAAACCTGAGACCTTAATGATGCGTGCGGTGTATAAATTCCATCCGATGTTTAAGGAAGCCGAGTTTGATATCTGGTGGGGCGACAGCGATGAGGATTTTGCCAATGCCTCAGTCGAAGGCGGTGACGTGCAGCCTGTAGGTAAAGGAACTGTGTTTATCGGAATGGGTGAACGAACGACGAGTCAAGCCGTTACCCTTCTCGCGCAGGCACTATTCGAGAAAGGCGGGGCAGAGAGAGTAGTCGCCTGCGCGATGCCAAAAAGCCGCGCGGCCATGCATCTGGATACCGTCTTCACTTGTCTTGACCACGACAAAGTGACTGCATTCACGGAAGTAGCGGATCAGATCACTTGCATATCGCTGCGCCCGGACGACAAGAAACTGTTTGATGCAAGGGTCGAAGAAGGTCACCTGTTCGACGTTTACAAGGAAGCCCTGGGGCTGAACTCACTTGAAGTCATCTCGACCGGTGGCAACGAGTTCCAGGCCGAGCGCGAACAATGGGATGATGGCAACAACGTTGTGGCCCTCTCGCCGGGTGTTGTCGTCGGCTATGCGCGTAATACGTTCACGAACGGAAAGATGCGCGCAGCTGGCGTCGAAGTGATCGAAATCTCAGGTCAGGAACTGGGACGCGGTCGTGGTGGCGGCCATTGTATGACCTGCCCGATCGACCGCGACCCCGCCTATTGAATTTACTATGGGTGCAGCC
Source organism: Ruegeria sp. HKCCE4148 (assembly GCF_017872495.1). Lineage (NCBI taxonomy): Bacteria > Pseudomonadati > Pseudomonadota > Alphaproteobacteria > Rhodobacterales > Roseobacteraceae > Ruegeria > Ruegeria sp. HKCCE4148. Next base: position 25,983 of record NZ_JAEDOS010000003.1, read on the forward strand.
GCCTGCGCCCTTTGATTTTTGTTAGGGAGAGACAAAATGGCATTCAATCTAAAAGGCCGTAGCTATCTGAAAATCGCCGATTTCAGCCAGCGTGAAATGTTGTACTTGCTGGATCTGGCCCGTGACCTTAAACGCGCGAAATACGCCCGCGCCGAACAGCCGTCGCTGACCGGCAAGAACATCTGTTTGATCTTCGAAAAAACGTCGACCCGTACCCGGTGCGCCTTTGAAGTGGCCGCCTATGATCAGGGTGCCAACATCACCTATCTCGATCCATCGGGCTCGCAGATCGGGCATAAGGAATCGATGAAGGACACGGCTCGCGTATTGGGACGCATGTTCGACGGGATAGAATTTCGTGGTGCGGGCCAGGACATGGTTGAGACTCTGTCAGATTATGCCGGTGTCCCGGTATACAACGGCCTGACCGACGACTGGCATCCGACCCAGATGCTCGCGGACATGCAGACCATGATCGAACACGCCGACAAACCCCGCAAGGACATCGTCTATGCCTATTCGGGCGACTGTCGGTCGAACATGGGCAACTCGCTTCTGATGTTAGGCGCGATCATGGGTTGCGATGTGCGGATGATTTCTCCGAAAGAAACGCAACCCCATGACGATGTGCGTGAACTGGCTAGGGAACGCGCCGCAAAATCGGGTGCGCGGTTGACGATCACGCATGACACCTCGGCCGTGGAAGGCGCGGACTTCATCCACACCGATGTCTGGGTGTCCATGGGTGAACCGAAAGAGGTCTGGGCCGAGCGGATCAAGCTGCTGAGTCCTTATCAGGTCAACATGGATCTGATGAAGAAAACCGGAAATCCGGGCGTCAAGTTCATGCACTGCCTGCCTGCCTTCCACAATCTGGAAACCAAGGTTGGACAGGACATTTACGAACAATTCGGCATCACCGAGATGGAAGTAACCGAGGATGTTTTCGAAAGCGATATGAACATCGCATTCGAGCAAGCCGAAAACCGGATGCACACCATCAAGGCGATCCTCGTCGCGACATTGGGAGCCTGATCATGGGACGCGTTGTTGTAGCACTTGGCGGCAACGCGCTTCTCAAACGGGGTGAGGCTATGACGGCGGACAATCAACGCAGGAATGCGAAGATTGCCGCCAAAGCCCTCGCCCCGCTCTGCGAAGCGCACGAAACCGTCATCACTCATGGCAATGGTCCGCAGGTCGGGATGCTAGCCCTGCAAGAGATTACGTATACGGATGTCGAGGAGTACCCGCTGGACGTCCTCGTCGGCGAAACGATGGGCATGATCGGCTACATGATCGAGCAGGAGCTTGGGAATATCCTGCCCTTCGAGCATCACATCACCACCCTGTTGACCATGATCGAGGTCGACCCCAGCGACCCAGCCTTCGACAACCCGACCAAGTTCATCGGGCAGGTTTACTCCGAAGCGGACGCCAAGAAAGAGGCGGCTGACAAGGGCTGGACGGTGAAACCGGATGGCGAGTACTGGCGACGCGTTGTGCCATCGCCCCGCCCGAAACGTATCTTTCAGGTCGAACCAATCCGTTGGATGTTGGAAAAAGGCGCGACAGTGATCGCTGCCGGCGGCGGTGGTATTCCGACAATGTACGAGGCAGGAGCTGAACGGAAACTGGTCGGTGTCGAGGCTGTCATCGACAAGGACTTTGCCTCTTGTCTTCTGGCGCAGAACCTTGGCGCGGATTTCTTTGTTATTGCTACGGATGCAGAGGCCGTGTTCCTTAACTGGGGAACGCCTGAACAAAAGGGTATTCGATCGATCACTCCGGATGCGTTGGATGAATATGATTTTCCTGCAGGATCGATGGGGCCAAAGGTTCAAGCCGCGCAAGATTTTGCGCGATCAACGGGCGGCCGAGCGATCATTTGCGCCCTAGCCGATGTTCCCGCAGCAGTTCGCGGTGAAAAAGGAACTACGGTTTCTGAAAGCGCGGGAGAGACCAGGTTTCATTGATACAATGGGCCCAAAGAAAAATTGTTTTAAAGCCCTCTCTGATGTGGACAATACTCTCTGAGCTGGCCCACCGAATTGCTTTCTTTTGACTGCCCTTTTCGTCTTGTCGGCTGGCACTTAATTTTTGCCATGAACCCAACAAGAAGCGGCGTCGACTGACGCTTTTAACTCCAGTGAATGATACTGGTTCGAAGGGAGTTCACGTTTCTTCAAACCGTTGGCATCGTTTGTCGGGATATGGAACGAGCTCTGTAAGAGCATTTGACATCTAGAACATACCAAGCACAACTCACTTCGCTATTTAACCGGTCCACGCCGGCATGAAATGCACAAATAATGAAGTGAGCTTTTCAGTTGAATTGGGTTTTGACAAGGGCCGTAAGGCGGACTGAGAGGCAAAGTGATACGTGTCTTTAACCCAAGACAATAGCAATGCAAGAAGTCCGCAAAATACGAAAAGCGTTGCTACAATCGCAGGAGCCCTATCAAGATCATATTTGGCAGGCTTAAAACCGGGGAGGCGGCTTAAAGCGATACGACCGGTGTCCGACGACGTTCTGCTACGCTATCACTTTGGCTGCAACAGTCATTTACAGGCCACCAAATTTCATGAAACCACCCCCTATGGTAGGTTCGAGACGAACAATTGGATAATAAAAGCATTAGCAATATCTACAAAGAAAGCCGAAACTAGCGGCAGCACAATGAAGGCAAGCGGAGATGGGCCATACTTATGCGTAACAGCCGTCATGTTTGCGATGGCCGTTGGGGTAGCTCCAAGAGCGAAACCTGCGAAACCCGCTGACATGACGCCAGCAAAATAGTTTCGCCCCATGGTTCGATAGACAACGAATATGATGAAAGCAGCCGCAGCCGCAGCTTGAAGCGTCATAGTGATGGCTAAAACACCAGCGGAACCCGCCAAAGTCCAAAGTTGCATACTCATTAGAGACATTGAAAGAAACACCGCTAGCGAGAAGTCTTGCAATAGTTGTAAGGAGGCGGTCCCCGTTGGCGTCTTGATCTTTGGAAAAACTCTGGGCGTCAGGTTTGCAAGTAAAATGCCAGAAAGAAGGCATGGCACAAAGAGCGGTAAGTTTGCTCCGGTTAATTCCAGCGATTCATCTGCTATGTAACCAATCACAATCGCTACATGTGTCCAAAGAATAGCTCTCATCATTCCAGGATTCGTCGGGCCACCGTTTAGATCGGTAGGAGCTGTCACCTCAAAAGCCTTTTCCTTGGCACTGGAAATCGCCGTTTTCTCTTTCGCGCTTGGTTCGAGCCGGTCGCGCGCAATTAAGTAGCTGGCGATTGGTCCTCCAATTAGGCTCGCCATGATCAATCCGATTGTGGCCGCAGCTATTCCGAGTTCCGCCGCGCCCGCCACAGCGTATTGTTCTTCCACCACTGGGCCCCACGCTATCGCTGTTCCGTGACCACCAATCAGAGACGTTGTCCCCATCATCACACCAGCTTGAGAGGGCAACCCGAACAGCGAAGCACCAAGAACGCCTATTCCGTTCTGGACAAACATGTACCCAATTGTAAGGACAAGCATAACGCCCAGTAGAGGTCCTCCTTTAACTAGGTCCGAAAACCTAGCGTTCAGCCCAATGGTGGTAAAGAAATAGATCAATAATGAGTCACGCGAGGCCAGATCATAGATCACTTCACGCCCTGTCATAGTCACAACGCCTAACGTTACAAGTGCCGCCAGCAAGCCCCCCGAAACCGGTTCTGGGATCGAGTACTTGCGCAGCAACTCAAAGCGCTCTGTCAGCCTTGAACCTAGAAAGTACACGACGATGCCCAGCGTCACAGCAATAAAACTATCCACCACTATTGGTTCTGCCATGAGCTTTCTCCTAACTTCGCAGCACAACAAATCAATCAAGAAACAAGCCGAACACGTGCACCCAGAAGATATGGTCAAACGTTAGAGTACTTTTAAACAGCGGTGCAACAGGACAACAAAAGTTGAATATGAAATTAAAACGGTGTTCGCAGATTGGTCTTCCTAAAATGCGGGTGAGCCGGTCTAGTTCACCTGGGGGTCAACTGAACGCCCGCAAAAGGCTCGTACCGGTTAGTGCTATCCGTTCAAGCGCAATGCCAAAGAGGATGTATTCTTTCCACTTTAAAATGAGATGTGCAATGAAACGATCCTACTGCTATGTTTGGTTTCGAAAAAACATGCGAACCGGGTACCAAGCAATTAAACTCAGAGGGGTTATCAACTTGAAAAAACTCAATAAATACGCCATTGGTATCGTCTTACTCGCCTTTACTGGTAATTGCGCAACCGCAGAAGGAAACACATATTCTTACGTTTTTCTTGGTGAAGAGACAGTCCTAAACGACATTGAAAACTGTGTATTTGAAATCATGAAACAAGGTGTCGAAGTAGACAAAAACGAAAGCCAAATATTCCATGAGTTAGCACAAGGGATAGTCCTTGTTTATGCGCAAAAATATGTTGGCTTCAAAACCACTGGGAAAATACCAGCATCATACACCGAGGAAGAAGCCGAGATATTGCTTTCAGGTGAAATCGACGATTTTTTCGATCACTGCTTTGAGTAAATTTGAAATGACCAGCTAAAAACACAACAACCCGGCTGTTGTCCGCTCCCGCAAACTAGATGTATATTTGAATACAACAACCGGCATTGGAACAACTTAGTTAATCTGTGCCTATGATTTTCAGTTGCAGCGGGAGCCTTCTCAATGTCGAATAAGACAACTCGTTTGCTGCCATACTTTTTTGTTTTTTTTTGCCTTCTTGAGCTTCAACGCAGCCTTTGCTCAATCCGCGGAATTAGCGGAGCAACGATTAGATTGGCTCCAACTGGGCATGGGGCTCTTTGGCGGCTTGGCGCTATTTTTGGCAGGGTTAGACCTTTTATCTGAGGGTCTGAAGAAGGCTGCTGGAAACACTCTCAGAGATGTCCTTCAAAAGCTTACTGTGAACCGATTCATGGGCGCTGCGACTGGTGCTTTTGTCACCGGTATTCTTAATTCCTCTTCTGTTACAACAGTACTTGTTGTGGGCTTCGTTACAGCCGGCGTCATGACGTTGGCGCAATCCGTCGGCGTTATCATGGGAGCAAATATTGGCAGCACTGTCACTGCGCAGTTACTTGCATTTGACCTTTCTGCGTATTCTCTGATTGCAGTTGCTCTTGGCTTTTTTATGACGTTTGGGAGCAAGTACGAGCGCCCCAAGTACATAGGTATGATGATAATGGGCCTCGGATTGGTTTTCTACGGAATGGGTCTGATGAGTGATGGCATGAAGCCTTTGCGCAGCTACGAACCCTTTCTGGAAATCCTCGCTAGCATGGAACAGCCACTATTTGGTATTTTGGCGGGCGCTCTATTCACTGGGTTGGTTCAATCCTCCGCTGCCACTGTTGGTATCGCCATCGCGATGGCAAGCGAAGGATTGCTGTCTCTTCAGGCTGGGATAGTCTTGGCTTTGGGTGCAAATATCGGGACCTGTGTCACCGCTTTGCTTGCGGCACTTGGTAAGCCAGTCGAAGCCGTTCGCGCGTCCGTTGTCCATGTCTTGTTCAATATTGCCGGTGTTCTAATTTGGCTTCCGTTTCTAGGAATACTTGCTGACATAGCCGTAAATGTTTCGCCCGCCGCCGCGGACAGTCTAATTGGAAAAGACAAACTTGCAGCAGAGGTTCCTCGGCAGATCGCAAATGCCAACACCATTTTCAATGTCCTCAACACTATAATTTTTATAGGTTTCGCAACGGCCTTCGCACGTCTCGCGGAAAGACTGGTCCCAGAACGGCCTGAGCCAAAAGAAAAAATCATCCAACCCGAGTTCCTTGATGATGGAGCTCTGGAAGCGCCAACGATTGCTCTTGAAAACGCAAGAAGAGAGATTGAGCGGGTTGGGCACATCGCCTTGGAAATGATGGACACCTTGGGTGAGGGAGCTGAACATCACGATAGAGATGCGTTAGACGCGGTCGCAAGACGAGACGATGAAGTGGATATTCTAACTTCGGAAATCATGAAATATCTCGGTCGCCTTCTGCAAAGTTCACTCACGGAAAGTGAAAGCGAAACACATCACAAACTTGTCGCAGCGATTATGAATATTGAGAGTACAGCTGACATCGTCGAAACGGACATGGTGGAGTTGATCAAGAACTTCATCGATGGCGACTATGCCGAAAGTAGCGAAACAACCAGAGATATGGTGCAGGGTCTTTGGAAATGTGTAAGAGAGAGCTTAGAGCTCGCAGTTCGCGCTGTTGGCAACAAAGACGAACGTTCCGCTCAAGAAGTACTATTGCTCAAAGACGATATTCGAACTCTTTCCGACCAGTTGTTCGAAAGACACGCAAAGCGACTGAACATCGACGAACCCCGATATTTAGAGCGCGTTCGATTGCTAATGACATTTATCGAGCAATTGCGCCACATGTATACACTGACCAAACGCGTCGCAAAAACACAACTTCCAATCGAAGTCGCCACAGACGCGACATAAGCTGTTTGCACGTTGAATAGCAGAACCATCACCTTTGTGACGTCAGATATGAAGCAGCCTTTGGTTACAATGGTGTTTGAAAGGATTTGCTCCCACCCTAGGGTTGCTTAGTATTTTTGCGGGACGGTATGTTCGAACGAAATAGACTTTGCAGCACCTTTCCTGTGTTTTCGACGCTTTGGCAATTCAGGGAGAACGAATGGTTCCTCGTCGTAAGGTATCGATTGAAGTAAATGTGAGATGCAGTTCAGCCGGGCAAGACGTTTGTTGTCTGCCGGGACACGGAACCAAGGCGCGTGATCGCTGTCTGTTTCCGCAATCATACGTTCATAGGCTTCGGTGTAGTCCCACCAACGCGCCCATGACTCCAAGTCCATCGGGCTCAACTTCCAGTGCTTCCTTGGATCGATCATGCGATCCTTAAACCGTTCTTGTTGAACCTCTCTACTGACGTCAAAAAAGTACTTCAGAAGGATGATCCCTTCTCTGACCAGGTATCGTTCAAATCCAGGTACATCTGTAAGGAAGTTTTCGTATTCACTGTTTGTACAGAAACCCATGACCCGCTCAACACCCGCGCGGTTGTACCAACTGCGATCGAAAAGGACGATCTCACCTCCTGCAGGGAGATGCTCAAAATACCTCTGCACGTAGACCTGGGTTTTTTGCCGATCACTTGGAGCGGGAAGCGCAACGACCCGAAACACTCGTGGGCTTACACGCTCGGTAATGCGTTTGATGACGCCGCCTTTTCCTGCAGCGTCGCGCCCTTCGAATACTACAACAACTCTCGCTTTTGTTCGTTGCACCCAACCTTGGAGGTGGCAAAGCTCGACCTGCAATCTCTTTAGTTCTGCCTCATAGGACTTTTTGGAGATTTTTGTCTTTGTCGCCATTTCCTTCTCCTCCCACTTAACAGTAGTAGTTAATTTAGGTGGGTTTAAGGTGAGTTCGTTTCCTAGAGTCTTCGAAATCACCTAGGCGCTAAACTTTACAATCAACTGGCAATTCTCTCGTCCAGACCACCACAGTCTGGCAAGTCAAACTATCCAACAACCTAAGCGTCCAGAATTTCCGGCGCTTCTATTATTGGCCACCAGACATGTGTGGACAGCCATTCATAATCGGCCCCACCCGCACCGTTCGCACCAGTTGATTGCTTGTGGGCAAGAATTAGCTCTTGGCTGAAACGATGCCCTCCTCGGACGAACTTTGTAAGCTCGCGGTGTACAGTCCAGTTTAAAGCCAAACCCATTTCTGTGATTTGAAACCCATCGTCAACACGCTGTATGTTCGGGTTAGTCAGAAGATGAAGCTGCCGTCTTACGCTGGTCTGAGGGAGGTTAGTATACTTAGCTAAACCCCGAGTGGTCCATGGTTGGGGATGAATAACAAGAGCTTGATGCACCCTCTGCATAGGAGGAGGATACTTGAAATGATCAAAGCTGATTTGCCAGCGGCGCCATAGTCTTAACCGATTGCGCTCAGATTCACTCATCGACATAATTAGATACTTTAAAGACTGTGATTTAGCTGACAAGCCAGATTAAGCTACGTTCTACTAGACAACAACTGTGCATTACCTCGGCGGATGATCGCTCCAAAGGTTCCCCGACTTAAAGCGCAAATAACCGTAATCAAACAGCGCCCGCATATATTCTGGGTCGAACGGCTCGCTTAGAGGATGGTCGAAGTCCGCTCCAATCCATGTTGCCCGGTATTCTGCGCCTCTTTGAAGGCTGAGCTTGTAGGCTAATCTTAAATCATCAACACCTTGAGCTTTGATAAGCGTGGAAAGTGATCGCGCTGATACTTTGAAGACCCCTGTCTCTGTTACCCTCAACTCAGGTTCCACTTTCCCGTTGCGTATCGCGTATAGTTTTCCGCCGCGCGCGTATTTTCTGGGGATATCCCATCCCGGCACGTACGCGGTTTGAGAATATACACCACCGTCAACGTGCAGTTCATCCCGGACACCTTCTTCAGTTTCAACATCAATTAAAACCGGAGGAAAAACACCCGGAATTGCCGCGGATGCGAGCAAGACATCACCAAATGTCTTTTTTGCGTTTGGTGAATTACTGTTCGCGATGGCGCCCAGATCCCACAGCACTGGTCTTTGTGCATCCAAACTCACCGTCTGAACCAACAACCGCCGTCCGCGACGATGTTCTTTGGCAATCTGCGATAGAAAATCGTCGGTTATGTAAGTTTCGATAAGTTGTTTTAACGGGTCAGAGCTTTTGACAGAGGAACCACTTAGGATGCCTGTTACAAATCGGCCCCTGAATATCCGCGACGGTGGTAGCCCACCGTAAAGCTCTTTGAGATCAAAATCATAGTCGGAACCCAGAAAGGCGAATGGCGCGGCCAACGCGCCTGTAGAAACCCCTGTAACGACCATAAATTCTGGGCGCGTGCCGGACTCGCTCCATGCGGACAGAATACCGGCGGCGAAGGCTCCATCCTCGCCACCGCCCGATAGTGTTAGTGTGTAATCTGAAGAAAGTTTCGAAGCGCGCCTTTGACGATGGGCCTCTTCAAGAAGTTCACTGATATTGGAAGGAGCGACATCAGCCCAATAACGAGCGCCTTCGATGCCTGGGACCTGCGGGTTCTTGAGATCTGTCTCGTCTACCGGGTTTCTGGAAATACTTGAGCACCCTAGTTGGAAAAACAGCAGTAGGAAAACACACAGCTTACTCCAATGCATGCGCCCCATCTTCTCCACTCCCAGCTCCATTGGATAAAACTAAAACAAAGGCCAGTACACTGTCTTGGACCAATACTCTTGTTCGTCGTTTTGGCCCTCAAAGCGCATTGAGCGTTGCAGTCTTTTGGGCCGCGCTAAAGCATAGCATACTAAATGAAAACGTATTTATCATAGAGTCAACGTTTCTCTGAAGGGGCCATTTCTGTACTGGTTGGTAGGACGTCGGTGTGGGACGTCTGCTCAGCACGAGACACAGGTTCAACTGACCATATCCTTTGTCCCAAATACAAAGCAAAACAGAGCATTACTGCAAAATTCACCCAATAGAGCGCGATGTCACCGAAGTAAGTTGTAGCGGCATTCGCGATCAGGGGACCGGTAATAGATCCTAAAGTCCAAACCAATAACATGGTTACCGCCGCCGAAGACACAAAAACCGGAACCGTTCGGTCCAACGCGTGCGCCACAAGCAAAGAATAAAGGGTGAGCAAGCTACCACCCAGCAACACCAATATGATGGAAAGCACCGCGAAACCGATTGAGTTGTAGTCGAATGAATTGACGCTATGGTCGTAGTCCACGTCGACCAGAACCGCCATAAGAAGAAGAACTACTGTCGCGGTGACCGTAGCTATCAAGATTACTATCCGCCGGTCCATCTTGTCGGATAGCCATCCAAGCGGAAACTGAAAAAGGACACGCCCGAGGTAAACTATGGCGACCATAAGGGCCACATCAAAAATGGCGACCCCTAGCTGAGCAGCATTGTAGGGGACTACGCTCAACAAAGTTGTAGACACCATCCCCATGGCGAACACGCCTATGGCTGCGGCCGGGGCGTCTTTGAATAATCCGCGTATTCGAATGGGTACGTTGGATTCATTGTTGGGAGGAGATGAGCGAGTGGTCGAGATAACCACAATCGAAACGCAGTAAAACAAAGCAACGTAAACGAATGCCTCTCGAATATCTCCAGGCACGACAAAAACTAAAAACTGACTGAACACGGCGACAACACCGACTATTATCGCATAGACTGCGAGAACTCTTCCACGGCTCTTGTCCTCCACAGTTTCATTGAGCCAAGTGTCACCGATCGAAAAGAGTCCTGCAGTCGCCAATCCGGTTAGGAAGCGCAAAAAGACAAGGAACGGGGTGCTAGCGGAAACTGAGAACAGGATGGCCACCGCTATCGTGATAGCTGCTCCAGAAGCAAATGCACGGATGTGGCCAATATCAGCAATCGATCTGGCGACAACAAAACACCCAACTAAAAATCCTGCAGAGTATGCGGACGCCGCAAACGAGGCGGCTTCTTGAGACGCCCCAATTTCAGAAAACGCGAGCGGAACCAAAGTACCAGATCCAGCAGTGGCCAGTTGAACAGCAGCCATTGCAATGAAGAGTGATTGAAGATTGAGAACTTGGTTTCTGATTGCCAATGCACCCTAGCTCCAAGTTGCACCGAGGCTCGGTAAGTTTTTCTTACTTGTCGCTTCTACTCAAGTAGACGCGCAGTATCTTCCACAAATCAATGCTACTTCTTTGTGTTGATAACATTGAGCTCTACTGACACTAAGACCGCCAGATGCCACAGTGGAACTTCAGACTTTCGCAAAAATATTATGACCTACTTTCGGCTTAAGCTCAGCAATACAACAATAAACTTCATCCATTAACCTATTTTTATGCTGAGCCATTTTGGCTCACATTAATTTGTGAAAAGCCTCTGATGCGGGCAGAGTTGTTTCAATCGATCTCTTCTCCCGCGAAGCCTCTCATGCCCAACAAGGTAGCAGCTTCGAATAAGCAGGTGAAAAATATGCCTCTGAACTTCCTAGGGACACTTGCGGCTGTTTTGTTTAGTGCTTTTCCCATCGTGGCCGCAGCACAAGATACCCCCGCAACGGTAAGACCAGCAAAAGTATTCACTGTTGTAAAAGCCTCGTCTGACTTTGAAAGAGTTTATCCTGCTATTGTCTACCCTTCGAGGGAGGTTGAACTCTCTTTTCGTGTAAGTGGACGAATTACAGAGTTACCAATTAGGGCCTCAAGCAGTGTAGTGCGGGAAGGTATTGTTGCCCAACTAGATACGCGCGACTTCGAAGTCGAGGTTGCAAGGCTCAACAGCCAACTAGAAGAGGCAGAGGCGAATTTGGTTGTGCTGAGGTCAGGTGCACGCCCTGAAGAAATTACAGCTTTAGAAGCCTCGGTTCAGGCAGCTCAAGCCCAAAGAGACCAAGCTCGGGAGGAATACATCCGCTCTGCTCAGCTTTTGGAAAGGGGTATAATTCCTACTGCGCAGTACCAACAACGTGAAGCTGCTTTTCGTCTGGCAGAAGCCGAACTGGTGTCGAGAGAGGAGCAGCTTACAATTGGTCGAGTCGGTGGGAGGCCGGAAGAAATAATTGCAGCAGAAGCGGCAATCCGCGGCCTTAAAACACAAATTCAGTCGGCAAAAAACAACCTTTCTGATGCAACGCTTCGAGCGCCATTCGATGGAACGATTGCCAAGCGCAACGTGGACAATTTCCGAAATGTTCAAGCCGGTGAAACCATCGCCTTAATCCAAGACCTATCGACTGTAGATGTAAGCTATGACTTACCCGGCGCTGACATAATCGCGATGTCGTCAATCGGCTTCGACAATGTTGTAAGTGTGGTTACGTTTGACTCCTTGCCGGGAGTTGAAATGAACGCAGATCTCGTCGAGTTTACCACGCAAGCTGACGCAGCGACACAAACCTATCGTGGTCGTCTATCAGTAACTCCTCCTAAAGACTTGGTTGTACTACCTGGGATGGTAGCGCGCGTGATTATTAGGGCAAACAGGCAAAGCGATACGCAAGTTGTCGTTCCATTTTCGGCTCTAGCGGCAAGCCCCGACGGTTCCCCATATGTCTGGCTGCTTGATGGATCCAGCAATACCGTTAGTCGTCGACCGATTGAATTGGGGGAAATATCTGACGACTTCGTGTTCGTGAGATCGGGTCTTGAAGAAGGGAACATGATTGTCACTGCAGGATTGAGCGAACTGCAGGATGACATGGTGGTTCGCCCAATCTCAAAAGTTGGTGAGTAGCAAATGGATCTTGCAAGGTTTGCAATTGAGAAACGCCTTATTTCGGCGTTGGTGACCATTCTCATCTTGGTGGCTGGCTACTTTGCATACTTAACTCTTCCTCGTTTCGAAGATCCTGAGTTCATAATCAGACAAGCTCAGGTCATAACCCCTTATCCGGGTGCCACTGCAGAAGAAGTCTCAGAAGAAGTCACCGAGGTAATTGAAAATGCTCTACAAGAGCTCCAAGGGGTAAAAGAGGTAAAGTCAGTCTCATCACCCGGACTCAGCACTGTGACAGTCGAATTTACAATCCCCACGACGCCTGATTTTCCGTCGCTTCACGCAAGATTTGCTCAATTGCGCGCAAAGATACTTGACGCCCAAACAAGTCTTCCGCCGAACGCACTCCGATCGCAGGTCTACGATGACTTCGGCGACGTGTATGCATTGTATTTTGCGATTGTTGGCGATGGCTATTCTATAGCTGAGCTCCATGAGTACGCGAAGGAGCTCCAGAGGGAGTTGGTTGCAGTCAGTGGTGTTTCCAAGGTGATCTTAAGTGGTGAACAGAATGAAGCGATCTTTGTAGAATATGCACCTGCAAGGTTAATAGAACTTGGAATATCACCACAGCAAATTGGCCAAGTTCTGGAGGGACAAAACCTCGTAGCGCCCTCGGGTTCTCTCAAGTCCAACTCGCGTCGCATAGAGATACGGCCGTCGGCGGCAATAGCCTCAATTGACGCTATCAAAGACCTAGTCGTTTCTGTGCCAAGTAGCGGAGCATCATTTCGACTTTCAGATATCGCAACCGTGTCGCGCGGTTACGTTGAACCCGCAAGCCCCCTACTTTTTCGAGATGGTCGGCCTGCGATTGGAATTGGAATATCCAATAGCCTAGGCGGAAACGTTGTGAACATGGGCGAAGCCGTAAAGCAACGGATAAACGAGTTGGAGAACCTAAGACCAATCGGAATCCAGATTTTGCCAATCTCTGATCAGTCTGCTTCGGTAAAAGAATCGATCAACGACTTTGTCATGAACGTGGTTCTGGCGCTCATCATCGTTGTAGGCATATTGCTTATTTTTATGGGGTTAAGATCCGGAATACTCATGGGGGGTATTCTGTTGGTCACAGTCGCAGGCACGCTTACCGGCATGCAGCTCTTAGGGCTCGACATGCAAAGGATTTCACTAGGCGCGCTGATTATTGCGCTCGGCATGCTGGTCGATAACGCTATTGTCGTTGTCGAAGGTACGTTGGTCCGCGTTCAACGCGGTGAAGCCACCAGCGACGCTGCTATCTCTGTCGTAAATCAAACCAAATGGCCGCTACTCGGAGGAACAGTTGTAGGACTCTTGGCATTTTCCCCAATTGGCTTTTCACCGGACAACACTGGAGAATACGCCGGGAGCCTCTTCTGGACCATCTCGATCTCATTGCTTTTTTCGTGGTTGGTGGCGATATGGCTCACGCCCTATTTTTGCACTCTACTGCTGAAGCCTACCTCGGAAAAACCGCCTGCAGAGAACGCGATTCTCCGTGGTTATCGTTCGCTCCTCGCGTATGCGATCCGATTCCGGTACCTTACGGTGGGGCTTGTTGTTGCGCTCTTTCTCTCTGCGATCGCAGGGTTTGCGTTAGTACCCCCGGGCTTCTTTCCCAACAGCACCAGAGCGCAATTTGTAGTGGATTACTTTTTGCCAGAGGGAACCGACATTGAACAAACCAGTCAGGACATGCGAGAGATTGAAGCGCATCTCTTAACTCTACCAGGTGTCACCTCTACAAATCTGTCTGTGGGCAGCGGGCATTTACGCTTCATGTTGGTATACGATAGTGAAGACCAGAACCCTGCCTATGGTCAAATTTTGGTGGACGTAGAGGATTATCGGCAGATCGATGCACTACAGCCGGAAATTCAGTCTTGGATTGACCAAAACTACGCTGACTCATATGCAAAAGTTTGGAAATTTGTACTGGGCCCTGGTGGTGGATCGAAAATCGAAGCCGAATTTTCTGGACCCGATCCCGTTGTACTTCGCGAACTAGCTGAACAGGCAAAACTGATATTCGCTGAAAACGGAGCCATCGCGATAAAAGACGACTGGCGCGAGCAAAAACAGGTAATTCGGCCAGTTATTGACACAGAAAACACCCGCAGGCTGGGTCTCACCCAAGCGGAAATATCAAGGGCCGTTTACTGGCATCAAGTAGGGGCGCCGATAGGGGTTTACCGCGAAGGCGACAACTTGTTGGACATAGTTATGCGCCCATTCGAAACCGACCGAAACAAGATCAGTGACCTAAAAAACATCCAAGTTTATAGCGACGTAGCCGGAGGATACATTCCAATATCTCAAGTTGTAGACCGATTTGAACTTGTTTTTGAAGCTGGGAACCTTAGGCGCATAGACCGTAAGCTTGCAATCACCGCACAAGCCGACAACGCACCAGAAGTACTGTCAGGCGATCTTTTCGCTCATGTCCGACTACTGGTAGAGGCAATCAAATTGCCAAGTGGGTATTCTCTTGAATGGGGTGGTGAGTATGGGGACTCGCAAAGCGCAAACGACGGTTTGGCTTCGACTATGCCGCTTGGGTTCGGAGCGATGATTGTCGTTGTTTTCTTCTTGTTTAACGCAATCCGTCAGCCACTTATCATATGGTTGACAGTACCTCTGGCTCTCATTGGAGTCGTCTGGGGGCTCGCGGCAACCAGAACGCCGCTCGAATTTATGGCAATACTGGGTGTTTTGTCTCTAACAGGGATGCTAATCAAAAACGCTATCGTCCTTATTGACGAAACCGATACTCAGATTGCTGGTGGAAAACCTCGGCTGCAGGCTGTTGTTGACTCAGCTGTTCTACGCGTCCGCCCAGTGTCACTGGGCGTACTTACTACTGTTCTTGGAGTAATGCCTTTGCTGTGGGATCCGTTTTTCGAGTCACTCGCAGTGGTGATCATCTGCGGTTTGAGTTTTGCGACCGTTCTTACACTGATAGTAGTGCCAACTTTGTACTCAGTGTTCTTTAGAATAAATGAAGACGAAACAGCGGCTTAATCACTGATCTGAAAATTCCCATATGCTTGCCTGACCACACCCCAGCATGTTCTTCGTTTGGTGAAAGACAACTTCTTTTAGGCCGTTCTCGTAAATTCCACGGTCTGCTTTCTGCGCATCTATGCGGCTCGCGGTCAGCGCGGTAAATGACCCCTACTCCAGCACCTCATCTCCATCGCGGGCAGCCGCACGCCTTTCGGCCAGACGTTTGGCCATGTTGTACTCGTCACTGCCCCGTTCGAAGCGGCTTTCATAAAAATCGAGCACCATTGCGTTTTCCTTGGCGGTTAATATCTACTCTCATTTAATGCAAAGAACCTGCTGCATTTACTTAGCTATTTGCCCGAGTACTTAGCGCAGTATGCTCAATTACTTTATATGCTTTCAAATAGTAATGAAATACTTTAATTACCTATTTATGCTTTGGCATACCCTTGACGCCTAGTCTCAAGGCTGGAAATCCGATCTGTAAGGAGCAACATCATGGCCAGTGACCCCAAACTTAAAAAAGAGATGACCGAACGTCTGAAGGCGCTCGCAATTTGGGCTGTTGAGAAAGAAGGCTACAAGGTATCCCCACTGCGTGGCCGGGCTAAGTTGTTCAAACTCGCGCGCGATGGGCAAGAATGCGTTGCGGCTCTCAAGTGCACGGTATCAAGCCGGATAGGCATTGGCATGGATGAGAATGAAAAGTGGCGAACTATTCCTCAAGCCGACTTCGTGCTTGTCGCTTCGGCAGATGGTGAAGACGGAAAGTTAGATTACACAATCGACACCGGGTCTGTCTGGCTGCTGCCTACCAAGGAGGTCATTAACCGTTTGGAAATTCTAAAAGCCTCGAAGGCTGCGAAGGGCTACGATTTGGCAGAGCAAGGTTGGTTTCTTTCGCTTCAAGAAGTGCCTCCGCCCGACAGTCAGGCTCCTGGTAGCGGCATCGGCAAAGCCATCAGTCCTATTGCAAGCAATGTGAATTTGACCAATCTAATAAACCGAAGCGGAGAGCATACTACCGAACAGCCAAAAGGCCCGGATGTTCAGCCGCTCACGATTGATCAGGCGAAAGCAGCCGTCGCAGCTCAGTTGGGCGTGGCGATAGATCAGGTGCGCATTACTGTTGAGTGGTGATGATTTTACCGGCTTGCTTATCTACTATAGTGGGGGGAGCAACAGCAGCGCGTGTTCGATTGAATGCTCGCGTCTAAGGCGACAAATCTGAGGCCGGTCGGCCAATTGTTTGCTTTTGCAAGACATCTCGTCAATCTTCGCAACCAAGCTGGAGACGTAAGAAATGGTCCATCAGAGCAAGCTTTCAGAAACTGAACTCGGAAAAGAGTGGATCCGAGGTCAGGCCAAACATTTGGGCGTCAGCCGTCGACGTTTCGACGCATTGGCCGCTCAACTGGATGCGATTGATCTTTCAGACCCAGGGATCCTGGAGCGATACCTGATCAAGCAACTTTCTTTTGTTGCATCTGCGCTTCCGGAACCCGTCGCCATCTACTTCGATAATGATTTCGAGTCAGCTGATTTCTTTCAGCATTCTCGCTTGCGAACTTCCAATGGGAAAACCCCGCTTCGGGCAAGTGGCCTTGCTCGTAGTTACGGGCCCGGCATACGGCAAAATTCCGTCACGGAAATATTTATCAAAGTGCTTGAAAACCTGCATCGAACGCGACGTTCTTGGCCATTTCGGCCAACGCCCGACGAACTGAGACTTTCGAAATGTCGGAGCATCCTTCTAGTAGGATCTGAACTTTTCGAGCCGGACTTCGACCAGCAGCTTCTTCCTTCAGCCAATTTACGAGTGTCGCGCCTAATGAACAGCCTTTTGAAGTCTCCATCAGTCAAAAGTTGGAGATCCTATGGGCTGCTTCGATCCGCAGTACCGTTCTGCCCACTCGGGTATGGCACGTCTTTTTTGTGGCGCCATCGTCTAAAAGAGTTAGAAGAATCGGCGGGGCTTTCCGGGCAATCACTGGAATATGCAAATGCAATTGTGGTTCTTGGTGGCCATAACCACGGTATCCAATCATCATTGGGCGCCCTGCGAAACGTGATCGCGAAGTCGACAAAAATAAGTGGTTGCACCGGCAAACCATCGGCAGACAATCGAGCCCAAAGGGTTATAGATCTCAATTTTCTTTTAGGTACCCTTGAAGCGGCCATATCAGATGGAAGATCCAGCCCGCCAACCCAGACTTCGTCGGCTACACGGGCCCTTCCTCACCACATTGTCGTAAGTCCGATACCCAGCGAGACAGCATATAAACTGCGCTCGCAGCTCACTTCCCTTCAATCGTACATTGCAGACATGTTGCTGGAGCTTCCGGTTGAGACCCGTATTCGTGTTCAATCCGCAATAACTCGGTTCCTGTTCGAATTGTCGATGGACCAGGCTCCGAAGTGCGAAAACCAGGGCAAACCACAGCTTGCTGAACAATCGCTCGGGCCGTCCATGGGAGAGGAAATCCGTGAGATTTGGAACGCTTATGCGCAGCTCGATCACACGACAAAGGTCGAGGCGCGATTGAGACCAAAGGAACCCTCGTCTGAGTTTGTTCCTACGCGCGCTGCTCTCGGAGAGCTCTATCGATGACCTCATCGTCGAATAGAAATCCTTGGCACCCGAGCGAGTTTATTGACGCCTGCCAACGAGAGGGCGCGGTTTCAAATGTCGCCGGTCCGGCCTTGGACATAGCACAGAGGATAAAGGCCCAAGGGCAAGATCTTCCCGTACTGTTTTCCCTTGAGCATCTAGCCGCAACTGTGGATGTGCCGATCGGACTTCTGCTGTCTTATGTCCAACGTGGCAAAGATCCGTATCGAGTATTCTCGGTTTCAAAACAGGGATCTAAGGGATTGAGGTCAAATCGCAGGACGATTTGCGTCCCGGAGCCACTTCTTTCGAAAACCCAAAGTTGGATCGCTGCTCAGCTCCTGAACAACTGCACTCCTCACCCAGCAAGCACGGCCTATGCCCCAGGATCAAGCCTTGCCAAGGCCGTGAGACCGCATTGTGAAGCTCGCTGGCTGCTAAAGGTCGACCTAAAGAACTTCTTTGAGTCTATTGACGAGTTGAAAGTGTTCGACACTTTCGTCTCTATGGGATACCCCAGACCGATTTGCTTTCAGATGGCTCGTCTTTGCACGAGAGTGTTTGGAGCGGAACGCGGCGATAACGCCAGCACGCGCTTGGGCGTACTTCCGCAAGGAGCCCCGAGCAGCCCGATGCTGGCCAATCTGTCGGTCTATAGGCTCGATGTCAGTCTCTCGGAAATAGCGTCAAGGAGTGGCTGGAATTATAGCCGCTACGCTGATGACCTCGCATTCTCCACCCGATTAGAGTCAAGTCGACATGCAACGAAAGATCTGATGTGGTCCATTTTTGATGAGATCCGTTCATTTGGCCTCACTACGAACAAACGAAAAACAATCATTTCACCCCCAGGTACCCGAAAGGTCCTGTTGGGACTAAACGTCGACACTGATCGGCCCAGACTGACGCGGAGTTTCAAAAACAATGTCGAAACCCATGTATATGCGATCACGAACCCCGAAATTGGTTTCAATAAGCATCTTGAGGCAAGGGGATTCAGAAGCGGCCCATCTATGATACGGCACATCGCAGGGCTGATTGCATACGCGCGTTCGATCGAGCCTGATTATGCGGAAAAACTTTACAAGCGATTGACGACCGAGGCCGTTCGCTCTTGATCCAATGGGGGTCCAGTGTTCAAATGCTTTTTGATCGGGAAGGCGTTTATCAGTCTCTGCGGGAATTGCTAACCCGCGCCGCAAGGTTGGATCAGTCGGTTTCGGCTGGTCTTTGATGTAGCTCTCGAAGGCTCCCCTACCCCCCTCCCCACCGGCCACCTTCGGGGACGGCTCGAGGCCTCGCCTCCGGTGGGGAGGGGGGTAGGTCGGAAACCCAAACCAGGTGATATCACTGCCTTCCCGATCACAATCAGGCAGTCACATCATCAGTAATGGTCTTGTCTAGTTTGGTTAGACACTTTCGCGACTTTCAAAAATGTCTCGGTTGGATTGCTACCGTACTTCTGCAGCATCATTCAGGAACGAAGGGTTTGGAAGCAATACGAAGCAAAGCAACCCGACACTTCATACCTGACTTACTTGAACGGGAACGGATCAGAACCTTTGTCTGATCATGAAAGCGTCGGACCGGTGCAAATTGCGATGTGTCCGGCAGCGCAACTTTCAAGTCTTGCAGACCAATAACGCACACATGCAGTGTCTGTTCGAAAAGCGTCAACTACATCTTGCCGTGTAGCTATTTGTTGTCTACTCTTTGAGTGTTGCTGCGCAAGATGTGCAGCTCGTCTTCCCCGACACGGGGGCACCCATTGGTGGGACGAGCGGCCGTTTGCGATCATTCTGGCTTTCGTCCCAAGTAAGAAAGGACGACTGGCCCTATGAGCGCAATTGTTTCGACACCCGCAAAGTACCTGACCCTGAATGAGCTTCGCGAGAAGCTCGGGAACCGTTCTCGTTCATCCATTTATGCCGACCTGGCTGCAGAGCGGCTTCCCAAACCCGTCAAACTGGGTGGTCGTTTGTTGTGGATCGAGGAAGAAATCGATTCCCACCTCCGCGCTCTGCGCGATGGCGACATATGCTAATCGCGCGCAGTGGAGGATCCATTATGGTCGGTCGCTTCGATACATCGAAAATAGCTAACATCACTTGTGACGCTGTGAGCCCACGGGAACTTGGAAAGCTGCGGAAGGTTACTCACGATGAGTAATTTCAACGCCAAACGTGCCCGCACAAAACGTCCCTGCCCACTTTGGGTAGACGCATTCCAGCGTGATACTCAACCCCTCGCAGCCGATGAAGTTGGCGCCTACATGCTTATTCTCATGGCGATGTGGGTGCGCGAAACATGTGATTTCCCTGATGATGACCGCCGTCTAGCGGCGGTCTCCAGGGTATCTTTCCGCCTCTGGAGGTCACGCATCGGGCCTGCCATCAGGGAGTTCCTTGAAACCGACAATGGCGTCCTAATTTCCCGCCGGTTGCGAAAAGAAGCTGCTTACGTCGAACGCCATTGCAAGACTCAATCCGACCGGAAATCGGGGAAAAAAATGGGTAACCCATTGGGAAATACAGGAACACTATCAACCGAGGGAAAATCCGAGGTTGCAACCGTGGATACCCCCACGGACAAACCTACCCAACTACCCAACAACCCAAATATTACCATTCCTGACGGAATGGACGGCAACGCCGTCGATGCGACAGATGTCGTTTGGTCGAAGTGCAAGGATTGGCTGGTTTCGCAAGGTGTCGATGACCGCCAGGCCCGCAGTGTCATTGGCAAGTGGCTGAAGAGGAGTTCAGTTAGCGAGGTTCGGGCGGCCTTCATTGACGCCTACCACGCCAAAACCGGAGACCCGATCCCCTACATCACCGCAATTCTCGGCAAGCCTGCACAGCCTACCACGGCTGAACTCATGGCGATGGCGAAGGAGGTAAATGCAAGACGATGACCATGTTCGACCGCAAGCGGCGGGAAACCTTCTTGACCGACAAGATCACCGGCTATCTCGACCGCAAGGCCCCGCCTCGCAGCCTCGGGGCTCAAGCTCAGGCCAACGAGATGGCCTCACTGGTTCGTTGCTTCATGCGTTTTGCCCCGAAAGACGGTTACGAGGATTGGTGGCCGAACTTCGAAGATCGGCTTGACGAGGACGCCAAGACCCGCGCATGGCCCACCGCCGGAGAAATTAAGGCGGCGGCAATGGCAATCACCGGCCCGTCCTCCCGGCGCATTGCCGAGGGCGACGAGTTTGACATTCTGGATGTGAACGCAAAGCGTATGCATGCTGGTGAGCCGGTGTCTGATGGCTATCTCTATGGGCGTCTTGCTGTCGAATTGGTGGCAAGTGGGAAAGTCAGTGAAGCCCAAATTCGCCACTATCGCGCGGCGTTTATCTTTAGTCTCAAAGAAACCTACAACGAACCTATTGCGTTGGCGAAAGTTGCCGAGTTCGAGGCCCGCCATGCCGCCGCGGAGGCCGCTGCGCATGAGCCCTCAGAGCCGCGCGCCTTGCCCAAGCCGCAGCCCAAGATAATACCCAGACACAAATGGGAAGGTGCAGCATGAGCGCAATGTCAAAACTAGCCTCTATGGAAAGCAAGGGGACCGGCGGCACCCCCTTCGCCTCGCGCCCATCATGGGGTTTGCCAACTATGTTAACAAATGTTGGTGTTTTCTGATGGGGCGACCGACCAATTTTGAGAAGAAATTCCGAGCGCGCTTTCAAGGTGACCCCATAGACTTGCGCGCGCTTCTGTCACGTTGGCGGCCTTGCCCTGCGGAAGCGCACAAACACAGAAACTACCAGAGGGATTGCTCACAGTGCCAAGGCGTAAACTGCAAGCGGGTGGCTGAACTGGGCTTGAACGATAGTGGAGAACCACTGCCTAAGTCAGAGCGTCCAACGTGCGGCGCAAAAACCCGAGCGGGAGGCAAATGTCAGGCCCGGGTAGTACCAGGAAAGCGGCGTTGCAGGTTGCATGGCGGCCTCAGCACAGGCCCGAAGGGGAAGCGAAGAGTTAAAGCCAATCTTGAACCAGAGGGCGCCTGAAGAGAGGCGTTGTGATACTTCTGGAGATTAATGGTACTCGCTCGGTTATCTGCTACGGTGTACACTGGTACAGCCATGGTTTTCTGTTGACCCCGAGAAACTCAAGGGAGGCAGTCGAAAAAATCCGATCCGACAGAGTCTTTCAACCCATCAATTTTGAACTCCACAGTAGCCAAGGAACTAGAAACTGGATCGATTTGCAGTAGTAGTTTGCGACCGGTGGCCACAACTTTCACCAAATGATCAGCATTCGATTTGTTTACTACACTACCTAGATGAACAGATTGACCCGATCCCTGTGGGGTCGCCCAAACCATTTCTTTCTGTTGATCATCTACCCGAAAAGAAAAAACTTCCTCATCAAAGATACAGTTTGTGGTTCCCAGCAAAGCGGCAGCGCCATTGATTGTACACGTGAGATAAAGTCGTGCTTTGGAAGAACCGCCACTGCAAGAAAACGGTTGGAGGTTTTCTACCCAATACCAAACAGTTTCTTCATCTGACATTTGGTCAACGTGAACTTCTCGCCCCCAATTGCCGTTCGCCAAAACTAAGTTAGGGACTGACAAGAAGATGAGTGCGCATACGACATTTGTGAATTTTATCATTTCAGGCCTGTTTTTCAGGAAGTTAAAGCGGAGGTTATTTAATGTTAACAAGGTGATGAGTGGAACGAGATTGCAACTTCGCCATTAGTACGAGTAACAGTTGGTCGTCGCCCCGTATGATCTGCACTGAACCCGGACTGTGTTTGGAATGAGGAGCACTGGGTTCACAACTTCAGGTCCACGAAAGGCAAATGTGGGCATTGTGCCATCCGATTTCCCGCAAAGAAATATGAGCGAGTACCAAGTGAAAGGACCCGGCATCAAATCTGCGGCCAGACCGCCTGCATGGCTGTCGCTGTCAATTACCTGGTAGCTCCCTGAGCAGTGCTTTCCAGCGGATTTCATACACTTTGCAGCATTTGAGCGACACTTCACTTGACTGACAGTTACGCCAGAAGGGGTCGGCACCTGCTTTACTTGCTGCGCCAGCGCCAAGCTTGGGACTGCCATCAGCATGGCTGCAATAAATCCAATGCGTTTCATGAGGTCCTTTGCAGATCTTTCGTACGCTAAATCAAGTTCGTTATTCTATAGCTGCCAGCTACATCAGGCAGTCATTCGCATTTTCAAGTTCAACCGGAACATCCTGGCGTGCAAAGCAAACTTCTTTCGTCGGGAGATTCACGCAAAACCCGCCGTTTGCCCAGCTCCAGGATCCCTTACCAACTTTTGGATCAACCGCGTCACAGCTTTTTCCCAGATATATTAAGTCACCGTTTTCACCATTTAGAATAGCGCCGTGTTCGTTTACCGAGGCTGTGTATTGAACATCATCAGAAGACGTATAAGCTTGGGCCATCTCCGGAACGGCTAAAATCAATCCCAATACGACTTTGATGCCAGCAGTTGTATTTTTCTTCATCCATTCATCTCTTGGTTGGCGGCAACCTACTCGCAAGCGGACAGTCATGGAAGTCGCTAAGCACGGCTTTTTACCCCATGGAGCAATTTGTCTCATAGAGTGCTAGAGTTGGTCCCTGCGCCAAATTTTACTGATCATTTTTTAACGGCACTGTCCGTCGTCAGACATACGGGAACACCGCGTGCGTGTTGCGTAGCTGCAAAAAATCGGTAGCTCTTACCTCCAAACAGCTCCAATCAAGACAAGACCCAAAACCGACTACTACGATGATCAGCTATCCTTTCAAAGGCCCCTTGATGAATGCGTACTGCGCCGACCTCGGTGCGGCGCAGCCTAATTTTCAACCGAAGCATGTTCCTTTTCTTGCTCGCAACAGAAATCTTACAGAAACGCAAGCTCGCGAAGCCGACCGCCTCCGCAAAATGAAAGATCGTATTCCCGATACCGAGGCAGTCTCCCTTGGTAGTAAGAAGATGCGGGCTTTTTTTACGCAGCTCCTTGATCATTGGGCCGATCGGTCCGGTCGAAAAGAAGCAAAAAGATTCAATTTCGCTGACCTTGATGACTCTATCAATGCTTTCCAAGAGAAGTACGCTTTGTCCTTCGACGAGTTCGCAAAATGGTGCGGCGGTCCAACTTCACTTCTTTTGGGTATGGCAGTGAGCGGTTCTGGTAAATCGGTTCTAGGTTCGAACACGTCGCAAGCTTTATTAGCCACGTTAATCGAAGCTTTTTCTGAACCGGAGCGAAACGGCATCGCTTTGGAACAAGGCAAGATACCCAAAAAGGATCTGATAAAGACTTGCCTGGAAGGATTGCCTGAAGGAACAGCTCTGCACAGGTATGTGGAATGCGAAACAAGCCTCGACGCGGAACGATTGGGACAATTGGGGTGTCTGACCGGTATGCTGTGGCAACTGGCTCTCGTTTCGGCGGCAGCGGCCGCGCCCGGCGAGGAGGGCAACCCAATTCTGAACCCGACTCCTCAGCAGACTGAAAATGGTGGGCAGCGATGGTCAAGTGGGCCAGCCTGGGTTGCTGCCCTCGCTGAATTTGAGCGAGTCCACCACGGTGCTAAACGAACGGGCAGTCGGGGTCCAACCAGCGTTGCCCGCCAGATCCACACCCTTTTGGCAAAACACCCGGACGGCGCCAATGGGAGTGAAAGCATTGTTCGAAAGTTGAACGGAGTTCTTGCGGGCCAAAAACCGCTTACATTCAAGATTGTTGAGGACATTTGCCAAACTATCGAAGCTGCAGAGGATTCGCCTACCGACGAGACATTTCAGAGTGCTTTGTCGGACGACGGGGATACGAAGTGGGAAAATGAGCTTTTTCGGCTGCGAATCTACGGACACATCGCTGGGTTCATGAGTTACATTGAGCGTGTATGGGAGTACGCAAGTCGCAAGCTCGACAATCCGGCACTGCTTCAAGACTTGCACGACGTTTGGCAGGATTGGCCGCTGATCTACGATAGCGCATTGGACAACCATAGGAAGCGCCTTGCTGAATTTGGCTTCTGATCCCAATTCAGCAAGGCTGTGCTCAAGTCATAGCATCAGGGCTGACGTGCCGGTTGCTTCGAGCGGCCCTGAGTAACCGCTTTTCGGGCACGGTCTACAAATCCACTGTCGAGCGTCAGGCTTTGTTCGATGCGCCGGACAGCATCTGTTGTCATCGGCACCCGCGGGGCTTTCCCGGACTTGGGAGGTTTGTTGTCGCGGTTCTTTCCGGACTTCATGCCATGTTTCTTCGAGGGCAGACCAGCGGGGTTTTTCGTTTTGGCGTTCATGATTTGCTCCATTATTGCGTGTTAGAACACCAGTTTTCTCGCACAGTCCTACCGAAAAACTCTGTTGTACCGTGGGACAAAATGAAGGGTAAGCGGTGCGCCGGTCACAGGGGTCTAGCGTAGTTCCAGGGCAGTAGCTCGTTGATGTCCGTGTTTGTTTGTGCCCGCTAGCAATGGCTTTCAGGACGGCGGACAGGTAACCGTCTCGCCTTCGATCAACGTCTCGGCGACGATCCGTGCCTTCAACTCGGCGGGCCAGTTCCGCTTACCATCCGCCCGGCGTGGCATCCTTGCCAGAAACTCGCTTGTAGCTTGTCTGTCATCAAATGATTTGGAACACGAGCGGTTGATTGGCTTTGGAGGCTCAGGCTCGCTGTAGTTTCAATTTACGCCGCGTTTTGATGATGCAGCAAGGAATCGACTGCGAAACCGAATGAGGAATTGCAAACAACAGAGCCGAGTGGGTGGATATTTAGGTGGATGTACTGCGCTAGAAATCTAGATTTTGTATAAAAATCAACCATATTCTACAAGCACGTGGTGCCCGGGGGCGGAATCGAACCACCGACACGAGGATTTTCAATCCACTGCTCTACCCCTGAGCTACCCGGGCACGGGAACGATGTACATCGTTGGGTGGGGGCGTTCTATGACTTGCTACCGGCAGTGTCCAGAGGCTTTTTTACATTTTTTCAATGCGGTCGTTTTGGCATAAGGTCTTGGGCTTCAGCCTCGGCTTCAAGGTCCTCTTCGCGTTGCGATGGGACAGCATATGAGCCGTTCAGCCACTTGGCCAGATCAATGTCCGCGCAGCGTTTTGAGCAGAAAGGGCGGAACTTTTGCACCGTGTCTTCACCGCAGATCGGACAGCTCATTTCAGGATCTCCGCCAGCGGCAAGCGGCTGCGTTTGCGTTGCAATTCGAAATGCCCCAGCGGGGTCCAGCCTGCCAGGATGGTCTCGTCCGGGTCCGATTTGAAAGCAGCACGTAGAGCGGATTCAAAACCGCGTCGGTCCTTCTTAGGCATCGGTGCCAGGTCCAAGGTGATCTGCCCCGCCAACCCACGCACACGCAGAGCCCGCGGCAACAACTTGGCGCAAGCAAAATTGGCTTTGGTGCCCGCAGCGAGAGACGTATCTGAACCGGTATTCACATCCACTGCAACCAAGGCACGCGTGGGTTCGACATAAAGATGCCCACCGCCCGGCAAAGGCTCGGACGTTCCGCGCGCCATATCGAGCGCATCCAAAACACCGTGACTTTCGAATCCCCCGGCCTGCGTGACAACCTCAGCCGGGTCGGTCCAGTCGCGCCAGGCGAGGAAATGAGGGCCATCCCCTTCGCTCAGCACCTCTGTCTCTGTGCCATCGTCATTCATCACCTGATCCGCCTGGGCCAACATGGCTGAAATATCCTCGGCAATGTCATCGGCATCCGCACCTGCACAGCAGGAACGAAGGATCAGACCATAAGGGCTGTCGCCCATCTGTTCGTGTGCAATTTCCAACAACTGGTCGCGGGTATCGTCATCCCTGATGCTGCGCGAAATATTCAGACCCGGCGCTTCGGGCGTGACAATGGCATAACGGCTTTTGAATAGGATCCGGTTGCTGACAGGGA
The DNA here is from genome assembly GCF_017872495.1 of Ruegeria sp. HKCCE4148. NCBI lineage: Bacteria > Pseudomonadati > Pseudomonadota > Alphaproteobacteria > Rhodobacterales > Roseobacteraceae > Ruegeria > Ruegeria sp. HKCCE4148. The sequence goes on from NZ_JAEDOS010000003.1 coordinate 52,814, forward strand.
TCGCTTTTCCTTGTTCGGCATAGCCACTCACCTGTACCAAAAGTAAAGCCCCCGGCGCCAAGCCTTTAACTTGACGCAAGAAAGCGGGCCCATCTGGCGTTGTCAGAAACATACCGCCCTGCCCTTTGACTGGGCGGTCTGCGCGGGCGCGGTAGATCGTGCCGGGCGTGGGCGCGTCAGCTGCAATCAGGAAGTCATCAAGCTTTCCGTCAACCATAAGGGCCGCGGCTTCGCGATCCTCGATGTGGTCCAGAACGATAGTGCGGCCCTTCATGGTGCCTCGCGATAAAGTGGATAGCCGATACCCTGCAACAGGGCGGCGGTTTCGGACAGGGGCAGTCCGACAATGCCGGTGAACGATCCCGAAATCCAGGGTACGAACGCACCTGCGGGGCCTTGAATGGCGTAAGCTCCAGCTTTGCCCTGCCAGTCCCCTGTCGCCAGATAAGCATTGATTTCGACATCGGACAGGCGTTTGACCCTCACCTGCGAGACCACGTCACGCTGTAGTATTCGATCCCCAGACCGTACAGCTACCGAGGTTATGACCCGGTGACGGCGACCGGACAATGCGTGCAGAAATTCGGCGGCCTGGCCCGCATCTTCGGGCTTTCCCAGAATGCGCCGCCCCAATGCGACCGTGGTATCTGCGCAAAGCGTGATGTCACCGCTATCCGCCTGCACCGCCAGCACTTTCTCGCGCGTTATCCGACTGCAATAAGGAACCGGAAGCTCAGCTTTCCGAGGCGTTTCGTCGATGTCAGGGGGGCGGATGGCATCGGGCTGCACACCAAGCTGGGCCAACAGGTCCAGCCGTCTCGGGCTGCCCGATCCTAGGATAAACGCCATTGCGGCAGGCGTTACTTGAAGCGGTAGTTGATCCGACCCTTGGTCAGATCATACGGGGTCATTTCGACCTGAACTTTGTCGCCGGCCAGAACACGGATGCGGTTCTTGCGCATCTTGCCTGCCGTATGTGCGATGATCTCATGGCCGTTTTCCAGCTCGACCCGAAACGTCGCATTAGGCAGGAGTTCCTTCACGACACCGGGAAATTCGAGCGTATCTTCCTTGGCCATGTTGTCTCCATCATTACGTTGAACCCGCAGAATCTGCGGGGATGAGCGCTTAAATGAGCCTATTTTGCCCTTATTTCAAGGGCGGAATCACCTAAAGGTCGGATATTGTGACCGATTCGACTCGGAGGGCTTGTTCTTCCCAATGCGTTCGGTTCAACACATGACCATCCGCACGGACTTCGGCAATGGCTGACAGATCGATCTCGGCATAGGTCCAGCCGGGCTGATTAAGCGTGCCCTCGGCCAGCACACCAGTGGCTGGAAAGCCCTTGTCAGGCGGGCCGAATATTCCGCCCGTACCAGTGTTTTTGTCCACGGCCTCGGACCAATCATTGTCACCTACCAGCGACGCCATAACTGTAACACATTGGTTTTCCAAGGATCTTGACATCGCTCCGATACGAACCCGCCAATAACCCGAAAGAGCTTCGGTGCAAGACGGGACCAATATCAGATCCGCCTCGCTCAGCGCGCGGCCCAGCAAAGGGAATTCGCTGTCATAGCAGATGAGCACCCCGATCTTGCCCAGCGCGGTGTTGAACAGCTTCAGCGGACCACCGGGGGCAATGTCCCAATCTTCACGCTCGAACCGGGTCATGATCTGCTTGTCCTGATGGTCGCAAGCGCCGTCCGGCGAATAGAACGCGGCGCGGTTCACTGGACGACCGTGGCCATCCACAACCGGGGCGGAAGCGCTCAGAATATATGTGTTGTATGTCTTCGCAAGGCGGCTGTGCAGGGTTTGCACATCCCCCATCCGGTCAGACACGGCATGGATCGAACGTTCCAGATCGCCTGCCACGGCGACCCCGTCGAGGGTCGAAAGCTCCATAGCCCCGTATTCAGGAAAGACCAACAGCTCGGCCCCCTGACCTGCGGCCTCGGCAACCCATCGGTCCAACTTGTCTTCGTACTGTGCCCAACTGTCGAGCCAGCTGAGATCGTAAGCAGCGGTGGCGACTTTCATGATTCCGTATCCAAAGGAACTCAGTCGGCGCGACACTAGAAGAGGACGGCGCGGTATGTACAGGGCATTTGTTTCCGCACCGTCCTTCTGACCCGCACCCAAGCGCTGTGGAGGTTTTACGAGACGCTGACCCAACGATCAAACGATAACCCGCCAAAAACCAGCTTGCCATCAACAATGTAATAACATTACATGATCGGCAATTTATAGCGGGAGAGGATAGGCAACCGCCTGTACCCCGAAACGAGCCATATACACAGGAGCACATTCCATGAGTGACACCCGACTTCCGGTCACAGTACTGTCCGGCTTTCTGGGCGCGGGCAAAACAACCCTCTTGAACCGCGTACTCAACAATCGCGACGGCCGCCGGGTGGCCGTGATTGTCAACGACATGTCCGAAGTGAATATCGACGCTGATCTCATACGCGCCGATACCGAGCTTTCCTGCACAGACGAGACACTGGTCGAAATGTCGAACGGCTGCATCTGCTGTACGCTGCGCGACGACCTGCTGGACGAGGTACGCAGACTGGCATCTGAAGGGAGGTTTGATTACCTGTTGATCGAATCCACCGGCATTTCCGAGCCTCTACCCGTAGCGGCCACTTTTGACTTCCGCGATGAGCTTGGCGAAAGCCTCTCGGACGTTTCACGCCTGGACACGATGGTGACGGTTGTAGATGCGGTGAACCTGCTCAAGGATTTCTCCAGCCATGATTTCCTACGCGACCGTGGCGAGACGATGGGCGAAGAAGATGAGCGCACGTTGGTACATTTGCTGACCGATCAGATCGAATTTGCAGATGTGGTCATTCTGAACAAAGTTTCTGACGCCGGACCAGATCGCGTGGATGCTGCGCGCAAGATCATCCGAAGCTTGAACGCGGACGCCCGGATCATCGAGACCAACCACTCGGACGTGGCCGCAGATGAAATTCTGGATACCGGGCTGTTCGACTTCGAAAAGGCGCATGAGCACCCGATGTGGGCCAAAGAACTTTATGGTTTTGCGGATCACGTGCCAGAGACCGAGGAATATGGCGTCACCAGCTATGTCTACCGTGCGCGGCAGCCCTTTATCCCTGAAAAGATCCTTGAAATCCTGAACGGCGATCTGCCCGGTGTGATCCGGGCCAAAGGCCATTTCTGGATCGCCACGCGCCCGGATTGGGTGGCCGAGTTTTCGCTGGCGGGTGCCCTGTCCTCGGTACAGCCGCTGGGCACTTGGTGGGCCACCGTGCCCGAAGACCGCCGCCCAGATCACGAAAGCGCACGAGCTTACATGCAGGCCCATTGGCAAGAGCCGTGGGGCGATCGGCGGCAAGAGATAGTGTTCATCGGCAGCGGTATTGATTGGCCCAGATTGAAAGCCCGGTTGGATGCTGCGCTGCTGCCCGCTGTCGCAGCAACTCGTCTGGAGGATCTACCCAATCTGGCAGACCCCTTCCCGATCTGGCGACGGGCAGAGGCTGCAGCATGAGTATTGTTCAAAACATCATCCAAGACGCCGCCATAGGGGTCGAGATTTGCACCACGCCCAACGACCTTTCAGCCATTCATCAACCCGGATGTGCTGCGGCAATTTGGAACCGGCAACCGCTGCAGGGTTTTCAATCCTGGCTAAACGGGATCGCGCCCGAACAACTGCCCAAGACCCGCGTGATCCTGCGCCCCGAGTTGGTGCGCGAGGCTGTTTCTGAAGTATGCGACGCGCGCGGCACCCCACCGGGTGCAGAGCGCGACCGGCTGGTGGACGACATTGCAGCGCTGTCTGATATCTTTGCCGGTCTGATGAACGCGAAATGGCTGCGGCTGCGGTTGGACGTGATAACGACCAAAGCATGCCGCAGGTTCCACGTCGATGCCGTGACCGCGCGCCTCGTATGCACCTATAAGGGAACGGGAACGCAATATGGGGTCTCGACAGGTGGCGCAGACCCATCGCGCGTTTTCACGACCCCAACCGGCGCACCAATTCTGTTATGTGGCACGCTCTGGCCCGCACAACCAGACTCCGGTTTTCTGCACCGCTCGCCTCCGATTGAAGGCACGGGCGAGACGCGGTTGGTGCTTGTTCTGGATCCGGTCCTCGACCCTGAAAGTGAGTTTGACCCGATCTTAGGGCACTGAAAACAAATGCCCGGGCATGCTCTGCCCGGGACCTACTCTATGTCTTGCACAGACGGGAACGTGAATTGGCATCTGCGGTCTGACGTGCTTGAATGTACGAAGGAGGCTGGTGATGCAAAAACAGGAAGAATTCGAGAAGTTCTATTTCGCCAAGGTTGGGATGGGCGAAGCCTGCGGATGCGCCGAGCGTGTCATTGACGTCTATGAGTTCAACCGCAAAGGCGGTCAGCAATCCAAGAAAGCAGTGAAACAAGACAAGCGTAAACGCCTGTCGCTTCGGGCTTGGGCCGTGAAGTACGGTTTCTTAAGCCGCAGGCGCGCACCGTAGATGGTGACTACAGATCCCTGATCCAGAACTGTAGCGGTTTGAGCGTCTCGCCGTCTTCTCCGATGTCTTTCCAGGAAAACTGTGCCATGACGCCGGGTAGAGGCGTGTAACCGCGCGCGCGCCAGAAGGTGTCGAGCGGGCGGTATTGTGCAGGTCTCATCGGGTGGTCGTCCGGGCGTTGCACTCCGCAGAATGCAGCTTTGGAGAACCCAAGACGGCGAGCATGGGCTTCACGTTCGTCAAAGAATTTGTGGCCGACACCTTGCCCACGATACTCCGATAACAGTACCGACTCTGCGCAATAGAAGATGTCGCCCAACTCAAGGCCTGTGCCTTCAAACGCTGCGGCGAAATCTTCGGCGTGATCCTTCAGGGGGGCGCCGGTTGACGCGCCGATCAGGCGGTCGCCGTCGAAAGCACCCACCACGATGGCCTGATCGCTGTCCCGGTAGGACTGCAGGTATTTACGCTCGTATTCGAGGTCGCCATCATAGAGATAAGGCCAGTCGTGAAAGACCTTGATCCGCAGACGGGCGACATCGTCCAGAGCAGCCTCAAGCGCCGCTCCGGTCAGGGGGCGGACTGCGCTGACCTCAGCCATTCGAGACCTGTTTGGTCCAGTCCGCAAGGTTGTAAAAAGTGGTGACGCGGGTGATTTTGCCGTCTTTCAGATCAAAGAATGATCCGGCAGGCAGGCGATAGGTCTGGCCGTGTGCTTCGGGCAGGCCCTCGTCGGTCTCCAGATAGGTGCCGTTCACGATGAATTCGGCCGCAGCGCGGGTGCCACCCTGGGCATCGAACACGACGATATCTGTCAGGTTCTCTTTGTAGCAGCGATTCATATGGGCGCAGAAGGCAGCAAACTTTTCCTTGCCCACACGGATTTGGCCCTCGTTTACGTGATGGGCCACGTCGTCGGACAAACAGGCCAACATGCCATCAACATCACCGGCGTTGAATGCCTCGAAATAGGTTTGAACGGTCTGGTTCATGGTTCACTCCGTTGGTTCGCCCCAGCGGTCTTTCAGATGCTTGATGATCTGATCGCGGGTCTGTCGGTAGTGGTGTAGCTTTGTTTCCCGTGTCTCACCCATTCCAGTAGGGTCCATTATTGGCCAATAATCGACATCGAGGTGAAAAATCCGGGTCAGTTCCAACGCCTTGCGTTGGCTGGCGGGGGACAAGGCGACAATCAGGTCGAACGAACTGAGGTCATCACCCCACTCTTCCATCTCGTCGAAGGATCGGGTGCGGTGGCGGGATAGCTCGACCCCGATTTCGTGACAGACGGAAATACAGAAGCCGTCAATATCCAGATCGTTGTGGACTCCGGCAGACTGCACATAGGTGCCGGTGCCGTAGAATTTCTTCATGATGCCCTCGGCCATCGGGGATCGAACCGAGTTGTGGTCACAACAAAACAGGATCGACTGCGGCAGAGGCGTCACCCGTTAGCCTCCGAAATGCAGCACGCAGATCAGCGTGAAAAGGCGGCGGGCGGTGTCGGTGTCTACGTCGGCCTTGCCCTCTAACCTTTCCTGCAAGACGCGGCTGCCTTCGTTGTGGATGCCACGCCGGGCCATGTCGATGGTTTCGATCTGGCTGGGCGGCAGCGACTTCACCGCGTCGAAATAGCTTTCGCAGATCTGGAAATAATCTTTGACCACTTGCCGAAACGGACCAAGCGACAGATGAAACTCAGCCGCTTTCTGTTCTTCCTCGGTTGCAACGTCAAAGACCAACCGCTTGTCGCGGATCGACAATTGCAGGCGATAGGGCCCGTCGGGCACAACGCGGTCATCGCGTTTGGGCAGAGAGAAACTGTTCTCTTCCAGCAAATCATAGATGGCGACCTTGCGCTCCTGCTCGATCTCTGGCGTCGGCGGAGGCAGGTTTCGGTCATCCAGTTCGATATGCGAGATGCGGGTCATCTTTACAGCTATAATCCTTGTGTCAGCACAGACCTATAACAACGAAATTGGCGGGGCAACGCGCAGAAACGCCACATCGGCCAAGTCTTTGCGCCATCTCATCCATTTAGGCGGTTCAATCGCGCTGCTACCGACAGCCCATGCGCCTCAAGGCTTTCCGATTGGGCCAGTTGTTCGGCGGCTGGACCTATGGCACGCAACGCTTCGGGGGTCATGTGGCTCAGTGTGGTGCGCTTGAGGAAGTCCATCACGCTGAGCCCCGATGAGAACCGCGCAGACCGGGCGGTCGGCAGAACGTGGTTCGGGCCGCCAACGTAGTCACCGATGGCTTCGGGCGTATATTGGCCCAGAAAAATGGCGCCAGCGTGGATCGTCTTTTCGCTCAACGCCAGCGGATCAGAAACGCACAGTTCCAGATGTTCTGGCGCAATGCGGTTGGACAGGATTGCCGCCTCGTCCAGGTCGCGTGCGGTGATGATAGAACCGAAGTCACGCCAACTGGCCCCGGCGATTGCGCGGCGTTGTAGGGTTTCAAGGCGCTTTTCCACCGCGTCCGCGACGCGTTGCCCGAAAGCAGCGTCATCGGTGATTAGGATGGATTGCGCGCTTTCGTCATGTTCGGCCTGACTGAGCAAATCCAGCGCGATCCAGTCGGGGTCGTTATCCTTGTCGGCAATCACCAAAATCTCCGACGGGCCCGCGATCATATCAATGCCGACCTTTCCAAAGACACGGCGTTTGGCGGCTGCAACAAAGGCATTGCCCGGGCCGGTGATCTTGTCGACCGGCGCGATAGTGTCGGTGCCATAGGCCAGTGCGGCCACAGCCTGCGCGCCACCGATTCGATAGATCTCGTCCACGCCCGCCAATTGCGCGGCCAGCAACACCAGCGGGTTCACCTGCCCGTCTGGTGTGGGAACCACGATGGCCAACCGCTCTACGCCCGCCACTTTAGCCGGAATGGCGTTCATCAACACCGACGACGGATAGGATGCCAGACCGCCCGGCACGTACAGCCCTGCGGCGGAGACTGCCGACCAGCGCCAACCCAGGGTCGCCCCGGCCTCATCCGTCCAGCTATGATCGGTGGGCATCTGTTTTTCGTGATAGGCCCGGATGCGGGCTGCAGCCAGTTCAAGCGCCTCGCGATCCTCGGTCGAGACTTGCGCCACCGCATCCACAATTTCCTGCGCGCTGAAGGCCAAAGTTTTCTGTGTTAGCTCCAGACGGTCAAACTTAGCAGTCAACTCGATGACCGCCACGTCACCGCGGTTGCGAACATCATCAATGATCTGAGCCACAACCGAATCCACATCTGGGCTGTCTTCGCGCTTGGCTGACAGCAGCGTTTGGAAGGCACCCTCAAAATCGGGTGATGTGGTGTCGAGGAAAACGGGCATGATCAGGCACTCCGGGCGTTGCGACATGGGACATATCGCTGCGAAGGTCGGGTCTCAACCCTCAGTCGTCGGGGTGCAGCGATTTGCGCATCGCCAAGCAGGACAAATCCTGGCGGTCACTGCACCGCCCGGTATCTTCCCACCCATGGCGTAGATAAAACTTCCGCGCCGTCCGGGTCGCATCCAGATGCGCCTCGGTGCAACCGCACGCAGCCAGTTGCTGTTCTAACCGATTGAGCAGAGCGGCCCCAACTCCGCTGCCTACATGACCGGGATCAACGTAGAGCAAGGTGATCTTCCCGGTCTCGAACAAACCGCCGACGGCAGCCACCCGCCCTTCATGCTCGGCCACCCAGATCTGCGACCCTGATTTGAACCAACCCCTGATGGTTTCTGGATCTTTGTTTGTAGTCCACTCTTTCAAATGGTCAGGATCATTACTGTGGTCGGCCACACAAAGCTGCGTGATCGACCGGATCAGCACCCGGCTGATGTCGAACACGTCGAACACGGTGGCCGGACGCAGCGCGATGCCTCCTGGCAGTCTAGACAACGCCTGAGAGATACCGCGCTTATTCTGCATCTATTCGGGGTGATGCGGGGCCTGACCCGACGGGGCCTGATACGGGCGGGTTACATCCTTGAGGGTCACATCGACGGCTTCAACCCGCAGGCGGATCACACCATCCCCTGCCAAAGTCAGCAAGATATGGCCTGCGCCATCCTCGCCCGCTTCAAAATCGACGGACAGAAGGGACATGATCATGTCCTTGTCGCTGCGATCGATACCCTGGCTGGCCACGGACAGTACCGAATCAAAGACCAGCACGGATTGCACCCGTTCAAACGGGCGTTCACGGCGGGTGGCCGCATCTTTGTCTTCCCAGCGAAAGCGGTTCAGCAGCAGACCAAAACGGCGCTGCGACGGCTGCCATTTCATCTCGGTCGCCGGGAAAACCGCGTCCTGCGCCAAGGTCGAGATCACCTGAAGGTCGTCGCTGTCCTCAGCACCCAGATTCAGCGGGGCCTCGCGCCCGTCTTCAAAACTTGCGTCTGTCATTGGCCCTTGATCCGTTCGATTTTTGCACCCACGCCTTCCAGCTTGCGCACCACATGCTCATATCCGCGGTCCAGATGATAGACCCGGCTGACCGTTGTTTCACCTTCTGCCGCCAGCCCCGCCAGAATCAGCGAGACCGAGGCGCGCAGGTCCGTTGCCATAACAGGCGCACCTTTCAGGCTTTCAACACCGGTAACTGTGGCTGTGCCACCATGCACCTCGATATTCGCGCCCATGCGCACCAGTTCGGGTGCGTGCATGAATCGGTTTTCGAAAATGCGTTCTTCCAGCACCGAGGTTCCTTCGGCGGTGCACATCAGCGCCATCATCTGCGCCTGAAGGTCCGTCGGGAATCCCGGGAAAGGTTCGGTCACAACATCCACGGCCTGAACGCGGCCATTCTTTCGCGCGACTTTCAGTCCCTTTTCGGTTTCCGTAACGCTGACTCCTGCTGCGTCCAGCTTCTCGGCAAAGGATTCGACCAGCGACATGCGCCCGCCCAGCAATTCAACTTCACCGCCGCAAATCGCCGGAGCCAGCATATAGGTACCCAGTTCGATCCGGTCCGTAACGACCTGATGCGTGGCACCATGCAACCGATCGACACCCTGGATTTCAATGGTCGAGGTCCCCTCGCCCGAAATCTGGGCTCCCATCTTGCGCAAGCATTCGACCAGATCGACAATCTCAGGCTCGCGCGCGGCATTCTTCAGAACAGTGGTTCCCTTGGCCAGCGTCGCAGCCATGACGATGTTTTCAGTTGCCCCAACCGAGGCAAAGCGCATCTCATGCACCGCGCCTTTCAGCCCGCCCTGTGCCTTGGCGTGCAGATACCCGTCTTTCAGTTCGATCTCTGCACCCAGCGCTTCCAGCCCCTCGACATGCAAATCCATCGGACGCGCGCCGATCGCGCAACCACCAGGCAGTGACACAACGGCCTGACCAAACCGCGCCAGCAATGGCCCAAGCACCAGATTAGATGCACGCATCTTACGCACGATGTCATAATCTGCAGTCTGACTGGTCAGGTTATGACTCGACATTGCGATCACCTGCCCGTCCTGCAGCGCCGACACCTCGGCCCCAAGCGATTGCAGCAGGGCAGTCATCGTTTTGATGTCGCTCAGCCGTGGAGCGTTGGTCAGTGTCAGCGGTTCTTCGCTCAGAAGCGTCGCGGGCATCAACGTCAGGCACGCATTCTTGGCCCCCGCAATCGGAATTTGCCCGGTCAGCGGGCCATTGCCCGTTACAAGAATCGAATCCATCTGCTCTTATCCCTCGTCCTTATCGGCTTTGTCCCCCGAGGCCGCCCGCGCCTTGGCCTGCGCCTTGCGCCGCGCCATGTTCGCCTTCAGCGCCGCCTTCAAACGCTCTTCTCTTGCGCCCCCGGATTTGCCTTGTTTTTTGGGTGAATTTTTATCTGTCATGCTCTTTCTCTACAGGAGGCGAAAAAAACCGTCCAGACACCCTTGCGCCGCGTTTCGTTTGAGTCTAATCACCCGCCCACAGCGCTGCTGTAGCTCAGAGGTAGAGCACTCCCTTGGTAAGGGAGAGGTCGAGAGTTCAATTCTCTCCAGCAGCACCATCTTTTCAATAACTTAGAAGATCGTGTCTCGGAAGTGTGTGGACTGTTCCCACCCCATTCCCACCCCGATCTCTCAGTTCGCTTCCATTTGACCAATGGATCGAAGCGCTCTTCTTCGGGCCAGTTCGATACTCGCGATCTGGTCGTCGGCGCTGTGGACCAGATGCAACAGTTGAGCGTCCGTCAACTGGGTGTGATCCTCAACAATCAAAGGGGGCGACATTGCTACTCGCATCGCCTGAACACCGGCCTGCTCTTCCAGTTGCTTTTGGGCGGGCAAGTCTTCGAATGGAACCAGCACGTCGGTCGGCAGATAGTGGAGTGTATCCCCACGCGACATTTCAATCGCCCACTCGTGTCGGACCTGAGCAGGCGACATCCGACCTTCGCACCGGATGAAAGTCGCAGCTAACTTCAGCGATACCCGCCACTGTCGTTCACTTACAACTCGGGGGTCATCGTCGATCTCAGCGCCACTTCCGACCGCATAGCAGGCCTTATTGTAGGCGTGTGCCGCTCGGTGGATTTGCTGGATGGCGGCAAGTTCGTCGCGCCTGCGCTGCAAGTCCGTTGGGTTCTGTTCGACAAAGGCTGCAATCACGGCATCCTGTTCAGCCTGCGGCGGGTCGATGATCTCTCGTTCGCTATCAGGCAGCTGCATTTGCTTTCTCCTTTTCGTCGTAAGTCTCAAGCAATCTCGAAAGCAACTCTTCTTCATCACTCGGTGCTTCAGTCTTGTTTTCGGTTTCGCTGGGAAGTTCACCGGCCCAGATGCGGTAGTACGAGGCGACCCGGTGAGTGGCGTAAGGCTCGGCCACTTCTAGCTTGAAGCTCTCGCCGTCGATCACCTCCCACATTAAGTCAATTACATACGGCGCTGGATATTGGTTTCCGGGCTCGGTTAGCCAGTGGGTCATAATTGGCCGCACGATCATGTCCGACTGCACCCACATACCGGGTTTGATGTCGTTGGGTATGGCGTCGGCGGGACGGTCCTGACCCCAAGTGATCGGTTCGCTCCAGCCGAGCGCTTTATTCAAGTCTGTCATAGTTGATTTCCTTTTCATCGATTGATGCGCATCCCGTCAGATCGATTGATCTACCGGCGACCACCCGTGGAGGCGGGTTGGTGGTCAGGCGGGTTGCCTGACGCTCAGGATGCATTGGGTTGGCAAGACCGGACTTCCTAACAGGGTCTCCGAAATAGGGCAAACGGATCGTTCTAGGCTCTGGACCTACAAACAGGTCACAGCGTCAACGGCTGCTTTGACCCAGGAGCAGACACTTGCAGAAAACACGACTATGACCGGGTCGCGGACAAAGCCGACATTACGAAAATCATTCAAATGCCTCTCAGTGGTCCAAAGTGGATCACCAAACCACAGTCTAGAAATCTCCGCTTAAAGTGTTTGTTTAAGCCAAGTAGCAAGTAAGCTTCGCAACTATTGAACTTCTAAATGTCCGGGCGGATGTAGTTCAAGATTGAGTTCATCCGAATGATGACCTTACGAATAACATGTGTGGCGGACGCGCTTTCTGTGTAAATCGCCGCGATTCCGGCGGCACCAGGCGGGATCTCATCTAGGATGTTTGGATCGTCGAGAACTATCCTTACAATGAACGGTTCGCTCGCGATCTGACCTGCCTGATACACCGTACCGGTCACCTGCGCTTGCCCTTGCGAGGCAATGTCGAGCACGGTTTCGACGGTACCTGTTATCAACACACCTGGCATTGTTTTGAAAGCCACTTCGACAGGCTGACCCACTTCGATGTGGCGGAGATAAATCTGATGGACTTCGGCGATCACAACTTTTTCGGCTGTGTCGACAAACACTCCCGCTGGAGCAAAGGGAAACGTAACCACGCGCTGACCTTCAGTAATCGCGAGATTGGTCAGGTATCCCTCTGATGGCGCACGGATAATCGTCTGTTCAAGATTCCATTCAGCCTGGTTAAGGGACGCTCTGGCCTCAGCCAGTTTCGCGACTTCACCGTCATCTGTGAGGGCACTGATTTCCACCTCGGCACGTGACACGGCAGATCGAGCTTGATCTACAGCGCCTTCCGCAGCTTCCAGGCTGGCTTCTGTTGATTCGAGTCGGCTTTGAGAGATCGTACCGCTGACGGCCAACCTGCTGTCATCTTCAAAACGTAGTTTTGCGAGGTCCCGTTGCGCAAGAGCCTGACGTAATTGGGCTTGTGCTGAGGCAAGCGCATCTTGGTCCTGACGAACCTGTGCCTCAACCCGCGCCAGGGTGGCTTCCGCCTGTCGAGCGGCTATCTCGAAGGGCTCCGGATCGAGGCGAAAAAGTACTTCACCTTCTTCCAGCGGAACGTTTGGTTTCGCTGCAACTTCGATCACCTGTCCCGCAACATTCGGAACAATCTGGGTGGCGCGTGTTAGGACCTTTATCGGTCCTGAAGGAGCGCCCCACTGCATTGGAATGAAAAGAAAGATCAACAGCACGACCATCCACACAATCGTTGAAAGCCATGTGGCCTTGGTGTTGGGTAGAACCTTCATCTTTACGAGAACGAACAAAACCGCGACATAAGCTAGGGTTAGAAAGACAATCATGCGGTCTCTCCTGAATCCGCACGTCTGCCCCCGCTCGATTCAATCTGTTTTGACAATGGCGACCTTGTGAAAGCCCATATCAAAGCGAGCGGCCAGAAAACCCCAAAAGTCAGAGCTCCGACCCAACCTGCGACATTGATCGCGTCCCGTTGTGGATGACTGCGCTCTGTGGCGATTTTGCCTGGCAACATGGCCAGGTAAATGAACCCGACCAGAAATGTGAGGATCAACACAATCAGCACGATCCACGCAAAAATATCCAATCCACTCATTTCGATTTTCTCCAGCAGCCCCAACCTCTTGTGTCGACCACCGGACCTTCAGCAAAGTATGGCGGACAGTTCGAGCGGTTACAGATTTTATGCGGATCAGTGTGGCCGATCCGCACGATCGACGGTCAATTAGCCTATGGCTAGGCTTGCGTACTCAATGCGGCGCGCAGCTCTTTTTCATCACTGACCGATAAGGATGTTTCGATCACTTCGCCCTTGAGGCCCTCGAGTTCGTTGAGCAGCTTTGTCGGACGGCTGGTCCAGCCGATCATTGCAAGCGCAGAGGTATCTGGCTTCAGTTTGGAACCGAGCATAGCCGCCAGACGGTCTTCGTCATCGGCCTGATCGAGGGCTCCGGCCAGTGTTCCCATCCCGGTTCCAGCAGCCGCCCCAAGTAGCAGGCCAGCCGCCGGATTGCCTGCCAGCGCACCAATCATTACGCCTGTCAGGCTACCCATCGCACCTCCGCCGAGCATACCAGTCGCGGTGAGCGTGTCAGAGTTCTTGATCCGGATGTCGCCAGCTTCATTCCGCGTAATCACTATGAACTCATTAATGTCGGCCTCCCATTCCTTCGACATTTTCGCGACGCGAAGTAGCGCCTCGTCCGCGGCATGACGGCCTTCAAAAAGTATGATGACAAGGTTGGACATTGGTTCTCTCCCTTTGAAATTTTGAAGCCAGTGAACGCGACGTCTTTGATAAACTTACCGTTTGCGTTGTGATCGGGAGTAAATCGAACGCCCCAATCGTATCCAAGCCGGGTTCATTTCACGGAGACATCGACGGTCTCGACACGGTGAATACTCGGCAACCGATAGGATCCATCATTGAACTCAGCATGCGCCCCTTAGGCTCGGACTTAAAGAAAACAGCTGCGACTTTGAGTGACGGCATGGTTGATTGACTAACATCAGAGTTGACCTTGCATGTTAAAAGAGCAGCAGGGGCGCAGGACGCCGCCCCCGCCTGACGGCGATCAGTCGCCGCTTACCAGCTCGAACTCACCGGGCCGCCAGGACTTGTCGAAGAACGCCTTCTCGGGGAAGTAGAGGCGCAAGAAGGTGAACCAGCCCTTTTTCGGATCGGTCTCGATCCAGTTGCCCCGCTCCACACCTTCCGGCTGTTCCGGCGCGAACCAAATGGTTGTCGAACCGTCCTCGTTTTCCACGGCTGCCGGGCTCGGGTAGGTCTGACTGCCCGCACGCGGATAGCGCTGCGATGTCTGCAGCATCCCGCGTGATTGGTTGTCGTAGACCGTCATCGACCAGAAGCGCGCCGCGGGAATGTCCGGCGGTAGATCCAGCTTGTAGGTCTTGGCGCCGTCGAACGGGTTACCATCGGAATCGACATTGGCAATCAGGTACTGCGAGCCGATGTTTTCGAGCCGCATGATCATCGCCGGTGTCACGCCAGTAGCGGTGTAGAACCACGACGTCCGCGAATGATACTTGCGCGCGCCTTTGTCCTCCAACGGCTTGATCTCTCCGTCTTCGACCACACCCGGCGGGTTCATGAAGTCATAGCCACCTGCCCAAAGACTTGCCCACCAGGCCGAGTCCTCATCGTAGTATCGGAAATGGTCCCTGGGATGTGCGCCCATGCCAAGGGTACGGGCCCCGGCGTTGCCGACCGCGACTGCCTCATCAAGGATCCGTCTCATCCGCTCATCCGGATTGAACTCTTCACCCTTCACGATGCCAATTGCAGCTGCTTGCCCTGCAAGCTCGACATCAAACGAAGAGGCAGGTTCCATCTGGATCACTTCGTGAAGCCACTCGTAATGGGTGAAATCGTTCGGTGGGATGGTGTTGAACGACACGCCAGTGCCGTTGACGAACCGAGGAGAAGGATGTTCCGTGGTTACACCGGCGATTGGCGCTTCGCCCAACAGAAATGACCCGATGCTCGTGCCCGTTCCACCCGGAACATAGGGGTAGATCTTGGTGTATTCTTTGACCGTGTCCATCGGTGGCTTTGGGTCATTGTCCTCAAGGAACGCACGCCCCAGCATGAAGACCCGGTTCGTGCGGGAATGGGCCACATAGTAGCCGCCTTCGGGCAGTACGCCGTCATATCCCGGGGGCACCAGCAAATACCGGCCGCCTTCACCGCGGTCAGGGCCGGGGAAGCCGAAATCGATGACCCAACGGAACCACATGTCATCGAAGATGCCCAGCACATTAGGCGGGGTCTCGACAACCATGGGGCCATCGTTCAGGTCGATGAATGACAGGAAATAGGGTGTGTCGGCATTCGCCGTGAGAAAGAGCGAATGCGCGTCCATCAGTTCTTCGAACAGCAGCACTTCGTTGTGCTGCACGCCGATGTCGAGAAAGCCTTTGTAGAAGCCGTGCATCGATACGACCTGGATCGTGTTCATGAAGGTCTCAATCCCGTGAAGGTAGTCGAGCTCATCCTGCACCTTCTGGGCTGTGTCTCCCGTCGGATAGCCGTCTTTGAACGTCAGAGTTCCGAGACGCGTCGATTCTACCTCGTCAGGCGTTGTGAGAAATTCTGGAATGGGTTCGTATTCGACCTCAGCGTAAGCCGGGCTCAATCCCGATACCGACAATGCCAGAATTATCGCGATGGATATGGTGGTTCTTCTTGTCATGAAGAGTGTTCTCCAGATTCGATTTGAGGGATAGCTGTTGATGTCTTCGTTGCGCAGACAGGGGCTGATGCCCCTGTCCACACCTGAACACCTCGGTTACCGCAACTTGACCTCGACCTTCTCCAGCGTGCCGGGGAAGTCGAAGGGCACGTGGTAGCTTTCGCTCACGGGTTCGCCCGCGTCGGAGCCGATGTCGAATGTCTCATCGAGCGAGATTCGGAAGCCCATGGTGCGCTCGACCCGACCCTCGCCAACGAGTTCATCGTTAACGAAAAGCTTGCCCATGCCGCCCTTGCCGACGCCGCCGCCATCATACTCGAACTCGTAGCGGATCGTGTGCTTGCCAGCCGACAGAGGGTCGCCCTCAATGTTGTAACGTTCAAGATTGGCAACATTGTAGGTGTAGACCGGCTTGCCATCGAGCACGTAGAGCGCCCAGCCGCCGAACCGGCCGCCCTGGGTGACGAGCATCCCGTCATTGTCCCCGTCAGCGATCTCGATATGCGCCGTGATGGTGTGCGACTTGTTTTTGAAGTCGGGCGCGGTGCCTTCGGGAATGCGTGTCATGTTGTCGTAGTAGGTGAACTCTGTACGACCCGCCGTCAGGCTGGGGCGCAGCGAGACATCCATGCGCTCCACCTTGCTGCTGACAATCGGCAGCACGTCATATTTTGCTGCCTCGCCGTAGAACAGAAGCTGCAACTCTGCCAGTTTCTCGGGGTTCTCCGCGGCAAGGTTGTTGGCCTGGGTGAAGTCCTCGGCAACGTTATAGAGTTCCCAATCCCACTCGGTGATTACATCGGTCGGCTTTACCACGCTGACCCAGGGGGCTTCCGGCGGTGTGGTGGTCGCCATCCAGCCGTCACTGTAGATCGCGCGGTTGCCCAGCATTTCGAAATACTGGGTCCGGCGGGTTGAGGGTGCCTCCGCGTTATCGAAGGCATACATCATGCTGGTGCCCTCGATCTCGGACTGGGCCACCCCGTTGATCGAGGTCGGTGCTGGCAGGCCAGCCGCTTCGAGGATTGTCGGCATGATATCGATAACGTGGTGGAACTGATCACGGACCTCCCCCCGCGCTTCAATGCCAGCGGGCCAGCGGATGATCATGCCGTTGCGGGTCCCGCCAAAATGGCTGGCCACCTGCTTTGTCCATTGGAACGGCGTGTTCATCGCGTGCGCCCAGGCCGAGGGAAAGTGGCCGAACGTATTCGGTCCGCCCAGCTCATCGATGCGCGCATACGTGTCCTCGAAGGGCACGGGGATGTTGTTGAAGAACGTCATCTCGTTTAGCAATCCATCCGGGCTGCCCTCAGCCGACGCGCCGTTGTCACCCATCAGGTAGATAATCAACGTGTTGTCGAGTTCGCCGGTTTCCTCGACCGCGTCGATGATGCGGTTGATCTGGTAGTCCATGTGCGACAGCGCCCCGGCATAGACCTCCATCATGCGGGCATAGAGCTCTTTCTGCTGATCATTCAGCGAATCCCAGGCACGAAGCTGTTCCGGACGCGGCGTAAGCACAGCATCCTGTGGAATGATGCCGCGCTCTTTCTGACGCGCGAAGGACTCTTCGCGTACGGCGTCCCAGCCCTGATCAAACTGGCCTTTGAACCTGTCGATCCACTCTTGCGGGGCGTGGTGCGGCGCGTGACTTGTGCCCGGCGCGTAGTAGACGAAGAAGGGCTTTTCCGGTGCGAGCGCGTGCTGTTCCCGGATGTAGTTGATGGCCCGGTCGGCCATGTCCTCATCCAGGTGGTAATCATCGGTGTTCGGCGGCTCAATCGGCTTGGTGCCGTCAAAGATCGCGGGCGTGAACTGGCTTGTGTCGCCACCGATGAAGCCAAAGAACTGCTCGAAACCAAGCCCCGTCGGCCACAGGTCGAACGGCCCGGCCTGGCTCGACTGCCAGTCCGGCACGTTGTGGTTCTTGCCATACCAAGCGGTGTTGTACCCGTTGCCTTTCAGGATCTCGGCAATGGTGCCGTTCTCTTTTGGCATCAGCGAGTTGTAGCCCGGGAAACCAGTGCCCAGCTCCATAATGACGCCGGTTGAGTTGGAATGGTGATTGCGCCCGGAAATCAGCGCCGATCGGGTCGGAGAGCAAAGTGCCGTCGTGTGCATCCGGGTGAACAGGAGGCCATCCTCGGCAAGCCGATCATAGGCTTCGGTTGGCACGGGACCACCAAAGGCAGTCGGCGCGCCAAAGCCCACATCGTCCGGCATGATCAAGAGAACATTGGGCGCACCCTCGGGTGCGGACACCTGCCGCGGAAAATCGAGACTCGAGTCCGAGGTGCGGAGCGCGATATGGCCACCAAACTCAGTCATTGGGACCGGCAAGACCGAGCGATCCCAGTCATCTTGGGCCACAGCTGGCGCGGCAGTCAGGGCGAGCGTTCCTGCCAAGAGCGCCATGGGCAACCTGGTCAGTTCAAAAAGTTTCACGGCTGTCTCCTCCTTTTGATTTGAACTGCGCGACGCACCTCGTTTTGTCAGACTGCTTCCATGTCGCGCGGCATGAAGCGCGAGCCAGAATGAAACCGCTACCTTTTGGCAGCGCTCTTCGTAGGACATGTCCGGGAGGCGCCGCGTCGAGTTCTTTTTGCTGCAGTGTTGTAGGCACAAATCGCTTAGTCTAAGAATCAACACTAGCGCCCAAGGAACCAGCTATTGTCTTCAAACACACGGGAAGATCGATCGTTTTGCCGTCCCGACGACTCGAGACAGGTCCGTGCGGGCCTGTTGCTGGGTTTGTTTAAGTGCCTGTCTGATCCCATGTTTGGTCTGGGGAAAGGTCTCTCCGCAGAGGTAGCGGGGCTCGATGTTCCGAATCAGGCGGAGCGTTGGATGCCCGACGGCACCTACCTAGAGGGCCTCGCCCGCATCGACCACCTCGATGATCTTGGCGGGATCATGCTGAGGGCAGGTATGGACCAAGAGTTCGCGGATATGGGGCTTTTCGGCAAAGCCGTCATTCATTCTGAGACTATCTGGGCCGCCCTCTGCATTCTGCGCGACACGGTTCCCTATATCGTTCCCGGGGTCAGTGTTGGCCTCCGAGTGCGAAGGGATCGTTGTCGGTTCACGTACGTTCACCCCTTCGGCGTGGGCCCGGAAGCCTCGCTCGATGTGCAATACACAATCGGACTGATCTGCAACCTTCTCGCCCAGCGCACGGGCACACGCAGCGCGCATATCCGGGTGAGCTATCCCGGAGCGCGCGCTCACCACACAACATTTCTCAGTGGCGTGAGCCAGGTTTCGGAGGGTGATATCGGAACAGTTGAGTTCGATGATCACCTCTTGCGGACGCCGCTCAAACACTCCAGGCCCGACCTGTCCGATCTCCTTCTTTTGGCCATGGCAGAGGCGCCCGAAGTGCCCAATGCGTCCTGTGAGATGTCCGACCTCGTAACTCATTTGCAATACGCGTCATTGCGCACCAACCAGCGCCCTCTTGCGCAAACCGAAGTCGCTAACCTTCTCGACAAACCGCTCAGAACCCTCCAGGATGCCCTAAAAAAAGAGGGCAGCCGTTTTGATCGCCTCCGCGATGGCCCGCGCCATGCCATCGCGCGAGAGGCTTTACGGCAAGGCCGCGAAATTGACGAGGTCGCTCAAAGCATTGGTTTTTCGCACCGGCAGAACTTTTCTACGGCCTTCTCAAAGTGGGAGGGGTGCTCTCCATCAGAGTTCCGGTCGCGCGGAGGCACCTGACCCTCTTCTCTGGCTAGCAAAAGGCATTGAGCAGTGGAGTTTATAGCCACGAGACAACCGACCAGAAGCATTCAACGTGTACGCGAAAGGCTTACTTTGAGACACCATTACTGCTAGATAGCAGTGGAGCGATTTCCGTTTCGCGCTTAGTTCTGCCTGTTGCCGCGTCGAGTTCGAAGGTCCGCTTTGGGCTCTGAGCAGTCGGTCAGCCAGGATTGCCCCAACGACAGCTTCCGAAATCCGAACGGCGGCTTTACTGCCCCGCCACGCCCAACAAAAGTTCGTCTGACAAGACCAGACGGAGGGCCCAAAAGTTGTTACGAATGGGAAACTCACATAGCTTTGGCCCGAGGGTAACTCAGTCAGGCTTTCCCCTGTCTATGGAATGGGCGATGAAATGCTCGGCACGGTTTTGATTATTGCACTCATCGCGTCAGAGGTCATTGCGATTGTTTTCGCGTGGCGCGCTATCCAGACGGCGCGTACTCCTCAAGGCGCGATCGGTTGGGCAATCTTTCTTGTAACAGCACCTTACCTTGGTGTGCCGCTTTATCTGTTTCTTGGACACCACAAATATCGTGGCTATGAAATAAGTCGTGCCTCAAGCGAACAGGTTCTTGAAGGTGTGGCGACTTATCGCGAACAACATAGGCCTAAGTCCAAACCCAAGAACGACACAACACTTTTTGAAAAGATCGCAGAACTACCCGGAGTAGACGGAAATGGTTTTCAGCTTCTCATAGATGGTGAGGAGACGTTCTCAGCGATTTTCAAGGCGATTGATACTGCAAAATCATACGTGCTTGTCCAATCCTATATCGTCAACGATGATGGCGTTGGCCGAGCCCTTTGCGATCACATGATCAATGCCGCTGAACGAGGGGTGTCGGTCCGCTTCATGGTCGATGCTGTAGGAAGCAAAAAGCTTCCTCCCACCTATTTTCAGCGCTTAAAGTCAGCAGGGGTAGAGTTCGTCGATCCGAAGTCGACAAGGGGGCCGAAGTACCGTTTTCAGCTCAATTTTCGCAATCACCGCAAAACAGTAGTTGTCGACGGTCATGTGGGCTTCACGGGTGGTTTGAATTTCGGAGACGAGTACAAAGGACTCGATCCACGTTTTGGTAATTGGCGCGACACACATGTTCAGATGACTGGCCCAGTAGTTTCCCAGCTTCAGTTGATTTTCGTGGAAGACTGGCACTGGGCAACAGACGAAATACTGATCGATGACCTGAATTGGAATGCCGATCGAGATAAAGCTGACATGACATCACTTTTGGTCGCTACTGGTCCGGGTGACGAACTGGAAACAGGGGCCATGTTCTTCATATCCTGCATCGCTGAAGCTAAGAAACGAGTGTGGATTGCATCTCCTTATTTTGTGCCAGATATCGATATTCTGACCGCGCTTAAACTAGCGGCGCTACGCGGCCTAGATGTGCGTATATTGGTCCCGGAGGTCATAGACCATACCGTTCCTTGGTTGGCTGCCTTCGCATACTTTGACGAGATCCGCGACGTAGGAGTCAAAGTGATGCGCTATGATGCGGGTTTCATGCATCAAAAGGTCGTACTTGTTGACGATACGCTTGCAGTTGTCGGAACCATGAACATGGATAACCGGTCGTTTCGATTGAACTTTGAAGCCATGGCGGTTTACTTTGATGATAGTGCTGCATCACAACTAGAAGCGATGTTTGAAGCTG
Source organism: Ruegeria sp. HKCCE4148 (assembly GCF_017872495.1). Lineage (NCBI taxonomy): Bacteria > Pseudomonadati > Pseudomonadota > Alphaproteobacteria > Rhodobacterales > Roseobacteraceae > Ruegeria > Ruegeria sp. HKCCE4148. The sequence goes on from NZ_JAEDOS010000003.1 coordinate 74,193, forward strand.
ATTTCGAACGTTCCTTCGAACTTTCGAAAAGGCTGTCGCAGCAACCAAAACGTATCAGAATTGGTGCTCCCTTGTCCCGACTAGTTTCGCCTTTGTTGTGATTGGTAGCTTGCACCTTCTTGTAGAGAGACTTCGCCGTCGTTGAAAAAAGCGGGCCAAGCAGAGTCGATTCCACAGCGCCAAACGGATAGGAGGCAATACGCCGCACATTTTCTTCCAGATGCTTTGCCTCACCCAGCCATTCCGACTATGCCGCCTTGATATCGTCCATTGCGAGATCGCGAAATTCAATGACAGGTTCCGGTTCTCGTTCAGCGCTCATTCGAGGCGCGACAAGCACCGGGACGACAGCAAGATCCAGGCTCAAACAGCAAGGATTCCGCCGCCCAGCGCTTTCCCGTAGTTATCGCCCAGACAGAAGAACAGGCAACGTTCCCAAAAAATAGGCCAATCACTGCAACAAGCATAGCAAAACCACTAAGCCAGATTGATAGCGTGCCACCGCAAGACGACGGCGCGCGATCTGATCGCCTGTCCCTTGCGGTTAAGAAATGAACAATCGTCGAGATGGCAATTTTGCAAGGACACTACGCGATTGAGACTATCTCGCTCAGAACACCTCAATTAAAATGACGTAGCCACGCCATACGTTTGAGTTTTTCAAAACTTTTCGCGTTTAGTGATCCTCGCTTGTTTCCGCAGACTAAACTGCTTTCTTCATACGTTCGTAGGCGGCCTTCATCTTCAGACCCAGCTCGCGGGCCGCTTCTCCGACTTCATCTTCGGACTTTTCGAACTGAGACTTACTCAAGAACGAGTCCCAGTCACGCATAAGGCTTTCCCATTCATCCTCTGCTTCTTTCGCACCAAGATGAAGTTGCAAACGAAGCTCGTCACGTGTTTGCTTGAGATCATCCATCCATTTCGCAATATCAGCCATGTCAATCTCTCCTATCGCTGCGGGCCAGAACTTATTTAATGATGTAAGTATTAGTTTAAATTCAAAGTTCTGTATACTCTCGCAGCGCTACAGTTTTGCTAATTTGGGATTGGAATTGAGATCCGAACCAAAAGCCAAACGCTTGACTGCGATACCCTCCAAACACTTTGCATGCACGGTTCAACCACTGTTTGCTGATCCATTACTCGCCGTCATCGCTGCAGCCACGTTCAATCGATTACAGGGGCAAATAATGGTGGCTTAAAAAATTTGACAACCTGGCCGCCGTTTTGACACTGGTAGAGAACTTCATCGATATAGTCGCGCCCCTGTTAAGCGTAGACTATTTATCTCTACTGTCGAAGTCTGCGCGAAGTTGCTCAATTTCCTCTTCAAACTCTTGGCGTTTTTTGGATTGGCCTATATGCGACAACACCGATTGATTATTCTTTTTTGAAGCAACAGTCTGCTCTTCCAGTAATTGACCATCCGCTGACAGAACTATTGCGATCCACCGTGTTGCGGGGATTTCTGCACAAAAAACCATAACGATTACCGTCATCGGTATCGCTAAAAACGCGCCGATCCCGCCCCAGACAGTGGCCCAGAAAGTAAGAGCGACCATTACCATGAACGTGCTGAGGTTCAGAGAGCGACCTTGCATTTTCGGCTGTATGACATTGGCGATGAACTGATCCGCAAGGCCATAGCCAATCAACACGATTAAAAACGGCCTCATAGTATCGAATTGGATCAGAGCAACGAGAGAGGGCAGCGCAATTGCGATGAACGCCCCAATGTTTGGAATGAAGCCGGCTACAAACACGGTCAGTGCAAGTAGTGGCGCAAAGTCCAAGCCAACCCACGAAAAAATGGCGAATGCAACAACGCCGCTCATGGCACTTGTTACTGCATTCACCCACATATACTGCTTCACGCCATTGGAAATTCTCGAAAGCACTTTCTTGGCGCGATGTGCCTCTTCCTCCCCAGAAGCCAAAAGTGGCAATTTAGTAGCCCAAGCTAGTCGTTCAGCAGTCAAGAAGATCAAATAGAGCGTTATAAGGCCAAGCATTGAAAGTGCTCCGCCCACTCCGCTCATTGCTGCAGTAAACCAACGCCCTACATCGGCTTGCTCCATGGCTTGTTGGATTGCGATCACGATCTTGGGTCCGAGAAAACCTTCCAGTTGTTCCGACAAAATTGAGAAGCGCTCCCGGTATCTTGGCAACGCGTCTTGAACATCATCCGCTGATGAAGCGGCAACAAGACCCAGAAGAACGACCGCTCCGACTATCAAAACCGTGCTCAGAAGTTGAGCTAACCAGCCGGGTGGCGACCAGCCAATCAAACTGGTGTGCTGAATCTTATCAACAAGCGCAGAGGTGAGAATATAAAGAAGACCCGTTACCGCAAGAGGAATGAGAAACCCGCGCCCGAACCACAGAGCGCAAATCACGAGAGCGATAGTGACCATCGTGAGGAACCAAATCGGCACTTTTGTATTGTCTTCGCGAGTTGGGTCCAAACAATTGAGTCCTATTGGTAAACTTGTCTCAAATTGAACACGTTATGCATACAAAATACAACATCGCTTAATCGGCTGGGGCACTTCGCGCAGTTTGGGGGCCACTGTCCGACCAGTCTGGCAACTCCGACGTCCAGACGCCAACAAATTCGGACGCGGATGAAATGACTGAAATAAGCACCCGTGCATTTTTGGAGGATGAGGTAGCGAAAGAACTAAATGAACCAAAGAGCGCAGAGACGAAGGTGTTCTGCAAAATGAAAATGGCTCGTTAGCCACCAGTTCGTTTGGCTTCAGCTTTTTCCTGCGTGCTCTGCCATATGTATCGTTTGGGTGGGGTAGGCTAGCGCGGTGCCTGCCCTTGCGACAGTCTCTAAAACTTCTAGGGCAAGGCGTTCACTTGTTTCCAGATAGTCTGAATAAGTACCAGACTTCGTCCAGGCATAGAACTGAATGTCGATGGAACTGTTGCTGATACCCGATACGTTAACGTACTTGGGAGCATCATCATCGAGTGAGAAGGCCCCACTGTTCTTCAAGAACTCACTCAAATCACGTCTAACTTTTTCAATTTGGTCACGGGACGACGAAAGAACAAGTGGAATTGAAATCAGGATACGCCTGTGCTGCATTCTTGAGTAATTTTTAACAACAGAATTTGACAGATCAGCATTCGGAACATGGCGGGGCACTTGGTCGAAGCCAACCACGAGTGTGGAACGCAGATCGATCTTTTTAACCGTCCCCAGAAACTTGCCATCAACTTCTATGGCGTCTCCGGTGACAAATCGAGCCTCGCTTTGGTTGGTCATTCCCGCGATCAAATTCCGTACTAAGTCCTGTGCAGCGATCGCAAGCCCTGCGCCCAAAACACCGACGCCAGTAAGAGCTCCACTAATGTCGACGTTCCAGACCTTCAATATCGCAGTAAGTCCAAAGATAAAAATGGCGAAGCGAGTAACTCTAGTGGTCCAGTCGGCCTCAAGGGTTACATCCTGAAACTCACCTGTTTTTAAGATTGAAACAAAGTTACCCGCTAGTTCATACCAAGTTGCAAACACAGCCACTATGGCAGCGGTCGCTAGAACGCTCCTAAAGAGGCCACCTGTAAACTCGGGAAGTTCCAGAGCTTCAGAGACAAGGAAAATCGATAGGGCTACAAGAAGTACTTGAGTAGCCGAAACGAGGCGTTCACGCGTCGCTTCACCAATCTCGGAAGATAAGTTTGACAGCAATGCATTGAGCGCTGAAACCACCACCATGGCCAGTGCACGACGAAAAACCAAAACCGCCGCACAAAACACGATCGCGGCAAGGGCCGCGGGATGATCTACTGAGCTCCACCACCGTGACAGAGCATCACCGTAAGTGGAAAGTGGCTCTCGAAAACTGTTTTCTTCCATAAATTCGATTTGTAACTCCAGCAAACGGCTGTGTCGAACCCGCTTTAGAATTTGGCGGGTTCGTTGGCCCGTTAGCCGAGTGCCTCACCTGCCAGCTTGGCTGCTTTGCTCAAAAGAGCTTTTCTGTGAGAGTATTCCTCTTGTATCTCTGCTTTTCTCTTTTGGAACCGAGCTTTCGAATTTTCTGTCGCCGAGTCGATTTGCTGGTCAATTGCATCCAACCTAGCATCGAACTCCGCGTCGATCTCCTCTAGCCGAGCGTCAATGCGGTCTATTTGCTTCTTTGACCTTTGATTTGGTCTTGTCGATACTTTCTTGGATGTCTGTCGCCATTTCTTCAGCGGCTTCGTCCAGTTCGTCTTCCATGGCAGTCAGCTCTTTGTCCAATGCAACCATTTCCGCCATCCTCAACTACATCCGTCCCGGCTTATAGCGATTGAAATGGCGCTGGACCGGAAGCTGAAGAGCCCTCCGTAACCTATTCGGCAGTCCTGTCAGAGACTTGAGCCGAAAACGTACTGGCAAGAGCTTTTTCCTGCAGCCGTGGTGTCGTTGTATGATGGCTAAACGATCATCGTTTTGATGAACACACCTGCGGATTATACTGACTTAAGAGCATCGTTGATCTGTTGCACGACATCGTCAGAGAAATCCGATATCAGCACCTCACCCTCAAAAGCAGACAGCTTTTCAAGAACCATTTCTGGGTTCTCGGTTCCACCCAATAGGAAAAGTATGGCACGACCATCTTCCAATGATCGTGCTGTTTTCTTCATAAAATCATCCGGAATGCCACGATCAGCGACCGATCCTCCAACGGCACCTGTGAGTGACCCAAACACACCGCTTGCAGCCAATAGCGCTGGATTCCCGCTCATCAGACCAATAGCGCCACCGATAACCACACCGACCCAAAGACCGCCCAGAGCCCCGAATTTCGTCATGTTGACGGTCTGATCAAGTTTGATTTCGCCATCTTCAGTGTAGACGACAACCGCGTCTTCTAACTGAACAAGCGCCATTCTGGTTAATCCCGCAATTTTGCCACGCGCGGAGCGCGCCGCTTCAACATCTTTCATGAGAATTGCGACCAGGTTCATCGTTCGGTCTCCTTTGGTTCGGCCGCGGATCCTTCTGCGAGACCCATCGCATTATTGTTGGGCCCAAAGTTATGAAACTTCTGGCGGGCTGGCAGCCGGGTTTGAGGCCGCACTGAATCACCCAATAGCCTGCTTGATCAGGTTGCCTTTTTCATCTTGTCATACGCGGCCTTCATTTTGAGGCCGAGATCGCGTGCCGCTTCTCCAACTTCCTCAGCGGACTTTTCGAACTCGGCTTTTGTAAGAAACTTGTCCCATTCGGCCTGAAGCTCTGTCCATTCATCCTCAGCTTCTTTCGACGCAAGGTGCAGTTGCAGTTTCAACTCGTCGCGTCGTTGCTGCAGGTCTTTCATGAGTACAGTCAAGTCCATATGAATTGCCTTTATTTTGATTGAGAGCAGACGAATGTTGCCAGTGTCCGTCGTCAGGGGTTTTGGTACAGAAGGCGGCCATAGCTAAGAGAGGATCTGGCCCATCTGGTTTTTCCGATTATGCGGCGGATTTTCGGTGAAGCAAGCGCCTTGTTTCGATTGTCTTCCGTTTGATCCTTTCGCGTTGTTTCAGAATGGTCTGCCCGCGCCCGAAGTAGACATCAGCCGGCGTGAGGTTTTGTAGGCTTTCGTGGTAGCGACGGTGATTGTAATGCTCGACGAAGGCGTCGATCTGTTGTTGGAGGTCGCCGGGCAGATAATAGTTTTGCGATAAGATGCGGTTCTTGAGAGTTTGATGCCAGCGCTCGATCTTGCCTTGGGTCTGTGGGTGATATGGCGCACCTCGGATATGATCCATTTGTTGATCTTCCAGCCAGTCTGCAAGCTCACCAGAGATGTAACTGGACCCGTTGTCGCTGAGCAGACGCGGCTTGTGCAGCCCGGTTGCCTGATCACAACCTGAGGCCTGCAAAGCGAGGGCCAACGTATCGGTCACATCCTCGGTTTTCATCGTCGCGCAAAGCTTCCAGGCGATGATGTAACGGCTGTAATCATCCAGGATCGTACTGAGATAGAACCATCCTCAGCTGATCACTTTCAGATAGGTAAAGTCGGTCTGCCAGAGCTGGTTCGGTCGCGTCGTCTTGTCCTGGAACTCATCCGCTGCGGACAAAACCACATAAGCCGGACTAGTGATCAGGTCGTACGACTTGAGGATGCGATAGACGGAAGCCCCTGGCACAAAATACTTTTCCGTGTCGGTGAAGCGTACCGCCAACTCACGCGGGGAAAGCTCACTTTCCTTGAGGGCCAGATCCCTGATCTTCTCGCGTACTGGCGTGGGAATGCGGTTCCAGACCCGCGATGGCCTGGGGCAGCGGTCTTCAAGCGCGTCGGGACCACCGGCACGATATCGGTCGTACCAGCGATAGAAGGTGGTCTTCGGGATGCCCAGCTATTCCAAAGTCGAATTGCGTCGCTTTCGCTGCTATGAACACACCGCGATCATTTCCTATGCCCGACCGTTCTCTGACGGGAAAAGCAAGGTACCACGTCTTTCACTCAAGCAAATCCGCGCCGACCTGACCCAGGATCAAAAACAGCTTCACAACCGTGTTCTGCGACTTCGAAACAAACTCGTCGCCCATTCGGATGCCGAGATGATGAACTTTACTGCGGAAGCGAGACCAATAGACGTAAACCATGATCAACCATTCTACGCTATTTTCGCTCAGCACGATGAAGGTTTACAGTTCTAAAGATGGCGCGATCAACCGGATTTTATTGAGCAAATTAGAAAGGTCAGCTTCTGTCTCTATGAGAAGATGACCGAGATCGTGCAGTCCGAACCCGAAGCCTTCAATTTGACTGTCCACTTTCCGGACAACTAGACGCTGGCCCAGAACAATTCCGCATGATCTCCGATGCAGGCTAGAGCAACTGCAGGAATTCCGCAGAAAGCCGTCGATCCAAACGCAGTGGGGGGAGGTACTCGAATGGTTAGAGAAGCATGGCGTAGAGCCTCCGGACCATGGATTGCCTATTGAGCCTGAACTGGGAGGTCCGGACGGCCATCGGTGACCACTCCCCAATAGTAGCCTTAGAAACCCCAAGGGCTTAGGTATGTTCACTTACCGTACTTCTGTGATCGGCTCAGGGGATAACCACCATTCGCCAGAGCAGCACTGGTATCTCTTAACTTCTTCAGACCAGAGGTGCCTTGAGCGGCTTTTCTGTTGGTAAGCTTAGCGCCCCGCTTCATCGATCCTTTCATTGGAAACAAAGGTAACTGGCCGTTGCGCCTGCGAAGCTCGTTGTGTTTGGACAGGTAATCAGTCTTTCTTGGCATCAGCTTCCTCCTTTGCCAATTGAGCCTTGGCCTCGGCAATCATGCGCGCAGTTTCGGCCTCACCGTAGGCTTTCACCAACAGGTGTCTGCCGCGCCGGTTCCCTCCTGCTATCGACCGCGCCATTGTGGCAGCGGCCTTCGGTAATACACGTTTCAACCGTGCCCGCACGTCATCCATTCCGACTACCTCCAAAGGCCAGTTCTTTGCTGAACTCGGAGGGAGGCCTCTTGCGTTTTCGGTTGTGAAAATCACCACTGTGGTTATGCCGTCCGTTCTTTCGGACATATCGCCAATATTGGTGAGACGCTGACCGGCAGGTGTTGCTGCAGAAGAAGTGAGCACGACGCACTGGTTCAAACTGCTGGTGGCAATGGCGACAAATTCGATACTCACCAACATCGTTATGATCCCGATGTCCCTCGCGCAGGGGCGGTTGGCTGTATTCCTTGTTTCGGCGTTCGATCCCCCAAGCTGCTTTCACCGGCCACATCTCAAACCATGACTTGTGAATGCGGCAAGCATTCAACTGACGGATCAGCCAGACAGCCAGCTTCCTACGTGCTTGATATCTTCGGTGCCTGATCCTCGCGCCGCCGCTCGGTGATCTCAGCGGATGCAAGGATTTCACGGACTTCCTTCATGCTTTTTACTCGGAGCGAGCCGGGGAACACCTGCACACAGTTTTCCTCGCGGTTCAGAAGATGTGCTTCTTCCAGCCAGGCGACGGCCGTCTTCACTCGCGTATCGTCGGTATTGCTGTCCCGATGGAAATCTCGCTCTTTCTCCTCATGAACGATCTCACCGGGTGTAGCGACAATTTCACCGCCTTTTCCGGTCCGAGCATCAAGGCGCCGAAGCGCCTTCAGGATCGCGCCGATTTCGTGCCGCGCGAGTCGAGAACGCGCGCTGAGGCTGAACTGACGATCAACGTCTTCTGTATTGAACAACAGGACGCAGTTTGCAGGTTCGCGGTCTCGCCCGGCGCGACCCGCCTCTTGCAGGTAGTTTTCCAGCGACCCCGGCACGTCCCCGTGAACCACCAGACGGATGTCCGGCTTGTCGACCCCCATCCCAAAGGCATTGGTGGCCGCGATCACGCGGAGATTGCCGACCCGGAAGTCCTCCTGGATCTCACGTTTGTCATCGGGGCTGAGGCCCGCATGATACCGTTCAGCAGCAATGCCCTGTTGTTTTAAGAACTCCGCCACGCGCTCAGTTGCGTTTCGGGTCGCACAGTAGACGACCGCCCCAGACACGCCCTCGCGCGGAAGCTGGGCTTCGATCGTGTCGAGGATATCGCTCATCTTGGTGGCACGCTGCGTTGGTAGCACCTGGAAGCTCAGGTTCGACCGCGATGCGCCACCGTCGATCAACACCAGTTCGGACCCCAGCCGCTCTTTGAAATGAGTTCGGATGTCCTGCACGACGTCCGGCTTTGCTGTCGCGGTCAAGCAAAGCACCGGAGCCGGTTCGTCGCCTGAGCTTTCTTTGATAAACCGCGAGACGTAGCGATAGTCGGGTCGGAAATCGTGCCCCCATTTGGACACGCAGTGCGCCTCGTCCAGCACCCACAGCCCCACCTCGCGCTGTGCCAGAGCGGACCGAACTGTTGTGCTGCGCAGTTGTTCCGGCGAAATCAAAAGGATCGCAGCATCCCCAAGCCGCACTTTGTCGAGCGCATCCTGACGCTCGGGCAAAGACAATAACCCGTTAATCGTGACCGCCGAGGAAATTCCGGCCCGTACCAAGCCCTGAACCTGGTCTGCCATCAGCGCCACAAGCGGCGATATAACAACGGTCAAGGCCCCGGTCTTGTCGAACCGAGACAGCGCGGGGATCTGATAACAGATGGATTTACCCGTGCCCGTCGGAAGGATGCCCAACAAATTGTCGCCTTCCATGGCCGTCGCCACAATCTTTTCTTGAAGCGGGCGTCCGTTCTCGTCGACTGGTTCCGGGCGGAAACTTGGAAAGCCGAACCAGCGCTCGAGCGCACGGGTGGGATCATTGTGCTCTGCGCAATAGGCACAGTGCGGATCACGACAATTCGTATCTCTCAGATCTTTGACAAGTCGCGCTGCATCACGGAACTGCGCCCGCACCCAAGGGGGCATAACAGAATCCCCACCAGCGACCGAAATCCAAGCGAGCGCATATGCCATCGGCCAACCCAGTCCAGTGTCCGAGAGCCGCTCGAGCAGAGCGTCCACTTGCCTGCCACAGGCCACGTCTTTTAGCAACGCCTGAATGGCCTCGTGCGCCTCCACTTCCGTCGGGATGGGCGCCCCGCGCACGTCGCTGAACAACCGATCAAATCCGACGCTACTGGGACCTCGGCAGCACAGCCAGTGATAGGCGATCATCGTTTCTGGCGACAACGTGTTCAGCGAGACGAAGGCGTCGATCTGGTTGTGAAGAACCTCGAACACAAGACGCGCGTCGAGCTCGGGATCGTTGACGTAACCACTTTGAAGCCGCCCATCGCGGTAGTGCTTGACCAAATGATGGTAGGGATTGCGCGGGAACGCCAAGGGGTTGAGCCACAGCGTGTCAATCGGTCCGTCCGCGAGCTTTGCGAAGCGCGGCGAGACCGCCATGAGATGCGGCAGGTCATGGCGCAGAATGTTGTGACCAATGACATGTGCGAAACCGGCGCAAAACAAGTCGAGCTTTTCAAGCGCGGCCTTCGGATCACCTTTCCGATGAATAATCCCCTCTCCATCGCCTTCCGGCACGGCTGCAAAGGCAAACAACTTGGCTTCCTTGGGATCAACTTCCAAATCAATCGACAGACAGCGCGACAAGATTTCGGATTGTTCCCGTGGCATTTGAGTACTCTTAATTTCCTCCGGAATAGCCTCTGAGTTTTCGAGTGGCTGTGGTCTGCCACGGCCGAGGGCCTTCGATATGCCGCGGGAAATTAAGTTTTTCATATTCGCAAGTTAATAATTATTCCCAAGGAGCGGAACCTTCGGCGGCCACTTTGAAAAAAATGTTGTCCCGATGCCATGCCAGGTTTGCGAGGTGCGGCAAGTGTCTTTTCCTTCGGGTTTGCAGATCTTCCCATCCGGAACCAAAAGCCGGTTGACAGCATCACTCGGCACTTTTTTTGCCAGACCGCAGCTGGCAGGTTCCAGACAGGCCTATTGATAAAAGTTCGTATATTTTCCGGCCCGTCGATCTTTTGCGAATACAGCAAACTTCCTGTTCCGCCTAAACGACAAATACTACGCTCATCACCTATGTCGCCTATGGGCTCAATGCCAACGTTCGCCTGAATATTTCGAGCGACCGCTATGCGGACAACCTTGCCATCCGCTTCATTTTTCTCATTGTCTGCTAGTGGCGTACGACCGACATCTACGCTTTCCCCGAAAAAGGGGATGGTTCTTCTGCTGCCATTTGGTGCAAAGAAGGACGTCTTCGCTCCTACTGACGGATTTGCAACGTGTTGAAGCTCATCAAGAATGCGCGCCTCTATTCACCTGAACCTGTTGGTTTGGGCCATATTCTCACTGCGGGTGAACGCATCATTTACCTCGGCAGCAATAAACCCGAATTGCCTGACCAGCTTCAGGCAGAGATCATTGACGTCGAAGGCGCAGCGGTTGTTCCGGGTTTTATTGATGGGCATGCGCATATAACTGGCGGTGGCGGTGAAACCGGACCAGCCAGTCGGGTGCCGCCGCTTGTCCTGTCCTCTTTCACGCGTGCCGGTGTCACTTCAGTCGTTGGAGTATTGGGCACGGACGATCTGACCCGCAACACGCAGACGCTGGTGCAACAGGCCTATGGGTTGCGCGAAGAAGGACTTTCAGCCTGGTGTCACACCGGTGGCTATCACGTCCCACTGACCACCCTCACCGGTTCAGCCCGTGGAGACATTGTGTTCCTTGATCCGGTCATCGGTGTTGGGGAACTGGCGATCAGTGATCACCGGTCGAGCCAACCGACATTGGACGAGTTTCTGCGGATCGCAAGCGAAGCGCATGTCGCAGGCCTGATGACTGGCAAGGCGGGGATTGTGCATTGCCATATGGGAGATGGCGAGCGAGGGCTGTCAATGTTGGAACAAGCCATCGCGACCTGCGAAATGCCCGCACGCGTCTTCAATCCAACCCATGTCAATCGCAACAAACCACTCTTCGAACAGGCCGTGGCGCTAGCACGGCACGGATGTTACATCGACGCTACCGCATTCCCCTGCGGACATGTCGAGCCGGGCATCTCTGCTACTGAGGCCTACATTCAGTTTCGCGATTTGGGCGGTCACGCCGACCGGTTCACCATCAGCTCTGACGGTGGTGGATGCCTGCCCGCCTTTGACCATGAAGGCAATCTGACACGGTTTGGTGTGGGTTTGTCGGACACTTTGCCGGACACGCTGCGCGAACTCACCAACAGAGGAGTACCAATGCCCGAAGCGCTGGCTCCGCTGACCTCAAATGTCGCCGACCTGCTGAAGCTGCACCAAAAAGGTCGTCTGAACGTGGGTATGGACGCTGATTTGGTCGTTCTTGACGAAAACACTGCCGTGCGGCATGTGATGGCCCGGGGGGAATGGCATGTACGCGACGGCCAGATAGCCCGACGCGGCATGTATGAACAGGTTTGAGCGTCCGCGCGGTCCCCGGTGGCTGCCCGCTATAGCACCGGAAGGTAGTTAAGATATGTGCCCTGCACCCGTTGATGCAGAAACCCCGCGCGGGTTCATCATTCCGATCGGCGGCGGTGAAGACCGCGTCAAGGAAATGCAGATTCACCGAAAGTTCGTAGAGCTGTCCGGCGGTGCCGACGCTGATATCGTCGTGATCCCAACAGCCTCGATGCTGGAAGAAACCGGACCGGACTATAACCGCATCTTTTCCGAGCTTGGTGCAGGCAAGGTTGAATTCCTGCCTATCTCGCGCCGCGCCGATTGCGACAACCCGGATTACGCGGGGATGCTGGATCGTGCTACCGGAATTTTTATGACCGGTGGGAACCAGTTGCGCCTGTCAGCGATTCTTGGAGGCACGCTGGTCGCCCAGAAAATCCGGCGCCGAAACGCGGCAGGGGTGCCGGTTGCAGGAACATCGGCCGGTGCTTCGATCATGTCCGAGCATATGGTAGCAGGTGGCAGCAGCAACTCTGGTCCAGCCGAAGGTAACATCACGCTGGCTCCCGGTATGGGTCTGACCAACGCCGTCATCATTGATCAGCACTTCACCCAACGCAACCGCCTGGGTCGATTGCTAACCGCTTCATCTTTTAACCCTTTTCTAATCGGATTGGGCGTTGACGAAGACACGGCGGCCTTCATTGGGCCCGATAACGTCTTTGAAGTAATCGGCAGCGGAACGGTTACCGTGGTGGATGCCAGCCATTTGACCCATTCTTCGATGTGGGATGCCCGTCGCGGCGAAGCACTCAGCCTTCTTGGACTTCGGCTTGACGTTCTGGGTGAAGGGTGCCGTTATGATCTGACGGCTCGCCAGGCTTTTCCGCCGGATGAGCATATGGCGTTCTGCACATTGCCGGATCTGTCCGAGGATGAGGCCGCCAGCGGGGGAAAACAATAAGCTTACCAACGGGGAGCCTCATGAAAATAATCTCGACCAATGTCTTTGTCGGCCCGAATGTCTGGGCAAGTTTTCCGGTCATTCGCCACGTCATTGATCTGGGCGTTCTGGAAGATTGGCCTTCGGCCAAAATTGGTTCCGAGTTTATTGATGCATTGACCCAGGCCCTTCCCGGTCTGGCGGAACATGGCTGTTCCTACCGCGAACCCGGTGGTTTCATCCGCCGATTGCGCGAAGATGAAGGCACTTGGCTTGGTCATGTTTTGGAACATTGTGCCATCGAAGTGCAGAACGTGGCCGGTTCGGATGTAACCTTTGGCCGCACGCGCGGCACAGGCGAACCCGGCCAATACAACATGGTTTACGAATACCGCCAGCGCGATGTTGGACTGGACGCAGGCAAGCTTGCAATGCGGCTGCTGATGCATCTATTGCCGCAATCCCTCAAGGAACAGGTGGACTACGACTTCGACCCGGAATTCAACTGGGATGACGAGTTGCGTAGCTTTGTGCTGCGGGCACAGCGCAAGGAGTTTGGTCCCTCAACCGGCTCATTGGTTAAGGCCGCGCAAGAGCGTGACATCCCTTGGATCAGGCTGAATTCTGGGTCATTGGTTCAGTTCGGGCACGGCAAATACCAGAAACGCATTCAGGCAACCATAACCTCTGAGACCAAGCATATCTCGGTCGAGATTTCCTGCGACAAGGAAGACACCCACAATCTGCTGAACGATCTGGGCCTGCCTGTGCCGCAGCAACGCATGGTCTATTCCGCGCGTGAAGCCGTGCGCGCCGCCGCACGGATCGGGCACCCGGTGGTGGTCAAACCGCTCGATGCCAATCATGGGCGTGGTGTTTCGATCAACCTGAACTCGGACGAAGAGGTCGAGGCAGGCTTTGCCGAAGCCAAGGAACATTCCCGCAGCCGCGCCATTCTGGTGGAAAGCTTCATCACCGGGTTCGATCACCGGATGCTGGTGGTGAACAACAAGCTGGTCGCTGTAGCCAAGCGCGTGCCGGGCCATGTAGTAGGCGATGGCACGCACACGATTGCCGAACTGGTCGATATCGTGAACGAGGATCCGCGCCGTGGCATCGGGCATGAAAAAGTGCTGACCATGCTGGAGATCGACAATCAGGCCAACCGCCTGATGGAAAATGCTGGCGTGACGGAAGAAACTGTGCTGCCTGACGGCGAGGTCTTCTATCTGCGATCAACCGCGAACCTGTCGACTGGCGGCACGGCCATTGATCTGACGGATGTGGTGCACCCAGACAACCGTGACATGGCCGAGCGTGCCATCATGGCCGTCGGGCTGGATGTGGGCGGCGTCGATTTCCTGATCGACGACATCACCAAATCCTACAAGGATATCGGCGGCGCGATTGTCGAGGTGAACGCCGCCCCTGGTTTCCGGATGCACGTGGCACCGTCCGAAGGTCAGCCGCGCGACGTGGCGGGCAAAGTGATCGACATGCTGTTTCCGGCCACCGAGGAAACCCGCATTCCCATCGCGGCAATCACCGGAACCAACGGCAAGACGACCACTTCAAGGATGCTGGGGCACATCATGAAAACCAGCGGCAAGACCGTTGGCATGACCTCGACCGATGGCGTTTATGTTGACGGCAAGCTGAGCGTGAAGGGCGACATGACGGGACCTAAGTCGGCACAGATCGTTCTGCGCGACCCGGCTGTCGATTTTGCGGTGATGGAAACCGCACGCGGCGGACTTGTGCGCTCGGGTCTGGGCTATCAGCGCTCGAACGTAGCGGCCTGCCTCAACGTCTCGGCAGATCATCTGGGTCTTGGCGGCATCAACACGGTTGAGGAACTGGCCGTTGTCAAACGCGTGGTGGTGGAAAGCGCCACCGACACGGCAGTTCTGAATGCCGATGACATCAACTGTTTGAAAATGGCCGACTATGCCGGTGCGGATCAGATCTTTTATGTCACCACCAATCCGGGGCACAGCCTGGTCAAGGAACATATCAAGGCGGGCGGCAAGGCCATTGTGCTTGAAAAGGGCATGAATGGTGACATGCTGACCATTTATGACAACGGTCTTCATATCCCGGTGCTGTGGTCGCATCTGATCCCGGCGGCATTGGAAGGCAAGGCCATTTTCAACGTCCAGAACGCGATGTTCGCCGCCGCGATGGCCTATAGTTTCGGAGTGGATCTGGACAATATCCGCCATGGGCTGCGTACCTTCGACACCAGCTATTTCCAGGCACCCGGGCGGATGAATGTCTATGACGAGCATCCCTTCAAGGTGATCCTCGACTATGGCCACAACCCTGCCGCGCTCAAGGCGATGGCGGCTCTGGCCGATCAGTTGGAGGTCAAGGGCCGAAGGCTGTGCGTTGTTGCGATGCCCGGCGACCGGCGCGATGAGGATATCATCGACGGGGCCGCCGCATTGGCCGGGCATTTTGATCATTTCATCTGCAAGGCAGATGACCGCCGCCGGGGCCGTGGACACGACGAAGTACCGCAAATGATGCGGCAGGCCCTGATCGACAACGGCGTCGATGATGCCGCGATCACGATCATCCCGGATGAGGTCAAAGCGGTGACTGCAGCGTTGGAACAGGCCGCACCGGGCGATCTGCTGGTGATTTTCGGTGATGACACAACGCGCTGCTGGAAGCAGATCATCTATTTCAACTCCGATAGCGAAGCGCCGGTCACAGAGGCTGCGCCGGTGGCAAGCCCCATCGACACCTCGTTCGAGGACATGTTCGAAAGCGACCAGAACCTGATCCGGGATGCGCGCGGCGTGCGCCTGGCCCGCGACATCAGCGAAGACGCGGATTAAGCGGGGGTACCGGAATGGACCGGATCGAAGAGCTTGAAAACGCGCTGACAATTGAAAGCGCGTACGCCGATCATATCCGGGTAGACGATGCCCGACGCTTGACCGGGCCGGGACTGTTGTGGAACCGCCCCGGCGCGGTGATGGATGTGTTTTTCACCGATACCGGCACCGCGCAGGTCACTGCTTTGTGGGAAAAACACGCGCGCCGCGTGCTGGACGCACTTGGCTGGCAGGATCAGGACGTAACCCACCGCAGTTTCACCGGTGGCGTCAATCTGGCGATTTCAGCACCGATGGATCAGCTCTATTCCGCGATCTTCGCGGTGCAAACCGTCTGGCATTTCTGTGCTGCCGAACTGTTGGCATCCGAGCCCGGCGATTTCGATCAGATGGTTGCGGATGTCAAATGCGTTATGGAGAAGGAAGCCAATCCCGCGCTGATCGCCCTGATTGCGGCAGCAGAAGCGCATGGTGTGGATATCCTGTGCGATGATGACGAAGTGTCGATCGGGCACGGTACTGGCAGTCAGACCTGGCCGGTCGATGCGCTGCCTACCCCCGATGACTTGGACTGGTCGGCTCTGCACAATATCCCGGTGGCCTTCATAACCGGAACCAACGGCAAAACAACCACAACCCGTTTACTTGAGGCGATCGCCCGCGCTTCGGGCAAGGTTGCCGGGCTGACCTCGACCGAATTTGTGCGGGTGGGAGACGACATTCTCGACCGTGGCGATTATTCCGGCCCCGGCGGCGGGCGAATGCTGTTGCGTGACAAAAGGCTGGAGGTCGCCTGTCTGGAAGTCGCGCGCGGAGGTATCCTGCGCCGGGGTCTGCCGACCCGCGCGGCAACGGCAGCGGCGGTCACCAATGTGGCAAACGACCATCTGGGGCAATACGGGGTCAACACGGTGCCGGAACTGGCTCAGGCCAAATTCGCCGTGCATCGCACGCTGGCCGAGGGTGGCGTGCTGGCACTGAATGCCGATGACTTGTATGTCCGCGCAGAAGCGGAAAATACATCCGCAAATATCTGGTGGTTCTCGCTGGATGCGCAGAACAACCTTGTCCGTCAGGCGCGTGATGCGGGCAAGTGCTGCGCCTATGTGCAGGAGGGAGATATCGTCTTTTTCGACGGTGCGGTCGAACAGGTAGTCATTGCAGTTTCCGATGTTCCGCTGACCATGGGCGGCGCTGCGAATTACAATATCCTGAACGCGCTGGCGGCCCTGTGCCTTGCCTTGGCACTGGACTTGCCCGTTCAGGGGGCTCGGGATGGGTTGGCCGGGTTCAAACCCGACGCCAAGGACAACCCCGGACGCTGCAACGAGTTTAGTTACAATAATGCGCGTGTTTTTGTGGATTTTGCGCATAACCCGCACTCGATTTCGGCCGTTTGCGATGCGCTGTCAAGCCTACCGGCGAAACGGCGTTACATTATGCTCAGCCATGCTGGCGATCGGTCGGATCAGGATATTCGGGACGTTACCGCGACGGCGTTAAATTTCCAGCCCGACGTAGTCGTCGCAGCCGAACTGGAAGGGTATTTAAGAGGTCGCGAATTGGGAGAAATCCCGGACCTGATCAAAAAATCCGCCTTAGAACAGGGATATGACGCGCAACAAATCCTGAGAGCATCTTCGCCCTCTCTAGCTGCCTCGATGATATTGGAAAAGCTGGAACCGGGTGATCTTGCCTTGCTGTTGGTCCTGTCCGAACGCGACGCCGTGCTCGCGATGCTCGACGGATAAACAGAGCCGGGTGCCGGTGTCACGCAGTTGTAGCTAGCACACGGCGATGTAAGCGCGCGCAAATGCAAACAGGCAGGGAAGTATGCACCAAAAATGTTGCACCTTCGAACTAAGACCGATCGGAGGCGGACTACGGTGCAGAACCCGCCAAGTGATCGTTGCGCAGTATCCGGTACTTTGGGCTCAGTGGAGACTTTGAATGAATTCCACTCAACGACCGCAGTGCGGACGAAGCGGTCGTTAGAATTTAATTGCGTCTCCAAGATTACGGGGCCAAATTTCTTAGCCATTCATTGGGTCAAAGGGTTTATTGTTTCGGTTGTATTGAACCAGAGAACATAACCCGGCAGGACGCAAACATGACTTTTGAAGGAAAACCGATTTATCTATCTGACAAAGACTTGGAGGATTTAGGTATCCAGCCCTCCGAAGTAACCGAAGCCATCGAGCTTGCCCTGACAGCCAAGTCGGAGGGAAAACTTCATACTTCTCCCAAGACAGCCATCTTGCCTGGGGATGGACGATACGCAATGTCTACCTTGGCAATGGGAGATGATGGGTTCATCGTGACTAAACAAGTTACTGTATGCCCAAACAATCCGGTACGGGGGCTCCCGGCAATAAACGGTGCGATCATGGTTATGGACGCGCAAACCGGACTTCTCCGAGCTGTCTTGGGGGCGAACTGGATAACGGCTGTCAGAACAGCAGCACTGTCAATGGTGGCGGCTCGTCGGCTTGCTGAACCTAATTCTGAGACGGTGGCATTTGTGGGTGCGGGTGTGCAGGCTCACAGCCATTTGAAAGCGTTTTCGGAAATCTTTCCGCTGGCGAGTATTCGTGTGCTCGGGCGTGGCAAAGAGAATGTCGATAAACTTTGTAGCCATGCTCGGGATATGGGCCTTGAGGCCGAAACAGCCGCAAATGCCAAGGATGCCTTGCAGGGTGCCGATCTGGTGGTGACATCAGTAACACTGGATTATTCGATCAAACCCTTCTTGGATGCTCGCTGGCTCAAACCAACTGCCTTCGCCTCTATTACAGATGCCTGTATTCCGTGGGTTCCAGAGGGCATGACCGCCTTTAAAACTGTTATTGTTGACGACCGAAAACAGGAATTAGAGAGCGACAAGCCAATGCTGCCGTATCAGCAAGTCACTGGTGATTTGATGGAACTTGTTTCTGAAAAATTTGATACCTCAGCACGAGAGAATCCGGCTGCCTTCGCTTTCCGAGGAATATCATTGGGAGATTATGCCGCAGCGGTCCTTGCGGTTCGCCGGGCTGCCGAAGAACGAAGGCAGTGAGGTTAGCTTTTTGGTCACCGTTCCAAAAAATACGTTGACCGCTTTGGGCTCGATGCAGTCATTCGCCGAAGTTAAGCCGAACGACTGCAATGCGGACAAACCTGCCGTTTGCTTTCATTCAAAGCGAGCTCAGCGCGGGTTGCTCGCAGGGTCCTGCCTGAATATCGTCGAAAAACACGTGCGCACTGTCGGTCAGCGAACTTCACAAGAGCATTCGCGCGTCTTCCACAGAAGCAAGTCTCATAAGGATGGCAAGAACAGTGCCAGGTTTGGGAAAATGATCAGCAGAACGACCAGCAGGATCGAGCAGAAAATAAACGGGAATGCCGACGTATAGATTTCGCGCATCGTGGTTCCGGGCGGCGCGACGCCTTTCATCACAAACAGCAGCAACCCAAATGGTGGTGTGGTGAAGCTGATCTCGAGCGAAAGCAACATGATCAGACCAAACCAGATCGGATCAAACCCGAGCGTTTGCGCCAGTGGAAAGAAGATTGGCACGGTCAGCAACATGATCGAGATCTGCTCCATGAACATGCCAAGAAGCAGCAAGACAGCGAACATCACCGTCAGCATGGCCAGTGGGGCAAGTTCAAACGCGATGGCCCAATTCACCAATCCCCGAGACGCTCCGGAAAATGCCAATAGCTGGCTGAACGTGGCCGAGCCAAAGACAATCAAATAGGCCATCAACGTGACCTTTAGGGCGCCGATGACCGACTTTTTGATCGCCTCCCACGATAGGCAGCGAAATATGGCAGCCAGGATCAACACGCCCAATGCGCCAAACGCTGCTGCCTCGGATGGCGTAACAAAGCCTTGAATCATCAAGACGATAATCACGACCATGACGCCAACCATCGGCACGACCTCAGTCATGAGCAGTTTCAAGCGGTATGCCAATGACATCGGCTCGACGTCGTAGGCTGGCGCTGCGTCGGGATCCAGCCGGGTCTGAAGCCAGATCGTGCCAATATAGAACAAGGCGAGTATCAAACCGGGAATTACTCCGGCTATCAGCAAGGCTGCGACGTCTATCTGTGCGAGTGTGGCAAGAAGAACGGCAAGCGCCGAGGGTGGGATGATGATCGCCAAGCCACCCGTTCCTAAAATTGGTCCAATGCTCATATACGATTTGTATCCGCGGCGGTTCATTTCCGGCACCATAAGCGAACCTAAAAGCGCGGTTGAGCCCATGGACGACCCTGACAAGGTTGAAAACGCAGTGCCCCCCAGAACGGTCACATAACTCAGCCGTCCCGGCAGGCGGCCCAGCAATTTGTCTATCGCGCTGAACATGCGCCCGCCCAACCCGGTGTGGAAGAATATCTCGCCCATTAACAGGAACAGCGGGATTGGCATGAGCGCGTATTTGGTCAATGCGCCCAGCCCGTTGTTGAGGAGTTGCGTGACGCCTCGCTCACCCCCCATAAAAACCCAAGCGCCCAGAATGTTGGCCGCCAGAAAAGCCAGTGCCACGGGCATTCCGATGGCCATCAGGAACACTATTGACCCAAGCAGCAGGGCAAGCGCTTCGTACCACTCCATTATTCGTGTATCCCTGCTTCTCCGCTGTGCATCAGCTCAGGCCCGAAAACAAAGCGCGAAAACTCGATCGCCATCATTCCAAACGATAGCGGAAAGGCGATAGTCAGCATCCATCGGGGGAAATAGTAAGCGCGGGTGTCGTAGTCCCCGCGCTCGATATTTGTCAGGACCAGATCAGCCCCTTGCCAGGCGAGGATAAGGCAGACCAAAACGCAGGCGGCTGCCACTGTTCTGCTAACAATCCGGCGCAAACCAACTGGCAGCGCGGCCGTCACCAGTTCGATGTGGACGTGGCCCTTTTCCCGAACCAGCCAAGGCGCACCCAGCATGGTCATGTACAAAAGCCCGTATTCGGCAGATGTAAAAAGCCATGCAAAGGGTTGCAGCCCGGCATTTCGCATCAGAACCGACGTGATGACGGATAGCATCAGCCAAACCAGCAAAAGGCCAGCGACAATGGCCATACCAAACAGCACTGCGTCATAGGTCCTTTTCATCATCCCGCCTGCTCTGCCCCGAAAAGTGATAGGCCCGTCAGTCTGGAACGGGCCTGTCAGTGGTCTTAGTTCGCAGCGTCGAGATCGTAGAACAGCTCGATCAGGCGATCATAGTTATCGGTGCCGCCGGGTTGCTCGGCCATCAGGCCTTTCATACGCTCCCATGTCTTTTCGCGGGCCGCCGCAAGGTAGTTCGCCTTTGCCTCACCTTCCAGGCTAACAACCGTCATGCCTGCTGCGTCAAGGGCCGCAAAGTCTTCGTCGCGTTTGCTGCGCAAGGCTTCAACACTGTCCTTTTCGTGTTGGATCGCCACATCTTGCAGGATCGTGCGCGCCTCCTCAGACAGCGAGTTCCAGCGGTCGAGGTTCACGATGACGCCGAGATCGGTCGAGAAGAAGCATGGCTCAATGCGGTAGTTCAGGAACTCGTTCCATTTCAGGTCGATCAGGCCAATCTGGGTCCAGCCTGTCGCATCAACAACACCACGTTGCAGGGCCGAATACACCTCACCTGTGGGCAGGTCGATCACTTGCGCACCAAGATAGTTGGTGAAGAAAGCGTTGTAGACGTTGTTGCCGCGCAGTTTCAGCCCTTCAACTTCCAGATTACCGTCGGCATCAAAACTAGGCTCGTTGCGGGTCCAAAGGTTGTAGCAGACGCCACTATCGAACCAGCCGAGGTATTTCAGGCCCATTTTGTCCTGGTGAATCTGATCGATCAGTTCCGTTCCGCCATTTTCGCGCGTTTCAATCGCGGTCAGATTCGACGCGACCATCGCGTCTTTCTCGGGCAGCGCGCCACCGTAGAAGGAGCCTGGAGTGTAAACCATGTCAACAATTCCGTCGCGCACCGCATCGGGCTGTTGGAACATGCCAATGGCTTCCGGCCCGCCGCGCACGTCAATCTGGATGACCCCTTTGCCCGCTTCGTTAACTTTTTCGACAAAGTCCAGAAAACTCTGCGTATAGATCAGCGTTTCGGGAAAGGCGTGCACCGCCGAGATCGTTTCTTCGGCTTTGGCCGTTCCGGCGACGATCACGGCCCCTGCGATGAGGCCAGCCAATGCGTTCATCTTCATATTTACTCCTCCACTTGTTTCAGGGGCATTTTCTTGGTTTCCCCTAATTTCAGGTCTCTTGACCCGTGTTGCGTCGTCTTTGCGCGACGTGTCCTATTCCGGTTTGTTCGGCCAGGCCCAAGGGGCGGCCCGGTTGCGATTGTCCCTATGCGCGTTGATTGCCTGCTTATGCTGCTGAGTCAGGTCGATGTCGTCCCAGCCGTTGATCAGTTTCACACGCCATCCTTCGTCCAGCTCAAAGGTCGCTGTTATGTCCCCAAGGGTTAGCCGCTTCTCGGTCAGATCAATCGAAGCAAGGACTGGGGCATCTTTCAGCGCATGCTGTAGCTGCGTCACCTTCTCGGCATCCACTCGCGCGGGTAGCAGGCCGTTATTGATGGCATTGTTGGCGAAGATGTCACCAAAACTGGGTGCGATGACCGCACGAATGCCTGCGTCGACCAGCGCATAAACCGCCGCCTCACGTGACGATCCGCTGCCGAAGTTATGTCCGGCAACCAGTATGCTGATCCCCTCGTGGCGGTTCAGCGGGAAGTCTGCTTTCAGCTGTTCATCATCGTCCCGCCGCATGTCGTGCAGAAGGTACCGGCCATACCCCTCGCTGCGCGGGACTGACATGAAACGCGCCGGGATAAGCTGATCCGTGTCGATATTGCCGATCGCCAGTGCTATGGCGTGCCCCTTTTGAGTGCTCCACCCCGCCATCACGCTGCCCTGCCCTGCAAAAGCGGCCTGACATCAGTGATTGTCCCTGTCACGGCCGCTGCGGCGACCATCGCCGGGGACATCAGATGCGTTCGCGCGCCGCGTCCCTGGCGTCCACGGAAATTACGGTTGGTCGAGGATGCGCAGCGTTTGCCTTCGGCCACAACATCTCCGTTCATGCCAACGCACATAGAGCAACCTGACGCGGCCCACTCCAACCCGGCATCTTGGAATATCCTGTCCAACCCTTCGGCTTCGGCCTGTGCCTTTACCCGCGCCGAACCCGGCGCGACAAGCCCCGGCACGCGCGCCCGACGTCCCGACAAAACCAAAGCAGCCTCGCGAAGGTCTTCAATACGCCCATTCGTGCACGAGCCGATAAAGACCTGATCCACCGGGATACCGTCCAAGGGCTGCCCCGGTCTCAACGCCATGTATTCCAATGCTTCGCGCACCGAATTGGACTTGGCTGGATCGGTGGGGTCTGGACCGGGAATGCTGGCCGTTATGGGCAGGGCCTGTTCCGGGCTGGTGCCCCACGTCACAGTAGGCGCAATGTCAGCTGCGCTCAGCGTAACCTCGCGGTCGAAAACGGCCCCTTCGTCCGTGATCAGGCCGCGCCACGCCTTTTGGGCGCTCTGTAGGTCTGCGCCCGAAGGCGCGTATTCACGCCCCTTAAGGTAGGCAAGCGTTACCTCATCCGGTGCCACCATGCCAAACCGCGCCCCGCCTTCGATTGAGAGGTTGCACAGTGTCATGCGCCCTTCCATCGACAGATCACGGATCGTCTGACCTCCGTACTCGATCGCATGGCCTTGCGCACCGCCGCTGCCCAATTGCCCGATCCAGTTCAGGGCAATGTCCTTGGCCGTAACGCCGAACCCCAAACGACCTTCGACGTTTATGCGCATTGCCTTGGGTTTTCGCTGCCAAACCGTCTGTGTCGCCAACACATGCGCTACCTCTGTCGCCCCAATCCCGAAAGCCAACGCGCCAAATGCCCCGTGAGTGGATGTGTGGCTATCCCCGCAATTGATAAGTAGCCCGGGCAATGTCAGACCCAACTCGGGCCCGATGACGTGAACGATGCCCTGCGACGGGTCGCTTAGATCAAAAAGTCTGATGTTGTGGTCCGATGCGTTGTTTCGCAAGGTTTCGATCATCCGGGCGATCTTTGGATCGGCAATCCGGTCTCGGTTTCTTGTGGGCGCGTAATGATCTGCAACCGCAAAGGTGAGGGCAGGTTCAGCCACGGATAGGCCACGCTCTGCCAGCTTGGCAAAGGCATGATGCGACCCTTCATGCACAAAGTGTCGGTCGACCCAAAGCAACGAAACACCATCCTCGCGCCTCAGAACCTCGTGCGAGGCCCAAAGTTTGTCGAGCATGGTGCGCGGTGCGCTCATTTCCCAGTCTCCTCGCCGCGTCCAATCGCAGGTTCCCAATGCCGGGCTGAACCGGTTCCCACGCGCGCCAAAGGCATTTCGAGCCGAAACATGTCAGAGCGATAGAGGCCGGAAAGATACTCAACCCCATTGCCTTCGACGTCCCGAACGATCCGCTTCAACGATAACAACGCCGAACCGACTGCAACGCCCAATGCCTCGGCCACATCAGGCCCTGCCAAAGTTGCTGAAACGGTCTGATGTGCCTCTTCAATTTGCACACCGCTGCGCTCCAGAAGTTTGAACAGCGGTGTCGTGGCGAGGTCGCTTTCCGAGTAGTTCTGCGCAATCGAAGCGGGAACGTAAGTCGTCAGATGTGAAAACGGCACATCATCAGTCAGGCGCACTCGCGTTGCGATCTGCACCTGCTGGTCGCTCGGTAGCCCCATGGCCGACGCCACCACCTCCGGAGCCTTGCCGTACGAAAAGGACAATAGCCGCGCGGCAGTGCTTTGCCCCATTTCGACCAGCTGCGGCATAAGCGTGTTGAAATCCATCGCCGCAGGTGCCCCAAGGGTAGATCGGCCGGAAACCCGGGTGCCGCTGCCTGCTTGACGTTCGATCAGGCCATTTCGTGAAAGCGCGTCCAGCGCCCGCCTTATGGTCACGCGTGAGACGCTGAACTTCTCGGCCAGCCGCTGCTCACCGGGCAGGGTTTCCCCTGCCGAAAGCTGTCCTTCGGTGATTTGATCATGCAGATGCAAGTAGACGCGTTGCGCCTTAGTCCCGTCCGGAAGATTGGCCGCGTTGATCTTGTTCACCCGTTGATTCCCCTTTCACAGCCCTTTCAATCGTAAAACCGGAACTTGGAAAATCAAGCTTTAGTATTATTGCTTCTCTAAAAATAGTCTTACAATTATCTAACAACCTGTATTACAGATAATACAATAACCGGAGGAGCTTTTGCATGCCGATCGTCGAATTGCATGTGATCGAGGGCTATGGCGCGCAAGAAAAACAACGACTTGGCGTGGCGCTTACCAATGCTGTGCGATTCGTAGTGCCTGCTGCGCCAGAGCTTGTGACCGTCGTGATCCACGACATTTCAGGCCAGAACTACTATCGCGGCGGCAAGACCAGACAGCCTGCTCGGGCCAAACAGGACCCCGAACACATCGTGCGGGCCTTTCTGTCTGAAATGAATGATCGCGCGTTTGAAAGCGCGCGCAAAAGGCTCAGCTCGGACTTCGTGATGCAATTTCCCGGAACCGCGCCTATGCGTGATCTGGAGGATCTCAGGAGTTGGGCGGCAAACCGGTATAGCCGGATCGCGAAAACCTACGAGGGGTTCGACGCCATGCAAAGCGATGGCGACGCTGCGATCGTTTATTGCCGGGGTACGTTGTCCGGTGAATGGACCGATGGTTCACCCTTCAACGGCATCCGCTTCATTGACAGGTTCGAGATTCAGAATGATCTGATCACACGTCAGGATGTCTGGAACGATATTGCAGAAACAAGGGCACAGGCATGAGCGAGATTGACCCGATTACCCTATCTGTTCTTGCAGGTCGTATGGAACAGATCGCCGACGAAATGGATGCAACCCTGTTTCGGGCAGCCTTCAACCCGATCATTGCCGAGGCGCATGACGCCAGTCACGGTCTGTATTCCGCAACGACGGGCGACACACTGGTTCAGGGCAAATCCGGATTGCCGATCTTTGTGGGTGTGATGTCTTTTGCCGTGAAAGCGGTGATCGAAAAGGTCGCAGCGGACGGGCATCTGGAAGACGGCGATATCTATATCTTCAACGATGCGCATATCGGCGGCACACACTTGTCTGACATGCGCCTGGTGCGTCCCTATTTCCGCGATGGCAAGTTGTTCTGCTATCTCGCGTCAGTTGGGCACTGGCATGACGTCGGCGGTGCGGTGCCCGGAAACTATAACCCGGCTGCGACCGAAGTTTTCCAGGAAGCCTTTGTTCTGCCGCCGGTAAAATTGGCGCGTAAAGGTGAGGTTAATCAGGACATAATCGACATTCTGCTGCGCAATACCCGTCTGCCTCAATCGGCGATGGGGGACTTGAACGGGCAACTAGGTGCTCTGGATCTTGGGGTTCGGAGGATGGACGAATTGCTGGACGAATACGAAGCTGAAACAATCTCAGCCGCTCTTGAGGCGCTCAGCGATCGGGCCGAGGTGCTTATGCGGTCCGAGTTGCAGGAATTGCCGGACGGTCGCTGGGAGGCCGAAGATTTCCTAGACAATGACGGTATCACCGATGACCCGCTTCGCATCAAACTGACGCTTGAGATCAAGGGCGATCAAATGGTGCTGGATTTCACAGGCTCATCCCCGCAATGCGCCGGGCCTGTGAACATCGCCTTGCCCACCACCGTTGCAACCGCCTATGTGGCCATAAAACACGTCTTTCCGGCGTTGCCTGCCAACGCCGGCGTGATGCGCCCCATCGAAGTAATCGTGCCCGAAGACAGCCTGTTGTCAGCCGAGTTCCCTGCCCCAACCGGTGGATACACGGAAACTATTTTGCGAATGATCGACGTAGTGTTTTCGGCCTTTGCCAACGCTGCACCGGATCGTGTTGTCGCCAATGCCTACGGTACGATCAATGCGCTTTCCATCGCCGGGAAACGCTCGAACGGACAGCCATGGGTGATGTTCAGCTTTTACGGCGGGGGCCACGGCGGCTCGATCGAAAGCGACGGGCTGAACCACGGTAACGCTCCGATCTC
The DNA here is from genome assembly GCF_017872495.1 of Ruegeria sp. HKCCE4148. Taxonomy (NCBI): domain Bacteria; kingdom Pseudomonadati; phylum Pseudomonadota; class Alphaproteobacteria; order Rhodobacterales; family Roseobacteraceae; genus Ruegeria; species Ruegeria sp. HKCCE4148. Next base: position 100,859 of record NZ_JAEDOS010000003.1, read on the forward strand.
GACGGCGACGATCCCGCCGTTGGAGATTCTTGAAGCCGCCTATCCTGTCATGTTCCGTCAGTGGACTCTACGTCCCGACAGCGCAGGTGCGGGTGCGCATCGGGGCGGGCTTGGCGCTGTCTACGAAATTGAAGTTCTTGAGGAAAATGGCGCCCAGGCGTTTCTGTTTGGCGAACGCGGCAAGTTCCCTCCCAAGGGTATCTCCCATGGTGGTGACGGAGCGATGAACGTCTTCACTTATGAACAAGACGATGGGTGGAAGGCGCCGCCTCTTGTTTCAAAAATGAGAGGGATCAATTTGAAGCAAGGACAAGCGGTTCGCCTTGAGACACCCGGCGGCGGCGGCTACGGCTCTGCGGGTAGCCGCGCCCCTGAAGCGATCGCCAAGGATGTGGCGCGCGGGCTTGTGAGTGCTGAACAGGCGGACCAGGTCTACGGCACCACATGGCGGGAGGCTAAGCCATGACCGGACGTATGATCGGCGTGGACGTGGGGGGCACGTTCACGGATGTTTTTGTCCTAAACGAAGCGGACGGAAGCGCGTCCGTCGCCAAGGTTCCCACCACGCGCCCGGACCAGTCGGGTGGATTTCTTGACGGGATTGGGCGCGAGGTTGACGACCTGTCCGAGATCTCAGTTGTGGTACACGGCACCACGGCGGGCACAAATGCTCTGCTGGAACGCAAAGGGGCCAGAACGGGTGTGATCTGCACTGCAGGTCTGCGGGACGTGTTAGAGATGCGTCGAAGGGACCGGCCGCGCACCTGGGGATTGCGCGGGGATTTCGAACCAGTTGTGGACCGTCGCGACAGGTTGGAGGTGCCAGAACGCACGCTGGCGGATGGCACCATTCGCACACCGGTCGATCTGGTTGCCGTTCGCAGAGCAGCAGAGCACTTGCGAGAGCAAGGATGCAAAGCCATCGCGATCCTGTTCGCCAATGCCTATGCCAACCCGGAAAACGAAGCTGCCGCCGTTGCCGCCGTCCGCGAGATTTGGCCAAACCCTCATGTTTCGGCCTCGTCAGAAATTCTGCCGGAAATCCGTGAATTCGAACGGTTCTCGACCACGGCGTTGAACGCCTATCTGCAGCCCGAAGTCTCGGGCTATTTGACCCGCCTTGAAAACGCCTTGCAATCCGGCGGATTCGATGGCGAGTTCATGGTTGTGCAATCCAATGGCGGCGTCATGGCGGTCGATACAGCATCCCGTCTACCGGTGCGTACGGCGCTGTCTGGTCCGGCGGCGGGAGTGATTGCTGCGGGCTATATCGCGCAATCCGCTGGCTTCGACAATGTGATCACTGGGGACATGGGCGGCACCAGCTTTGATGTTTCGCTGATATCACAGGGGCAAACGATGTTGTCGGCCCAGACCTCCATCGATTTTGGGATGGTTGTACGCAATCCAATGATCGAAATAACGACCATTGGCGCAGGCGGGGGGTCGATTGCCTGGGTCGATAAGGGCGGATTGTTGAACATCGGCCCTGAAAGCGCTGGATCAAATCCCGGCCCGGTCGCCTACGGTCTGGGCAATAATCGCCCGACGGTAACGGATGCCAATGTCGTGCTGGGTCGAATCGATCCGAACAACCCGATTGGTGGCAAACTGGAAAGGCTGGACGTGGAGGCTGCTGGAAAAGCTATTGATGTCCACGTCGGCGAACCTCTGGGTTTATCCAGACTTCAGGCGGCCGAGGCCATCCTGCGCGTCGCCAATTCCCGCATGGCCGGAGCGATCCGCCTTGTAAGTATCGAGCGCGGCTTTGACCCCAAACGTTTTGCCTTCATGCCGTTCGGCGGTGGCGGAGCTTTGCATGCCGGGGCGATGCTGGCTGAAGTGGGGATCGCCCGCGCGATCATTCCGCGTTACCCCGGTGTCACCTCAGCATTGGGCTGTGTGATCGCCGACATGCGGCAAGATTTCGTACAGACGATCAACACACTAGTCACGCAGTTGGACAAAGCTGCTTTGGGCGCATTCATGCAAGAGCACGTGGATCAGGGTATGGCGCTGCTTGACGCATCGCGGACCACATTCGACAAGCGTGAGATCTCATTCGAGCTGGATATGGCTTATGTGGGTCAAACGCATACTGTGCCGGTGCCGCTGACCGTCACGATGACAAACGGTAAGGTTACAGCGCCAAGCAAAACCGACATCGAACAGGCCTTTGATACGGCTTACAACGCCACCTATGGAAGACTGCTGAAAAACGGCGTGCGACGCATATTGAACCTGCGCAGCGCTGTAACGGGCAAGCGACCGAAATTCGATCTTTCTTCTCTTGCTCCGGCAATCGAAGGCAGAGCCACGCCCTCGTCGACGCGGAAAGTTCACTTCGGAGATGCTTGGCATGACACAGCCATTTATGATCGCTTGTCGCTTCCGGTTGGCACGTTAGTCAAAGGTCCAGCCATTCTGACGCAACCGGACACGACCGTCCTGATCGAACCGGATTTTCAAGGGCGCGTGGACTCCTTTGGCAACACGATCATCGAACCACAGGAGGAGGGCTGAATGAGCGAACCAGAAACCTGGGACCCGCGCAAGACGGCGTTGCTGACCATCGATCTTCAGAACGACTTTATCCATCCTGAAGGTGCCTATGGCCGGGCCGGCCAGTCGGCCCAAGAAATTGCTGATCTTCCCGAACGCATCGCCCCTTTGGCACGAAAGTTGCAAGCCGCGGGTGGGCGTTATTTTTCAGCGCAGTTCACACTTGTACCCGACCGCGATGGCGAGCCATTGATTGCACCGCACCTGAAGAAACTACGCCCGTTCCTGACCAAAGGCGACTTTGCGCCAGGCGAGTTTGGCCATAGTCTGGTCGATACGCTGAAACCCTGCGATTTCGCCATCGAAAAGGTTGCCTACTCGGCTTTTTACCAAACACGTCTGGAATATCTGATGCGCGCCTTGGGCATCGAAAATCTGATTGTCGGCGGCATCGTGACCAATGGTGGCGTTGCTTCGACTCTGCGCGATGCGCATCTACGAGATATCGATACTGTTCTGCTGACAGACGGATGCGCCGCCTTTCGGCAAGAGGTTCATGATGCGACGCTCCTGTCACTGGGCACCGTCACGCACCAGCGAAAGTGCGATCAGATGTTGAACTGGCTGGAGGGAGCCAAATGAGTCTTAAATCCCGCCTGACAAAGAAAGAAATTCTCGTCGCACCGGGCGTGTATGACGGTTTGACGGCTGCGCTGGCTGAAAAAGCTGGATTCGAGGCGCTGTATTTGAGCGGCGCCGCCGTAGCTTACACGCGACTTGGTCGCCCCGATATCGGATTGTCCACGGCGTCCGAGATGGCAGACACGATGACGCTGATCGCTGATCGAGTCTCATTACCCGTTATCATCGACGCCGACACCGGCTTTGGGAACGCATTGAACGCCCAGCGAACCATGCGGCTATATGAACGTGCCGGTGCATCCGCGCTGCAAGTCGAAGACCAGACCTTTCCGAAACGCTGCGGACACTTGTCGGACAAGTCACTGATCCCCGCACAGGAAATGGCTGGAAAGATCGCGGCGATGGCTGACGCGCGCGCCAGCAGTGACACGCTGATTATAGCCCGAACGGACGCCATCGCCGTTGAGGGGTTCAACGCTGCTATCGAGCGCGCTGAAACCTATATGGAGGCTGGTGCTGATGTTCTTTTTCTCGAAGCTCCGCAAAGCCGCGGACAACTAACGTCCATCGCGGGCCGATTTGCCCCGCGCGTCCCCCTTTTGGCGAATATGGTCGAAGGCGGCGCGACCCCGATACTTGGCGCTGACGACCTGGAGGCACAGGGTTATTCTATCGTCATTTTCCCTGGCGGGATCGTTCGGGCTTTGGCCAAAACTGCCCAGGCATATTATCGTAGCCTTGCAGACAACGGCTCGAACAAGCCCTTCGCACAGAACATGTTCGATTTCCGCGGTCTGAACGAAGTCATTGGAACCTCCGAGATGCTGAATGCCGGGGCCCGCTATGATGACACCCAAGGTTGAGGATGTTCCACCGGACCGGTTCGATCTGAAGATTGGCACCCTGATCATCGGCGCGGGGGCTTGCGGTCTGGTCGCCGCCCTGTCGGCTTCTGAGGCAGGACAGGACGTGCTGGTTATCGAGGCCGAACCTTATCCCAGCGGCTCGACCGCTTTATCCGCTGGGTTAATCCCTGCTGCGGACACAAAGATACAGCAGGCCGCTGGGATCACGGACGATGCAGCACTCTTTGCCAGCGATATCCAGTCGAAGGCCCACAGCGAGAACGAGCAAGATCTGGTCGATCTGTTGACCAATAATGCCGCTGAAGTCATCGACTGGCTTTCTGAACGCCACGCCCTGCCCTTTTCGGTTGTCACGGATTTCGACTACCCCGGTCACTCGCGCCGTCGGATGCACGGGCTGCCGACGCGCTCGGGGCGAGAGTTGATCGACGCGCTTCGCAGCGCTTGCGAGCGCGAAGGTTTGGACATCATCTGCAATCGCCGCGCGACAACGCTGTATCGCGATCAAGACCAAATCTTGGGTATTGCCGTGACCGGCCCGGAGGCAATCGTCGAAACCATTGCCTGCGACCGCCTTATCCTTGCCTGCAACGGTTTTGGTGGCAATCGCGCCCTTGTGTCCGAGCACATGCCGCAAATCGAAGATGCGCTCTGGTTCGGGCATAGCGGTAACCGGGGTGAGGCCGTTCTGTGGGCAGAGGGGCTGGGTGCCGGGCTGCAAAACCTGGGGGCCTACCAAGGCCACGGCAATGTCGCGCATCCACATGGAATCCTGATAACCTGGGCAGTGATTACCGAAGGCGGGGTACAGGTGAACCGCAACGGTCATCGTTTCTGGGACGAGTCGCAAGGCTATTCTGAGGCCGCTTGTGCGGTGCTGGCGCAGCCCGGTGGAGAGGCCTTCGCCATCTTCGACGGCCGCGTTGCCGCGATCGCGCGCCAGTTCGAGGATTTCAAGCGCGCGGAAGAGACAGGCGCGATCCGGTCCGCTGAGACAATCGAAGACCTTTCGAAGGCACTGGGCCTGCCATCTGTGGCTTTGGAGCAAACCATTCGAGAAATTCCTGTAGGTGGCACGGATCAATTCGGCAGGTCTTTCAACCCGCCCTTATTGGCGCCACCTTTCATGGGCGTCCGCGTCACAGGTGCCCTGTTCCACACCCAAGGCGGTTTGCGCGTCGATTCCTCTGCGCGCGTCCTTAAGGAGGACGGTATCGCATTCACCAACCTTTATGCAGGCGGCGGCGCGGCAGTTGGTGTTTCGGGCAAGGGGGACAGCGGGTATCTTTCCGGAAATGGCTTACTGAGTGCCGTTGTGCTGGGTCGCATAGCAGGGCGTGGTGCTTGATATCAAACTTGTGCATTGGAACTATCGGAACAGTGGGGTCAGACTAATTCGGGCCCGTCTCCACAAGGACCGTGAGACTGTCTCTTACTCCGCGCTGAGACCGCGCTACTCAGCAAGAGCAGCAGCACGGTTCAATTTGAAATTTGGTCTGGTGCAGAGGCTGTGTTGCGAATTGAAGAGGTTGTAAATCGAAGCGTGGACGGTGGCGAACTTCTACAAACTTCGCATGCGCCTGAAGCGGAGCATGGCCCGTTCTCTTCGTCGGAATTGCAGGTATGAATTCTCAGCTCGATTGTTCAGCCAGCAACCGACTTCCTGCCTTTTGGCCAAACCGATAATCTTTAGTATCGCTCCATAAGAACGCAGCATATCTGTCACGAATACATCTGGGCAACAATGCTTACGCATTGCTTTCTTTTAGAATTTCAAGGCGGCTTTCTTGTCGCGCGTCTTCGTCACGAAACTTTCAATTTCTTCACCTTCATAATCCACGGTCCGCCACAGATAGTGCCTCTTGCCGTTCACTTTCACGAAGACCTAATCCAAGAGCTACTTCCATCTTGTAAAGGCTCGAAGTTGCTGAACCCCTTTTACTTTGGATCTCAGAGGAGAACACAGGACCGAACGTATTCCACCAATACCGAACGGTTTCATGGCTGACATCGATCCCGCGTTCGTGCAGCGGGTCTTCGACATTTCGCAACGAAAGCGGAAAACGAATGTACAGCATCACCGCAAGACGAATGATCTCGGGACTTGTTTTGAAGTATTTGAATGAGGCGGGGTTTGGTTATTGCCAGAAGGTATGCGACCGACCCCGATCCAGCCAAGTTATTCTGACAGTGCCGACACACACACCCGGTTTCCATAAAACTGACTTTGATGCTTGCCGCAGGGAGCTTCCGCTCCCCGCCCTCGCAAGACGGTTTCTGCATAGAATATCAATTGGTGTAATCGACACCTTCCGGTCATCTGAGGCAATTTACAGGGTTCCTCAGGACTGAAGGACCGCTTTCGAGATTTGCGCGAGTTCATTTCGCGCCAGCGGCGAAAGTCGGTTGTCCGCCCATCCTGTCAGATACTGCGCCACTGAACAACGTCGGGAGTGTGCTGGGATCAGTGACTCGCGAAAATTGGTTCGAACGACCGTTTTGTGGTGTCGATTCAACAGATCGCCGCAACACACTTCTCGAATTTCTCTGCGGGTGAGAAGTAATTCAAGGTCATTCTCGGCCGTTCGTTAAGTTCACTGGCAACTGCGTCGAGATGCTCTTGCGTGTGGATTGAGAGGTTGGTGCCTTTCGGGAAGTCCTGCCGCGTCTTTTGTCCGAACTGCAGCAGCACAATCGGTGCAATAGATGATCAGCCAACGGTCGCTTTGCTGGTTGGGTGCCTCGACACCAGAGATCGAGACAATCTTGTTTCATCAGCACACAGCTTTCTGAACCAAAGGACAAGCTGGTGGGAAATCACGACACGCCAATCGAAAGATTAGGCAGAATAAGTGCGTCGATTGAAAGACGGGGCCGATATCAATGGGGTCGTTCGCTCTGTTTGTTGCTAAAACCATTTCGATTGGTCAGAGTGGTTTAGATCTATCTCGCATGGTGGTTCAAATTGGTCGATGTGAAAGAAGAAGCGTCTCAAACCAGCTTGCTAGCCCAGGCAATCCGATCTGTTGGGACGCCAGACTTCATACAGGACTTACTTGATCTCATGCGCAGCGCTGCACCGTTTCATGGTGCTTTTGTCAGCCGCTTGTATCTTAATCGCGCCCCGGGTCACATCTACGACAATGTACGGCAGGAGCGCCGGGCCGTCGTCATTGATCGTTGGCTTGATCGTGCGTGGCTTTTGGACCCGTTCGTTGTGCGGTTCATTGGTGACAGTCACGAACCAGTTATGGTTCTGAGCGACGTCGCCCCAGACCGTTTCACCAGTTCAGACTACTATGGAATTTACTACAAATCCTTAAAGCTGAAGGACGAGATGGCGGTGTTTGTCTTGCTCCCCGGAGGAGCCCTGTTCTTCTCCCTAGGCCCCGTAGAAAACAAAAAACGGTTTACTCTTCGTGATGTAAGAAATCTAACCCGGTTGCATCCGGTAATCGCGGCACTCTGCGAGCAACATTTTCACCGCCGTCCGAGAACCGAACCACTGGATGCCGACCGGCAGATAGATTTGAAAATGGTGATAGAAAAGGTCTGTGACGGCCTTACAAAGCGCGAAGTGGAAGTAGTGCAGAACCTACTGCGCGGCCATTCCAGCCAGTCAATCGCACTATTGCTGGATGTTTCTCCAGAGACGGTAAAAGCGCATCGTAAAAATATCTATAGAAAGCTGGGAATCTCATCCCAATCTGCACTTTTTTCAATGTTTTTACAGTTCGTTACCGACTAAGCTGTCTACCCCCTTTGGGGTAGAAACGCATCGCTCTCTAGAGGTATTCACAGGTCGCCCTTCGGTGGCCTAGTCTGATTCCTAATACGCATGAAGGTCCAAAACCGGGGTCAGAACGTGATCGAAGTTAAAAATGTGACGAAACGCTTTGGCGAAGGCGCGTTTGCGGTTACAGCTTTGGGTGACGTGTCGCTAACTATCCCTGAGAGTAGTTTCTTTACACTTTTAGGACCTTCCGGTTGTGGCAAGACGACTCTTTTGCGCTTGATTGCCGGGTTTGAGCTGCCGACGGATGGCGAAATCCTGCTTGATGGTGAGACCATCGGCCATTTGGCGCCGCACAAGCGGCCGGTGAACACGGTGTTCCAAAATTACGCTTTGTTCCCGCATATGAGCGTCGCGCGAAATGTCGGTTTTGGATTGGAAATGCTGAAACGTCCAAGGCCCGAGATCGAAAACGCCGTCGCGGAAATGCTGGAGTTGGTGCAACTTGGAGAATTTGCGACGCGCAGGGTGGATCAATTGTCCGGTGGACAGCAGCAGAGGGTTGCGTTGGCTCGCGCACTGGCACCCCGACCCAAGGTTCTGCTGCTGGACGAACCACTCTCGGCTCTGGACCTGAAATTGCGCAAGGGTATGCAGAGCGAACTAAAGCGGCTTCAGTACGAAACCGGGATCACCTTTGTGTTTGTAACGCATGATCAGGGTGAGGCCCTGGCCATGTCTGATCAAATTGCCGTCATGTCGGCAGGTGCAGTACGACAGGTGGGCACTCCCGAAGAGATCTACACCGCTCCGCAAAGCCGGTTTGTTGCGGATTTTATCGGAGACACCAACATCGTAAATGCCGAACTATTGGCGTATGATGGCGACTTGGCAAAAATCAAGTTCGAGAATAGTTCTCCCATACTGGTACAAACCGCAAGCAAGTCGCTGCAGCCCGGTCGGGTGCATGTGGCGTTACGCCCAGAAACGATCCGCGTCGTTGAAGCCAACGCAGCATTTTTAAAGGGTGAAGTTCTCGACAGCACCTACCTCGGTGCAGGCTCACGCATGCTGGTGAGATTGGACGATGGTGGTGAAGTTCATGCACAGGTCGACACGCCGCTCCCATCGGGCAAGCGCATAGGTCTTGAATGCGATACGTCCAAGCTGCACGTCCTGGAAGACTGATGCCTGATGCTGTCAGCATATCACAGGACAAAGGTGCCTCGCTACGCATAGCCCAACAAGAACGTGCCCGGCAAACCCGCAGAACGCGGCTATTTCTTTTGGTGCCCGTGCTGCTGGTCATTGGTATTTTCGGTCTGTTTCCGCTATCGATCGCGCTGGTCTATTCGTTTCTTGAACCAGGAACGTATGGCGGAGTGGAATGGATTTTCTCAACAGACGCCTACGTTCAGTTCCTGTTCGAAAGGGATATCTTTGATGACACCCTGACCTTCAACAGCGCTTATCTCCAAATCTTCGGACGTTCCTTTGGGCTAGCCGTTGTCACTATGGTCGGCACTTTGATCCTCGGCTTTCCCGTCGCTTACTTCATAGCGGCCCGTCCTCCTGAACAACGCAATTTCTGGCTATTCGCGATTACTTTACCTTTCTGGACAAATCTGCTGATCCGCACCTACTCGATATTGCTGATCGTTCGCGATGAAGGATTTGTGAATCTGGTGCTTATGAATTTGGGGTTAATCAGCGAACCGCTGGAGATGCTCTATACGGACGGCGCAGTTTTAGCTGGGCTGATCTATAGCTATTTACCATTCATGATCTTGCCGATTTACGCTTCGCTTGAAAAGTTTAACTTTTCACTACTCGAAGCCGGGCATGACTTGTACGCATCGCGGGTTCAGGTTTTCCGCCATGTCATAATACCGATCAGCCGCCCTGGTATCGTCGCGGGTTGTGTTCTCGTACTAGTACCGGCGCTCGGTGCTTTTATCACGCCGGAGCTCTTAGGCGGGGGCAAGAAACTTATGATTGGCAATCTTATTGCCTTGCAATTCGGAGCCGGTCGCAATTGGCCCTTTGGTTCGGCGGCCGCTTTGATCCTGATGGCCTTGGTTCTGATCTCCCTTTTGATCAGCCTGCGCGTCGGAGCCGCTAGGGAGAGTGGTCATGGCTAAGTTTGTCTCCGTACTTTCTCGCTCTACCGGGTCACGCGAGTTGCGCAAGCAACCTTTGTTTACTGGCATTTCCTGGCTTGTCTTACTTGTGCTTTATGCGCCTATCGCTGTTCTTATCGTGTTTTCTTTCAACGACAATCGCTCGGTCGTCCGATGGACCGAGTTCAGTTTCAGGTGGTACACCGCCGCGTTGGAGAACGATGACATTCGTGACGCCGCTATGACCTCTTTACAAGTCGCGTTTTCAGCTACTGTATTCGCTACAACAATCGCCACAATGGCTGCGCTGGCCACCACACGCTGTGGAAATTATTTGGGAAAGTCCGCCGCGATTGCCCTGATTAACCAGCCACTTATGATCCCAGAGATTGTTACGGCGATTGCAACCTTGTCGTTCTTTTCGATCCTGCGCCAGCTGACAGGCGTTACTGGAATTGGCTGGCTTGTACTGGCGCACACAGTCTTTTGTATACCTTTTGCTTATATGCCGATCCGAGCTCGGCTCTCCGATATGTCAATCACGTACGAGGCGGCAGCCGCAGACCTTTATGCCTCGCCCTGGCAAGCTTTCCGGCACGTGACTCTGCCACTCTTGATGCCCGGCGTTGTGGCAGGCGCCATGCTGGCTTTCGTGGTTTCCCTAGACGATGTAATTATTACGCTTTTGGTTGCTGGGCCCGGGGAAACAACTCTTCCAATCTACATTCTCGGTCAGATCCGGCGTGGTGTGACACCCGAGGTCAATGCAGTATCGACAATCCTTATCGGTGTCACTGTAGCCATGGTGACGCTGACATTCATTCTACAACGCAAACGAAGATAATCAGAACCCCAACTGCATGGGGCACCAAAACCTTACGGAGGACAAAACATGAAAGTGAAGTTACTCAAAGCGGTCGCCGTTTCTGCATTGGCACTTAGCACCGTTGCGGCACATGCCGAAGGCAAACTGAACATCTACAACTGGGGAAACTACACCAACCCCGACATGGTGAAGAAATTCGAAGAACAGTATGATATCGAAGTCACGCTTGACGGCTATGACAGTAACGAAACCATGCTGGCCAAGGTCAAAGAAGGCAACACTGGTTACGACATTGTTGTCCCAGGCGACTACATGATCGCGATCATGGTAAAGGAAGGTCTTTTAGCCGAAATAAACGCTTCCGAAATGGAGAACTTTAAGAACATGAACCCGGATTGGGTTGACGTTTATTGGGACCCAGGCCGAAAGTATTCTGTTCCCTACCAGTGGGGTACTACCAGCTTTACCGTAGACAGCGAAGTCTATGGCGGCGACATTGACACTTTGGCTTTGATCTTTGACACGCCCGAAGAACTCAAAGGGCGCATTAACATGCTCAATGACATGAACGATGTCATAAACGCCGGACTGCGTTACCTCGGCTATCCTCGTTGCAACTCCGATCAGGAACAAATGAAAGAACTGTTGGAACTGCTCCTCAAGGCCAAAGCCGATTGGCGCACGATGGACTATTCGGTCATCGAAAAGTTGACATCGAAAGACGTGGACTTGTCGCAAAGCTGGAACGGTGCTGCAATGCGTGCAAGAGCAGATCGACCTACACTGACTTACGCCTATCCCAAAGAAGGGTTTACCGGTTGGATGGACAACGTTGCCGTTCTTGCCGATGCTCCCAACATGGAAAACGCAAAGTTGTTCGTTAACTTCATGATGGATCCGGAAAACGCCGCCATGACATCGAACTTCGCCCGATACGCCAATGGCATCAACGGTTCAGAGAAGTTCATGGATGCGGAAATGTTGGAAGCACCTGAGATCGTGATGCCCGCTGGTGCCCCAGTTCCAGATTTTGTCCAGCCTTGTGAGCAGGACGTAGTTGACCTTTACAATAAGGTCTGGACGCGTCTGAAGCAGTAAATCAACTCACCCAGTCGCGGTGCCTAAATACAGGCACCGCACAACCGGATTGTGGCTCGATTGGCGGGTCGCACGGCGGGAGCATGGATCATGCACAGCAGCAAAAGCACTATAATGCCTAAGACGGCGCGCGAAATTGGGATCATGCAGGGGTTTCCGCCGCCGCCCGAAAAGCGGCCCTCACAGGATAACTGGGACCTTGCCCCTTTCAACCGCTGGTCATTCCAGAATATGCGCGGTTTGTTTCCAACTGTCGAAGTCCCGCCAGCGAAAAAGCCACGCCAGTTTGGAGAAAACATACTTGATCTATCCAACGTCGAATTCGACTCATTCGATGGACAACGTCTGACTGTTGATCAATGGCTTAGAGAAAGCTACACAGACGGTCTTTTGGTCTTGAAGGGTGATAAGATCGCAACCGAAGACTACTTCAACGATATGAGGCCCGAGACTGCTCATCTGGGTCAGTCGGTCTCAAAATCCATTATCGGCGCTTTGGCAGGAGTTCTGCATGGGGAAGGCCTGCTTGACCTGTCAGCACCTTTAAAAGACATCGTGCCAGATTTGGCAGAGTGCGGTTACTCCGAGTGCACCGTCGATCAAGCACTAGACATGCAATCGGGCGTTCGCTTCAGCGAAGATTACGGGCTACCAGAGAGTGACATGACACGGGTGGATATAGCGTCCGGGTGGCGGCCAGTACGCAGGGGTGAAATCAAACCAACAATCCGCGACGTAATACTGACCTTGCCGAAAGAGCGTCCTCACGGGTTGAGTTTTTCTTATAGATCCATTGAAACAGATGTGATCGCCTGGGTGTTGGAACGGGTCGGCGGCACAGACCTGGCGACGTTGCTCTCAGACAGAATCTGGCAAAAGATCGGATGCGAACACGCCGGATTTTTTACTGTCGATGATGCAGGCACGGCGTTGGCAGACGGTGGGTTTAATGCGACACTCAGAGACTACGCCCGCTTTGGCAGAATGATGGCAGAAGGCGGCCGTGTCGGCGGTCATCAGGTTGTTCCGTCCGAATGGGTTGATGGGATTTGCCGAGGGGCCGATCATTCGAAATTTGGCGATCCATACGACCTATTGTCCCCTTGTGGGGCATACCGGCGCTTTTGGTGGGTGCACGAAGCAGACAAAGGCGTCTTTATGGCCCGCGGCGTTTTTGGTCAGTTGATCTTCATTGACCAGGAGGCCGATGTGGTTGTCGTTAAGATGTCAAGCTGGCCAGACTACCTGATCCAGTCCTACAGTCACGATGCCGTTCGCGCTTGCGAAGCGATCGTTCGCAATCTCGGCTGACAAGTCATTTTAGCCAAAAAAGGGATCAGAATGACGTCGACACCCGATCTGATCATTCTAAACGGAGCGCTCTTGACGTTTGATCCGGCGATGGCCGATGCCACAGCTTTGGCGATACGAGGCGGCGTGATATCAGCCATAGGATCAACGTCTGATATCCGTGCTCTTTCAGACTCTAAAACGAAAGTAATCGACGCGCGCGGCGGTACGGTCATGCCCGGCTTCATTGATAGCCACGTACACCTTTTTGGCGGCGCAGCCGAGCTAGATATGCTGGATTTGCGTGAAACGAAGGGTCGCGATGAGCTCGCCACTGCTCTTCGTAACTTCGCAGTCGAGCGGCCGGATGATCCGCTGTTGATGGGCGTCGCTGCAAGCTACGATATTTTGGGGCCAGGCAAGACAACCACGCGTCATGATTTGGACAGTGTCCTGCCAGAACGCCCGGTGGCCCTGATGTCCGCAGACCATCACACTGTTTGGGCCAATACCGTCGCTTTGGAGCGAGCTGGCATTCTTCGTGGAGGCCCGGTTCCCGAAGGCTCCGAAATAGTAATGGCGCAAGATGGATCCGCCTCGGGACAATTGAATGAGACAGGAGCCTTTGGCCCTGTGCTGCGACTATCGCGGCTGGGCGGCCGAGACCTTCTTGGATATGTCACCGGTGCGGATCCCGAACCACCGGCTACTGCCCAAGAACGCGCGTTTGACAAAGAAGTAATTCTGCGTGGTCTTAAACACTGCGCGAGCCACGGTATTACCGGTTTGCACAATATGGACGGGAATTACTACCAGTTAGAGCTGTTGAGCGAACTGGAGGCTGAAGGTCTTCTGCGAAACCGCGTACAGGTTCCAATGCATCTGAAGAATTTCGACCCGCTAGATCGGTTGGAAGAAGCGGCCGATATGCAACGCCGGTTTGCGTCCGACATGGTCTGGTCTGGCAGGGTGAAGATGTTCATGGATGGTGTTTTGGACAGCTACACCGCATTAATGCTGGCTTCCTACCCCGGCAAAACTGACAGCGTCGGTGACGCGGTTTTCGACGCCGAACACTTCAATGAGGCGTGTATAAAGGCAGACGGTATGGGATTGCAAATCAGCGTCCATGCAATCGGCGACGGGGCCGTGCGCCGAACCCTGGATGGTTACGAAGTTGCCCGCAAAGTCAATGGTGTGCGCGATAGTCGTCACAGGATCGAACACATTGAAGTCATCGATCCGTCCGACTTGCCGCGATTGGCCAAATTGGGGGTTGTCGCGTCGCTTCAACCGCTGCATGCGCCGATTGGCGGTCTGTTCAAGCCATATCCAGCTGGCGACATTCTGTCCGAGGCGCAGATCCCCTTCGCATTTGCCTGGCGTAAAATTCGCGACACCGGGGCGCGTGTGTGTTTCTCAACGGATTGGCCCGTAGTGCCGGTAGACACGATGATGACGGTTTTCGGAGCCGTGCACGGCTTGACGCTTCCTGAACCATGGGCAGACAATCGCCAGACACTTTTGGAAACCCTTGCTTCGTACACTAGCGAAAATGCGTGGCTGGAGTTCAATGAGCATCGAAAAGGAAAACTAAAAACAGGCTACATGGCAGACGTCACCATTTTGGACCGCAACATACTTGAGATGCCATCAGAACAGATTTCTGAAACCAATGTCGCAACTACAATTTGCGGTGGCACCATTTCTTACCAACTATGATTTTTGGGAAGTCGACGTTGTATGCAAAACGGGTACTCGCGGTGTTTCGACGCCTTTGGACTGGCTGAACATCCGTTTTTGGAGCGCAGAGCAGCCGTTCAATGCGTCTCAGCGCACCAACTTGCAATGCTTGACCGCTTTGGGCTCAATGCGGCCATAAGACGCCCTTATTCCAATGTCCGCTATGTAGCGGACCGCTGCCCTAAAAGATCGCCTAATCGAAAGAACTGTCACCAAATTCCGCCTTCTAAAGCTCCCACTCCTCGGCCTCCAATCGGAACCCTTCCGCGAGAGTAGGATCAATTTCTGGAAGGAATTTCAGAGACTAGCGCGCCCGGGTACGCTCTATTTTGCATGCTGCAACTCAAAACGCCTCCACTGGTGACTCTTGATTCGTTGACGACACCATTTGCTTCCTCTATGCAAGAGGCATAGCTTGTAAGAGGCCAATCGGCACCCTCGCCTACCCTGAAACCACAGGGGGTGTAGTGTGCTGTGATTGTCTGCTCCCCCAAGAGGAGAAGACAATGCAAATAATCCCAGATCGCCTTTACACCGACCACGATGTTGCCGCGTTTTGCGGAGTGTCGGTCCATTCCGTACGGCGCTGGCGCGCAAACCGCACGGGCCCTCAGTACGTCCGCATCGGTGAACGCAAAATCCGGTACCGTGGCGCGGATGTCCTGCGCTGGGCGGACGGGCTTCCAACCGGAGACGTAATCGAAAATCTCTTAGTCTGAAATGTCCGAAGACAAAGTCGGGAAGCTCGCCGAGCAAGTTAACCAATCAGGCGTGAAACGCTTGCCTGAGGGTTCCGCATGGGACACCGCAAAAGCCGAAAAGAACTGGTGTGTGGCGGCCGAAACGACCACGACGAAGGTGCCGGTGAACGCCGCAACAGGCTTCCCCTGTGACCGCGAACAGGCCGCTTTCCTAGATCGGGCCAAGGCCGCGCAGAAGGCCAATGACCTGAATAAATGGATTGACGAGATCAATGCCAAGATCGACCGCGCCAATGAAGACCGCGCCGTTCCCTTCGACCATGTTGTCAGGTTTGGCGTCGGATACCTGCCCCGCGCCGGATCGGCCATGGTCGTCGCCGACTTTGACAAGGTCCGCGATCCCGACACAGGCGACATCACCGCCGAGTGGCTGAAACCCGTCATGGAGCAGCCAGAGAGCTACACCGAAGTGTCAGCCTCGGGCACGGGGCTGCATGTCCTCATGCCCCGCGAGGAAGCTGACGCTGGCACACGGGAGCGCAATGGCGCCGGGCTGTATGCAAGCAATGCACGGTTTATCCTGCTCACTTTTGATCAGGTCGCCGGAGCGCCTATCAGCCTCAACAGTGCACCGGAGACGCGCAGGGTGATCAGGGATCGCGTGGGCGTGCAGCATACACAGCGCATCAATTTCTCGCTGGCACTGCCAGAAGATCACCACAGCATCGAAAGCATCCCAGAAATATTGGCACAACTACCCAACCCGGCGCTGGGCAGAGAATACTGGGTGAGCATGGCACACGCCTGCTGGGCCGCCGCGCAGGAGGCTGACCGCGCCACGGCCCTCAGAATCGAGCAGGCCTTCTACGAGTGGTCGGCACGGGGGGACACACACGGAATTGGTCGTAAGGACGGATCAAGCCCCGGGCGTCTCTGGCGTAGCATCAGAAATGTGCGCGAAATCAGTGTCGGGTCATTCTTCTACAAGGCCCGTGAACTGGGATGGTCGCCGAGGCACAACAAAATGCACCCCAAGGACATTCCTCACCCGCGAATTGAAATGGTCGGCCTGATGGACAGGGCCTTTGACGGAGATCGGGAACCGTCGGGAAGCAATCGCGGCGATCAGGATCAGCACGACATCAAGCACGGGACGGAGATCGTAGACACGGCACGCTGTGCAATCAGCATGAACAAAATCTCACGTACCAAGCTGCAGGAGTGGGGCGTCGACCCCCACCGGAACATCGTCAAGGCGGCCACGACCAAAAGCAATATCGGCCCGTCAAATGTCACCCACTACGAGATCACCCTGAGGGAGGTACTGTGCGCGGACGGGAATACCGAGATCGTGGGCACTGCCAAGGAATACAAGCCGCCGCAGACAGCCGGAGTTGCCGATATCATCTGGGAGGATGTCAGGCATCGCCTGATCACCGAGTGGGTGGCAGATTACTCAGGCTCTAAGAAACCAACGCTGAAAAGCATTGTCGAAGATGCACTGAAGAAGCACGGGATGCCAGTGGGCGGAGCAAACAAAATCAGCAATCAGATGAAGGGCGAGGGGTGGATTACCACCGTAAATGAAAAGCGGCCCAATTCCGAAAATCGGACGGGAATAAAACGTTCCATCGTCGGCCCGAATGACCCGCATGAAGACGACGAGGAATAGCCGAAATGTATGAGAGTTAGAAATTTGCCTATATATAGAGAGGTTCTAACTCTTCTCACACTCTCACAAGTGGCGGTGAAAAGTGATGAAATCAGCCTTCAATCGTGCGCCCCCTACTATGAGCGGCCCGCCCGCCTGTGGCGGGGCGGGACAGGCGCGCCACTCACAACGGATGGCAATTAGTGAGAGGTGTCAGAGGAGTGTGAGAACAGTCCTCTCACAACTCTCACAAGTCGGCGCGTGGCGAGCGCCACATGACCTGCAAAGACATGCAAACTTCAGTTCTCGCCAAAACCAAAAAGTGGTATCATGATACCGCAAATTGATAACTAAAACTGCCCAGCCTGGAGAAACAAGAGATGCCCAGCACTCCGAGAGCAAAGGTTTCGAAACAGATATGCGCCAAGATGGAGCTGACCAAAGAAGACATCCTGATCGATCTGGCCGAAAGCTGGCGGAATGCCACTGGCGACCGCAAGATCAAATTGGGTCTCGCCCTGCTGCCGTACTTCATGCCGAAGCTGAAAGCCGTAGATATGACTACGACACAGGACGTGAAAGTGACGGTCAGGATCGGTGGGGAAGAAACGCTGCCCATCGCAGCAGAGTAAGAGAGCGCGTCATGGATGCAGGGAGCCGCGCTGCGGGCAGAGAGCGTCGACTAGCGGCACTGAGGCGGTACAACGAAAGTGGTCGGGGATCGGTCGCCCCGTTCGGCTCAGGCAACCACAAGCGCTGCAATGCGACGCGAATGGACGGCCAGCCCTGTCGCGGTTGGGCAGCCTTCAGAACCCCGAAATGCATCAAGCACGGGGCGCGAGGGCTCGCGGGCAAGCCCAGTCCCAATCGCGAGGTGCGCGCTGCGCGCAACTGGCTCATGGAGAACCGGCCATCACGCGAACTGGTAAACACACCGGAATGGCGGGCGACGGATACGCTGGGAACGAGGAATGGCATCCTGCGAAAGGCGGCCTTAGTGGCCGCATGGGAGGCGGCCCAGCAAGGCGACTGGCGGCTTTGGCGGATGCTGCAGCAGAACCCTCTGCCCCAGAAAATCTGGGCTCAACCCGACGATAATGGATAAGAGCGGGAGAGTTCGTCTTTAAGCTGTTGATTGATTGTAACCCGACGACTGCGTGAGACGCGCATTTGCGGCTTTGGTCAAAATTGACCTTTGTTGTGCAGCTTCTCAACTATGCTATCCCGATAGAGCGGCAATGTAATCTTCCCAAATTCTCTGCGCCTCAAGCCTGCGTTCGAGGATTGTGGATTTGTCGTATGTGCCCGCTAGACCGGGGCGTTTGTGTCCGATCATCCGTTCGGCAGTGTCGAAATCGACCCCGAGTTCGGTAAGGCCGGTGCGGTAGGTGCGGCGCAGACCGTGGATGGACAGGCGGTCGTCGCCGTATGCCTTACGGACCGGGATGATCCGCTTGGACCAGCCAGAGATTGCGGTGTTGGGCGCGCGTGCGCTAGGGAAGATGAGCGCGTCGGTCTTGCCGGGTTTCGCACCTGTCAGTTTCGCGAGGTCCTTGAGCAAGGCGCGCGACAATGGACCGAGTGGGACCGTGTGGGTGGTGGCAGTCTTGGTTCGGTCGGCGGGGATAGTCCAGAGGCTGGTTTTTGTATCGAGTTCTGCCCAGCGCATGTGCGCGATTTCGTTGCGGCGCTGGCCGGTCAGAAGCGTTAGGCGCATCAAGGCTTGGTAGATCGGATCAGGTGAGGTGTTCAGGGCTTTGAGGAACCGCTTAACCTGCTCGGGGGAAGTCATGGTCCATTGTTCGTCCGAGAGGCGCTGTGCGCGCGTCTGGCGAGGCCTGCGGTAGCCTGCGAGAGGCGAGACAGGGATGTGTCCCTTGTCTGCAGCGAAGTTCAGGAAACCAGTGGCGTTCTTGCGGAAGTAGTCGGCAGCGCCGGGACGACCGGATTTTTCGATGCCGTCGATGATCGCGGTCAGGTCGAGGCGGGACAGATCGCCAATGGGACGAGTGCGGTGCGGGTACAGGTTCGTGCGCAGCGATTGCATCATGTCGGTGGTGCGGACGATCTGGCGCGCAATCAAGTCCTGTTCGTAAAGATCCAGAAGCCGGGCTGTAAGGATCGCACCGGTTTGCGGGACGCGCGGGTCGATTCCATTGCGCAAATCGAGGATGTGAGAGCGAGCAAGGTCGCGCGCTTGTTTGAGCGTGATCGTGCGGGTGTCACCGATCTTGATCTGGACGCGCTTGGCTTGGCGACCGGTCCCGAGGCGTGAGCGCAGAATGTAGACCTTTGCTTCGGTCCCAATACGCAGTGCGAGGCCGGGTACATCCGTGTCATTGATTTCGTATCGTTGGGCATGTGGCTTTGCGTTACGAACCTTGGCTTCAGTCAGGGACCGGCGCTGGGCGCTTTGTTTCGGGCTAATCTGGACGATCTTAAGAGCCGTTTGGGACATGAACTGTTTTCCTTGTTGGTAACCACCGCTGGCGACCACATGGCGACCACCGATACGCGCACTCATCACAACAAGACATAACTCACCGCAACATAATGTAAAAGGTTTCAAAAGGTTCTGGCTGCCTTGTGCCTCTAGCGCCACACAGAGCACTCCCTTGGTAAGGGAGAGGTCGAGAGTTCAATTCTCTCCAGCAGCACCATCCATACATCTCCAATATCGTGACCACCCTTGTTTCTATGATTTCGGTCCGCCGAGTTCTAAGCAGGGAAGCGTTAAACAGAAGAGCGTTTAGAAGAAATCCCTTGCCATCTCATGGGGCCGCCAAACCTCAAACTATGGAGCTGCGACCTGCCCGGCGGACACTCGGACCGGATATATTCAAGTGTTAATCCGCCGTTCTCAAAACGACCTTGTCGCTGAAAAATGCAATTAGTTTGATCACCCGATTGGCTTTCTGGCAATCTGACTGACATAGGACATGAAACCAAAAAACGTGTTACTTGAAACGCGACTGCGTGCTTCTGCTTTCAGCGCTTCTGCTGTCTGAGGGAAAAGGACACCTGTTTCGACCATTCGGTCCGCCCCGCGATCTATCACTGTCAGGAAATACCCGGCTTCGCCTTCGGCCACATAGCCATGTCCACAGCGTCGGCCAAGTTCGAACCCTGCGGTACCCAGCAACTCTCCGATCTGACGCATGACCCAAAGATTGGTGACATTCTGGTTGATCATAAAGCGGACAAGCTGATCCAACGGGTCGAAATCTGCAATCTGGGCCGTCGCCGTATCATAGTCGCCATCGCAGACGGCAACCAAACCGCCCGGTTTGAGTATCCTGTGTGCCTCGCGAACGGCGTCTTGCGGATCGGGAACATGGCACAACAGTGTGTGCATCAACACCAGGTCAACAGATGAGGATGGAAGCCCTGTATTCCTTGCATCACCAACCTCAAACCTCAAAGATGGTTTTCCGTCAAAACGTTGCCGCGCTCTTTCAACCATTATTGGTGATGGCTCGATGCCCAGCGCCTTGGTCGCACCGGCCATCTCGATCAAGTCGTTGGTAACGTGCCCAGTGCCAGAACCGAACTCAACTGCATACGCTCCCTCAGGCAGATCAAGATCTCTGAGATAGGCTTTTCTGATCTCAACCTGAGCAGGCTCCAAACAACGGGCATCCATTGCGTCGGCAATACGCGCCTGCAACGCATCGTCTTCGTTGGCCAGATTTGAATATGGGTCAGACATACCTTTCTCCCTTGAATTTTTGGTCTCCACAACACCGCATCAATCAGGGGAAATTCTAACACATCCGGCTTTTTCAACAACGTCAGCGCCTGGCTACAAAGCTTGCCAACCTAGTTCATCTTGCGAAAATTGGCTCGGATGAGGAACACAAGAGCAAGTTGTTCGACTCGCCCTATCGAAAACGACTACTCTTTGGAAACCGTCGATTGTCCGACGAAACCGATGCCCACAATTAAGGCAAAGGTTAAGAAATGTAGGCACAAGAATCTCATGGATGACAAGTTCTCGCAATAGTTATGCCTACATCGCAATCTATTGGTAAATAATCCTGCCGATCTGTTGACTAGTCCGGTTTTAATGAGGGGGTATCTCGGCAGGGTTAGGGGGATGCCCGCTCAGGTCCGATTTGGACCGATGAAGCACGGCATCCCCTGCCGTTTTAATAGTCCTCTTTCCCGCTCAGACGCTTCTCAGTCGATCTTGTTGCGCTGTGCGTGCGGTGTGACACCAAAGCTGGATCGGAACACGCGCGAGAAATGGCCCGGGTTTTCGAAACCACAAGCAATTGCGATCTCGGTGACTGAAGCCTCGGTTTGCAGCAGCAACTTTTGGGCACGTTCCAGGCGCAGTTCCATAAAGTACTTCTTGGGCGATGTGTTCAGATACTTGCCGAACAGCCGCTCTAGCTGCCGGGTGGAAATGCCAAGTTCTTCGGCAATAAAGGACGGCGAGATTGGGGTCTCGATGCTGTCCTGCATGATGTTGATGGCCTTGGCCAGGTGCGCATTGCGCATCCCGTTGCGTGACTGCAGCGAAACCCGCTGTTTCGCCGTTGCATTGCGCACCGCGTTGTAAACCATTTGATCTGCCACATCGATTGCCAACTCTTCGCCATGGTCGCGCTCGATCAGATGCAGCATCAAATCTGCCGTCGCGGTTCCGCCCGACGCGGTGATGTGTTTTTCGTCAGCAACAAAAACACTGCGAACCAGATTAACCTCGGGAAACGCCTCCATGAAGGCATCATGGTATTCCCAATGGATCGCCGCCTGCATCCCGTCCAGAAAGCCGGCTTCGGCCAACACCCAGGCACCCGAACATAGGGCACCGATTGGGGTGCCGCGGGCGCGCGCTCGCCGCAGGGTGGCCAACAGGCGGCGGGTGACGTGCTTACGCATATGAATGCCCGACAGCACAAAAAGCTGGTCGCATTTGGCCAGGTTTTCCAGCCCGGAGTGAACCAGCGTAACTGACCCATTTGAGCACACCGCCTGTTCGCCATGCTCAGACACGAAGTTCCAGCTATAAAGTTCTTCCCCGCTCACAAGGTTCGCAATCCTCAGCGGTTCCACCGCGCAAGAGAACGCAAGGTGCGAGAATTCCTCGACCAGAAGAAATGTGATGCGCCGCGTCTTAGGCATGAGTTGATCCGTTTGAACTTGGGACAGCGCCCGAAAGTGAGTCTATTTTGCAGGAGCCTATGCTGCACGAAATTTTTTTGTATACAAGTTGTATTTTCTTAGCATACATAACCGTGACAGATCGATTCGACCGCTTTATGAAAGATGGATGAGCTAAGGGATGAAAGACGAAGCCAAGTCGCGAAAAGGCGCGTTACAAGAGCACCTGAAAACATCCATTCTGACTCTGCGCTTGCAACCAGGCACAGATCTGGACGAGGCGCATTTGTCAGATGAATTCGGCCTGTCACGCACACCGCTGCGCGAGGTATTCCGGCAACTGGCGGGGGAAGGCTATCTCGACCTGCGTACAAACCGCAGCGCGCGGGTGTCCGAGATGTCTTACACGACCCTGCGCGATTTCTTCCTTGCCGCACCAATGGTGTATGGCGCGATCCTGCGTCTGGCTGCGGGAAACGCGCGCCCTGCGCAGATCGACGCCCTAAAAGACGCGCAGCAAGCGTTCAAAGCCGCGTTACGTACAGGTTCGGCCGAGGATCGGGCGCTGGCCAACAATCGCTTTCACGATGTGACTGGCGAGATGTCGGGCAATGTCTATCTGCTGCCCTCGTTCAACCGGCTGCTGATCGATCACGCGAGGATCGGCATGACGTTCTATCGCCCACAGTCCGATGAAATGTCGGAAAACCTGTCACGCGCCAGCGAACAGCACGATGCCATCATCGCAGCCATCGAGGCGCGGGACGAAGCAGCAGCGGCAAAGCTAGCCGAAGATCACTGGAACCTGTCACGCGATCAGATTGAGATGTTCGTGATGCCAGACGCGCTGGATGTCCCGATGGGCGTCCCACTCCTTTCGAAACCTGCATGAGGACGGAATGAACCCGATTTTCAAGTTTGAGGGGATTTATACCCCTGTGGTCACGCCCTATCACAACGATGGAAGCGTTAATTGGGACGCCTTGTCCAATGTGATCGAATACCTGATCCAGAGTGGCGTGCATGGTCTGATTTCGGGCGGATCGACAGGTGAAAACTATGCCCAGACTGTGGAAGAACGGCTGGAACTGGCCAAATTCACACATCAGCAATTGAAAGGCCGTCTGCCTCTGGTCGTAGGGACCGGGGCCATGCTGACGCCGGATTCCATTGCGCTGGCCTCGGGCGCGCGCGAAATTGGTGCAGATGCGATCCTGCTGGCCAGCCCGCCCTATTCGGTGCCGACCGACCGCGAAAACGCACTGAACGCGCTGGCTATCGACAAGGCCGCGGACCTGCCCGTAATGCTGTACAACTACCCGCACCGCACCGGCACGATGATGGGTGAGGAATTTCTTGACCGTGTAGGCCGCAGCCGGAACTTCTGCGGCATCAAGGAAAGCTCGGGCGATATCAACAGGGTGCACCTGCTGGCGCGGGACTATCCACACATCCAGCTTGGCTGCGGTATGGACGACCAGGCGTTGGAATTCTTCGCCTGGGGTGCGCCGTTCTGGGTCTGTGGCGGGTCGAACTTTCTGCCCACCGAGCATGTGGCGCTTTACGATGCCTGCGTGATCGAGGGGAATTTCTCTAAAGGTCGGCGGATCATGTCGGCCATGATGCCGCTGATGCGAGTGTTGGAACAGGGTGGCAAGTTCATCCAGACCATCAAGCATGGCGTGACCATGAACGGGATCGATGCGGGCGCGATGCGGCCTCCGCTGAAGGGTCTGAACAAAGACGACAAGCGCGCGTTGGAACAGGTGACGCGTGTGCTCAAGAAGACAATCGCTGACATTGTGGCTGAGGGGTAAGAGACATGGATCTGCTGACACAGGACGAATACAAATCCATCGCCGCAGGCCTGACGCTGCCTACAGGCGCTTTCATCGACGGCGCCTTCCGCCCCGCGATTTCGGGTGAGACCTTTGAGACAGTGAACCCAGCCACTGGCGACAAACTGGCGGACATCGCGTCTTGCGGCGCAGCGGATGTGGACTTTGCCGTCGAAAAGGCGCGTGAGGCGTTTGACGATGGCCGTTGGTCCAAGCTGCATCCGAGCGAACGCAAGGATGTGCTGATCCGGTTGTGCAAGTTACTGACCCGCAATACGCGCGAACTGGCGGTGATGGAAAGCATCGACAGCGGCAAGACCATCCTTGATTGCGAATCCGTGGATGTGCCCGAGACGATCCACTGCCTGAAATGGCACGCCGAGGCGATTGACAAGATTTACGATCAAGTCTCGCCCGCCAGCGACGATCACATCGCCATGGTGGTGCGCGAACCGATTGGCGTCGTCGGCCTGGTGCTGCCCTGGAACTTCCCGCTGCTGATGCTGGCGTGGAAAATCGGGCCTGCTTTGGCGGCGGGCTGTTCGGTCGTGGTGAAACCCGCGACTGAGACCACGCTGACCGCTCTGCGTATGGCTGAGCTGGCGATGGAGGCTGGCCTGCCCCGCGGCGTTCTGAACATCGTTCCGGGCGGCGGCGCAGAGGTCGGTGAACCCATCGGGCGGCATATGGATATTGACATGGTCTCTTTCACCGGCTCGACCGTAACCGGCAAACGGTTCCTGACCTATTCCGCCGAAAGTAACGCCAAAGAAGTGGTGCTGGAGATGGGCGGCAAAAACCCGGCCATCGTCATGGATGACGCTGAAAACCTTGACCGTGTGGCCGCGCATGTGGTGAACGGCGCGTTCTGGAACATGGGCGAGAACTGCTCGGCCTCGTCGCGCCTGATCGTGCACAAGGATGTAAAGGCAGAGTTGCTGGAGCGCATTGCACATCACGCCAAACAGTGGAATATCGGTGACCCTCTGAACCCGGAAACCCGTATGGGCGCGCTGGTGAGCGAAGGGCATTATAACAAGGTCTGCGGTTATCTGGATCAAGCCGAGAACGTGGTGATCGGCGGCAAAGCTGACAAAGGCTTTGTCGAGGCTACGGTGGTCGAAGTACCCGGCAATGACGCCACCCTGGCGCGGGAAGAGATCTTTGGCCCGGTTCTGTCGGTGATCGAAGTGTCAGGCTTTGACGAAGCCATCAAGATCGCCAATGACACCGACTATGGCCTTTGTGCCTCGATCTTCACTGCCAACGCCAAGCGCGCCATTCGCGGGGCTCGGGCGATCCGGGCGGGCACCGTGACAGTCAACAGCTTTGGCGAAGGCGACATCACCACGCCATTTGGCGGCTACAAGCAGTCTGGCTTTGGCGGTCGCGACAATTCGGTCCACGCCCACGATCAGTACACCCAGTTGAAAACCATCTGGATCGATCTGGCCGATGACGCAGACGAGGCGGTGGATTGACGCGGTTCGAGGCCAAAAGACTGCCCCGGCAGACGGGCCCGGCCGGATGGAATGCCATCCTGCCACCCCAGACGCCCCTGCCGGAACTGGACAAGGACCTGACTGCCGACATCACTATCGTTGGCGGTGGGTTTGCTGGGCTCAGCACGGCGCGGCGGCTGCATCAACTGGATCCATCACTGAAGGTTGTTCTGCTGGAAGCAGGCCGATTTGCCGATGGTTCTGCGGGGCGGAACTCGGGATTTATGATCGACCTGCCTCATGATTTGGCCTCGGACAATTATGCAGGCGAAGGATTGGAAGAGGATCGCGCCGCAATTGCACTGAATCGCAAGGCCATTGCTTTTGCGAGCGACGTGGCCGGGGAATGCGAGTTAAATCAGGAAATGTTCGACCCCTGCGGCAAGTACAATGCCGCCGCCACCAAGGCGGGCGACGCGCACAACCGCGCGTTTGCGGAACACCTGAGGAAACTGGGTGAGCCTCACACGCTCTATGACCAGCAACAGATGCACGAAATCACGGGCAGCCCACATTACACCTCGGGACTTTACGCGCCAGGAACAGTGATGATCCAACCCGCAGCCTATGCGCGGGCGCTTTCGGCCCAATTGGCTGATCAGATTGACGTGTTCGAAAACTCACCAGTCACCAGTTTCGAAAAGCAAGGCACAAGCTGGGTGGTCAAAACCACCAAAGCCAAGGTCAAGACCGGGCGGATTATCCTCGCCAATAACGGCCATCTCGAAAGCTTTGGGTTCTACCAAAGACAATTGATGCATATCTGCCTCTACGCGTCGATCTCAGCACCTTTGACTGAGGCACAGATCAAAACGCTTGGCGGGCAATCGCGCTGGTCGGTGACACCTGCCGATCCGATGGGCACATCGGTGCGGCGCATTTCCGGCAGCTACGGCGATCGCATCCTGATCCGCAACGGTACCAGCTTTCACCCGACAATCGAGACCAGCCCAATGCGGCTGCGCAATGTCGGCTGGGTTCAGGACCGCAAGTTCATGGAACGTTTCCCGCACCTGTCAGACGTAACGATGGAGCACCGCTGGGCCGGGATGCTTTGCCTAAGCCGCAATGGGTCTGCGGCCTTTGGTGAACTTGAGGACGGTGTGTTCTCGGCCTGCTGTCAGAATGGCCTGGGCATCGCCCGAGGAACCTTGCAAGGCATGGGCATCGCAGAATTGGTGATGCAAGGCGGATCAGAGATCGCCAGTCACTTTCTGGAACAGCCGGATCTTCCGCGATTGCCGCCCGAGCCATTCGCCTCGCTTGGGGCAAACAGCTATTTGATTTGGAAAGAATGGCGATCCGGTAAGGAGTGATGCGTTGGCGTCAGGGAAGGCTAAGCTTGGCCATGCGCCCACCATCTACGGTGTAGACCTGCCCGGTGATAAAGCCCGCCTCCTCTGACGCCAGAAACGCGACGAGGGCTGCAACCTCTTCCGGCCGACCGGTCCGTGCAACAGGGTGGATTTTGGCTATATCATCACGGAATGCAGCAGGGTCAGGCATGGAATCGATGAAATCTTCGTTCAGTTCGGTATCGATCCATCCGGGTGCCACGGCGTTGCAACGGACACCTTCAACCCCGTGATCCACGGCAACGGCGCGGGTCAGACCATGCAGCCCTGCCTTGGACGCGCAATAAGCCGCGTGACCGGGATTGCTGCTCAAACCTTCAATGGATCCGGTATTGACGATATTACCGCGGGTTTGACGCAGATGCGGCAGCGCGGCTTTGATCATCAGGAACGGAGCGGTCAGATTGACCGTCAGATTGCGGTGCCAATCCTCAAGGCTCATGTCTTCGACCAAAACTTCCTGCATCATACCCGCGTTGTTGACCAACACATCCAGGCGCCCAGCATCAGATACCACTTCGCTGACCGCCTGTGCCGGGCTGTCGG
Source organism: Ruegeria sp. HKCCE4148 (assembly GCF_017872495.1). NCBI lineage: Bacteria > Pseudomonadati > Pseudomonadota > Alphaproteobacteria > Rhodobacterales > Roseobacteraceae > Ruegeria > Ruegeria sp. HKCCE4148. The sequence goes on from NZ_JAEDOS010000003.1 coordinate 128,381, forward strand.
GATCGGTGAAATCCGCTGCAATGCCTTGAAACTCGCTGTCTTCTCCACGTTGCGCGGTAAAGACCTGCGCGCCCTCGTCCCGCAACCGACGGGCAATGGCCTGACCGATGCCGCTGCGCCCGCCTGTGACCAATGCCACCTTTCCCTCGAACCGCTTCATGAAACGGGCTTCCCTCCGTTGACCTCGACCAGCGTACCGCAAACATAACGCGACGCATCCGAGACGAGGAACATGATGACGTCTGCAATATCCTCGGGCTCGGCGATGCGGCCCAGCGGCACGCTTTGGCCCAGCTCGGCCACGGCCGTATCGGGATCAAAACCGCGCTTTTCAAAACCCGAGCGCAGCATAGGCGTATTCACCTCATTCGGGCATACAGCGTTGACGCGGATACCCTGATGGGCATGGTCCATACCCATACATTGGGTCAGGGACGCAATGGCCGCTTTTGTCATACAATAAACGGCGTGATTGGGGCCGGGGCGCAGCCCCCAACAAGACGCGGTGTTGACGATAGCGCCCCCTCCCGTTTCAGCCATGATCGGGATCGCCGCGCGACAGATACGAAACGGGGCTTCGACATTGACGCCCAGTGACAAAGACCAATCCGCATCCGACGTGTCGGTGACAGACCCGCGTGTGATGACACCTGCATTGTTGATCACGATATCGAGCCTGCCCAGCGCAGACGCCGCCGCCCTGGGCAATTGGTCGGCATAGTCTGGATCAAGCAGATCGCCCGGCAGATACGCCTCGGCCTCAATGCCATCGACCGACCGGTCCGCAACCGCGACCCGCGCCCCAGCTTGGCGCAAACGCTCAACGATTGACGCCCCGATACCTCCGGCTGCGCCAGTGACCAAAGCCGATTTTCCATTCAGGGTCATGAGATCATCCACGGTTAAAACGACGCAACAGGGGTGCCAAATTGGCTTTCATCAGGCACCACGCCCAGCCCCGGCCCGGTTGTCAACGCAATATGCCCGCCTTTGATCTGGATACCATTTTCGGGATCATAGTTGCCTTCGATATAAGGTGCGGCAAGCCAGACGCCTTCCAGCAGATCGGGCCGAACCGTTGCACCGACATGAGTACAGGCAGCGGCGATGATGTCCCCACCCCAGCTGTCATCGCAGGTGTGCGGAAGGTTTCGGGCTTCGCAAATGTCGCGGAAAGCGCGCATGGGGTTCAACCCGCCGATCCGAGTGACTTTCATCCCGAACCCATCGACCAGACCGGTCCCTGCTGCTGAGATCACAGTGTTCAGACTGGTGCTGTTTTCGTCCATGTAAATGCCGTGCGTGACCTGAGGTCGGATCTTCTGCAAATCCTCAATGGTGTTGCAGGGCTGTTCCATGATGAACGGAATTTCAGGGCATTCGCGGCTGACGCGCAAAGCGTCGCGCGTGGTCCAGCCCCGATTGCCGTCCACGGCCAGACGCGTACCCGACCCTTTGACAACCTCCCAGACCTTGCGGATGGTTTCGATGTCGATCTCGACCGGGCGGCCCCCGACCTTGATCTGCAATCGCGGGTAGCCTTCGGCCATTTTCTCGGCTGCCAGTCGGGCAATATCGTCAGGCGCACCAACGCCAGTGGCATAGTAGGATGGGACTTTGTCAGTTGTTGCACCACCCAGCAGGTCGCTGACAGGCACGCCCAAGTGTTTACCCAGCACATCGTGAACCGCAATATCGACAGCCGCTTTGGCATATGTGTGCCCGTTCAGCAGCCCATCCATCCGGCGATGCAGTGTCAGCGGCAGTGCTTCGGTGCCGATCAAGCCCGGGGCCATTTCGATCAAAGCTGCACGGGCGCCTTTTGCGTGCGCCTCAGCATATGTCGGGCCAACTGGGCAGGTCTCGCCCCAGCCGATCAATCCGTTATCGGCAACGACTTTGACCAGAGTGGTATCAAGCGACCAGACCTGTGCATTGGCCATGGTGTAGGGTCCGTTTTTGACCGGCAGGTCGTGGCTGTAGATATGGAGTTCGGCGATCTTCATGCTGCTCTGCTTGTCCTGAACGAAAAAAGGGCCCACCCGGATTGCGGGCGGGCCAGTACGGGGAGATTGTATCAGTAGGTCTGGTTCAACTCATCCGCCGCCGGGATTTCCCTTTCGCGGCGCGCGATATAGTCCAGAAGCGCTTCGTTTTTGGCTTTGTCCAGTTTTGGCTCTTGGTACTCGGCCAGTAGTTTTCGCGCGTGCTTCAAGGCGCGTTCTGTGATTTCCACTTCGCCCTCAGCCACCCATTGTTCGATCGAGTTGTTGTCAAAGAGTTCAGGCATAAAGAACGCCGTCTGGAAATTGTCCTGCGTGTGCGGGTGGCCAAGGTAGTGACCACCAGGGCCTACATCCGGAACCGCGGCAAGCGCCTGATCGAAATCGTGCCACTTCGGGCCTTCCGCCATGCGGTAAGCCATCGCGCATTGTTCGGCATCCACCACGAACTTGGCAACTGAACAGTGCATGCCCGCCTCATTCCAGCCTGCCGAATGCCAGATATAGTTGGCTCCGGCATGGATCACCGCGCTGAGCGTTGTGGCGGATTCGTATCCCGCTTGCGCGTCAAACGTTTTGGCGCCGCCCAGCGTGTTCGAAGTGCGCCATGGCACGTCGTAATACCGCGCCATCTGGCCGATCATGAAATTCATCAGGCTGATTTCAGGCGTGCCCGCCATGGGCGCACCGGATTTCATCGACACGGTCGACAGGTAGTGCCCCCAGATCGCAGGTGCGCCCTTGCGGATCACCTGTGTGTAGGCCAGCGCCGACAACGCCTCGGCTGTCAGCTGCGCTACGGTCGCGGGGACCGAAGCGGGTGTGTTCGCGCCACCCAAAACGAAGGGCGAGCACAAAACTGGCTGGTTGCGTCGGCTAAAGGCGCGCATCGCGCCCAGCATGGTTTCATCCCACACCAAAGGGCTGTTGCCGTTGCAGTTGCCGGTGGTGACAGGATGGTCGTCGATAAAGCCTTCGCCGAACAGGATATCGCACATATCCATCACATCCTCGGCGTTCTTAGGCGATGTCGTCATGCCCATGAAAGTCTTGTCCGAGTATTTCATCGAAGAATATGTGATGCGCAGGTGCCGCTGGCTGATCGGGTGATCATAAGGCTCGACAATATGGTGGGCCGAGCTGTGTAGTGCAGGCATCATGTGCGACAGCTTGTGGAACATCGCCAGATCATCCAGCGTCGGATTCCGCCGCACGTCATCCAGATCGCGCAGGAAAGGCGCGCCGGTCATTGGCACAAAGATCGAATGTTTGCCGCCCAGTGCAAGGTTCTTTTGCGGGTCACGCGCATGATAGGTGAACTGCGATGGAATGGTCGAGATCAGCTCGCGTACCATGTTGCGGTCCAGATAGACCAACTCTCCGACAACCTTGGCTCCGGCTGTCTTCCAGTCTTCCAGCGCGATGGGGTCGCGGAATTGAACACCGACATTTTCCAGAATATCCATTGCCGCGTTGTCGATACGTTCGACCTGGCTTTCGTCCATGACTTCGCAAACGGGAATGCCTCGGGTCAAACCCGGCAGCATGGCAAAGTTTGGAGCAGTACGTTGGGCGCGACGGGCAGAGCGTCCACCGGACCGCGCGGCAGTGCGAGTAGTCAAAGGGCAATCCTCCAATTTTCAATCATACTGGCGGATTCGCGGAGCGATCACCTCTCTGATTGCGATATGTGCTTGCAGGAAGCGACACGGGCCACATCGCGGGATTTTCGCGCTTGCACTGCGCAAATGAACCCTTGGTTACCTTTCGTTAAGTAACCTGCTTCACTGTCAATCAGGTGCATACATCTGCAACACGTACCCGTATGGTTGTTTCAGGAGGGGCGCAGAAATGCACCACAAAACAGAGATGCTCATCATTGGCGCCGGGTTTTCAGGGCTGACCATGGCGCTTGAGGCGCGCAAACGTGGGCTCTCCGATCTTGCGATTCTGGAAAAGGCAGATGATATCGGCGGCACGTGGCGCGAAAACACATATCCCGGCGTGGCCTGCGATGTGCCTTCACATCTATATTCTATGGCGACCCACCCTAATCCCCATTGGAGCCGCGCTTATGCCGGAGGCGCTGAAATTCAGGCTTACCTGAAGGGCGTCGCGCAGCACGAGGGATTGTATGACCTCTGCCATTTCGGCCAGGAACTGAAAGCGGCCAAGTGGGACGGCGCGCGCTGGCAAGTGGAAACCATGGACGGGCAAAGTTGGTCGGCGCGGTTTCTGGTCTCGGCCATTGGGGCGTTGCATCACCCCAGCATTCCCGATCTTCCCGGCGCGGACGGTTTTCCTGGGCCATGCTTCCATTCGGCTCAATGGGATCACGACGTTGATCTGACCGGCAAACGAGTGGCCGTTGTGGGCACCGGGGCGTCGGCGGTTCAGTTCGTGCCAGAGATTGCCAAACTTGCCCGCCACGTGACTATCTTTCAGCGCAGTGCGCCTTATGTCATGCCGCGCCCGGACGGCCCAATTGCGCCCTGGGTGCGCAAGCTATATGCCCACCTTCCCTTACTGCCGCGTATCCGGCGCAAACTGATTTTCATGTTTTTCGAGTTCCGACACCGGGTGTTCAGGGGCGAGGAACGGGCGATGAACTTTGCCCTTAAGATGTGGCGTAAATCGCTGGAGGGGGCGATAATCGACCCCGAAGAACGGCGCATTCTGACACCCGACTATCAGATTGGTTGCAAACGTATCCTTAGCTCGAACGACTGGTACCCAACCCTGGCCCGCGACAATGTCAGTGTCGTGCCACAGGGCGTTGCCCGTATCGATAGGGATACGCTCATCACGTCAGACGGCACCAAAGTCCAAGCTGATGCCCTGATCTGGGGCACCGGATTTCATGTGACCAATGTTGTCGAGCGATTGGACATCACAGGTTCCGGTGGCCTGACACTGCGAACGGCCTGGGCTGACGGCATGAATGCAAATCTGGGCACAGCGATTGCGGGCTTTCCAAATTTCTTTATTCTTATGGGCCCGCATACCGGTCTTGGCCACAACTCGGTCGTGCTGATGATCGAGGCGCAGGTTGGACATATCGGTCGCGTCCTAAGCGAGATGCAGCGCAAAGGGATTGCCGCGATCACACCTGATGCAAAGAAACAAGCGGGTTTCACCCAAGAGATGCAGGACCGTCACGCCGACAGTGTCTGGCAGACGGGGGGGTGTACATCCTGGTACATTGACGAAGACGGCAGGAACACGACGTTATGGCCCGGGACTGTTGGTGAATATCAAGCGCGTATGGCACAGTCGGGATTGGAACAATACACTACCGTCGGACAGGAGACAGCTAGATGACACTTATTCTAAGCCTGATTGCAGCCTGTATCGTCTTTCTTCTGGCCATGGCCGTTTGGACCCGGCGGTTGACCCGTCAGGGGCTGAGCACCGTACCACAAATGGGCCAGATCGTGCCCGTGCAGGGCGGCAGTATCCATTATGTTGAAAAGGGTGATCCTGACGCGCAAACGCTGGTCCTTATACATGGTCTGGCGGGGCAATTACAGCATTTTACCTACGCCTTGGCCGATCAACTGGCCGAAGAATACCATGTCATTGCGCTGGATCGGCCAGGCTGCGGATATTCTACCCGTGACACGGCAGAACTGGGGCAATTGCCGCAACAAGCCGCAATGATTGCCGAGTTTCTGGAGATAAAAGGCGTCGATCAAGCGGTTCTGGTCGGGCATTCACTGGGCGGCGCAGTGTCACTGGCGCTGGCACTGGACCACCCCGAACGCGTATCAGGTCTTGCATTGCTGGCGCCTCTGACGCACAGGCTGCCTGAAACGCCGGTGATCTTTAAGCCGCTCGATATCCGATCCGGATGGCTGCGCAGCCTGATTGCAAATACGATTGCGGTGCCTATGGCCGCGAAAACTGCACCCTACAGCCTGGGCGTAGCGTTTGGCCCTGAAACCGCACCAGATGACTTTCTGGATCGTGCGGGCGGCGCGCTTGGGTTGCGCCCCTCGGCGTTTGTTACGGCCTCGCAAGACGTTGCCGGGCTGGACGCAAGTTGCGACGCGCAGGTGTCCAGATACCCCGAGCTATCCGTGCCGGGCGGTATCTTGTATGGCCGCCAGGACGCGCTCTTGTCCCCTGCCCTTCACGGCCCTCCGATGATCAAATTTGGTCTAAGCTATGAAGAGCTGGACGGGTTGGGACACATGATCCTGATCACCGAGCCGGAAATCTGTGCCGCGTTTATTCGCCGGATGGTGGCGGAAACCAAATCACCGCAGACACCCCTGAAGGAACCAACCGCCGCGCCTGTGAAAGAAATCCCTGGTTAGGTTGATTTCCCTCTTGACCCTCCCCGGCCCCTCGCTTACATCGCCTCTCACTCAAGGCGGAGTAGCTCAGTTGGTTAGAGCAGCGGAATCATAATCCGCGTGTCGGGGGTTCAAGTCCCTCCTCCGCTACCATTAACCTTCCTATTACCTGTTGGTATTGTTGAGAAATCACCCCATGCACACGTGGGCAGTATACATTTCGATATACTCTTTACGGCTTAGGATCACATTGAACCGAGCAACTACCTGACAACTCTACTAAATTGTTGGGTACGGAACACATCAGTTTTAACGCCACAGTGAATAAACGAACCACGCATCTTAGGTCAAAACCCCCGGTAGAAACGTTGAAATTGGCGACAACGCACACAAAGTCGGCAAAAACTCACAATAAATCCGTTCACTTCGGCAATAAATGCAGATAAATCGACGAAAACTCGAGTTTGGACACCATGCTAAAGAAGATTGTCTTGGTATGCGCAGCAGCCATCACCCTGACCGCCTGTGACACTACGACGATGGGGACTGGCACAAACTTGCAAGAAGCAGGTTGGTTGTTGGTTGCGAAGAACGATGAAAGAAGCGAGTTTTACATTCGAAAAGCGGAAGGCGTTCCAGGAACCGTATATTGGGAAACGATCAGAACGAGCGACAGTGAGTTTGTCTTCCAGAGAGAGTATGACTGCAAGAACAGACGCTATCGCGATCTGATCGCCCCTGTTGAACGTACGAAGGGATTGCGACTGAAACACCGGAACAAGGAATGGGCACCGATGTCATCCCTTATTCCCGACAGCGCTCCCGCATACATCGCCGACATGATCTGTAGCGGCCGGATCGTTCCCTACGCCACATGATCTATCGCAAAAAGCTGCTTTTGATTTTAGGTCGCAAAGGTGGGCCATAGTTCGGCAGATATGGGATCAAGCCATTAGTTTGGGCGACGCCCATTGTAAAAGGTCGTCTATTTGAACCACTAAACACTCCGCAAAACGCCCCGTGTGGGGGTGAAATGGGTGTCCCCGGCGGCTGTACCGGACAGGGGGTTTTCAACTGCGCATCGGGGTTGCCGTTAACCGCTTCTATGCATTGCTCGCAGGCTCAAACCGTTTAAGTATCAAGCTAAGACACAAATGGAGATTTGACTTGGTAGATATTCCAGCCACCATAACCGCACTTTCTGGCTCCTTAGATATAATTAAAGCAATTCGAGATACCAATCACGCCTACGACAAGAGTGAACTCAAGAACCGGATGGCGGACCTATACACAGATCTTAGCGACATCAAGATGGCGCTTAGTGATGCACAGCAAGAGATAAGAGATCGTGAAGAACAGATCCGTAAACTGGAAGAGGACTTAGAGTTCAAAGGGTCTGTGATCGACATAAATGGTTTCAAGTATGACGAGGTTGAAGGTCAGCCAGTTGGGCTGCCTTATTGCCCCAGTTGTGAAGTCGATCAGGGCAAGTTTTTCCGCTTAGTTCGAATAAACAGAGACACAATGCCGAGGTGTCCAAAGTGCAGAAACTTCTACAGGGTCTTTCCTGACGGGAATGTTCCAATAATTCCCGCACCGGACAAATAAACACATACCACCAATCCCTAAAATCCACCAAACACCCCGTTTTTAGGGGGTACAGGGTAGTGAAATAGTTTTTTTGGGGGGGGGTGCCACTGCCCCCTCAGACAAAAACCCCTGTACGGGAAAAATTTTAACAGCCTCGCAAATCTAGTGTACGCAATATATCGCTTACAGTATCTCCGAAAGCGAGGTGAGCCAACAAGCCAATAGATTAAGACTTGGCAGCGGGCTCACCCCTTAGATCCAACCGTGTACCCCCTCGTTAGCGAACATCCACACAAACAATTCGGCAGGACCGCTATAGGATCTCTTGTCACGGTGGCAAACGATAGCTTTGAGACGCCAATTTCTTGTTCGTTTCTATCAACTGCCGACACGCAGGACATTTGGCAAAATGGCGAAAGACTTTGGCCGAAAACAACTTCGTCTCGGAAGCTTGGCCCCCCAAATTCAAACCAGGCAAGCCAAAGCAGTTCCTCGCTGCCAAGGCAGTTAGTTATACCTAGTAAGGAGGCTTTAAGGTGAGAGAGAATTTTTACCCAATAAAACAACCGATTGCACACGCCGTTTATAAGATCGTAGATGACGCGGTAGGAGCTGGCGAAGACCCCTTTGACGTCCACTGCAACGTTGCTGAAACAGCAATGGCGCTTCTGAGATTGTATGCAATTCGCCAAGTGGCGAACGACGCAAGATCAAATGGACTGGAAGTGAAAGTACCGGAGTTGCTGGACGCCTCTGATCGATTGGCGGCTTTGGTTTCTTCAAATTCCGTAGTGAAAGCAATTTCCACGATGAAGTCAGATATTGATGCCGCTGACCCCGTTTATTGACAATGGAAAAAATTCACGCGTGTAAAATCAGCTGCGAAACAAATCCAAGCCTCAGGACAGCAGAAAGGGTGTCGACGCTGGTTCCCAAACCTAAAAGCAACAACAAATGGCATCACGGAAATTGGACACATGAAACCCTATGATTTCACTCTCAATGAACTCTTGAGCAAACGGGGCTTTGTACTGTCGCGCACCAGGTATGTCCGACACGATTATAGGGCCTTAGCTGCTTGGCGTCGTGGTTCGGCCAATTTCGATCATTTTGTTAGTTATCAGAGAGATGATAGCTTATCCCCCTACAATGGAGCGGAAATAGCCGTTCAATTTGTCCCTCAAGGATCGACTGGCGCACTTTTCGTAGGCGCCCACTATGTCGTCGATAGCTGGACAGCAAGCGATAACCCAGAAAGAAATCCATCCCTTTGGACGCCTTTCGAGGAAGACTATGGCCAGGATTTGGACCATCGGCGGTATGACTTGGCGCGCATTGATGTCGTCGAGGACTTGGTCGGGCGTCTTATTATTGATTGGGGCGCAGCCACCAGAAGCTGGTCCCAATGGGCCGAACGAAGACCAAAACCCATAGTCGAGCTGCGAGCGACTGCTGAAGATGAAGCGTTCCCTGGTTTCGGAGAGTTCACCTCAACTGTCGAGGAGCTGCTAGCGCTTCCATCTAGTTGGCAAAACGCTTTGGCGTCAGTGAACGGGGTATACCTCCTCGTCTGTCCCGAAACTGGAGAACAGTATGTGGGTTCCGCATATGGTGATGGTGGTTTCATGGGAAGGTGGACATCATACGCCGTCAACGGTCATGGGGGAAACAAGTTGCTACTGGTAAGAAAAAGAACCAATTACGCGATCTCTATCCTAGAAATTGCTTCTCCAGACATGTCTGCTTCTGAAATCATTAACCGCGAAAGCGCTTGGAAAACCAAACTTGGCAGCCGTGCTCACGGACTAAATGCGAACTAGAACAAAAGAGTGTGCGGCAAATGTCTGATATTATACCAAATTTCGATTTTACCCACGGAAAGTCCTCTGAGCAGCGGCGTGATCCTGACGTTTTCTTGGATGCGACAAGATATGCCAAAGTTCGACCTGAAAAGGGCGGTCGTAAACTAGTGGCTATCTTTGAAGCGCAAAACCCGAATGGTTTGTTGTCGCGTTTGAGAGCGCGAAGTGAAGAGGTACCCACGAACGAGCGGTTACCTTGGAATACGATGTGGTATCCTTTGTCGCTTTGACTGCGTTCAATATAGTGACCTTCAGGCCCGGGCGAGCAAACAACGGCGTCGCGATGAAACGCGCAAAAAGATTATCTATGGCGCTGCTGTTTTGAAGCTTCTCGAGGAAATTGAGAGAGACAAAGCTGATCGGTTGCTCAAGCTTCTGCACGAACTTATCTCACGCGACTCAGATCGAGAGCTGTTAGGGCTGTAAACCCAGTTAGATCTTCTTGAGGCACTGCACGCTCTCAGAAGGTTTGGCTGACTTGGGCCTATTGAAAGAAAAAAAACTGGCGCGGCTTACCGCGCTCAGTGTCGTCAGGTGGCGACGTGAGAAACATCCTTGTCCGGCGAATAAATGTCCAGGATGTTCCAATGACCGGTCGTTGGCGTCGGGTTGTTGATCATTGGGACATCAAGGACAGTAGGTTTGCCGCTGGCAATTGCAGCTTCTAATGCGGGCAACAACTCGTCAGCAGCGCTGAGCCTGTGCCCTTCCGCGCCATAAGCTCTTGCAATGTCAGCATAACCCGGCCCGTTCGCGGGAGCTGCGGCTGATCCGGGGAACGTTGTTCCATAGGTCAGGCCGTAATGCGCCTTTTGCAAACCCGCTATAGTTCCGAAGGCGTTGTTGTTCATGACCAGCCAGATGATGCCCAGATCAAGTTCGACGGCCGTCGCGAGCATCGACGGATTTTGACCAAAGCCACCATCACCGACCAGACTGAGGACAACGCGATCAGGTGCCGCCAGTTTCGCACCGATCGCGCCCGGAGGGCCAAACCCCATAGTCGCGAACCCGCCCGGAGTCAGGATCGAACCGGGTGTCAGGATATCGAACTGTTGCCCAACACCGTTCTTGTTCCAGCCAACGTCCGTAGTGATGATGGCATCCTCAGGCAGTGCCTTGCGGGTATCTGCCAGAATGCGCTCGGGCATCATCGGAAAGGCCGATGAGGTCGCCATTTCCACGTTGCGCGCTTTGAAATCCGTTCGGAAGTCGGCGATCTTCTGTTCCAGCGCGGGGCGTTTGAAGCCGTCCGGATACATCTCGCGGGCGACCCGGTTGAGGACGCGCAAGGCGGCCTTGGCGTCCGCGACCACACCGATCTCGGTGGGATAATTCCGGCCGATCTCCTGCGGTTCGATGTCGATATGAATGACTTTTGAGCCGGGAATGTTGAACGTGTAGCCAGGATACCAGCTGGAGCAATCGGCCTCTTTGAACCGTGTGCCCACGGCAAAGATGTAGTCCGCGTTCAGGCAAGACTGGTTGACCAGCTCGGTGCCCCAAAACCCGGTCATTCCCAGCACGAGCGGATGGTCGTCCCGCAGCGCGCCCTTGCCCATCAGGGAATGCGCGACGGGCAGACCCATATGTTCAACAAACTCGCGCAACTCCTCACAGGCCTGCGCCAACAGGATACCGCCGCCGACATAGGCAACCGGGTTTTCGGCCTTCGCCAGCGCTTCGGCAATCTCTCGCGCTGTTTCATCCTCAATCGACGGTTTCTTGAGCGCGCGCGTGTTATCGCGGATACGGTCGAAGCTGTCCGAGGGGATCACCTCGGAGAAGATGTCCATCGGCACATTGACCAGCACCGGCCCGGGCTGACCGCTTTCAGCCAGATGGAACGCCTTTTCCAAGATTTCGGCCATCAGGTCGGCGCGATCCACCCGCCACGCACGTTTGACGAAGGGGCGATAAATCTCCCATTGGGCCGCGTCTGCGTGCAGGTTCACTTCCTGATGCGGATGCTTGCCGTAGTAATGCGTAGGAATATCGCCCGCAATCACGACCATAGGGATACAGTCCAAGGCCGCGTTGGCGACCCCGGTGGCGCAATTGGTCAGTCCCGGGGAGAGGTGGGACAGCACCACCGAGGCCTTGCCCGTCACGCGGGCATATGCGTCCGCCGCGTGGCTGGCGATTTGTTCGTGTCGTACTGTGACGAAATCAATTGGACTTTCGGCCAAAGCAGCCAGAACCGCGATGTTCGTGTGGCCGCACAGGCCGAACACATGTTTGACCTCACGACGTTCCAAGAAATCAACGATGTGTTCGGCGACGGTTTTACCCTCCAGTTTGCTTGCGTCCATCACGCGACCTCCTGTCCGTAGAACTCACCGAACAAGTCCGGCTCCGAGGGGCGATCCTCAGGGATCGGACGACTGACCCAGGTGTAGTTCATCATGTGTTTCATGGTGACGTTTTCGTTGGTGATGTTGCCGCCCCAGATGCCGCAGCCCAGGCTGCTGGTCATAGGCATACCATTGGTCCAGGCACCCGCATTGGCCTTGGACTGAGGCTGTCGAACCATCATGCGGCTGACCGGAGCCAGACGCGCCAACCGGTCGATGTGATCGTCATTGTGGCTGTAGATACCGCAGGAATGACCCTTGCCCCCGGTGTTGTAGATCTGGCTGACCGTTTCCAGCGCGTCATCGAACGTGTCGAAGTGATAAAGCGCCATCAGAGTGGTCAGTTTTTCCTTGGAGAACTTGTGCTGCGGGCCGATTTGCCCCTGGTTTTCAACCATCAAAAACTTTCGATCTTCGGGGATGTTAAAACCGGCGACCTTGGCCGTTTGCTGCGGCGGACAGGCGATGGTTGGAAACGTACGGTTTCCCTTTTCATCCCACATGGCCGCTTCGAGCATGGCCTTCTCTTCATCCGAACACAGGTAGCCGCCCTCGGCTTGAAGCGCCTTGACCATATCGTCGTAAACTGAGCGCTGGATGATGATGTTGCCGTCGGCCGAGCAGCCCGACCCAAAGTCGGAGGTCTTTGAAATGCGAGTGTTCTGCGCGGCGATGTCCAGATCGGCGGTTTCATCGATGACGATGGACGAATTGCCCTCGCCGACACCATAGGCCGGGCGCCCAGAACTGTAGGCCGCTTTGACCATCGGCTTGCCGCCCGTCGCCAGCGTCAGATCACAGATCTCCATCAGATGTTGCGTCAATGGGATCGACGGTTTGCGAATGGACTGAAACAAGTCCTCGGGGGCACCGGCAGCACGACAAGCTGCGCGCATGACCTCGACCATCTCAAAGGTGGTATGGGCGGTTCGCGGATGCGGGCTGAAGATGACGGCATTCCGGGCGTTGGCAGCGGAAACGCCGGTCACCGGTGGTGTCATCGCTGGGTTAGTCATTGGGATCAGGGATGCGATGACGCCAGCAGGTTTGGCATATTTCACCAGACCTTTTTCCTCATCAACCTCGACGATGCCGGTCGAGGGTGTGCGCAAGACATCTCGCAGCACCATGTGAATCTTGAAGCGCTTCGCTGGGCGGCCTTCGCGATCTCCGATACCGCTCTCGTCCACGCCTTGCTGGGCCAGCCGGGTGAAGGTTTTCTCGTTCCCTGCGTACCACGCAATGGCCTGAGACAGGCGGTCCAGCCTGTCCTGATCCCAATCCTCGATCTCGGCCATGGCAGCGCGGGCGCGTGCCAGCATATCTGCCGCCATGTTGCGGTCGTTTTCAGTGAGCTCTTTGCCCATGATGATCCTCTTGGTGTTTTGGAATTGTAGCATCGGGCATACGACGCTGTGACCGCGCCTCGCCGAATGTTCGCTTGGCTTGGCTGAGACAGCGACGCGCGTGTTCTTCATATCCCAACTCGGCAACGCGGCTTTGGTTGGGTAATTCAATGGAGTAGTCGACGGGCGGCATCCGTTCGATGATGCCGGTGAAATCGATCCATCCCTCACCGGGATATAGCCGCGCATCGCGGGCCAGTTGGATCATGCCCTCACGCGTATCGGCGATGCCGGGCAGGCAATCAGAGATATGCAGGAAGTGAAACAGGTCCGAGGGGACGTGTAGCAACTCTCCCAAATCCACGCGGCTGAGATGCAGATAAAGCGTATCAACCAGAATACCGCCATTCGGCTGATCGGAGGCGCGGACAATGTCAAGCGCCTCATCCAGAGTACGAAGGCGGGAAAAGCTTGGGAACTCCAGGTCCACTGTTAGCCCGTAGGGTGCCGCCAGTTCGCAGGTCTCAGAATAGACGTCGATCAGGAAGTCACGATCATCGCGGGTGTTGGTCCACGCGCTCATGATCATACGCTTGGCGCCCAGTTCCCCGCCGATCTCCAGCGACGGCTCGAAACTGCGCGGATCGACATCTTCGGTAATGCGCGCAAGCTCGACATCGAGGACTTTCAAGCCAGTGGTAGAGAGAGCAGTTTTGATGGCATGCACCTGTGCCTTGTCGATTGGAGATTGAGTGAATTCACCGGGCACATGCATCGGAATGAATCTGGGGCTGACGGCATCGTAACCGGCCCGCGCGGCGATATAGACCAGCTCGGGCGGCGTACAGCCAATCAGCGTCAGATGCGCCAAGGAATAGAGAGAGGGGCTTGCGCCAGCCTCTTTGGGTTTCACCATGAACGACAGCTCCACGTGTCTGCGAATCTCAAATTCATCACACGTAGTAAAAAATATCTGATATTTTTTAAAATATCAACTTTTAATACTGAGCAGGAAATGAAAGCGCCCGGGCAACTGCCCGGGCGTGTTTTACATTCTTGTTGGCAGAGCCTTAGAGAGTGACCCAGTCACCTCCGGACTGGTGAGAGCGCACGGAGGCTTCAATAAACCGGACGCCATCTGCACCTTGTTCGACACTGGGATAAGTAAGCCAATCATCCGGAACGGTAACGCCATCCCGACGCGCAGCTACGGCCATAGCAAATTCCGTATAGAGGTTGGCCCAGGCTTCGATAATCCCTTCTGGGAAGCCGCGCGCGGTCCGGATTAGACGTTCTGCGCCGGGGCCGATGCCATGCCCGTGACCTCGGCTGATGATGCGATCCGGCTCACCGAACCGATTGAACTTCAGCTGTTCCGAATTCTCCAGGTCCCACTCGAGACCTCCTTCGTTCCCGAATATGCGCAACCGCAACCCTCCCCGATTTCCGGGGGCAAGGCGTGTCGCCATCAGGGTTCCCGGAACCTCGTTTTGATAGCGGGTGAACATGAATGCTGTGTCTTCCAAAGGCTTTGGCGCGCCGCAGACATGAAATTCAGCCCGTAGGTCGGTCAAGGGCAGGCCCGAGACAAAACTGGCGAGATGCGCGGCATGGGTGCCGATATCGCCGACACAGCTGGTCGGACCAGAAATCTTTGGGTCCAGCCGCCATTTGACGTGGGGCGCATCAGCCACATCATCGGGCGTCATCCAGTCTTGCATGAACTCGACGTGGATTTGGTTGATTTTACCGATGCCGCCTTCCGCCACGATTTGTTTGGCCTGACGGATTACTGGAAAACATGACATCGCATAGCCGACAGCAAAGATGTGTCCCGTGCGCGCGGTAATCTCCTCAATCCCTTCGGCCTCCGCGACTTCGTTGGTCAAGGGCTTATCGCACAGCACGTCAATGCCCGCCTCCAGAAAGGCTTTGGCCGCTTCGAAATGAACGTGGTTCGGGGTGGTGATCATGACGGCATCTACGCCATCCGGGCGTGCCGCCTCGGCCTTTGCCATCTCGTCGAAGGACGCATAGCACCGGTCGGCCGGCAGGAACCACTCGGCCCCGCGCACCTTGCTTCGCATGGCGTCAGAACTGAGCGCTCCTGCGACGACCTCCCACCGGTCGGTCATCCGCGCGGCCGTTGCCTGCGTGACAGAGATACGTCCGCCGCCCACAACACCCAGCCGCAAACGGCGAGACAATCGGGGGAAAGGTCCGTCAAAGTTCAGGTCTTCGGAGAAAAGTCTCTCAGCCATTCTAAATCTCCATTTCCGGGACCCGTACGCCTTCCGGCAGCATTTCCACCGCCATGAAAATGCTGGGGGTAATCGTCTCGTACTGATGCCAGGGATAGTTGCCTTCGGCGTCATACATCGGTTTGTGCGTCGTGCCGGGGGCCATGAATTCTTCGAGGTAAAGGGATTCAACATCCCGCTCACGGCATTGCTGCATTTTCCCAAAGCCTACGATTTGTGTATGCACTTCGCGAAACCCCGGTACCGGGCAGAACGGATGATCCTTGTGCAATCCGACATTCAGCGGCACCGAGCCGGAATGGTACATGGTCAGCCCAACGTTACCCACAAAGACCTTTGGCGACATGTAGTGGCTGACACCGCGTAAACGCTCCTCTTGGCGAACATCAAAAGCAGATGGCCATGTATCTTTCACCCATGCGAACAACTCGTTGTCATCGGCATGGGCGTCGAAATCGTGGACAATGACTGCACGTTCCACGCCGCTAAGCGTGCTGTCTTGCACGATCACAGAGGAAAGCGGTGCAATGGTCTGATCCTCGACAGAGAGATTTCGCCCCCCAAGGTTAAGAACGATGGCGCGACCCTCGATAGAAATCCTGCGCTCGTCAGTTGTGTGCTGGACGCGAAAGAATGGTTGAGCAAAGTCGAGTGTCTCAATCGGCATGAACCAATTCCTTCCTCTCATCGTTAGGGAAATCGACCGGCAAAGGCTCCGGAGCCGCGCAACGGCTTTCTATCGTCTGATAGGCGCCAAATTTTGGTGCCCGTTCGATCGCGTCCATGACCTCGAAAACGTGGTAGGCGAGCGCTCCACTTGCACGGGGTTGGCGTCCTTCTTGCGCCGCCAGAGCCAGATCCAAAAGGCCGAGACCACGGCTGTCCTCATTGAACCCGTGTTTGTTGACGACCACCTGCCAGCCTTCGCGACCGGATGGGCGCGGCTGATGAGACCAGCGCGAGGTCTCCCGCGTTTTCAGCCAGACATCCCCCTGAAAGATGTTGGCACCATGTACCGGGTCAGGGTCTGGGATGCTGATGGTGCCTTTTTCACCGTAGATCTCGAACCGCGGCGTTTCGCTATCCCAGACGTCAAAGCTCATGGTCATCGACCCTATAGCCCCGGAAGAGAACTGCAGCAGGCTTAGGGAATGCGTGTCGACCTCGACATCCATCCATTCACCGTTGCGAGGGCCGTTTTCGATCATCCTTTTGTCGAACGTGCGCCGAGCCATTCCGGCGACCCGGTCAACCGGACCAAGGCAGCAAACCATGGCGGTCAGGTAATATGGCCCAAGGTCCAGCAAGGGCCCGCCACCGGCCTGGTAGTAGAAATCCGGGTTGGGATGGTGGCGTTCCGTCCCGTGGGTACCGACATGGGCAAAAACCCCTGTCGGTTTGCCAATGGCACCCTCATCGATCAAGCGCCGAACGGTTTGCCAACGACCGCCCAGAAATGTGTCGGGTGCGCAACCGACCAGTAGCCCCTTTTCAGAGGCCATGTGCAGAATCGTCTTACCATCCGTTCGATCCATAACCAGCGGCTTCTCGGAATAGACGTGCTTGCCCGCCTCCAACGCACGCAGGCTGATTTCGGCATGCGCCGCCGGAATTGTCAGATTCAGAACGCAGTCAATCGTCGGATCGTCAAACACCCCATCTGGCGCACAGGCCTTGGCGATACCGTATTGATCTGCCTTGGTGCGGCTTTCCGAAGGGTCAAGGCTTGCACAAGCCACGACCTCAACGTTTGAGAATTTGGATAGTGTTTTTAGATAAATATCGCTGATACGACCACAGCCGATAAGGCCGACCCGGAAGGATTTCGATGTCTCACGTGTCATCATTCCTGTCTTCGTAGAGGGGTAAGTAATTAGGGGGCATCGGCCCTTTGTTGCGGCCACCCTGGTTCATCTGTTCCCAAGCGTGGGCGAGTATTCCGACCGAGCGGGACAGGCAGAACAGCCCTCGCGACAAGGGCGCAGGAAAGCCAAGTTCGCAAAAGATCACAGCTGTCGCGCCGTCAATATTCATGGCAATTGGCCGACCGCCTCGTTGACGACCGAGTTCGGCTTGAACCTCTTCTCCGATATCGGCAAACCGGCCAGAAACTGTGCCTTCTGCCGCCGCATCTCGAACAAGTTGCATCAATCGGGGTGCGCGTGGATCGACAGGTTTGTGAAACCTGTGACCGAAGCCCGAGACGATCTTGCCATAGGTCTCGCGCCAGCTGTCCAGACCGTCCTTCACTGCGTCATTCAACGATGCTCCGCAATCCATGCGAGCTGCGATATCATAGTACAGCTCTGCACACTGCTCTCCTGCCCCGCCGTGCACGTCGCCCAGCATGTTCACCGCAGTCGCCATCGCGTTATTGAGACCTACCCCGCAGGTGGCGGCCATACGCGCAGCCGCGATTGAGGGAGCCTGTGGGCCGTGATCCACGCCTGCGACCAAAGCGGCTTCGAACAGGCGCGCTTGCGCGTCGCTGGGTAGATCGCCCCGCACCATAAGCCAGATCATCTGCGGGAAAGATACGTTTCCGATCAGGTCCTCTATGGCGTTGCCACGAAAAGAGATCTGTCCGGGTTTCATGTCGATGATGGAGGTACGCCACCATTGGCGAACGGCGCGCTCATCGTCTGTCGTCTGCGCGGTCATTGCGTCTGCACCTCTTTCACCGGCTGGGTTTTGCTTTGCGCAGCAAGGCGAATGGGTGCATTGCGCGCGCCATAACCGGCATAGCCCATACGGCGTTCAACAATTTCGAAGAAGAAGCCGTTAAAGATGGGGCGGCTGTATATCTGAAAATACTCTGCACCCGCCGCCCGATCGTAGAGAATGTTCCCCCTGCGCAATTGGGCGACCAAATCGTCATCCAATCCGAATGTCGCTTGCAGATCAGCGTAGTAGTTCTCCGGGATGGACAGGCTGGGAAAGCCAGACTTGAGCAACTGGGCTGAAGTTTCAAAAATATCATCCGACTGGAAGGCAATGTGCTGAACACCAGCCCCAAAGCCATCTTCAAGGAATGACGCCGCCAGTGTTCGACGCCCAACTGCCCCATTCAGGTTTAAGCGCACTTCGCCTTCGGGACTTTCGATAGCCTGGCTTTGCACGACACCAGACGGGTCGGCGACGTTCACGATAGGGGATTTTGCCATCTCGAAAGTCGAAATGTAGTAGAGTAGCCAGCTTTGCATCTCATCGTGACGCATCGTCTGGGCCAGATGGTCGATACGACGCAGACCGGCAGGTTGGGTGGCTTTGGTTTTCGCAACCGGCTCGAACTCAATGTCCCATACCCGATGGAGATCGGATTTCTCATCGATGAAATGAACGACGTTGCCACCAACGCCCCGAATGGCCGGGATATCCAGTTCCCCTGTTCCCACCGGTTGTGAGAAATTCGGCGCGCCCAACGCGGTCGCCCGCTGAACCGTCTGATCCGCATCTTTGACACGCAACCCCATGTCACAAACGGAGGGGCCGTGACCCAGGAACGCCGAATGGGCAAATCCTTCCTTTTCGGTATTCACAACGATGTTTATCGCGCCCTGCCGCCACAGCTCGACGGACTTGGATACGTGTTTTCGCTCCATTCGAAAACACATTGCTGACAACATATCTGCCAGCTGCGCGCCGCTTGTTTCGTCGGCTGTAAATTCGACGAATTCGAAGCCTGACGCATAGACGCGTTCCGGCAGGTCCGGGATGCCGAAATCGGTTCCCGGCTCGGTCCGGGATACCTCATCCAGGAGGTTCACCAGCGACCTGTAGCCGTCTCGGGCCAGTGTTCGGCCACCGGGTTGAGGAGCTGCTTCGTTGACGCGTGCAACCGACCAAGGCCCTTTGTATCCGGCGCGGGACAACACGCGAACGAAGCCCGCAAGGTTCAGCGACCCAAGCCCCGGCAGAAGCCCAAAGTGCCGCTTGAGCCGACGTATATCCATCTCAAGCCGGGGTGCATCGGACAGTTGCACATGGAACAGCCGCTCTCCGGGAATGTCCCGAAGGCGGGCTGGTTTGGATCCGTCGGCAAGCGAGAAGAAGGAATTCAAAGCCAACCCCAGATTAGGGCTGTCGACAGCATCAACGACGCCTAACGCCTGTTCATCCGAGTGAATAAGATCCGACCATGGCAAGCCCATATAGGCCAGACGCATCCCCATTTCTTTAGCGATTTGGGCCGCCTCGCCAAGATCTGCGATTACCTGTTCTTCGGTCGCAGCGACATCGACCTCGAAGGCAGACCCGATAAGCAGCAATTCCGTTCCCAGCTCGCTCATCAGGTCGAGTTTGCGCTTCAGTCGATCAAAGGCGCGCTCACGTCCGGCTTCGGGCTCGCCTTCAAGATTATGGAAGGGTTGTAACAGGCATATCTTCAGGCCGAGGTCCGATGCAATCTTGCGGACTTGCGATGGCGGTCCGTCAAAAGCGGTCAAATCCGGTTCGTGTAATTCGACACCCCCGAATCCCGCGTCAGCGATAGCACTCAGCTTTTCAGCCAGATCACCGGGGATCGACGTTGTCGAAACCGACAGGCACATTATCCCTGATATCCAAACATACGCGGCAACCACAGGACCAGATCCGGCATCAGCATCATTATCACCAAGGCGAAGATGAGAACCGCGAGGAAGGCCCAGATTTCGGAGATGATTTCGCGCAGCGGAATGTCCGTCACGGCGTTGATCACAAAGAGTAGAATGCCATAGGGCGGCGTGATCAAACCGATCATTGAGTTCACGACGACCAGCACTCCGAAATGCACCAGATCAATCCCGAGCGCTTCGCAGGTTGGAATGAACAGGGGCACGATCACCAGGATGATCGTTGTTGCGTCTAACACGCATCCCAGCGCGAGGATCAGCAGGTTTACGAGGATCAGGAATACAATCGGGCTAACATCCGAACCCTCCAGCAGTGCCGAGATCGACTGTGGAATCTGTTCCTGAATGACGATGAAGTTCAGAATGAACGCGCCACCAATGACCACCCCGACGGCGGCGGAGGAGCGCGCGCTGTCGACGAACACTTGATAAAGGCCACGGAAGGTCAGCGCGCGGTAGAACAACGCTGCCAGTAGCAGAGCGTAGAATGCAGCAACTGCGGCGGCTTCGGTCGGAGTGGTGACGCCGCCATATATACCGTACAGCAGGATTGCGGGCATCAGCAGTGCCGGAAACGCGTTGGCGGTTTTAGCCGGCAATTCGCGCAGAGGAACAGGTTCTTCCAATGCAAAGTTCCGCTTTCCGGCCAGATAATAGTTCATCGCCATGAGGACGACGCCCATGATCAGGCCCGGAAGAATACCGGCCAGGAACAGCGACCCGATAGAGGCCTTGGAAACGAGCGCGTACAAAACCATCGGGATCGAGGGCGGAATGATCGGGCCAATCGTCGCCGACGCCGCCGTGATCGCGGCTGCGTAACCTCGGCTGTAGCGGCCATCCTTGGTCATCATCTCAATGATGATTTTACCGATCCCCGCGGCATCCGCGACGGCCGAGCCGGACATACCCGAAAAGATCAGAGACGCTACCACGTTGACGTGCCCGAGACCGCCCTTGAACCGACCAACAGCGGCGACGCAGAAGTTCAGCAGACGGTCCGTGATCGAGCCCGCGTTCATGATATTGGCGGCGACGATGAACAAAGGCACGGCAAGCAGGATCGTGCTTTTGTAGAAGCCCTGCAGGATCTTCTCGCCTGCGAGTGCTACGTCCAGTCCGGCTGTGCCCAGATACACCAATGAGGCCAAGAGGATGGAATAGCCGATAGGTGTCCCGATGCCTGCCAGAAGAAAGAGAGCGAGCAGGCAGGAAAGAAGTTCAAAACTCATTTCTTAACTTCCTCGTCCTCTTCGACGTCGACACGGGGATGGTCGTCAACCACGTTGTACCCAACAACCAGTTCCAACTCTGTCTTTGGGGGGCCATTGCGCATGACGTCGAAGAATAGCCACGCGTAGCGCGCTGCGACGACCAGCATGAATACCGCGTAAATCGAGAATACTGTGCGCAAAGGTATCTTCTCGCCGGAAAACGGATTGCGGACAGTCGATGTCTTGCGGATTTTCATCCAATCGATGTAGTCCCACGTCGGAAGGAAGCTGTAGAGCATACCGACCACGATCGCTGCGGCCGCCAGCATCGCAAAGACCTGCCGCACGCGCATCGGCACGGAAAGGTAGATGATGTCGAACTTCACGTGATCCCGTTCGCGCACTATGAAAGCGCAACTGAAGAAGATCACCCAAACCCACAGAATGCCGATGAGTTCAAGCGTCCATCCGGCGGGGGTAAAGAAGTAGCGCAAGAGTATTTGCAATAGGAAAATCAGGAAGATTGCCGCCAGCATCCCGCCGGCAATCGCTTCGGTCAGTCGGGAGAACCCCTTTATGAAGGCTTTCATTATGGTTCTCCCTCCCTTGTCTTACTGGGCTCAGTTGCCCAAAGCGTTGATCTGATCCAGAACGCCTTCGGGCCATGAGCCAGCGAATTCGCTGTCCAGATACATAGACTGTACCTGATCGCGGAACGCAGCGAGATCGGGTTCGTAGATCTCCATGCCTTGCTCTTTCAGGAAGCTGACAAGATCTTCTTCTTTCTGAAGCTGCTTCTGACGGCCTGATTCAGCTGCTGCGTCCGCAGCTTCCTGAACCTTGGCTTGCTGTTCCGGCGTCAACCCGTCCCAAACTTCCTTGCCAATGGCGATATAGTTCAAGTCGACCAAGTGAGATGTCAGGATGATCTGGTTGGTCACTTCGTAAAACTTGGCATCAACCACGGTCGGCAATGGGTTGTCCTGACCGTCAACGGCACCGGTCGACAGAGCTGTGTAAACCTCTGAGAACGCCATTGGTGTCGGGGCAGCACCCAGCGCTTTGCCAAGGAACTGCCACGCATCTGTGCCCGGCATCCGCAGGTTCACACCCTCCAGATCAGCCGGGGTGCTGACGGTCAGTTCATCCTTGGGTTGGCGCAGGTTCACCTGACGACGGCCCAGATACATGACCGACAGCAGTTTGACGCCCAGTTCTTCTTCGGCCTTTTGCTTAAAGGCATCCATCAAGGGATCGTTGAAGACAGCCACCTGATGCGCGGCGTCCTGGTGGACATAGCCTGCTGTAAAGATCGAAAACTCGGGGAAGAACTGTGCCAGTTCCTGCGCCGAGGTGATCGACATTTCCAGGTTGCCCCGGCTGATGGCGTCCAACTCGGTGCCTTGGGCGAAGATGGTTCCATTATAGCTGGGCTCGTAGCTTGCGAAATCAGCGACCATGGGCGCGAAAACCTCGGCCATAGCGACCGAGCGCTGATCGGTCTCCGACCCTGATGTTGCGAGGCGAAGTTGGACTTTGTCTTCCGCCAGCGCACCACTTGTTGCGCTAAACAGAACACCGGTTGCGACCAGGGCTGATACAGCAGCCCGGCGGGTAAGTTTGGTAATCACTTTGCTCCTCCCTGAGACATCATGATGCTTCTTTTTTGCGATTCAGAGTTTTGACCTATTTTGGACATTTTGCAAGATTTTTTACAAAATATCTGATATTTTAGACTGCCGTCATACCTACCACTGGTGTTCTTTGTAAGTTTTTGATCCTGACCGTATCACCTGTTCTGCAGGAATTCTGAATAGCTTCAATAACTTGAAGCGTTCTGAAGCCTTCCCATCCAGACACAATCGGTTCTGCTTCGTGTCGAGCTACTTCAACAAAGTGCCTAAGCTGATTGACCAGAGGGTCAGACGCCCCCTTCTTCAGCGCGGTCGATGAGATTGGCGTCCACCAGTCCCTTTGCTCACTCTGGTAACTCCACAGGCGAAGATCGGGAACGGACAACGAACCATGAGAGCCACCTATCATGTAGCTACTCTCAGTGGTTGCAGGATAGATGGGATATTCCTGAGACGTCATCTCCCAGCTCCACGGGGCGACGATGCTGTCGGATACACTTATGGTCCCTATCGCCCCGCTTTCGAACGTCAACAGAGCACCGGCAACATCTTCGTTTTCGTAACCCCGCTGCGATGAAGCCGACTGAGCCTGAACGGTCACGACTTCTCCGGCCAGATACCGCAGCAGATCCACATCGTGGACCAGATTGACCGAGATGGGCCCTGCACCGGGTTTCTTTCGCCAGGGCGCAGCATCAAAATACTCGTCTGGCTTATAGAACCAGCAATTCGCATGGACAGCGCGCACATCTCCAATCTTCCCATCGACAATGGCTGCCTTAGCCGACCGGATCAGAGGATTGTGCCGACGATGATGTCCAACCATCAGTGGCACATTGGCCTTCTCCGCCGCTTGAACAAGCTCAAGCGCAGCTGCGGCTTCCACGGCGATCGGTTTTTCGACGAGAACGGGGCAACCATGTCGAACACACGTGAGGCCTTGTTCGACATGAAGCGTCGTGGGCGTCGCAAGCACAGCTCCGTCCGGCGTCTGATTTGCAAACATTTCCTCAAGGGTCGCGTAACATGCGACCCCGTGCTCAACGGCGTAAGCACAACCTTCATCGCTGGGGTCGACCACCGCGACGAGATCAACATGGCGCAACGCTCGGATAGCGTCTGCGTGGCGGCGTCCAACAAGACCAATGCCGACAATGGCAATGCGAAAGTTCTTAGACACTTTGCTTCCTTCCGGAGGGTCCGGAAAATCCCGAAACCGATGATAGCGATCGAGCTACTTTGCCCAACTTGGTCACGACCGTATTGGGGTTTTCGCGATTCCGCAATAATGTATGATATTTTTATTTTTACCATACATCAGTTTGGATTGCTGATTTCTCTGAAAAATGCTAACTGAACGAGGAAACTGATAATATCGGGTGAAACGCATGGCGAAACAGCCGTCTACGATAGGTGCAAGCACCTATCAGCGCATCAAGCGAGACATCATCTTCGGGGAGCTGCAACCCGGCTCCAAACTGAAGCTGGACGCCTTGAAGGAACGCTACTCGGCAAGCCTTTCGACACTTCGTGAAACGCTGAACAGGCTCGCCAGCGACGGATTTGTCGAAGCTCCCGAGCAACGGGGTTTCCTGGTCACACCAGTTTCACGAGAAGACCTGACCGAGATTTCAGAGCTGCGGGTCCTGTTGGAATGCCACGCGTTGGAATTGTCCATTGCGAATGGCGACACGGATTGGGAAGGCAACCTCGTTGCCGCACACCACAAACTGCACCTGATGGAACAGCAGCTTCTCAAGGGCGACGAGTCCGAGAAAGAAACCTGGAAACGATATGATTGGGAGTTTCACCAAGCGATGATCGCGGCCTGCAACTCCAAAAACCTTCTGTCTCTGCACTCCATCATCTACGACAAGTACTTACGGTATCAGATGCTTGTGCTGACTTATCGCGGCGAAGAGGCGGTCAAGGAGCACAAGGGCATGTTCGATGCCGCGCTGGCCAGAGACGCCGACACGGCGAAGAGGCTGTTGGAAGATCACATTCGAAATGGCCTCCAGCATACCTTGGAGGCTATGTAAGACGTTCCCATTGCCGCAATAGCGACAGCCTTCAACGCAGAGCACCCCGGTGAAGGCGAATTTCTTTTGATCGAATTCGCCAGTCAGGGCACCGCTACGACAATTGACCTTTCGGCTTACCCCTTGAAGGTCACGGCACGCATATTTTACAGAGTGTTAATGTGTGGGGTTTGTGTCCAAGACGGACCTCCGCTACCATCATCCAGAAAATTTTTTTTGAATGAACCCTTCGTGGGCGAACTGGACCTTGGCCTAGAATAAACCTCTTTCAAATCTGTCTTTGGACGACGATCAAATCTGAGCTCGTCAGTTAGCAGCCGTGACTGGGAAGCCCGCCGAGATTTCGAAAGCCGCCGCTTTGAGTTTGTGAGGCTAGAAACCGCTAATACGCTCGATAAGCCAATACATCGACACGGAACCGATGCCATAGGCGGCGACAACTGTTGCCCTTTGGCTGATCGGAAACGCAATCACACGCCAAATCATCAAAGAAAGCGCCAAGGCTGTGATGAAAAACAGCTGACCGGCTTCAACGCCCAGATTGAACGCAAGCAATGCTGCGGGGATGTCGTTTGGCGGCAGACCAATATCGGCCAATGCCCCAGCAAAACCAAGACCGTGTAAAAGCCCGAATCCGAAACAGACGATCCAGGGTTTTTGACTTGAAAGCCGGAACCGTCCTTCACCGCCTTTGACAATCTC
Organism: Ruegeria sp. HKCCE4148; assembly: GCF_017872495.1. Classification (NCBI taxonomy): domain Bacteria; kingdom Pseudomonadati; phylum Pseudomonadota; class Alphaproteobacteria; order Rhodobacterales; family Roseobacteraceae; genus Ruegeria; species Ruegeria sp. HKCCE4148. The sequence continues at coordinate 154,300 of NZ_JAEDOS010000003.1, forward strand.
CATCGCCAGAAAAACGATCGACAAGGCGATGACGGCCTCAACTGGTGGGCCGGGAACGTTCAGAACGCCAAAGGTTGCAAGCGCCAATGTTATCGAATGCGCAAGCGTGAATGCTGTTACAGCTCCGACCAACCTCCACGGATCGCGAACCAAAATGAACAGCGCTAAGACAAAAAGCAGATGGTCCCAGCCTTCCAGTATGTGCTCGAACCCCAACTGGAAATAGGCGACAAATACTGACGATGTCGTCTGTTCAGATGGAATGTCCTGAACCGCGGCATCTGGCGTGAAACGAAGCGTCGCGGGCTCGGATTCTAGTGGGTGCAAACGGACCAAAACATCGTTTTGCTGAGCCTCAAGGCCCTCGATGGCGATGGGTTGGCCCGCGATCGTTGCGTCGCACTCGGCAACCCAGGATGAAACCCATGCTCGCCCGTCGAAAGCCGGGTCAGGCCCACGTGCAGGAGCGCATCCATCCGGCAAAACAGCATCAATCGCCATTGGCTGACCACTCACATCTGGCTTCCGCCAATGAACGCTCCACGTACCTGGCCCGATTTGACGCATGTCCAGGTATCCCGGATCAAGCGCATGCGCTGCCACGTTACCTACGGGCCAAGCGAACAGAAGCGCAAGCACTATGCAGATCAAAGCCCTCATTCGGTCGCGCCTGACAGGTCGGGCACCACAATCTTGTACGTACCCGCAAGAGCTTCATACTGCGCTTGCGCCAGATCTTCACTCATGGCGCGACGCCAATCCCGTAAAACCGCATCGTGAATGTCTGACAAAGCCGGCGTTTGGCTGGGCTCAATGGCGGTCACCTGAACAAGGTGAACCCCGTAACCTGACCGGATCGGACCGACCCACTGGCCAGCTTCGAGCTCTAACAGAGCGTCGGAAAATCCACCTCCAAAGACCGAGTCCACCACTCTGGTCACGGTCAGGGGCATTGAGGTCGGCAAGAGTGTCGAAGCCCCGTATGCAGACATGTCTTGCCCCTCGTCTAGCGCAACCAGGGCCGTCTCAAGTTCTGCATCACTTGGCCGTTCGCCCAAAAAGACCTGATTGAACGCCACCTTGTCGGGGGTAGCATAGCGTTCAGGACTTTCTTCAAGAAACGCCTCTAGATCCTCATCTTCTGGAACCACTGATGTGGCGATCGCTTCTGTAAGAAAATCCATCTTCTGACTTAGACGAGACCTGATCACGCTATCCCCACGATCAAGGCCAAGTTTTCGTGCCTCCCGCACAAGTACCTCTTCGCGAATTGACGCGTTGACCAAGGCTTGCAGCTCAGCATTGTCGGGCGGGCGTTTCCACCGCGCTTCAAACTGAGTAGACAAAAGCGCGATATCGTCTTGGTCGAATGTTATCGTTTCAAGGTTTTCGACAGTCTGGTCGTTCGGCGCAACGATATGGAACCAAATGAAAATTGCTACCCCAATCAAGAAAAAGTGGAACAGGGGTTCTTTCAAAAATCGCATGAAGTCTCCTGCGTAAAACGTGCTCTGGTTCTACGTACTGATGCTGGCATCAGCTGATCGGGTTTTGCAAGAAAATGAATGCTATGAGCATTGCAGAAGTTTCAAACGACCACCGAGGTAGCGACGGCTACCTCGGCTTCGAAATCCGTGAAGCATGCAATTCACTCGGACGGCGTATACCAAATCGGCGAGGAATAAGCGCGTTCTTGATGCGTAAGAACCGCATCTTCGGGCAGGTCGATGCCATATCTCAGCTTGTCATACAGGATCCAACGCGGGGTTGGGATTTCCAGAGCGCGAACGTAATAAAATGCCCGCGCATTCGGATCGAAATCCGGGTCTGACCAAACGGTGACAAGTTCGGCGGTTCCGATTGTGTTGGTCCAACTGGCGGTGTCTACATCCACGGTGTTTCCAACGGCGGGGATTTTGCCGTTTTCGTCAGCTTCGCGGTTATCCGACCAGGCGACGTCATAAACCTTCTCTTGCAGCGCGCCTTCGGAATCCAGCCACCCTTTGATCACCTGCACGCGATCCAGATTGGCACCAACCGGGTCGCGCAATGCGGCGATCAGGAAGCTGGGCGCACCATCGCCCTCGCGCGGGCGCAGGTCCGAACCCATTGGCACACCTTTGGTGTAGCCCACATTCGCAAGGAAGCGGGTTTCAACATCGGCATCGCTGAAGCCCCAACCACCAAAGAACCGCAGGCCAATCCGCGGTCCCGTGGTTGCGTAAGTCTCGCGTCGCTTGAACGCATCGAAGATCGCGGAACGCGTATTCTCGGTCGCCCAAACAGCCGTGTATCCGGACGCCACAAGAAGGTCGCCGGGAATTTCGCCTAGATCATTTGCAATGAAAGGATGTTTGATCCGAGATGCAGAAGGCTCGACACTGACGGACTTCCCAAAAAAGTTGTCTTCCTCGGCAGTGGCCAAAGACGTATGACTGTCCGTCGCCCCGCCCATACCGAACTTATAGGGGTTCACTCCGAACTTTTCTTCCAGCATCAAACCGCGCTTCAGGGCTTCGCGCGCGTATTCTCCGGCTAGCATATCATCGGTCTTCAACTCGGTAATATCGAGATTGCCAACGTCCCAGTTTTCATAATCCGCAAATTCGTCATCTGGGCTCAGGAACGGGTGCGCCTCACCATCACCTTTGATTTGAGTGACCTCATAGTGGGGTTCCCATTTTGCGCGGGCCGCAACGTATTCTTCGTCAACCTTGCCGCCGTGATACGTGTCTTCGGTAGGGAACATCCATCCGTTCGACAAGTTACCGTTATGGGCAAAGGCAACGGCGCGTCCCCCTGTTTTCTCCTGATACTCTTCAAGCCAAGCATAAAGCGACTTTGGGTCTGTATCGCCGTAGGGGGGTTGCGTGACCGGGGGCACCATTTGCAAGGCCCGGATCGGCCCGTCACGCAGCATGACGTTTCGGTGCAGGTTGAATCCCTTGGGGACCGAGGTCCACTCGAATCCGATGAACGCCGTAAAGTTACCCGGATCATTATGACGCTCGGCCGCCAGAACGATATGCTCCCAAGTGAAGGCAAAAGCGTCGGCGCCCGGGCTGTACGACTCAAGAAGAACTTCCGGCAAGGTCATTTGCGAAAAGTTGGTGATGATATCAAAGGCAGTTTTCCCCGCCTCTTCGCCGCCCGCTTTGTAACCTTCGTACCATTCCAGACCTTTTGGGTCAGCAAGAACACCGGGCTTGCCGGCTTGTAGATCCGGGGCAAACCCCATCAGGTCCGTGTGGTCAGTCAGAACCATCCAATCCAATGGTCGGGCCAGCCGTACAGCTTGGCCTGTCGAGGAAATGACCTGCTCGCCTTTTGCGAACCGCCACGCTTCGTCAGGCAACAAGGTGTTTCCAAAGGCACCGGCATCAAGGGACAATCCGGTGTGCAAGTGTGTGTCGCCCCAGAGGGGACGTTCCGGAAAGGTACGCTGCGCATAAGGGGAATACGGTTGATCAGAAAACAGGCCTTCAGCTGCCTGTTCGCTCGGAACGGCGTCAGCCAGACCGTTTGTTGGTGCCAAAAGCAACGATAGAATACAGATGGAAATTCGATTCATAGTGCCCCCCTAATGCAATAATTCATGGCGAAATCGCAGAGCTTTCAGTAGCTCTTTTTATATTCGATTTTGTTCATAACATACCTGGCCAACCCGTGTTAATTGATTTGTTCGTAAGGTCATTTTCGGTGCCGGCCATCAAGGTCGGAGGGCGTAGATCCAACGCTGGTCAGAAGCCCCAGAAGTGCAATCAGGCAGTCCGTTCCGGGCTTGGGTCTGCCAGCAGAGGGATTGGACAAACAAAGTTCCCTCCCGATACTGATCGGCAATTCCAAAACCAACCTACTCAGTTGACAATTCAGTTCCCAAAACGAAGTTGATCATAAACTGAGTTGCAGGGTCTGTTTCTTCCTCAGCAGCCAAAGCCTCAAACTGTTGATGTAAAACCGTTCGCCCCCAACCCCGCGTTCCAACAGCAATTTGGACGGCCAAGTCACTATTCCCGGTTAACGCCTCAGACAGAGTTCGTACGGCTTCTGGTCTCAACCTTGGCTGCGTTGAACCGGCCTCGGTCAACGCGCGGATCAGCAATTTCTTGTCTTCTGACGCCCTTTGTGGATTCTGAAGCGCAAGGCCAATCGCTCTGATTGCAGATGTATTTTCAGCCTCTATCCCAGCTAGGGCCCATTCGTAGCCGTTGAAACCACCGGACTTCAAGGACTTGGCGAAGCCGGAGCGTATGACTGAACGCGCGTGAGGATCAGTTTTTAACCCCAGCAAACGAATTGCGGCCGACCTGCAGGCAAAGCGGTTCAAGTCATTCAACTCGCTCACAATCTGCTCTGTCGAATACCTGCCACCCAAGGGACGCACGCGTTCATACGGCGCAAGGCCGATTTCGACCAATGCCATGTTATGCAGCGCTTGATCCGGGTGCCACAGGTATTCAGCAAAGAACAAAACTCGCTCTGCGCTGTCTCTTTCTCCATAGGCCCACAGCCGACCCGTGGTTTGAAGTTTCTCAAAAAACGCAGTTCGGTCCGGGTTCATTATGAATATGCGCTGCCACGCCCTTGAAAGTCCGCGGCCAGCGTTATCCCTGTAAGTCGGCCCATACGTGAGCAGAACGGTTCGCGTCGGATCGGCACGGAATGCTCTGCGCGTAACACTATCAATCAAAAAAGGGATTTCCGGCACAGCACTAAGACGTTCGGGACTTCCTTTAAGGATTTTGCGCGCTGTAAATCTGAATGGATTTTCTGTTGTCGGGCCAGCCAGCACAATGACTTCCGCCGATAGTATGTGATCCGCGATGGATGCGTCCGGCAGGTCTGTACAAACTACACAGGCATATGAAGCCCGAGGCGCAACCAGCCCGAGAATGCATATCAGAATTGCAAGATGCTTTCGCAGCATCGGGCATACAATCTTGATTATCCAGCTTTGAACAGCCATCGGTAAATACAGTTACCAAAAAAGATGGTTTGACGGAATGCTGTCGATGTCTTTGGTCATCGCGTCGCCCGAAGCCATCGATATTTCTACGGAAAAATCACTTCGGGCGCGGCGCGCGTAGCTTCACGGGTTTGTTCCGTCCCATCAGCTTTAATGCGGACAGTCAGCGTTTCCGATCCGCTGAAACGGTCGAAATAAGCAAAATCGAACCTGTCCAGCGCGCTCATGTCCTGACATTGAACGACATAGTCCGCCTGAAATTCCGCATGACTTTCGTCGGTCGGCGATCCGCTGGACGCGCGGCCCGTATCGTTCTGATCCACAATCTGGTGCATTAGGATCACATTGGCAGAAGTCGTGAAGCATCCTGCTTCGAGCGGGACAACAAACAGGTCAAGCGGCTTGGACAGCTCGGACATCGCGATTGCAACTTTCGCGCGCTCATCGTCGTTGGAGATCGGAGCTTCGAACCCCACGACATCCACGGTTGGCACCTTGAGTTTCAGGGAAAACCCGGTCTGGGACAAGACAACATCCAGTCGACCAGCATCACGGTGATCAGGCGTTGTAACTTGCGTCGCTTGCGCCGCAAGAGCTGCGGGGAGCAGGGACATGGCCAAAACTGCACACTTCATCAACCAAACCACCACAAACAGAATCACCGCGTCAATTCTAACGGGAAGCACCCGCCGCGCAATCGCAACCGCCCGCTCCGGCCCTACCAGATATGGGGAGTGTAGCGTCACTTAAACATAGATTCCAAACCTGACAATAAAACTCAGGTTGACATTGTTGACTATTTCACTCAGTTACTCAAAGGCAATATCAGCGGGGCATTCCCGCACGAGTAGATAAGAAAGTACCACTTCCATGACAAAAATGTTTGCTGCAGCCAGCTCTCTGACACTTTGTGCAGCGACCGCTGCATTTGCCGCTGATGCGCCCGTGAAAACGGATGTGCTTGAAAACTACGCCAATATTGCCGAAGCGAAATTTGAAGACAGCCTCATTGCCGCGCAGAGTTTGCAATTATCGGTCGATGCCCTGATTGCCGATCCGTCGGATGACACGCTGAACACAGCCCGTGCGGCATGGATCGCGGCGCGCGTACCCTATCAGCAAACCGAGGTTTATCGCTTTGGCAACGCCATCGTTGATGACTGGGAAGGCAAAGTGAATGCGTGGCCTCTGGACGAAGGTCTGATCGATTATGTGGATGCGGCCTATGGCGGCGCCACCGACGAGAACGAATTCGCCGTTTTGAACGTCATCGCCAACCCTAGCTTCGAGTTGTCGGGCATGCCCATTGACGCGAGCGAAATTACCCCCGAACTGCTGAGCGAAACGCTGCACGAGGCCGATGGAATCGAAGCCAACGTGGCAACAGGCTATCATGCGATCGAGTTCCTGCTATGGGGGCAGGATATGAATGGCCACGGCGCAGGTGCAGGCAACCGCCCGGCCACCGACTATGCGAAAGGCGATGACTGCACCGGCCGCAATTGTGACCGTCGCGCCCAATATCTGAGTGCTGCTACCAATCTGTTGGTCACTGATCTTGCCTGGATGGCAGATCAGTGGAAGGAAGGCGGAGCAGCCCGCGCCGCCCTGATGGAGAACGAAGCCGCAGGCATCAGTGCGATCCTGACAGGCATGGGGTCACTGTCTTACGGTGAGCAGGCCGGTGAAAGGATGCGTCTGGGGCTTATGCTGAACGATCCAGAAGAAGAGCATGACTGCTTTTCGGACAACACCCATAACAGCCATTACTACGATGGCCTGGGTGTCCAGAACGTCTATCTGGGCAGCTACACACGCATCGACGGCACCCCGGTTTCGGGCGCGTCCCTGTCGGATCTGGTTGTCGCAACCGACCCGGCGCTGGATACCGAGATGAAGGCGAAACTGGCCAGAACCATGCAAGCATTGGGCAAGATCAAGTCGACCGCCGAAGCGGGGTTTGCCTATGATCAGATGCTGGAACGCGGCAACGAAGGTGGCGAAGCCCTGATCATGGGTGGCGTCAACGGTCTGGTCGATCAAACCAAAACCATAGAACGCATCGTGACAGCACTTGAACTGGACGGGATCGCGTTTGAAGGGTCCGACAGCCTGGATAACCCCAACGCCGTTTTCCAATAACCCCCGAGCGGGCCGGGAAGATCTGTTTCCCGGCCCATATCCCCACCTGATCGCCTGAAAAAACCGAGCCAACGACAATGATTGTCTGCCACTGCACCAACATCTCCGATCATGATATCCGCGCGACCATTGACTGGATGCGATCGGCGGACCCGTAGACAGTAATCACCCCCGGTAAAATCTATCATGCCCTTGGAAAGTCGGCGGATTGAGGCGGGTGCATGCCCCTTGTCCTAGCCACGATGCGGTCAAACGATAGTCTGGAATTACCGATGCAGCTCCGCGCTTTGCGTGCCGGAGTAACACAGGAGAAAGCAGATGAAAGGCGATCCAAAGGTCATCGAATACCTCAACAAGTCTCTGCGGAATGAGCTGACCGCCGTAAGCCAGTATTAGCTGCATTATTGGCTGCAAGAGGATTGGGGTCTTGGACATATGGCCAAGAAAAGCCGCGAGGAAAGCATCGAAGAGATGCAGCACGCGGACAAACCGATCGAGCGGATCATCTTTTTGGAAGGCCACCCCAACCTGCAGAAACTGGACCCGTTGCGCATTGGACAAACGCCCAAGAAAACACTGGAATGTGACCTTGCTGCCGAGTTGGACGCGCGTGCTCTTTATGCCGAAGCACGCGATCATTGCCGCAAAGTGGGCGACTATGTCTCAATGTCGCTTTTCGAAGGATTGATAGCGGATGAAGAAGGTCATATCGACTTCCTCAAAACGCAGCTCGACCTGTACGAGAGAATCGGCGAAGCCAATTATGCACAACTCAACGCGTCAAAAATGGACGAAGGTGAGTAGCCTTTTTGCCTTGATGGTGGCCGCTTTTGCGGCTGCCCCTGCCCTGTCTGCCGATCTGAAGGATCTGCATCTGAACATCACCCCTCGAACCACGGATGAACGCGCCCGCATCGCCGGCGTCACAGCCCCACCGCAGGACTTCAGCGCACCGCAGCCGTTTGAAGAGCTCTCTGCCGGGGCCGCGACTGTACGAGTGCGCAATGACGCAGATGCGTTTTCACAGCCCTCTGGCAATCTGAGCTTCGATCAAGAGCTGGACTTCAAGGTCGGCAATGGGTTGTTCAAAAAAAAATGGGTCTCGTCGCCTTCCTCCACGCTGGCCTCTGACGGGTTGGGGCCGCTGTTTAACGCACGATCCTGCCAACGCTGCCATATCAAGGATGGACGCGGGCATACCCCGAACGGGCTTGAAGACAAGGCGATTTCCATGTTCCTTCGGATCTCGATCCCCGGAGCGCCAGAAGATGGCTATGCCGAGATCGCAGACTATGTCGCCACCCTTCCCGAGCCCACCTATGGCGGACAGATGCAGGATTTTGCACTAGCAGGGCATCCGGCGGAGTACCGGCTGGATATCTCGTACGAGGAAATCCCGATCGCGTTGTCAGGGGGTGAAACCGCGTCACTGCGCCGCCCAACCTACCGGGCAGCCGACCTTGGCTACGGGCCCCTGCACCCCGAGGCGATGCTAAGCCCACGGGTCGCCCCTCAGATGATCGGGCTTGGCCTGCTTGAGGGGATCCCAGTCGAAGATCTATTGGTCAACGCTGATCCTGAAGATGCGGATGGGGATGGCATTTCGGGTCGTCCCAACATCGTCTGGTCCTTGGAATATGGCGCACCGATGATGGGTCGGTTCGGGCATAAAGCGGGAATGCCGACAATCATGGAACAATCGGCTGCGGCATTTGCCGGGGATATTGGAATCTCCAGCCCACTTTATCCTGCCCCGCAAGGCGATTGCACCGAATTGCAGGTGAATTGCGTTGAAGCACCTCATGGCGACAATGATTTGCGCGGGTTCGAGATTGATCAGTTGGGCATGGACCTGGTGGCCTTCTACAGTCGCAATCTGGGGGTGCCCGGTCGCCGGGATGTAGACAGCCCCGAAGTGCTGCGCGGCAAGGAAGTATTTCACGCCACCGGTTGCGCTTCCTGCCACACGCCGTCGCATGTCACCCACCGCATGGACGACCGGCCCGAACATAGTTTTCAGCTGATCTGGCCCTATACCGATCTGCTGCTGCATGACATGGGCGACGGTCTGGCAGACAATCGCCCCGAGGCCCGCGCAACGGGCCGCGAATGGCGCACACCGCCCTTGTGGGGTGTCGGCCTGACTGAACGCGTCTCGGGCCACACTCAGTTCCTGCATGACGGGCGGGCGCGCAATCTGTTAGAGGCGATCCTATGGCATGGCGGCGAAGCACAAGCTGCACGCGATAGCGTGGTGTCGATGCCCAAACCGGACCGCGATGCCCTGATCCGTTTCCTGGAGAGCCTTTAAACATGCGTTACCTTCCTCTCCTCGCTGCGTTGATAATGCCCGTCGTGTCACTGGCACAAGATCGCGCCCCAATCCTGATGGATGTGACCGAAACGCATATCCTGCCTCGGTTCGACAAGCTGCCAGAGACAACAGGTGCTCTGGTCAGTGCCGCGTTGGTGGATTGCACCCCGACCTCACCCGGGCTGCGTGCCGCATATGGTGACGCCTTCGACAGCTGGATTTCCGCCAGCCATCTGCGATTTGGCCCAACCGAGGTAGATGACCGCGCTTTCGCAATGGCTTTTTGGCCCGACACGAAAGGTTTCACCTCCAAGGCGCTGTCGCAACATATCGCCAGTAAGGATGAAGCGGTCCAAAGCCCCGAAGCTTATGCCGAGACGTCCGTCGCAGGGCGCGGTTTCTTTGCGCTGGAACAGATGCTTTACGACCCCGCCTTTGCTGATCAGGGCGACGCAGAATACCGCTGTGCTCTGATTCAGGCTATCACGGCGGATATCAGTGCCAACGCACAAGCAATGGCCGAAGACTGGCTGAGCTATGCCCCAAACCTAACCCGACCCGGAGAGGACAGTCGCTATCGGACGCAGGATGAGGCGATGCAGGAGTTATTCAAAGCCCTGTCTACAGGTCTTGAGTTCACCGCCGAAACCCGGCTGGGTCGTCCATTGGGCACATTCGACCGCCCCCACCCCAACCGCGCAGAAGCACGCCGGTCCGAGCGGTCCCTGCACCACATAGAGCTCTCGCTGATCGCCCTGCGCGATCTGGCCGCCCGACTGTCCTTCGATTACCCCGAAATCGCAGTCGATCTGGACGCTGCCTTTGAACGCGCAATCGAGAACGCCCAGTCTATTGATGATCCGGCCTTGGCGGGTGTTGCCGACCCGCAAGCGCGGTTCCGCATCGAGGCCCTGCAACAATCCATTCGCGATATCCGCACCATTGCCTCCACCGAACTTGGCCCGACACTGGGGATCAGCGCAGGTTTCAATTCGCTGGACGGAGATTGATCCATGCCGTCACGCCGTCACTTCCTGGCCGGTCTGACCGCAGCCACTCTCTCGCCGATCCGCGGCTGGGCTTCGGTTGGGGCGCCCGACTTTCTGGCTGCAGGGCTGTTTCCCGATGGTTCACATAGGCTGGCGGGTCTGAATGAGCAGGGCGAAACCCTGTTCTCGGTGCCCTTGCCTGCGCGTGGGCATGCCGCCGCAGCGCATCCGTTCAAAGCACAGGCCGTAGCTTTTGCCCGTCGCCCCGGAACATTTGCCGTGGTGGTCGACTGCGCCACCGGCGCGCAGATTGCGCAACTCACCGCTCCTGAGGGCCGCCATTTCTATGGCCATGGCACCTTTTCACCCGATGGTACAACTTTCTTCGCGACCGAGAACAACTATGAGGCCGGAATAGGAGTCATAAGTGTCTGGAACGCGGACAGCTTTGTACGGATAGCAGAGTTTCCCTCGGGTGGCGTCGGACCGCATGACATGCGCTTGATGCCCGATAGGCAAACGCTGGTGATTGCCAATGGCGGGATCCAGACACATCCCGAAACCGGGCGCACCAAACTGAACCTGCCGGTGATGGACCCCAATCTGACCTATCTGAGCCTTTCCGGCACTTTTCTTGAGCAGATTTCCTTGCCCCGATATCTACACAAGAACTCGATCCGGCATCTGGCCGTTCGACAAGACGGGCTGGTGGGCTTTGCGATGCAGTGGCAGGGCAGCACGTCTGAACACCCGCCGCTGCTGGGCCTGCACCGTCTCGGCGAAGCCCCGCGCCTGCTGTCGGCCCCCGACAAGGATCAAAGCATGCTCCAAGGCTATGCGGGGAGTGTCGCGTTTTCGGCGGACGGTACGGCCATTGCCATCACTTGCCCGCGCGGCAATGTACTACATCAGTTTGACGTCACCAACGGGACCTTTGCGAATGCCCATGCATTAGAGGATGTCTGCGGCTTGGGTGCAGGGTCAGACGGGTTGGTCTTTACCACCGGAACTGGCTTGTTTGGTACTTTGACCGGTTTGTCCCCTATGATCCGCGCCCACGCACACTGTCAGTGGGACAATCACCTGATACCGATCCGCCACCCTGAGTAAAACTCGGTTTTCTTCGTCACTTAGTTTACACTTGGAAGAATCAAACTGCTGCCGTATTGGCGGGCGCGAAACTGGCACCCTTACGTTAAGGATCAACTTGATTGAAACAGACGCCCGATGCACCGCATTCCATCTACGGGATTGAGAAATGGGGCAAAGGCCTCATCGAGGTGACGGATCAGGGCGAGATCGGTCTGCGCAACCCCATGTCGCCAGAGACAGCAGCGATCAGCCTGCTGGGTATTATCAGCGATTTAGATGACCGTGGCATCAAAGCCCCCATGGTTCTGCGCGTGACCTCTTATTTGGAACATGAAATCGCGCATCTGAACGATAGCTTCCGCGAGGCCATCGCGCGTGTTGGGTACAAGGGATCCTATCGCGGCGTTTTCCCGATCAAGGTGAACCAGCAGGCACAGGTCGTCGACCGGATCGTCGAGTTCGGTAAGAAGTACAACTATGGCCTCGAGGCCGGGTCCAAGCCTGAACTGGTGGTAGCCCTTGCGCATCGACTGGCGTCTGAGGCGCTGATCGTCTGCAACGGTGTCAAAGATGCCGAGTTCATCCAGCTGGCGATCCTGTCTCGTAAGATTGGTTTCAACACAGTCATCGTTTTGGAAAGCCCGAAAGAGGCCGACACGGTGATCAAGGTCTACAACGAACTGGGCATCGAACCTCTGATCGGTGTCCGGGTCAAACTGACCAACCAGATCAGCGGCAAATGGGAAGAAAGCTCGGGCGACCGCTCGGCCTTTGGCATGAACACGGATCAACTGGTCGCTACGGTGGACAAGCTGCGCGACGCAGGGCTGTTGCATTGCCTAAAGCTGCAACACTCGCATCTGGGCAGCCAAGTTCAGGACGTCAACGATGTGCGCCGTGCTGTGGGCGAAGCCTGCCGGTACTACACCGAGTTGACCCGTGAAGGCGTGCCGCTGACCCATCTCGACCTCGGCGGCGGCATGGGAGTGGACTATACCGGCGAGAAGAAGGCCGCCGAAAACTCGATCAACTACACGGTCGAAGAATACTGCGCCAACGTCGTTGAAACCGTGGCCTATGCAATGGATGAGGCCGAAATCGACCACCCCACGTTGGTCACCGAAAGCGGGCGCGCAGTGGTGGCGACGTCCTCAATGCTGGTGTTCAACGTGCTGGAAAGCACATTGTATGATGCGCCAAACGGCCCCGAGGTTGAGCCCGATGATCACCACATGGTCTCGGACCTTGCTGCAGTGCGTGGATATCTCAGCAAAGATCGCCTGCAGGAATGCTGGAACGACGCCACCTTCTATCGCAACGAGTTGCGCGCCCTGTTCCGCCGTGGCTATGTCGACTTGCGGCAGATGGCCCGCGCCGAACGCATCTACCTGTCCCTGATGGCGCGTCTCAAGGCGCTTGCTGCCAGCGACGATCTGGAAACGGATGTGGATGATCAGCTTGAGAAAGTGGCCGATATCTACCACTGCAATTTTTCGCTGTTCCAATCCCTGCCCGACGTCTGGGCCATCGACCAGCTCCATCCAATCGTGCCGCTGCAGAGTCTTAACCGGACACCCGACCGCCGCGCGGTGCTGTCCGACATTACCTGCGACAGCGATGGCAAGATCGACCGCTTCATCCTGGCCGACGGCGTCTCGCCCAGCCTGCCGGTGCATTCTCTGCCCGAAGATCAGGAATACTTGATGGGTGTCTTCTTCGTCGGCGCCTATCAGGAAACGCTGGGCGATCTGCACAACCTGTTCGGCGACACCAACGTCGTCACCATCGACCTGCGCGCCGATGGCGGCTTTGACTTGTTGCACGAACAAGAAGGCGACACGATTTCCGAAGTCTTGTCTTATGTCGAGTTCGACCCGCAGGATTGTGTCGCCGCCTTCCGCAAAATGGTGGACGAGGCGATCTCGACCGGTACTCTGAAAGCCAAGGACCGCAAAACCCTGATGAGCGCCTATCGCGGCTCGATCAACGGCTACACCTATTACGAATAATTAGGAGACGACCCAATGGGAAAAACACTGGTTGTCGGTGCAGGCGGCGTATCCCACGCAGCCGTGCACAAGATGGCGATGAACTCGGACATCTTTACCGAAATCACCCTGGCCAGCAGGACCAAGTCAAAATGCGACGCCATCGCCAAAGCGGTGAAAGAGCGCGTGGGTGTTGAAATCGCAACCGCCGAACTGGACGCCTACAAGGTCGAAGACACAGTCAAGCTGATCAAGGACACCGGCGTGGAAATCCTGGTGAACCTCGCCCTGCCCTATCAGGATCTGGTGCTGATGGACGCCTGCCTTGAGGCCGGTATTCACTACCTCGACACCGCAAATTACGAGCCCGAGGATGAGGCCAAGTTCGAATACCATTGGCAATGGGCCTATCAGGAACGGTTCAAAGAGGCCGGCCTGACCGCCATCCTCGGTTCGGGCTTCGATCCAGGCGTGACCAGCGTGTTTGCCAAATGGCTGAAAAAACACAAACTGGACACGATCCGCCAGATCGACGTGCTGGACGCCAATGGCGGCTCGAACGATCAGGAATTCGCCACCAACTTCAACCCAGAAATCAACCTCCGCGAGGTTCTGGCCGAGGTGCGCCACTGGGAAGGTGGCGAGTGGAAACACTCCCCCGCCATGACCCACAAGGTCGAGTTCGACTTTCCTGCCATCGGCCCCAAGAACATGTATCTGATGTATCACGAGGAACTGGAATCGCTTTCGACCCACTTCCCCGAGATCGAGCGTGCCCGCTTCTGGATGACCTTCGGCGACGCCTACATCACCCACGCAAAAGTGCTGGAAAACGTAGGCATGACCCGCATCGACCCGGTGATGCATGACGGCAAGGAAATCATTCCGATCCAGTTCCTGAAAACCCTGCTGCCCGATCCCGGCGATCTGGGCGCGGAAACCAAAGGCAAGGCCTGCATCGGCGATATCGCCACGGGTCAGGCCAAGGACGGCTCGGGCGAAAAGACCTTCTACATCTACAACATCTGCGACCACGAAGAATGCTATGCCGAGGTAGGATCACAAGCCGTCAGCTACACCACTGGCGTTCCCGCCATGATCGGTGCCGCCCAGGTACTAAAAGGCAACTGGCGTGAGCCGGGCGTGTGGAACATGGAACAACTCGACCCTGATGACTTCATGGATATGCTGAACGAACACGGTCTGCCATGGCAGGTCCACGAACTCGACCGCCCGGTCGAATTCTGACTAACCAGTGGGGATATCGCTCCCCTTCTTCTTGTTCACAAATACGGCGGGGGTCCGGGGGCAGAGCCCCCGGCCTCTCCACAACCCAGAGACGCCGGACATGCCCGACATGATGACCACGCAGGCCGGAGACGCAGGTGCCTTGCGCAATTTCGACCTCACCCTCGTCCCCACGCCCTGCTTTGTGGTCGACGAAAAAGCCGTCGAACGCAACCTGACCATCCTTTCCGACATTGGCACGCAATCCGGCGCACATGTCCTAAGCGCGCTGAAGGCGTTTTCGATGTTCTCGTTGGCACCTTTGGTGCGTCAGCATCTCGGCGGCACCTGCGCGTCCGGCATCTATGAGGCCCGCCTGGGTCGCGAGGAATATGGTGGAGAGGTTGCCACCTTCTGCGCGGGATACAAAGACGCCGACATAGATGAAATCCTATCGCTTTCGAACCACATCATCTTTAACTCTCCGGCACAAAAGGACCGGTTTCTTGCCAGGGCTCAGGCTGCCAAGGTGCAAGTCGGTCTGCGCATCAACCCGGAACATTCCGAAGGCGAAATTCCAAAATACGATCCCTGCGCCCCCTGTTCGCGGCTTGGAACCCCAGTGAGTCAATTGACCACCGAGGCTTTGGCCGGTGTCGATGGCCTGCATATGCACACGCTCTGCGAACAAGGGTTCGAACCGCTTCAACGTACCTGGGAGGCCGTTCAACCCAAAATCGCCCCCTTTATGGGCCAACTCAAATGGCTGAACTTCGGCGGTGGCCATCATATCACCCGTGACGATTACGACCGCGAAGGGCTGGTTGCCTTCATCAAAGCCATCCGCGAGTCCCATGGCGTCGAGGTCTACCTCGAGCCCGGTGAAGCCGTCGCGTTGGATGCGGGTATTCTGGTTGGGGAAATCCTCGACCTGCCGAAAAACGGCATGAACCTCGCAATTACTGATATCTCAGCCACATGTCACATGCCCGACGTGATCGAAGCCCCCTATCGCCCCGCCCTGATGGACGAGGCCGAGGCGGGCCATACCTACCGCTTGGGTGGTCCCTCCTGTCTGGCCGGCGACGTGATCGGCGACTACACTTGGGACAAGCCATTGCAGATCGGTCAGCGGTTCGCCTTTCTTGATCAGGCCCATTATTCAATGGTCAAAACCAACACCTTCAACGGCGTTCCCCTGCCAACCATCGCCTTGTGGAACAGCGAAACGGACGAACTGAAAATCATCAAAAAGTTCGGCTATAACGACTTTAAGGACCGCCTCTCATGAGCATTTTCCTCGATAGTGAACTGACCGAAGCCGAGCGTACCGAGGACGCCCGTTTTCGCGTGATCCCGGTCCCGCTGGAACGCACCGTGTCTTACGGGTCAGGCACAGCCAAAGGCCCCGAGGCGATTATCGAAGCCAGCAACGAACTGGAACGTATCACCGGCCACGCGGAACCCTGTGTCGAAGGTATCTTCACCGAAGAGCCGCTGGATTGCGACGCTGCCCTGCCCAACATCATGGAACGCCTCGCCCAACGCACCGAAGCTGCCGTCCGAGCAGGCAAAGTGCCCGTAACATTGGGAGGCGAGCATTCCCTCAGCTACGGCGCAGTGATGGGCGTGGCGCGCGCGCTGAACCAACCCATCGGTATCGTTCAAATCGACGCTCATGCTGACCTACGCAACGCCTATCAGGGCGAAAAACACAGCCACGCCTCGGTCATGCATCTGCTGGCCGAGGAAGGCATCCGTTTGGCCCAATTCGGCGTCCGCGCCTTTTCCACCGAAGAAGCCAAAAGCCGTCTGAAAAACCGTGTTTTTCATTTGGACGCAGAGGAACTGGTCACCGGAAACATCCACGCAGTCGACCTGCCCGAAGATTTCCCCGAGCTGGTCTATGTCAGTTTTGATGTCGACGGCCTGGACCCCTCCCAGATGCCCGCAACAGGAACGCCCGTGCCAGGAGGTTTGGGCTACTATCAGGCCTTGCGTCTGGTCGAACACGCACTGAAGGGCCGCATATGCGTAGGTTTCGACGTGGTCGAACTGGCCCCGGACGGCAATGCCGCCTGGGACTTCACTGCCGCGCAGATCGTTTATCGCCTGATGGCGGCCTGCTAAGCGTCAGAGGTTTCGTTCAACTCCATATGCCCCTCGCCTTTGTTCAGGACACGGCGCAGCATGGGCTCGAAAAACTCCAACGGTTTGGTCGGATAATCCGGGTCGAACGCTTTCTGATCGTATTCGTGACAGAAATAGCGGCAGTCCTCCCAATAGGGGCTGTCGCGGTACTTGTCGCGCGCGTTGCGATCACCGCCCAAGTGGTGGTTGTAATAATAGCCCTGAAACACACAGTGATGTTTGAGAATCCAATAGGTTTTCTCGCTGACATAGGGCTTCATCATCGCCGCTGACAGCTCACCATGGTTGTAGGGTGACAGAATATCGCCAGTGTCATGGATCAGGGCCGCGACCACCAACTCTTCATCTGCCCCGTCTTCATACGCGCGCGTCGCGGCCTGCAGGCTGTGTTGATAGCGGTTCACGGGATAGGGTGTCCATTCCTCGTCCAATGACCGAATGGCGTCGAGGATTCGGTCCGGCAAAGCTGCATTATACGCTTCCTCATATTCCAATACGGCGTCCCAGTCGGCCTTGGTCGCTTCTTCAAAACTAGTCCAGGTCGGCTTGTGGCTTTTATCCAGCATGGTTGTTTCTCCGGCGTGTTTCCTGCCCCGCAGAATACAGCGAGTCTCCTACTCAAAAAAATGAATTGATTTTATCACTTCGATGAAAAAATACTTTCAATATGCAAACCAAAGCTCTTGAGACTTTTCTATGTGTTGCTGAAACGGGTGGGTTCCACGCGGCGGCCCGAAAGCTGAACGTGACCCAGACAGCCGTTAGTGCCCGCATTCGCCTGATCGAGGAGGAAACCGGCAGACCGCTTTTCACACGTGGTGCCGGTGGCACGGCGCTGACTGGATTCGGGCAGCAATTCAAGCCTTATGCTGAGCAGATGCTGTCGCTATGGGCGTTTGCCTCGCGCGAATTACCTGATCAGACCCAAAGCCGCCCTGCGCTGCGCCTGGGTGGGCAACTCAGCATATGGGACCCATTGCTGGTGGACCTTGCCGTACGCTTTGAACAGCGCTTTGACAAGCTTCTACTGACGCTCAACTACGACCACGATCTGAACATGATCGAGGCAGTGGCAACTCATGTGCTGGATGCAGCCATCACGCATGAAAAGCCTGCGGACCGGCGGGTGACTTGGTGCGAATTGGAACCTGAGGCTTTGTCATTGGTGCAGACGCCACAGAAGCACACCGCCGAAGAGGATCTGGTTTTCGTCAATCTTGAGCTGGGCGAAGTCTATCAGGACCATGTCAGATCCGCCGCGCGACAGGCGTCTGGTCAGACCCTGTTTCTGGGCAATTGCATAATGGCGCTGCGTTATGTCCTAAAACGCGGCGGACGCGGCTATTTCCCCGATTACGTCATTTCAGATCATTTGAAATCTGGCGATCTGGAACGTGTTGCAGAAAGCGTTCCATTGCGGTTGCCAGTGTACTTGGTCACACGCAGTGACCAGCCGGAACTTGACGAGCTTCTGAGTTGCCTCACCGACCTGCGCGCCTAGGCGGGCGTGACCAACGTCTTGTCCGAACGCATTCGCTTGCGCAGGATCGGACGCCCCGCGATCAACAGGAAGACACCGGAAATCAGCACCCCCATGATAGCCGGAAGATAAAGTAGGATCCAAAGCTTGGGGTCGTCGATAACGACAGGAGATACAAACCCGCGCACACCTTCGAGCAGCACCAGAATCGTGAACGCACCCAGAATTTGGGGCCAGAGTCCAAACCGCGAAAAGCTGCCCAGCATAAGTGTCGAATACCCTGCCAGGGCAACAGCGACACAAATGGCGATCCAGGAAAACCGCTGATGCAATTCTTCGACCAGCTTGCCCTCGCTATACCCTTCGGCGGCAGAAATCTCACTGCGGTTCTGAATCAGCTCAACGGTTGGGATAGCCTCAAGACTACGTTTGGCCATCGGGCTTGTACTGGTCAATTCGGAGATGTCGTATGACGCGTCCTGAAACAGGGTCGAAGATAACCGTCTGCCTTCTTTGGTCAGGCGCAGCGCCACGCCGTCAACCATAACAAGGTGAATGCCGATGTCATTGTTGACCAGATAGGCAGTGGCACTGGAGTAGCTGACCGCGTTTTCAGGATCGCGCCGGTCCGAGACAAATACCTCACGCAGTGTCCCGTCCAGATCGATCTGGCCGATATATACAGTAACATCTTCGGCCGGGTGCAGGAACTCGCCTTCGTTCAGCAACTGCGCCGTCACATCGCCAGCGACCTCTGCTTGCCGAATCTCCAATTGCTCGACCGAAGCGGGGCGCAGAAAAACACTGATTGCCGCCATCATCAGGCCGGTAATCGCCCCAAACAGAACGACGGCACGGGCTAACCTGCGAGGGCTGGAGCCCGTGGCCAGCATTACCGTCAACTCACTTTCCCGGCTCAGACGATTGGTGGCGTAAACAGCAGCAGCAAACACGGCCATGGGCATGACCGTGCGGATCAAAGTTGGCAGGGTCAGGGCAGTGAATTCCAGAAAAACCATCGCGGACTGACCACCGCTGATCACGCGGTCAAACAGGCTGACCGACCGGGTGATCCAGAACACGCCGACTAGCACAAGGGTGAAAAAGCCAAACAGAATCAGCAATTGCCGCAGGAAATATCCATCAAAGCGCGACATGGGTCCTCGTGCGTGTGTTCGTTTGCACCGGACACTAGGGCATTCGGCGGTCAGAGGAAACAGGGATTGGTTGGCCAGAGGAACCCTGTTTGCGCTTTGGCTGAAGAAGTCCAAAGCATTGATCAGAACATTGAGCTTTGTGAAAAGGGCGCTTCGTGGCACATTTCTTGGATTACTTGGAATGGAGTTTGACACATGGCCCTGTTTTTTTCCCGCCGCACCTATAACGCGCAAAAAAAGAAATTCACTTTCAAGCCCGCTGCAAAAACCAGATACGTTCACATCACGCAAAAAAGCCCGAGCGGTAAAATTCGCAAAGGCGGCATCGTCAAAAAGGCCAAATGGCTTGATCTTGTCCGCCAAGAGGGCGGAGATTCGGACGTCCTGATCTATGTCCATGGTTTCAACACCAGCCAGAAGAGTATGCTGGACCGGCTTGAAAAGATTGAAAACGGGGTAAGGGCCAACGGGTATCAGGGGGCCGTTGTGGCCTTTGACTGGCCAAGTGATGGGTCGATTCATGCGTATGACTCAGACCGCTCCGACGCCAAGGCAGTTGCCCCACACCTCGTGGGGGATGGAATTTTACCGCTGTTGGGGATGCCTTCTCGCCCAAGGGTTCACCTGATTGCACATTCCATGGGGGCTTTGGTCGTTCTGCGCGGTTTCTCGGATTTCGGGGATTCGGCTGGACCGGGAAACAAGATTTGGTCCGCGGGTCAGATCATGTTTGCGTCTGGCGATGTCGACGCAGAGTGGCTTGAAAAAGGCGCTTGGGGAGATCTGGTTCTCAAAAAGCGTAGCAAGCGATTCACCAACTATTACAGCAGCAGGGACAAGGTTTTGGCCCTGTCTGGCGGACTTGTGCATGGCGGGCGGCAACGCGTGGGTCGCGTTGGAATGCCAAAGCTGACCTCGAAAGGTCATTGGGACATTTATTGCAACGAGCAATACAAGCGCGACGTACCAAAGGCGCAGCGCAAAATGATGAAATCCCATCGCTGGTGGTTCGACAGCGACGGGTTTTATCAGGACCTTGCGCTGACGATCGGCGGGCATCCTGCAAAAACGATGCCTACTCGGCGGAAGACAAACATCGGAGACCAAGCACTGCTGGTCTGACCCCTCGGTCGCCTAGCTTTTATCCGTCGAAGCAAACTGTTTTCGCTAATGGTTAACAGTCCGTGGACGCCCCGTTGGCCACACGTTCATGTGGCAGCTGCATAACGGACCATGAAAAAGTGGCCAATTCACGCGCCACGCCTTTATTGAAACGGTTTCGACTGACGCGGGGATTTGGCGCCAACGCACAAGTAGTCAACACTGGAAGCCGCTGCACTGCACGCTCAAATACCAAAAAAAGCGACGCCGAATACGGCATCGCCACTTGGGCCGCTTGCTCCTTGGCAACTCTTCACCCAAAGAATTCCGAACTGTTTCAGGATTATCGGCAAATTTGGGCACAGAAACCGAAGCCAATCTCTCTTCCTGAAAATTCAGAATGACTTGAACCACATCGCAAGACGCGTCCCGGCGCGCTTCAGGTTGTCAGCAGTGTTTACACCTAAAAAACGTGCGAACCATTGGGCGTGCTCTGCACATTACCAAACCAAGTTCTTGCTGTGGTTTTTAATGGCAGGGGCAGCAGGGTTCGAACCCGCGACCTACGGTTTTGGAGACCGTCGCTCTACCAACTGAGCTATACCCCTGTGGTGAGCACCCAGATATGCCAGCCGCGCAGCGGACTCAAGAGGCTTTTTCAAATTCCGCTCCACTATCTTATCCGACAAACAAGTTGCGCAAAATGTGCAGTGCGCTAAGACAAGGTCCGGTCAACTAAAGGAAGCCCGAGTGAACCTCCGCAAGAAGATCGCAGACAGCGAAGTTGTGCTGAACTGGGTGGCACGTCGGATCGCCAGCTATATTCGATGGGTCAACCGCAACACGCGCTGGCAACGCATCGGGTATGAAGAACTGGACCAACTGGCTGAACAGGGAGAGCCGGTCATCGTTGTGCTGTGGCACCAGCGGCTGGCGCAGTCCCCGTATTTCTTTCCGCTGGACAAGGGCAGGATCTGTTCGATCACGTCCGCAGCCCGCGCCGGCAGCATGGTGGGCCGGGTGCAGGAACAGTTCGGCATGGACACAATCGCCATGTCCAGCCACAAGCGACACGTGGCCCTGTCGCGTGAAGTGCTTGGTAAGATGAAGCAGGGCATTTCCATCGGCATTGCTGCGGATGGGCCACGCGGACCAGAACGGGTGCTTTCAACTGTGCCTCTGGTCTGGGCGCGTACATCGGGCAAACGGGTATTTGGCATCACCTTTTCTGCGAAACACGGGCGCGAGGCCGGTACATGGGACCGCTTGCTGATGCCACGCCCCTGGCGCAATGAAGGAGTGTTTTTGTGCCGCGAATGGACCGAAACGGTGCCTCGCAAAGCCAGCGAAGAAGAGTTTGAGGCCCTGCGCCTGAGCCTTGAGCAGCACATGAACGACATCACAGCCGAAGCCGACCGGATGGTCGGGCGCGAGCCTTGGTCGCCTGATGCCTAACCGCCCCTGAGGCGTTGCATCAGATAGACTTCGCTGCCCTCAGGGATTGGTTCAGTGAGCCCGGTGGCAATGACGCGCCCGTCAATCGCGATAGAGACCCCCGCATCGATGGGGGCTTGCAATTGCGGGTGGGCCTGAACCAACGCACGTAAAAGTTCGCCGGTGGTTTTGGCCTCGACCTCCACCACCTGTTGGCCCCCGGTCAATGACCGGAGGCTAGACCAAAGGTGGACCTCAACCATTGTCCTTTAGCGCGGCCAGAATGCGCGGCGGGGACATTGGCAGTTGCTTCATCCGAACGCCAGCGGCGTTGGACACCGCATTGGCGATGGCCGCCAGCGGCGGGACAATGCCCGTTTCGCCGACACCACGAACCCCAAACGGGTGGCCGGGGTTGGGTACTTCGACAATCACCGTGTCAATCATCGGCAGGTCGCTGGCAACGGGAATGCGATAGTCGAGGAAGATCGAGTTCTGCAAGCGCCCGTCCTCGCCATAGATGTACTCCTCGTTCAGAGCCCAACCGATGCCTTGTGCGGCTCCACCCTGGAATTGACCCTCAACATAGGTCGGGTGGATCGCTTTACCGGCGTCCTGAATGACCGTGTAACGGGTGATCGAGGTCTTGCCGGTTTCAGGATCGACTTCGGCATCGACAATATGAGTGCCAAAAGACACGCCCGCACCTTCCGGGGTGGCTTCAAAGTGGCCCGAGATCGGGCCGCCGGTTGAACCCATATCCGCAGTGATGTCGGCCAGCGGCATCGGATCGAAATCGCCTGCATTGGGGCCCGAAGGCACCGCGCATCCGTCTTCCCATTTCACCGCATCAACCGGGATGCCCCACTTGGCCGCCGCGCGTTCGCATAGTTTCTCGACCGCATGTTTTGCGGCTTTGATCGTGGCCAGACCCGAGGCATAGGTCACGCGCGAGCCGTGGCTCACGTCGTTGTAACCCAGTGTCGCGGTGTCGGCGACGGTGACACGGATGTTCTCATAGGCAATGCCCAGAACCTCGGCCGCCATCAGCGCCATCGACGCGCGCGACCCGCCAATGTCAGGCGTTCCGACCATCAGCTGGGCCGAGCCATCTTCGGACAAGGCCAAAGATACGCTGGTCTCACCACCATGGTTGAACCAGAACCCGCAGGAAATCCCCCGCCCCTGCCCCGGTTTCAGCGGTGCTGCGTAATGCGGATGCGCCTTGGCAGCCTCAAGCGTTTCGACCAGACCGATGCGTTCATAGGTCGGGCCATAGCTGGCCTTGGTACCCTCATGGGCGGCGTTTTTCAGGCGCACGTCGACGGGGTCGAGACCCAGCTTGTTGCACAGCTCATCGATGACCGATTCAACCGCAAACGCCCCCATCGGCGCGCCCGGTGCCCTGTAGGCCGCCTGCTTGGGCCGGTTCGACATCACGTCATAGCCAATTTGCTTAACGTTGGTCAGATTGTAGGGCGCAAAGGCACACATAGCGGTCATGTCGCCCGGTGCGCCGGGGAACGCCCCACCTTGCAGGCGGAACACGCCTTGTGCTGCCGAAATTGTACCGTCCGTCTTCATCCCGATCTTTACATCCATCGATGCAGAAGAGGTTGGGCCGGTTGCACGGAATACTTCTGAACGCGTCATGACGATCTTGACCGGACGATTGGCTTTGCGGCTCAGCGCCAGCGCAACAGGCTCGATGAAAACGGTGGTCTTACCGCCGAACCCGCCGCCGATCTCGGACGCAGTCACCCGCAATTGCGAGGTTTCGATGCCCAGCAAAGCTGCACAGGTTTTCTGCGCAATCCAGTGGCCTTGCGTTGTGCACCACAGCTCGCCTTTACCGTCATTGCCCAGCATGCCCAGACAGGCGTGCGGTTCGATATAACCCTGGTGGGTCGCCTCGGTCACAAAGCTGTCTTCGATCACCAGATCGGCCTCGGCAAATCCGGCCTCGACATCGCCGTGACCGCTTTCATGGTAGCGGACCACGTTGGGGTGCATCCCTTCGGGTACGGAATAGTCTGCCGCGCCTTCGCGGATGATAGGTGCGTCCGAAGCCATTGCCTTGTCCACGTCGGTGACATGGGGCAGCACTTCGTATTCGACCTCGATCAACTTAAGCGCATCACGGGCCGCCAGCGCAGACGTCGCCGCCACGGCCGCCACCGCGTGACCGTCATACAGAGCTTTCTCACCCGCCATGACGTTTTCCAGAACATTCCAGAACTCGCCTTCCAGCCCCGGCTTGAACGGCACGTCGGCAAAATCCGCTCGGGTTACAACGGCTTTGACATCATTATGCGCCTCGGCCCTTGACGCATCGATCTTCACAATCCGTGCATGGGCGTGAGGAGAGCGCAGAACAGCACCGTGCAACATTCCGGGTGCCGAAATATCCGCGCCGAATTTGGCGCGGCCTGTCACCTTGTCCAGACCGTCAGGACGATTGGGGCGGGTGCCCACAAATGTGAAGTCTGATTTCCGATCGTCCAGAGCCATTACGACGCCTCCCGCATCTCAGCCGCCGTATCCATCACGGCGCGAATGATCTTGTCGTACCCGGTGCAGCGGCAGAGATTGCCTGCCAGCCAGTACCGGGTTTCCTCTTCGGTGGGGTTCGGGTTTTTCTCCAGCAGCGACTTGGCCGCCACCAGAATACCCGGAGTACAGATACCACACTGCAAAGCAGCGTATTCGATCATCTTCTTTTGCAGCGGATGCAGAACGTCGCCCTCTGCAATGCCTTCGACGGTTTCGATTTGCTTACCCTCGGCCTCGACGCCCAGCATCAGACAGGAACAGACCAGACGGCCATCAACGGTGACGGAACACGCACCGCAATCCCCGGTACCGCAGCCCTCTTTCGCGCCGGTCAGGTTCAGCTTGTCGCGCAGACAATCCAGCAAGGTTTCGCGCGGGTCGCAGAGGTATTCAACGGCGTCCCCGTTCACGGTGGTGGATACGTGGAGCTTGCTCATGCGTTTTCTCCCTTTGCACGGGCATAGGCAATTTTCGCAGCGCGCTTGGCCAGAACGCCAGCGACCTCGGTGCGGAATGCCATGGTGCCGCGTTTGTCATCGATTGGGTTGCAAGCGGCCGAGGCCGCAGCGGCCAGCGCATCCAGCGCGGCATCGTCCAGCTTGCTGCCGACAAGGGCTTTCGCGCAATCCTCGACCAGCAGAACCGTGGGAGCGATCGCCCCCAGCGACACCCGAGCCTCGGTGATGGTATCCCCGTCCAGACGCAAGCTGACACCTACACCAACCACGGCAATGTCCATTTCCGTACGCGGGATAAACCGCAGATATGCGTCGCCTGCATTCTCACCGCGCGCGGGAATGTTGACGGCGGAAACAACTTCACCCTTCGCCAGTGAGATCTTGCCGGGGCCGGTTGGGATATCCTCGACTGCAATCTCACGGGTGCCATCCGGACCAGTGACCGTGACAGTTACACCCGCTGCAACCATCGCTGGCACGGAATCAGCCGCCGGAGACCCGTTGCACAAGTTGCCGGTCAAAGTTGCACGCCCCTGCACCTGGGTGGATCCGATCAGGTCCATCGCCTCGACCACACCAGGCCAGTCCTTGCCCAGATCAGGATGCTCGCTCATCTCGGCGCCTGTAGTGGCCACACCCAGCGTCCAACTGCCATCGGCATTGCGGGTGATGTCGTGTACACCGTTGATTTTCTTGATGTCGATCAGCGTATCGGGTGTCACCAGTTCCGAGCGCAACTGCACCAAAACATCGGTGCCACCCGCCAGAAACCGAGTGATACCCGTCGCATTCGCGGCCAGAGCCGAGGCTTCGGCAAAGCTGGCGGGGCTGTGATAATCCATGAAGCTACCTCGTACCTGTTGATCAGGGATATCTGGGTTCCGGGCGACGTTAATTCACCCCTCGCCCGGCGTCTATGGGCCGAGCGACTAAAATTAGCGCTCCAAATGTCACGTAAGGTTAGGGTTCACAGATCGATTTCGATCACCCCATCGGCTTCTGCTGCGCGGCTTTGGCACAGGATCATGGCCCCTTCGCGCTGTTTCTTTGATAAAACGAAATCTCGGTGTTCGACCTCACCCGAGATAACATCGCATTTACAGACGCCGCAGATGCCGTCTGCGCATTTCACATCCACATGAAAACCCGCCTCGTTCAAAACCTGCGCCGCATCCTTGTCTGCTGGTACGGTCAGCGTCTTCCCGGATCGTGCCAGTCTGAGCTCAAACGGATGGTTCTCATATTCGGGTTGTTCGGGAACCGAAAAGTATTCTAGATGCCGGGCCTCTTCGGGGAAGCCTTGCTGTTCTGCCGCTTGCATTACCCCATCCATGTAGCGATCTGGCCCGCAGGTGTAGACATGCCAACCCTCCTTGTACCCAGACAGGACCGCATCCAAATCGGCGCGGGTACCTTCATCTGAGAAATGGTAGTGCACTTGGTCTGCCCACGGCATCGCGGCCAGATCCTCTAGGTACCCTGCCCCGCTCCGGGTGCTGGCTGAATAGTGCAACTCGAAGTCGTGTCCTAGCGCGTGTAGACGATGGGCAAAGGCGATCATCGGGGTGATGCCGATACCGCCACCCATCAGGAAACTCTTGGTTGCTGTTTCGTCCAGTTCGAAATGGTTAATGGGTTTTGAAATGAAAACCTTGCGCCCCTCAGAGAAGATACGGTGCAGCAACGCCGAACCACCGCGCCCCTCATCCTCGCGCAGCACGCCGATCTGATAGGTCGACCTGTCTGACGGATCGCCGGACATCGAATATTGCCGCAGATATTCCGGTGCGACCAATACGTCCAGATGTGCGCCCGCTGTCCATCCCGGCAGGGGCGCACCGTCCAGCGTTGAGAATTCATACTTCGTTACATCAGCAGTCATCTTATCGACCTTGGTCACGGCAACCCGCATCACCGGTGCATCACCGCTGATCTGATAGCGGTGGATGACCGACATATCCCCGCTGGCCTTGCGCGACTTGTATTCATCGGTTGTCACCATGGCCTCATAGGCCGCAATCCCGGCCTCTCGATCCATGGCAAAGGGATAGGGCCACGGGTGCGGGGCCAGATAAGCGGGATAGACAGCCAGCGTCTGATCTTCGTATTTCAGGTCCAGATCCGTTTGCAGGTCACGCCGGTTCAACGGGTGCGTTGTGGGGCGATAGGAACCGTCCGGCTGCAGCTCGATATCCCACCACCATTTCTTGATGTCGTTCAGACCGCCATTGCCGACCGCATCGTCCAGCTTGGCCAATGCAGGCGCGGCAGAGGGGATGTTCATCGCGGCCCAGCGGAACGGCCGTTCCTTGAAGATGCCTTCAAGGTTCCACGGGCAGGTTTTCATGCACCGCCCACACATCGCCCCTCCCGGTGTTGTCACACGATAGGTCGCACATTTCTGGCTGTCGGATTTCCAGATTTCATAGCCGT
Source organism: Ruegeria sp. HKCCE4148 (assembly GCF_017872495.1). NCBI lineage: Bacteria > Pseudomonadati > Pseudomonadota > Alphaproteobacteria > Rhodobacterales > Roseobacteraceae > Ruegeria > Ruegeria sp. HKCCE4148. Next base: position 181,785 of record NZ_JAEDOS010000003.1, read on the forward strand.
TGAACATCAGCTTCGGCCCGGCCGTGATCGCACCCGACGGACATTCGCGCGCGCATTTGTTGCAAGACTCGCAAAAGCTCTGCAAGCCGAAGTCAACCGGCTTGTCATGCTCCATCGGCATATCGGTGGTCACAGCCCCGGATTTCAAACGAGGGCCCAGATATGGGTTCAGGATCACTTCTCCGATCCGACTGACCTCACCCAGACCGGACAGCAACAGAAGCGGCGGTTGCAGCACCTCACCATCCATCACCGTATGCGCCTTGGCCTTGTAACCGAGGTTGCGGATTTGTTGCGCAATCACGCCGCCCAGCAGCGAAAAGCGCAGATAGGCGCGCATGGATTGGGCAACGCTGATCCAGTCGTCACCGCTGGCGCCTTCCATCGTTTCATAGCCCTGATCGATGATCATGCTGATCGCCTGATCATGGGGCGGTACGATTTCTTCACCCGTCGCATCATGAGAATACCACGCCCATTCTGGGCAGCGGCTAAGGCCCACCGCATCGACTCCGAGGAAATAGGTCGCCGCTTTTACATTTGCCGCATTCCTTTGGGCGTCAGTTGGTTTTATAGCCTCAGCGCTTTCGCCATCCTGCAACAGCACGAAGGCCCCCAAGGCACGCCGTTGGGCAAAGCTGGGCGCGGCCTTGCGGACATAGTAACCGCCCTTTGCCGCATCCTGCAGCGATTTGCCCATATCCCCGAATTGCGCACGGGCAAACATGTCAGCGCGTTTGGGAACGCGGGCGACGTTTTCTTCGTCGATATACGTGGTTGGTGTCTCGACCCGTTTGAGTTTCTCGAATGGATGCGCCCCGTCCACGTACCGTCGTTTGGAATACGGATCACGGTTCAGGGCATTCTTGGCAAAGCCCGTTCCCAACCACCATGCTGGCCCTTGCGTCCGGAACCACGGCTGTTGCGCCATGGGTCGGAGCGGTCGGTCATGGGCAATCGGCATCTCAGTCGTGACGGCAGCCAGACCAAATCGCGTGCCCAGCCACGGCGCAATCAATTCACCGTCTTCGACTGTGACCAGCCCGGCGGCCACGGCCAACTTGCCCAAATCAACCTCAGAGGACATCACGCTATGCGCGCGCGCGTCAAAACCCAGCAGACGGATATAGTTGGCGATGACCACGGCATTCTCGGTGGCCAGCAGACAGGCGCGATGATCCTGCGCATCTGTGATCCAGTCTGCGCCGGGTTCGGACGGATCCGGGTTTCGGTTGTGTTCGTACAGAAACACGATGCTATGCTTGTGGCTGTCAATCGGCCCGGGCGCAGCTTCCATACTGTCTTTCAGATCGGCCATGATGACGTCGATGCCCGAAGCCAATGTCTTGGTTTGTCGCGTGCGCAATGCATGGGCAAGCCGGTCGATATCCGGGTTGCGGCGCGGCTGCGCCAGCAAAGCAGCCGACGGCAAAGGCCCGCAGCCCATCATTGACGCATCGTTGAAATACCCAAACGCTTTCAGATGGTCGGCACGTTCCTGCGGGTCTGAAGGTATCTCTGACGCAACCGGGTTTACCAACCCGTCGCGGATGGCGTCCATCATCGCCTGAAACTCGCCCATCGCGTTGACGATGCTGTCGGGATGTTCCGGTCGATGAAAGCTCAGTTCAGCCATCGAAGGCACAAGCGACAGGTCTGGCATATCATCCTGTCGGGCCAAACGCTCCAGCGGATAGCGGCCCATATGAACGGGCCGGTTCTTATCCGAGAAAAAGCGGATTCCCATTATGCGCCTCCTGTTGCTGCCCGTCCCCTAACCCGCCATGGACAGCAAAACCATTCATGCTTAATCATAAATGATATGAGCAAAATCGATTTCACTGACCTCGACGGCAAAGTCCTGCGCACATTTCTGACCATACTCGAGGAAAGCTCGGTCTCGAAAGCTGCGGACCGACTGGGCGTCACACAATCCGCGATCAGCCACACCTTGGCCAAGCTGCGGCAGGTGTTGGGTGATCCGCTGTTTGTCCGTTCGGGTCAGGGCCTGACCCCAACCGAGCGTGCCTTGTCCCTGAAAGACCCGGTGCAGAGCGTGCTGGACGGGATGCGCGCGCTGACCGACGAGCGGCCGTTCGATCCGTTGTCTGAACGGATGGAAATTCGCATCGCAACCAATGACATGCCGCGCGAGTTGATCTTTCCACGGTTGCTGCGCGAATTCCGAGCCGAGGGTGCGCGTCTGCAATTGGAATTTATTCCCTCAGGAGTACCAGAACCTGACTTGCTGCGCAGTGACCGATGCCAGTTGATGCTTACTCCGCTTCCACCCGACGGGCCGGACATCTTTCAGAAACGGCTGATTAACAGCCCTCTGATGGTGTTCTACGACGCCGCGCAACGCAATCCGCCGGACACCTGGCAAGCCTATTGCAACAGCGATCATGTCGAGGTGCGCTTTGCTGATGGCCGAAGCGCCCGTGCGGTCATGCGTGGCGTGGATCAAAGCCAGATCAGACCCTCTGTTGTGACCTTGCCGCATTTCAATGCAATCCCCGCGTTTGTGCGGGGCAGCAATCTGATCTCGACCGATACTGCGCTGATGAAACAGGGGCCACTCGCCACTCTGGATTGTGCCCCGCTGCCTTTCGAGTGCCCGCCTGTGTCCATCTACATGGTCTGGCATCAGCGATCCGCAAATGACCCTGCCCACCGCTGGTTGCGTGCCCGGATCGAGGCAATCGCAACCACGCTTCAGACCTGAGACAACAGCCAGCTGCGCATGATCTCAACCAGTTGCGGCTGGCGCGGCTGGCGCGGCGCGACGATGTAAAATCCAAGATCTTCGATCAAAACATCCTCAAGCGGCCGGACAAGACGGCCCGAGGCAACCTCGGGCGCGACCAGCGGCGCATTGGCCAGCGCGACCCCCTGCCCTGAGAGCGCGGCATCAATCGCAAGACTGGTCTGGCTGAAACTCATCATTCGGGGCTTGCCGTTTACGCCCACCCTCTCAAGAAACAAGGGCCACAGCCCATGGGTGTCATTGAGCAGCACTTGGCCCAGCAGGTCAGAGGGATGGGTGACTTGTCCGGCAATGGCGGGGCTACACACTGGGACGAATTCGGTTGAGAACAATGGCTCGGCAACCAGGTCAGATCCAAACGGCGCCCTGCCCTGCCTGACCGCCAGATCCACGCCATCCGATTTGAAATCTGCCAGGCGCTCGCGTGCATCCACTTGAACCGAGATATCCGGATGCAGGTCTGTGAACCCCGACAATCGCGGTACCAGCCATTTTGATGCAAAGCTGGGCGTGACGGACAATGTGACCCGGCGGTCAGGAGACAAATCTTCAACGGCTTCTTCGATCAACCTGAAAGCCCGGCGTAAAGGTGAATGAAACCGGCGCCCGGCTTCCGTCAACCGCAAGCCACGTGGCAGACGGTCGAACAGAACCTCGCCCAATCGCGCCTCGAGCCCCCGTACCTGCTGCGCAACGGCGCCTTGCGTCACGCCCAGTTCTTCGGCGGCCAGTCGAAAGTTCAGATGCCGCGCAGAAGCTTCAAAAGCCCGCAAGGCGTTCAGAGGGGGAAGGGCGGCCATGGCATGATCCTGTAGATTTTCTACAGCATAGAGCCAGCATAACTGATTGGTCAAACCGGGCCTTGATCGCCATCTTGGAATCAAATGAAAAAAGGAGATTTCAGATGGAAAAAGTAGCTCTTATCACAGCCGGCGGTAGCGGCATGGGTGCGGATTCCGCACGCAGACTGGCTGCAGACGGATACAAGGTGGGAATTCTGTCCGCCTCGGGCAAAGGCGAAACCCTGGCGCATGAGTTGGGCGGCGTCGGTGTGACCGGCTCGAACCAGTCCACTGAAGATTTGCAAAAGCTTGTCGATGCGGCGATGGCCCATTGGGGTCGCATCGACGTTCTGGTCAATTCTGCAGGTCACGGCCCCCGCGCGCCGATCCTTGAGCTGACGGACAACGATTGGCACACAGGCATGGATGTCTATTTCCTGAACGCGGTCCGTCCGACGCGACTGGTGACGCCGATCATGCAGGCGCAAGGTGGTGGGTCGATCATCAATATCTCGACCTTTGCCGCATTCGAACCTGATCCGGTATTTCCGACATCTGGTGTGTTCCGGGCTGGTCTGGCCGCTTTCACCAAGCTGTTCTCGGACAAATATGCCTCTGAGAACATCCGCATGAACAACGTTCTTCCGGGCTTCATTGACAGCCTGCCCGAGAAAGAGGAGTTCCGCAGTCGCATTCCAATGGGTCGCTATGGACGCAGCTACGACGAGATCGCTTCGGTCGTGGCCCTGCTGGCATCCGAAGGGGGCGGCTACATCACCGGGCAGAATATCCGGGTGGATGGCGGCATCACCCGGTCTGTCTGACCTCAGAACCGTGCCTTTATCAGATGTGTCAACGCTGCGCCGGATTCAAAAAAGGCGCGGCGCACGCGTGTCCAGCTTTCGCGATGCTCAGGCACGGCGGGCACAGGTAAACGTGACGGGTCTTCGGCAAGAAGGCTCTCGGCCATCATGCGACCAAACACCGTGCCGGGTCCGATGCCGCGACCGGAATACCCGTGGGCGGCCAAAGCGTTCGGACCGATCTGCGTGATCTTCGGGATATGGTCCGAGGTCATGGCGATCCGCCCGTGCCAACCCTGCTCAAACGGCTGGTCGGCCAATTGCGGGTAAAGCTCTGCCAGTTTACGCCGGACCCAGGCGGTGTGTGCGCTCTGACCTGCATTGCCAAGGTCGCCCATGCCGCCAATAATCATGCGCCCCGCCTGATCCAGGCGAAACGACGTCATGATCAAACCGGTATCCCAGCACCCTTCTTCTTGCGGCAGAATGCTGGCGCGCAATTTATGCGATAGCGGAGCGGTCGCGTATTGAAAATAATAAACCGGCACATAGGCGGGCGCGGTATCTGGCAAGCCAAGGTGATAGGCGTTGGTCGCCTGAATGACGGACTTGGCTCGCACCACCCCGCCCGGTGTGGTCAACACCCATTGGCCGTTTTCATGGCGCATGGTCTGCACCGGGCTTTGCCCGTGTATCTGCGCCCCGGTCTGCGCCGCCGCTCGCGCCAATCCGGCCACATAAGCCAGCGGCTGTATGGTTCCGGCGCGAGGATCGAACAACGCCCCATGGAAGGCATCGCTACCGGTTCTTTCCCGCGCCTGATCCATCGAAAGCAATTCCACCGGTGCACCTGCTGCGCTCAACTGCGCGTGGCGCGTTTGCAGGTTTTTCAAACCAGCTGCGGAATGCGCGCAATGCAAGGTTCCGTTACGCACAGGCTCACATGCGATGCTGTGTTTTTCGATCAATGCAAACACATCAGACGGGGCCCGCGCCAGCAGATCGATCAGGCGATCTCCGGCCACCTGTCCGATATGCGCGCGGATTTCGTCCGGCAGCAACCAAAGCCCTGCATTGGCCAAACCGACATTACGGCCCGATCCGCCAAAGCCGATCTCCTGCGCCTCAAGCAGACAGACCGAAGCACCGGCCTGGGCGGCTTCCAAAGCCGCTGAACATCCGGTGTATCCACCGCCAATGACCGCCAAATCAACAGAAGTATCAGCGGTCAGGCGAGGTGCTGAAACAGTCTCGGCACAGGTGCTGCGCCACAGAGCATTTTCGGGATCGTTCACGTCGGGCCTCTGAGTCTTTGGCCCGGATCATCATATCGTTTTCCCCCCTTGGCAAGCGGGCACGTCAAAGCGCGCCTGCGACGAAAAAGACCCCGCAGTCGCGGGCTTTTCCCGAGCCTGGCAGGCCCAACCGGAGAAGGTATTCCGGCTGGAATGATGACGACGGAGGTGAGCCCCTTGGAAACCGTCAAACGTCGATCGAGCGTGCGATCAACTCTTTCATCACCTCATTGGTGCCGCCGTAGATCATCTGCACGCGCGCATCCGCATAAAGTCGTGCAATCGGATATTCCATCATGAACCCATAACCGCCGAACAGTTGCAGACATTCATGCATGATCTCGTTCTGCACCTCAGATCCCCAATATTTGGCCATCGAGGCGGTGGCCGCGTCCAGCTCTCCAGCTTCCAGCTTTCCGATACAGTCGTTGATGAAGCTGCGCAGAACCTCGGCTTTGGTCTTGCATTCGGCCAGCTTGAACCGGGTGTTTTGGAAGTCCATCACCCGTTGCCCAAAAGCCTTGCGTTCCTGAACGTATTTGACCGTTTCAGCGATGGCGAAATCAATCGCGCCCAGCGCCATGATCGCGATGTTCAACCGTTCCCACGGCAGTTGTTTCATAAGCTGGTAGAAGCCCTGCCCTTCCTCAGCTCCCAGCAGGTTCGTCATTGGCACTTTGACATCTTCAAAGAACAACTCGGCCGTGTCGTTGCCCTTCATTCCCAGTTTTTTAAGGTTGCGCCCCCGGCGGAAGCCATCGGCCCCTTCGGTTTCAACCACGATCAAAGACACACCACGCGCGCCTTCGGATTTGTCTGTCTTGGTCGCCACAATAATCAGGTCAGCTGACTGCCCATTCGTGATGAAGATTTTCGAGCCGTTCAAACGATAAGAGTTTCCGTCTTTTTCAGCCGTCGTCCGCACCGCCTGCACGTCTGACCCGGTGCTAGGTTCCGTCATCGCCAACGCGCCAACCATCTCGCCCGAGGCAAGTTTAGGCAGCCATTTCTGTTTTTGATCTTCGTTGCCATAGGCGGTGAGGTAATGCGTCACAATCGACTGAATGCCATAGCCCCAACCGGCATCGCCACGCGCGCCCTGTTCGTAGGCGGTGATTGCATCGAACCCCATGCCGCCGCCGACACCACCATACTCTTCGGGGATTGCTCCCGCCATAAGTCCGGTTTCACCCGCCTTACGCCAAAAGTCGCGATCCACCACACCGTTTTCGACCCAGGTTTCGATATTCGGCGTCAGTTCGTCATCCATGAACCGGCCCGCCATGTCGGCAAACATGCGGTGTTCATCGGTGACCCAAGCTGCGGTTGAAGTGAAAAGTGGCATCGAACGCTCTCCAGAAAGTCTTTTGTTAAAGCCTAGCGCTCTGTCCGATTCACGCCAATGCGTGTGACGCCGCGTCCTGAAGTGGAACAACGCAACGTTCATTGCCCGACAATCCAAGCAGAAACAGTTTAGCTGAGCAGGTTTAGTTCAGTGCCGAGGCCAGCAGTTTTTTCGCCGCATCCTTGGCGTCCCGCGCAGGATCACAGTGTTGAAGCAGAACGGCAGAGACAATTGCTCCCTCTTGCAAAAGTACAATCTGGCAGGCCAGTTTATGCGGATCCTGAGCACCGGCCTGTTCAGCAACCGAAGTGAAATGGTCCAGCAGGAATTGCTTGTGCTCGGCAGCCTGTACATGGATCGGGTGATCCGGGTCCTGGAATTCAGCGCCTGCCTTGATGAACATGCACCCCCGGAACTCATCTTCTTCGAACCATTCTTTCAAAGCGTCAAAACTGACAAGGATTTGCTCGACCGGAGTCTCTGCCATCTCATCGATGCGTTTCAAGAACCAATCGCGAAAGTTTTCGTCCCGCAGACGTAGTGCCGCAAGGATCAGTTCTTCCTTGGTGCGGAAGTGCTTGTACATCGATGTTTTGGACACGCCCGTTTCCACCACCAGCTTGTCCATGCCAGTCGCGTGAAACCCATCGCGGTAAAAGACCTTCAGGGCCTTGCTCACCAGTTCGTCCCGTTTGTTTGGGCGCATGATTCGGCTCCATAGTGTACCGTTCTGTACATATTAGCCCAAAACGCAAAGTACAATAACATCAAATCAAGTCCCTGATTTTATGGAACTTTATTGACTTCAACAGTCTCAAATTGAAATTTTTTGAAGATTGTCCTTGCAAAAGTTAACAGATCGGTACACTTTGAGGTCGAAAGTTAACCGATCAGTACACCAGAGGATTTGACCGATGAAACGTCGTGCCAGCATTTTTCCATCTCAGTACGTTCCGTTCCTTCTGACCATGGCCCTTCTGGCCGCATCACTTGCCTGAAAGCTCTTGCCTTATGTCTCGCCCCCCTCTGCCCCCTTTCACGCTTGAAACCGCGACTCAGAAAGTGCGGATGGCGGAAAACGCCTGGAACAGTCGCGACCCCGACCGGGTGACGCCCGCCTACACCGAGGACAGTCATTGGCGAAACCGGGCCGAGTTTTTGACTGGCCATGCCGACATCCACGCCTTCCTGACGCGCAAATGGCGGAAGGAACTGGACTATCGCCTGATCAAGGAACTCTGGGCCTTTTCCGGAAATCGCATTGCAGTGCGCTATGCTTATGAATGGCGAGACGACAGCGGCCAGTGGTTCCGCTCTTATGGTAACGAGAACTGGGAATTTGCCGAAGACGGGCGCATGTCGCATCGCCACGCCTCATTGAACGATTTGCCGATCACCGAAGAGGACCGTCTGTTTCACTGGCCGCAAGGCGAACGCCCCGAAGATCATCCCGGACTGTCAGATTTAGGTCTTTGAAAGGACTTACCATGCCCCGTGCCTTTTCCCAACGTGCCTTCACCCCTGCCGTCCGCGCCCATCAAGAGCGGATGGGATCGGCAAAAACCTATGCCAAGTTCATCGAAAGTGGACCACAGCAGGGCCACTTGATCGGCGAGCCCGAAAAAGAGTTCATTCAGACACGGGATGGGTTCTATCAATCCACTGTGTCCGAAACCGGCTGGCCCTATGTGCAGTATCGCGGTGGTCCTGTGGGGTTTTTGAAAGTGCTGGGGCCGCAGACCATCGGCTATGCGGATTTTTCCGGCAACAAGCAATATATCTCGCGCGGGAACCTAGATGGGAATGATCGTATCGCGATGATCCTGATGGATTACGCCAACCAACGCCGCCTGAAGGTCCTGGGGCGTGTCGAGTTTACCGAAGGCGAAGCGGCCGCAGCCAGTTTGTATCCCGAAGAGGCCGAGACCCCGGCGGAACGGGCCGTGATCATCCGCGTCGAGGCGCTGGACTGGAACTGCCCGCGTCACATCACCCCTCGCTTCACCGAAGCCGAGCTGCGCCCCCATCTGAACACGCTTGGACAACAGCTGGCCCAGTTGCAGGCAGAGAATGAACGGCTGAAGCAACAACTGGCCAAGTCAGACTAACCCGCCGGACTGTCAAAGAAATTCGATATTCAGGAAAGGAATTTGCGCAATGGTTCGTTCAGTCTTTCAACTCTCGGCGGCGTGTCTTGCAGCGGCAGCCCTGATATTGCTGATCCTGATGCTTGGGTTTTTCGCCTCACCCAGCGCTGTGCGCACGTCTCCTTCCGTGTTCAGCACAATGCTATTTGATCACCTGCAGCAGGAGTGAAAGGCGATCAGCCTCGACTGGCTTTGACCATTGCTGCAATACCTGCGGCGCAAAACTCGACCAAGGGCTCTATGTCAGGCTGATCACCACCTTGCGACAGCGCCCTAACGCGCCAGCCGCTGTTGAGATGCGCCAACATGGCTGAAACCGTATACACCTGACCACTGGCCAACACTGCCGGATCAACATCAGGATAAAGCGCAGCAATCTCTGCGATAAAATGCTGGGCCGTCGGATCGAAACACTCAGCCGCAATGTCGCTCCACCTTGGATCGACGGACACATGCGCCACTAGCCGGCCATAGGCCATCCAGCCCGGACCACCTGTTTCAGCCAGCTCTACATAAGGGCGGATAAAGCTGTCCAGAATGCTGTGCAATGTCAGCGACCCCTCGGCCCTGGCTTTGTTCAGCGTCTCGACCCGCAACTGCGCCAACTCATCCGCGCGGCGGGCGACGGTGCGATAGAAAAGCTCTTCTTTTCCACCGCCGTGATGGTGCACCAGGCCGATCTGCACACCCGCCAAAGCGGCAATATCGCGGATCGAGGCGCCTTCGAATCCCCGTTCGGCAAAGACCAATTCCGCTGCATCCATGATCCGCGCCCGCGTCTCCAAAGACCGCTTGGACGGTGCTCTTTGCCTTGGTTTTTCTATGTTTTTTAGACTCATGATTTTCACCTTGCCTTATTTTGGTCGTTCGTTCAAGTTAAGCCTCACGAACTTTGGGAGGGTTCATGGAAGAAACGCGCGACGCATTCGCCCTGATCGGGGCGGGACCGATGGGATTGGCCGCGGCCAAGGTGCTGAAAGAACAAGGCATCGCATTTCAAGGGTTCGAGCTGCATTCGGATGTGGGCGGTCTGTGGGACATCGATGCCCCCAGATCAACCATGTATGAGACAGCGCATCTGATCTCGTCCAAGCGCATGACCGAGTTCGAAGACTTCCCGATGGATGAGGCTGTGGCCGAGTACCCTTCTCACTGGGCGATGCGCGACTATTTCCGTGCTTTTGCAGATCATTTCGGGTTGCGTGAGAACTATAGGTTCAATGCCGAAGTCACCCAGATCACGCCGCTGGGCAACTCGGGAGACGGTTGGCGCGTGTCTTGGAGGGATGCCGAAGGTGACCATCAGGCCGACTTCGCAGGGGTTATGATAGCAAACGGCACCCTGTCGGAACCGAACATGCCAGAATTCCCCGGAACCTTCGACGGCGAATTGATCCATGCCTCTCAATACCGGTATCCCAGTCAATTCGACGGCAAGCGCGTATTGGTTGTGGGTGCAGGCAACTCCGGTTGCGACATTGCAGTGGACGCGATCCATCATGCAAAACGCTGCGACCTGTCGATGCGGCGCGGATACTATTTCGTCCCGAAATATGTCTTTGGCAAACCTGCTGACACGATGGGTGGCAAGATCCGCCTGCCCATGTGGTTAAAGCGAAAGGTCGACAGTCTGATCCTCAGCTGGTTCGTCGGAAATCCGCAGAAATACGGCTTTCCCAAACCCGATTATCAGCTTTACGAAAGCCATCCGGTGGTAAATTCACTGGTCCTGTATCACGCAGGCCACGGCGATCTGCGCATTCGCCCCGATATCGACCGGCTTGAGGGTCACACCGTTCACTTCAAGGACGGCACCAGCGAAGACTACGACATGATCCTCGCCGCAACCGGATACAAGCTGCACTATCCTTTCATCGATAAGGACCTGCTGAACTGGCAGGGCGATGCCCCGCATCTTTTCCTGAACACCATACACCCCGAACGCGACGATCTGTTTGTGCTGGGCATGGTCGAGGCCACGGGTCTTGGCTGGCAGGGGAGGCACGAACAGGCCGAGATGGTGGCGCGCTATATCAAGGGTCTTCAATGCGGTTGCCCGGCGGCGGCCGATCTGAAAACCGAAAAACAAAAAGACTACACGCGCGCCACCGGAGGCATGAACTATATCGATCTGCCCCGCATGGCTTATTACGTGGACAAGGCCACATATAGAAAGGCCGTCACTGGCTGGATCGACCGGCTGCGGAAAGCCGCCGCATGAGTGGTATTGACGAAGTCACGCTGAATTTCAGCCCGGCGTCGCTGACGTTGCTGAACGCCATTCTGGCGATTGTGATGTTCTCGATCGCGATCGACCTGACGCCGCGGGATTTTGATCGCCTGAGACGCGCGCCGAAACCGGTGATTGTCGGGCTGTTGTCTCAGTTCGTGGTCCTGCCCGCACTGACCTTTGCGCTGGTGTGGATCACAGAGCCACGTGCATCCATCGCGTTAGGGCTAATCCTTGTTGCGGCTTGTCCCGGAGGCAACATCTCGAACTTCATCACGCATCGCGCGGGCGGCAATGCAGCTCTGTCTGTGTCGATGACAGCGTTTGCCACTATTGGCGCAATCTTCATGACGCCTTTCAACATCGCGCTTTGGGGCGGGCTGTATCCACCAACCCGAGCGATCCTGCAGCAGACCCAGATCGATCCGGTGCAAATCGCCATTCTCGTCGGCTTGATGCTGATCCTGCCCCTGGTTCTGGGTATTGCGTTGAATCAGCTTCGACCAGCCCTGACCGCCCGTCTGCGGGCGCCGTTGCAATACCTGTCGATGGGTATCTTCGCGGCCTTCATCCTGCTTGCCCTGGCCGCCAACTGGGGATTCTTCCTCAGCTTTGCCGGGGCGGTTGCCGGGCTTGTGATCCTTCACAACGCCCTGGCGCTGGGGGGCGGTTGGGTCGTGGCCACTCTGACCCGGCTATCCCCCTTTGATCGTCGCGCAATCACCATAGAGACCGGCATTCAGAATTCAGGGCTTGGACTGGTCTTGATCTTCGCTTTTTTCCACGGGCTGGGCGGCATGGCGGTTGTGGCCGCGTTCTGGGGCATCTGGCACGCGATATCGGGCATTGCGCTTGCGTCGGTCATGGCCCGAACCGAGGCCGCGCGATGACCCGTATTCTGATCACAGGCGCAGCCGGTATGGTCGGGCAAGCACTGTTGCCGGAGCTTGAGGGGCATGAGGTCTTTGCCACCGACCTCAGACGCCCGGAGTCTTTGCCGGAATACGTCGCCTTCCTGCCCATGGACGTGACAAGCGACGCCCCTGCCCGCGTGATCACCAAGGTGAAGCCGGATGTCATCGTGCATCTGGCCTCAATCGTGACGCCCACGCCCAAGATGGGACGCGCCGCAGCATACGCTGTTGACGTCGAAGGAACGCGCAAGGTGGTGAATGCAGCGATTGCCAACGGCGTACGCAGACTGGTGGTCACATCATCCGGGGCTGCGTATGGGTATCATGCGGACAACCGCATTCCGCTGCGCGAGCGTGACCCGTTGCGGGGCAATCCAGAATTCCCTTATTCCGACCACAAGAGACAGGTCGAGGAATTGTTGGCGGAAGCCCGAAGCGCTGCCCCTGATCTTGAACAGGTCGTTCTGCGCGTGGGGACGGTGCTGGGGGCTGGCACTGAAAACCAGATCACCGCCCTGTTTCACAAGCCGCGCCTGCTGGCTGTGACCGGCAGCGAAAGCCCTTTTGTGTTTATCTGGACGCACGATCTGGCCCGTATCCTGCGGCGCGCAGCGACAGACGGGCCACCCGGCGTTTATAACGTCGCCGGGGACGGAGCGATGGGTGTCACCGATCTGGCCGATGCCATGGGGAAATCAGTTCTGCGTCTTCCTGCTTGGGCACTTAAGGCGGCTTTATCCGTGGCACGCCCGCTTGGCTTGTCTCGCTATGGGCCGGAACAGGTACGGTTTCTGCAATATCGACCTGTTTTGGACAATTCCGCCCTCAAATCAGAATTCGGCTATACACCCGAAAAAACCAGCGCCGAGGTGTTCGCGTTCTGGCAAAAGCAGGCCGGGCTATGAAGACAGCTGTCATATCAGGTGGAGCAGGTGGTTTGGGGCAAGCCCTGAGCCATGCCCTGCAAGCCCGCGGTTGGCGGGTCGTGTTGCTGGACCTTGACGTCTCAGGCTTGGACACCAGGCCAAACCAGTTGCCAATCGCTTGCGATCTGACAGACCCCGAGCAGCTTGCTGACGCAACCCAAAGGGTGATCGAATCCAGCGAAAGTACTGATCTGGTCATCTACAACGCCGGGGTCACGCAAATTCGGGGGTTTGATCAGTCCGACGCCGCCAGCCACCGAATGGTATTCGACATCAACTATTTCGCAGCCGTCGAAATGGCCCGGTCATTTTTACAGCCGATCCGGGCGTCCAAAGGGACACATCTGGCGATCTCGTCCGTGGCAGGGTTTGCACCGCTCTATCACCGGACGGCCTATGCTGCATCGAAACACGCGCTTGAGGGGTTTTTCAAATCGCTCCGCTCCGAAGAAGCACCTCATGGTGTTCGGGTTCAGATCGCGGCACCGTCTTTCGTGGCCACCAACCCGGGCAACGCACAAGAGCAGGCCGATGGAACGGCAAGACCCGGATCGGCAAAGGATGGTATGGATGAGATGAGCCCTGAGGCCGCCGCCAAAGCAATCCTGCGAGGATTAGACAAATCGCAGCCGATGATTCCGGTTGGACGTGTGGCGCGTTTGTCTTGGTGGCTGAACAGCCTCTCACCGCGCCTGTATCAACGCATGATGGAGCGCAATATACGCGGGCCAGCAGAATAGATTTTTGCCATGACCCCTTGACCTTCCCGTGACCGGAACCCCCATTTGAAGGGCAAGGTAAGCTGCGGAACGAGTCGCATGGCACATGAAACACTCAAAGAGCTCAAAATCACCGGCATGGGCTGCGCGTCCTGTGTGGGCCGTGTCGAAGCGACCCTGCGCGATGTGCCAGGTGTCGATGCGGCTTCGGTCAACTTTGCAACCAAATCAGCGCAAGTGGCGTTTGACGGGCCGGTTACGGCTCTGACTACGGCGCTGGATGCGGCAGGGTATCCTGCTGAAACCAATTGCGTAGATCTGAGTGTCGACGGGATGAATTGCGCCTCGTGCGTGGCCAAGATCGAACGCGCGCTAGTAGCCAACCCGGGTGTAATAGACGCTCAGGTAAATCTCGCAACTCAAACCGCCAAAGTGACATACGCGGCGGGGACAACCACGCCAGAGCAGTTAGCACAGGTAGTCACCGGAATCGGATACCCGGCGCGCTTTCAAAACACCCAGGAACCTGAAAGCCGCGAAGATGACGAAATTCGCAATCTGAGCCGCACCACGATGCTTGCCGCTGTCCTCGCGCTGCCCGTGTTTGTTCTTGAGATGGGTGGGCACATGATCCCCGCGTTCCATCATTGGGTACACGCCACCGTCGGTGTGCAGACCAGTCAGCTTATCCAGTTTGCTCTGACCTCGGCCCTGTTGATCGGTCCGGGACGAGTGTTTTACCGCAAGGGCATCCCATCCCTGCTACACGGCACGCCTGATATGAACGCGCTTGTCGCGTTGGGGACCGGGGCGGCCTATCTCTATTCCGTGGTGGCCACATTCACCCCAAATGTGCTGCCGCAAGGCACCGCCAATGTCTATTTCGAAGCTGCAGCAGTCATCGTTGTTCTGATCCTTCTGGGTCGGCTTATGGAGGCGCGCGCCAAAGGCAGAACCGGGGCCGCAATCAGGAAGCTGGTAGGCTTGCAGCCCAAAACCGCAAGGGTCGAAGTGGATGGCCGAACAGAGGACCGTCCGATTGCTGAAATAGTTGTCGGAGACATTTTGCGCGTTCGTCCGGGCGAGCGCCTGCCAGTAGATGCCGAAGTGCTTGAGGGCACATCTTACGTCGACGAAAGCATGATCACTGGCGAGCCTGTGCCGGTCGGAAAATCGCAAGGGGCCGCTGTTGTTGGCGGCACGGTGAACGGGACCGGAGCCTTGCGGGTACGCGCCGCGCGCGTTGGGGACGACACGGTTCTGGCTCAGGTCATCCGCATGGTGCAGCAGGCACAGGGGGCCAAATTGCCCATTCAAGGGCTGGTCGACCAGATCACCTATCGCTTCGTCCCCGCCGTCATTCTCGTTGCTGTAATCACCGTCCTAATCTGGCTGATTTTCGGTCCCAGCCCCGCCTTGCCGCTCGCGCTTGTGGCAGGTGTTTCGGTGCTGATCATTGCCTGCCCCTGTGCGATGGGGCTGGCGACGCCTACTTCTATCATGGTGGGCACGGGGCGCGCAGCAGAACTGGGGGTATTGTTCCGCAAAGGCGATGCATTGCAGCAGCTTCAACAAGCACGCATTATCGCGCTGGACAAAACCGGGACACTGACGCTCGGCCGTCCCGAGTTGGATAGCGTGATGACGGCGAACGGGTTTGACAGGGATGAGGTTGTGCGACTCGCTGCGTCCCTCGAAGCACAGTCAGAGCATCCAATTGCATCGGCTATCACCCGGGCGGGCCCCTCTGCTCTACCCGAGGCGTCGAATGTCCAATCAATTACCGGGCTGGGCGTACAGGGCCTCGTTGAAGGTCAGGAAGTTTTGGTCGGGTCGTACAGGCTGATGAAAAACCGGGGGATTGAACTTGGCCGCTTGGCGGACGAGGCCGAAGAGCGCGCCTCTGAAGGGGCAACGCCGCTATTCGTTGCCTTAGATGGGCAGGCCGCTGCGACGATTTCTGTGTCCGACCCGATTAAGTCCGGCACCGAAGAAGCGCTGCAGAGGTTGCACCAGATGGGGCTGACTGTGGCCATGGTCACCGGAGACAACACGCGGACGGCACAGGCGTTGGCTGATCGGTTGGGGATCGATCACGTCACTGCCGAGGTGTTGCCGGACGGTAAAGTAGATGCGATCACGGCTTTGCGGGGTAGTTTCGGAACGCTGGCTTTTGTTGGCGATGGGATCAACGATGCTCCGGCGCTTGCATCTGCGGATATCGGCATCGCCATTGGGACAGGTACGGATGTGGCGATCGAAACGGCGGACGTTGTGCTGATGTCGGGTGATTTGCGTGGCGTTGCAAACGCGACCGAGATCAGCCGTCGCACAATGCGAAACATTCGCCAGAACCTCGGATGGGCGTTTGGTTACAATGTCCTGCTGATCCCGGTGGCGGCTGGCGCACTGTATCCGTTTGGCGGTCATCTGTTGTCGCCTGCTTTGGCAGCAGGCGCGATGGCTTTGTCGAGTGTTTTTGTGGTCTCAAATGCTTTGCGTCTGCGTCGCGTTCGCGCCAGCGTGCCGGAAACCCCGACCTTGGCCGCCAACGAGGTGCACCCATGAATATCGGAGACGTGTCTGCCCGTACAGGTCTGCCCGCCAAGACGATCCGCTATTATGAGGAGATCGACCTGATCAAGCCTCTGCGCGACGACAACGGGTATCGCCGTTTTCGCGATCAGGACGTGCACAAGCTGAACTTTCTGGGCCGCGCCCGTGCGCTTGGGTTCACCATCGAAGATTGCCGTACCCTGTTGGCGTTGTATGAGGATGAAACCCGCGCAAGCGCCGATGTGAAGCGGGTCGCACGGGATCATCTGGCTCAGATCAAAGCCAAGATCGCGGACCTGAACGCGATGCGCGATACGCTGAGCCATCTCATCGATGCGTGCGCCGGAGATGACCGCCCTGATTGCCCGATCCTGAAAGATCTGGGAGGGAAAGGCTGACACGGGGTTGCCCTTTGGGCGCAGCTTTGCTTTGTCTTCGCCAAAGATTTCGGCCTGAGACCATGGTCGAACAGTGGAGAGGATCACAAAATGGCAAAAGTCGCGTTCCTTGGCCTTGGTGTCATGGGCTATCCCATGGCCGGACATCTGAAAGCCGCAGGTCATGACGTTACCGTCTACAACCGCACCACAGCCAAGGCCGAAGCCTGGGTGGCCCAGTATGGCGGGGCCATGGCGGCTACTCCGAAAGACGCCGTCCTGGGCGCGGAATTTGTCATGGCCTGCGTGGGCAATGATAACGATCTGCGCATGGTCTGCTCAGGCGAGGACGGTGCGTTTCACGGCATGTCCGACGGAGCCATCTTCGTCGATCACACAACGGTCTCGGCAGATGTCACGCGTGAGCTTTGCAAGGCCGGTGCCGCGCAGGGGGTCGCCTTTGTCGACGCCCCGATCTCGGGCGGTCAGGCCGGGGCTGAAAACGGTGTTCTGTCCATCATGTGCGGTGGTGATCAGGCCGCTTACGATGCGGCCGAACCGCTGATGGAGGTCTATTCCAAGATTTGCCGCCGAATTGGCGACAGCGGCGCGGGCCAATTGACCAAGATGTGTAACCAGATCGCGATTGCCGGTTTGGTTCAGGCTCTCAGCGAGGCGCTGCATTTTGCCGAGAAAGCAGGGTTGGACGGGCGATCCGTGGTAGAGGTAATCAGCCAGGGCGCGGCTGGAAGCTGGCAAATGGTGAACCGTCACGAGACGATGTTGGACGATCATTTCGAACACGGGTTTGCCGTGGATTGGATGCGCAAGGATTTGGGTATTTGTATGGATGAAGCCAACGTCAATGGTGCATCACTGCCCGTGACCGCATTGGTCGACCAGTTTTACAAGGACGTTCAGAAACTCGGCGGTGGGCGGTGGGATACGTCGTCTCTGTTCAAGCGCTTGCGCGCGTTGGACTGAGGGTTCAGGGGGCTGTCTGCCCCCTCTTGGCCCGTTGGGCCAATTCACCCCCGAAGGTATTTTTAGCCAGATGAAGAGGATCCCGGGTGCACCGGGGCGGAGAGCGACATGAGCGAATTGGTGAAGTTCTGGGCGGATGCATTGCGGCAGCACTGGGGGCTGGACGCGCGTTTGAAGCGGTTGGATGGCGAATACGACCTAAACTTTCTGGTGCAGGCCACCAATGGGCAGGACTATGTTCTGAAGGTCATGCGAGCAGGTTGCGAAGCCGGTTTGGTGGACCTGCAGATACAGGCACTGGCCCATATTGCATCGGAAGCACCGGGTTTGCCTTTTCCCAAAGTGTTCCCCGATTTGAACGGCGATGTGTTACCCGAGATTACAGACTCTGAGGCTCAGCCTAGGCTGGCATGGTTGCTGGAATGCCTGCCCGGGCGATGCTACGCAAAGGCGGCACCAAAATCCGAAGAATTGATCCTGAAACTTGGGCGCGTGCTGGGAGCAACCGATCGGGCCCTGGAAGGGTTCCAGCATGAGGGGCTGCATCGGGCCGATTTCAAATGGGACTTGATGCAGGCGGATTGGATTGCGGGTAAGCTGGACGCGATTTCTGGTCCTTCGCGACAAGCCTTGCTAAAGGAAATCTGCGGCGGGTTTGCTGCGATCTCCGGCACCCTTGCGGATCTGCCAAAACAAGCCATCCACAATGATGCCAATGACTATAACATTCTGGTCGAAGGGGAATTGAGTGAACGGCGGCGGATCTCGGGCCTGATCGATCTGGGTGACATGTGCGCGGCGCCGCGAGTCTGCGATCTGGCGATTGCCGGGGCTTACATAGTGTTGGACCATCCCAAACCAGAACGGGCGCTGTCTGCGTTGGTGAAAGGTTATCACGCGGCCAACCGGCTGAGCGTCGACGAAGTAGACTTGATCTGGCCGCTGCTGCGGATGCGGCTTGCCGTGTCGGTCGTCAACTCGACCCTGATGGCAGCCGAGAACCCGGATGACCCTTATGTAACCATCTCGCAGGCACCCGCATGGCGGTTCCTTGAGAATGCCTCGGTCAATGGTGGGTTGATGAAGGCGCGCTTGCGGGCGGCGTGCGGCCTGCCTGTTGTCGACGGAGCTGAGCGCATCCAAGCCTATCTGAAGGATCATCGTGGCCAGTTTGCCGATATGTTCGGTCAGGATCTGAGCGATGCGCCCATGGGCTCGCTGTCGGTTGAGAACTGTGTCTGGCCTCAGAACCCGTTCCACATGCCTTTGGCCGAAGCCGCGCGGGTCGGCGAGGAATATGGGCAAGATCTGTGGCTGGGCTATTACAACGAGCCCCGCCTGATCTATGCCGAACCGGGGTTCCGCAAGGGCCCGTGGAAAGCCTCGGACCGGCGGACAGTGCATTTGGCCGTGGATGTGTTTGCGCCTGCCGGGACGGTGCTGCACGCGCCCATGAGCGGGCGGGTTGAGGTCGTCGAGAAACGCGACAGCCACCTCGACTATGGCGGGGTGATCATCCTGCATCACGAAACGCCCGAAGGTGATCCGTTCTATACGCTCTATGGTCATCTGGATCCAGAATGCTGTGACAGGCTGAAACCCGGCGATCCGGTAGCACAGGGGGCGGCGTTTGCCCGGCTGGGCGATGCCAGCCAGAATGGCGGATGGGCCCCTCATGTGCATTTCCAACTGGCCCTGACCACCGATGGTATGGAGGCGGACTGGCCCGGTGTTGGCGATCCTGACGAGATGGAGCTGTGGCACGCGGTCTGTCCGAACCCCGCCGCCTTGCTGAACCTGCCGGATGACAAGGTGTTTTACCAACCCACTGACAAGCAGGCGATCCAGCAAGGGCGACGCGATCATTTTGGCGGTAACCTGTCTCTGACCTATGACGATCCGGTCATGCTGGTGCGTGGGTGGAAACACCACCTGTTCGACGAATGGGGCCGCCCCTATCTGGACGCCTATAACAACGTTCCTCATGTCGGCCATGCGCATCCGCGTATTCAGGCCGTGGCAGCGGATCAGTTGAGGCGGATGAATTCGAACACCCGTTATCTGCATCCGGCCCAAACCGCTTTTGCCGACAAGATCCTGTCCAAACTGCCAGATCATTTCGAGGTCTGCTTCTTCGTCAATTCCGGGACCGAGGCCAATGAGCTGGCTCTGCGACTGGCCCGTGCCCATACCGGAGTGAAAGGGATCGTGACGCCGGATCACGGCTATCACGGGAATACAAACGCGGCTGTGGCGATCTCGGCTTATAAGTTCAACAAGCCTGGTGGCATCGGCAAAGCCGACTGGGTTGAGCTGGTCGAAGTCGCGGATGACTACCGCGGTTCGTTCAAGCGAGACGATGCGGATCGGGCCCAGAAATTTGCCGATCTTTTAGACCCGGCAATCACAGCCTTGAACGCGCGCGGGCAAGGCGTAGCAGGGTTTATTGCGGAAACCTTCCCTTCGGTCGGAGGACAGATCATTCCTCCCAAGGGCTATCTGCCTGCGGTTTATGAGAAAATCCGTGCCGCCGGTGGTGTCTGCATCGCAGATGAGGTGCAGACAGGTCTTGGTCGTCTGGGCGAGTACTACTTTGGCATTGAACACCAGGGCGCGCTGCCTGACATTGTTGTCATGGGCAAACCGATCGGCAACGGGCACCCTCTGGGCGTGTTGGTGACGACCAGGGAAATTGCGGACAGCTTCAACAATGGGATTGAATTCTTTTCCACCTTCGGCGGCTCGACCCTGTCCTGCCGGATCGGCAAGGAGGTGCTGGACATCGTTGACGACGAAGGTCTGCAAGACAATGCCCGCCTGATGGGAGACCGTCTGATGACCGGGCTGCGTCAGATCGAAAACGACTTTGGCTGTGTTGGCGACGTGCGGGGCATGGGGTTGTTTCTGGGTGTTGAGCTGATCAACACTGACGGGTCAGAAGGAACCGAGATTTGCAGCTATGTCAAAAACCGGATGCGCGATCATCGCATTCTGATCGGCAGCGAAGGTCCCAAAGACAACATCCTGAAAATCCGCCCGCCGCTGACCATTGAGGCCGAGGATGTGGACATGATCCTGTGGGCCTTGCGGGACGTGCTGTCTGAGGTGGGCGACTACACCCCTGCGCCGGTTTGCGATCATGATCATTACCACGCAGGATGTGGATGCTGCTGAACAAGATAACCCCGGCGCAATGCCGGGGTTAAGCCGCCCTGAACCGGGGATCAGTGGAGAACGGCCGAGGGGGTATGGTGTCCGGTTGTCGGAATCCTGAACCGAGCCGTGATGCGCTTGAGGGCAAGACCCAACTCTTCTGACAACGATGCGAGCGCAGGCGCAAAATCCGGGCGCACGATCAGAGACGCCAACATCATCGCATCTTCACGCGCACCCTCGGATGCTGCGGCGATCATCTGGGCGAAGCAATTCTCATCAGCGCCCAGGCACGCGCATTTCAGCCCATGGCGGATTAGGGGGCGGCGTCCATAGGCGGCACAAAGGGAACACACACTTTCCAGCGTCTGCATCGCGGCCTCTCCGCAATCTGCGCCCAAGGCGATCTGGAAATCACTGGCTGCGTCGGTTCGACCGCCCTCACCCTCGCTCCACATCCGCAGATACATCACCGCACCTGCTTCAACCGGACCAAGATCCGCAAGGTGGCCAACCGTGGCGCCACCGCGTGTGGATTGCATGCTCATTTCGTCAGGATCAGTTTGCCTGCGCGGGTGATCCGCAAAGTGTAAAGCTGATCGCCAAGTTCGATATGGGCAAGATTTCCGCCCTTTGTCAGCTCCTCGGCCTTGTGCGCGGGAAGCATCGAGACAGGATAACCTTGGGTGGGGGTCGGGTTCTGTATGTTCATCAGGACATCTCCAGAGCGTGTCGGCTTAGCGCCATACCTGTTGCGTTTCATATAGTCTGGCTGACCCCGACTGGGCTGGCTTTCTGTTCCTGCAGCTTAATCTGATTATTTTAGTAAGGATTGTCAAGTGTCGTTTTAACACAAGCGATTGCACCCCTGAAGAGGGCGGGTTACGTCTGCGGTCAGACGAAAAGGACGCGCTGGGCATGACCGCAACAGTTATTTTTGATCTCGATGGAACGCTGGTGGACAGCCTTGGCGATCTGGCCGCAGCGGCCAATCGAACATTGAATGACGTTGGGCATGACCCGCTGTCGATCGACATCATCAAGGGATTCGTTGGCAATGGCCTGCCCAAGCTAGTCGAACGCATGATCCACCATTGCGAACTGCCGCTGGACCGTCATGCGGAACTGACACAACTGACCCTGAAGCACTACAACGCAGCGGCCAGCGAAACGACCATTCCTTACCCCGGCATCCCCGAATCGCTGGATGCGTTACGACAGATGGGTTGCGCTCTGGGCATCTGCACAAACAAGCCCGAAGCCCCTGCCCGCCACGTGTTAGAAGCGCTGAACCTGTCGCGGTTCTTCGATGTGGTGATTGGTGGCGACAGTCTGCCGACCAGAAAGCCGGACCCCAAGCATCTTTTTGCAAGCTTCGATGCCCTTGAGGCAAAAGGTCCCCGCGTATTTGTTGGAGACAGCGAGGTAGACTCGGAAACCGCCGTCAGAGCGAAAATCCCGTTTCTGCTGTTCACGGAAGGATACCGAAAGTCCCGCGTGCAGAACATTCCACATGACATCGCCTATGAGGCTGCTGCAGACCTTCCCATTCATGTGGCGACGCTGGCCCAAAACGAACACTTGTCCTGAACTCGCCCACCAAATCTGCGGGCGGCAAGATCTGTTTCACATTCCCAAAAAGTTAAGAGGGGCCGGCCGAGGGGGTGTGACCAGCCCCTCATCGGGGAAAGTAATTACCGTGTGTTTGTGTGGTAAGTACGGTAGGTCATGTTTACCCCTGATCGCTGCCGCGCAAAATTGGGGGTTTCCCGTAGTCGCGCTATTTTCCCTGAAAACCTGTTAAAAAACCCAGCAGGAGCCTTTCGATTTGCCCATCATGCCTTGCTTAAATTTTGCCCCGACGCTCTGTTGGCAACCAAGATCACACGCAGAACAAATCGGGTAAAAAGGTAACCCATGGAAAACCCGGGCAGAAATCCCAAATCATCACCGTCACCGGTGCTGCAGGGCGTGCTGCCTTTTGACCGGTCGCGTCTTCCGACCGAGATGCTTGCCGGGCTTACCTTTGCCTGCCTCGCGATCCCCGAAGTCATGGGCTATACCAAAATCGCGGGTACGCCGGTCATTACGGGGCTCTATACGATTCTGATTCCCATGGCGCTGTTCGCCCTGTTCGGGTCGTCGCGACATCTTGTGGTCGGGGCCGATTCGGCAACGGCGGCCATAACAGCCTCGGCGCTGGCGGGCATGGCGGTCTCGGGTTCGTCGGAATACCTCGCTTTGGCGTCCCTGTTGGCGCTGATGGCGGCCGTGCTTTTGATCGCTGCGCGGATCATCGGGCTTGGATTTCTGGCCGACTTCCTGTCGCGCACCGTTTTGGTCGGTTTTCTGACCGGCGTTGGCGTTCAGGTTGCCACTGGCGAAATACCCGGTTTATTGGGGATCGAAGCCAGCGGACACGGTACGCTTGCGCGGCTGAACGACGTATACCTGAACGTGGCTCATATCAGCTGGCCAACTGTGTTTGTCTCTGCCGCCGTGCTTGGCGTTGTTGTCGCCTCCACAATGCTGTCGCGAAGAATACCCGGCCCCCTGATCGCAATCGTAGGAGTGATCTATTGCAGCTGGGCCTTTTCCTTCGAAACAATCGGCATTGCTGTTCTGGGGACAGTTCCAAGCGGCTTGCCGTCACTCTCGATACCGAATGTGGATTGGAGTTGGACTTTGTTCAAACAACTCCTGCCCACGGCACTGTCCATCTTCGTGGTTATTCTGGCACAGAGCGCAGCGACCTCACGAGCCTACGCTGCCCGGTACGATGAGAAGTTCAGCGAGAACACAGACCTGATCGGGTTGGGCCTTGCAAATTTCGGCGCGGCATTTTCCGGCACATTTGTGGTCAACGGTAGCCCCACCAAAACCGAAATGGTCGCCAGCGCCGGTGGGCGCAGTCAGGTGGCCCAATTGACTACTGTGGCCATTGTCCTTGTGGTGATCCTGTTTCTCACCAAACCGCTTGCTTATCTGCCAAGTGCCGCCTTGTCGGCCATTGTCTTCCTGATTGGTTTGAAGCTGATTGATCTGCGTGGTCTTACCACGATCTACAAACAAGCCCGCTCAGAGTTCTGGGTGGCCGCCGCAACGGCCGCCGTGGTCGTGCTTGTGGGCGTCGAACAAGGCATTGTCTTTGCCGTGGTCTTTTCTCTGATCGATCACACCCGCCGGGGGTATCGCCCAAAGAACGCCGCGATCGTCAAAACCGAA
Organism: Ruegeria sp. HKCCE4148; assembly: GCF_017872495.1. Classification (NCBI taxonomy): domain Bacteria; kingdom Pseudomonadati; phylum Pseudomonadota; class Alphaproteobacteria; order Rhodobacterales; family Roseobacteraceae; genus Ruegeria; species Ruegeria sp. HKCCE4148. Next base: position 206,008 of record NZ_JAEDOS010000003.1, read on the forward strand.
AACGGTGGCTGGCATTCAAAAGCCCTGACACCACCCAATCAATTTGAACCCGGCCTTGTGATCTATCGGTTCTCGCACGGCATGTATTACGCAAACACACAGCGTTTTACGAATGAAGCCACGGCCATTGTGCAAGGCTCGGACGCGAAACCTGAATGGTTCTGCATCGACGCATCGGCCATAGATGAGATCGATTTTACCGCCGGGTATGCCCTGCGCAGCTTGGTCGAGTTTCTGCATGAAAACGGCATTCGCCTCGTGTTCACGCTGGTTGAACCAGATGTAAAAGCAGAGCTTGATCGCTATGGCGTGACCGATCTGATCGGCGAAGACGCGTTCTTTGACACGGGCAACCGTTTGTTGGATGCCTTCGACAAACGTTCGGCCGCGTCGTGAAGCCCGCTTAGTTGTAGTATTTCGCCTTCGACATCTTACCGATACCAGGGTTGAACGAATTGGTCGGGTCGCAGCACTTGTAATGCGCTGCCAGGTCCGGCTTGGCCTTGTACAAGTGACCCACGTTGTGTTCAGCCGGGTATTCTGCCCCCCGTTCGTCAAACAGTTTGAGCATCGCTGCCTTCAACACCTTGGGGTCCGCGCCCTTTTTGACGATGTAATCCTGATGCATGACGTGGCACATGAAGTGGCCGTAGTAGAGTTTGTGCACCAGCTTATCCTCGATCTCAGGTGGAAGTTTTTCCAGCCAGTCGTAATCGTTGCGGCGCAGCGCGACATCCAGTGCAATAATATCTTCTACATCCGAGTTATGCAGCGCCATGTAACGCACGGCGGCTCCGGCGGCTGCGAAACGATGCAGGCCGGCAATCTTGGCCTCGCGCATATCGCATTCAAAGAACCCAGCTTCACGGTCTTTCAGAAAATCCGGCAACCACGCAGCAGCCTCTGCGATCCCGTCATCTTTCATCTTCAGGATCAGGTGATGTTCGTACTTGTCGCGGAACTCGACCATCCGCTTGGGCAGAACACGCGGCCAAAGCGCTACGGCCATTTGCATGAAACGATCAGTAAAATTGCCGAGGAGCGGTATACGCCGAAGCCGCGCATCAACCGCGCCTTTCATCGCGAAGAAGAACGGCAAGCGATCCGTCCCCAGTTTGTCGATCATCACAACTGTGTCCTTGCCGTATTTGGCGGTGATGTCGAACACTTCACGCTGCATATATTCGGCCGAAACAGGCAGTGACTTGAACCTAGACAGGATATGGCGGCGCAAAGCGGCCAGATCATCGGGGCTGTTCGTTCCAATATAGAACACTTTTTCCGCGTCGTTTTTCCGGAAGGTATCAAGGCGAACAGCAAAAACCGCCAGTTTTCCGGCAGAACCAGCGGATTCGAACAGTTTGGCCTTGTCTGCGTTGAAACGTGCAGGCGTTTCTGCGTCCACATCCCGCACGATCTGTGCGTAGTCACTTGCTGACGCCCGTTTGTTCGTGGCCCCCGGGTTGCGGTCGAAAGTGCCGGCGTCAAGGCTTGCCAGAATTTCCTCGGGCGTGTCGCCCAGATCAATGCCCAGATGGTTGACCAGTTCCAGCTCGCCCTGCTCGGATATCCGGGCGTACACGGACAGTTCGGTGTAAACGGGCCCACGCTCGACCAAAGACCCGCCCGAGTTATTGCAGACCCCACCCACAATCGATGCACCGATGCACGAGGAACCGATCACCGAATGCGGCTCGCGCCCCAGCGGGGCCAGAAGTTTTTCCAAAGCAAACAGGGTGGCACCGGGAAAGCTGACGATTTGCTCGCCATTGTTCAACGGGACCAGTGTATCCATCCGGCGGGTGTTGATCAGAACGACATCGCGGTCATAGCTGCCCGACGGTGTCGATCCTTCTGTCAGGCCGGTGTTGGCGGCCTGCATGATGACGATCTTGTCCGATGCAACACAAGCTTGCAGAACCTTCCACTGTTCCGACAGCGTACCAGGCTGAATGACACACAGCGCCTCCCCCTCGCCCGAGCGGAACCCACGCCGAAACCGCTCGGTCGCGCGCTCGCCTGTCAGGACGTGGCGCGATCCGACGACGGAGCGGAAGTGCTTGATCAATTCTTCATTGGTCATCTCGGCCCCCATCTTGGGTTCAAGCGCTGCGGAAACGGATATTCTCGCGGCTCAACTGGTCAACGCTGGTGACGCCCATCAGTTTCATGTCGCGCTCAATCTCGGCCCGCATCAGGCCAAGTGCGCGCTCGACCCCCGCCTGCCCTGCGGCAGCCAACGGGTACAGGTAGTGACGACCAACACCCACGGCTTTGGCCCCAATTGACAACGCTTTGAGCACATGCGTGCCGCGCTGAATGCCGCTGTCCATCATCACGTCCAGCTTGTCACCAACTGCATCGACTATCTCGGCCAGTTGGTCGAAGGGCGTGCGTGAGCCGTCCAATTGGCGGCCCCCGTGGTTCGACAAGATGATCCCGGTGCAGCCGATTTCATCTGCGCGTTTGGCATCCTCAACGGTCATGATGCCTTTGAGACAGAACTGACCGTCCCAGTCTCGCACCATCTGTGCCACGTCATCCCAGTTCATCGACGGATCGAGCATGTCGGTAAAGTAGCCGCCGATCGAGCTGGCACCTCCACCCATATCGACATGTTCTTCCAGCTGCGGCAGGCGGAATTTCTCGTGCGTGACATAGTTGATCCCCCACATCGGCTTGATTGCAAACTGGATCATGCCGCCCAGCGTCAGACGGAATGGGATCGAGAAGCCGGTGCGCAGATCACGCTCACGGTTGCCGCCGGTGATGCTGTCGACGGTCAGCATCATGACCTCGACACCGGCCTCTTTGGCGCGCTGCATCATGGCGGCGTTCAGGCCGCGATCCTTGTGGAAATAGAACTGATAGACCTGCGGGTTCTTGTGTTTTTGCCGAAGCTCCTCCAGCGACACAGTCCCCAGCGAGGATACGCCGAACATCGTCCCGTATTTCTCAGCCGCCGCCGCAACCGCGCGCTCGCCTTGATGGTGGAACAGGCGCTGCAAGGCGGTGGGTGAGCAATAGACGGGCATATCCAGCTTTTGCCCCATCACGGTGACCGACATGTCCACATCGGACACCCCACGCAGGACCGAAGGCAGCAGATCGCAGCGATCAAATGCGTTGGTGTTTTCCCGATACGTCACCTCATCATCTGCGCCACCGTCGATATAGTTGAAGATGGGCCCCGGCAGCCGCTGCTTGGCCAGCCGCCGGAAGTCGTGGAAGTTATGACATTGGCTCAGACGCATCAGGCAGGCTCCTTAGTAGGCGACCGAGGGCAGCCAGGTGGCTAGGGTCGGCCATAGGAAGACTAACGCCAGACCGGTCAACTGCAACAACACGAAGGGGATGATGCCTTTGTAAATGTGGGTCAGCTTGATCTCGGGCGGGCAAACGCCTTTCAGATAGAACAGGGCGAAGCCCACAGGCGGCGTCAGGAAGCTGGTTTGCAGCGTCACCGCCACCAGGATCACGAACCACACCAGCGCGGGTTCATCCAGAACGCCAAAGCCGGGGATGTCGATGCCCAACCCGTTCACGATGGGCCGCATCAGAGGCAACACGATCAGCGTGATCTCGATCCAGTCCAGAACGAAGCCCAGCAAGAAGACGATGAACAGGATGAAAAGGATTGTGCCGTAGGCACCAAAGCCGGTGGATTGCACCACATGCTCGATCAGCTCGTCTCCGCCCAGTTCCCGTAGGACGTAAGAGAATACGGTCGCACCAAGGAAGATCGCGAAGATGTACGCAGTGGTGTTGAAGGTCGACACCAGCACGTTCCACAGTTTCGCAAAGGTCAGCTTACGATAGCCCAGTGCCAGCAGCGTCGCACCCAGCGCACCGATGCCCGAGGCTTCGGTCGGCGTGGTCAGACCTGCAAAGATCGAACCCAGCACGGCGAGGATCAGCATCAGCGTTGGGATGACGGCAATCAGAACGTCCTTGACAGCGGCCCAATCGGGAGCTTTTGCGCCCTCGGGCACAGGGGCCGCATCACGCTTCACCAGTGCGAGAATGAAGATGTAGGTCAGGTACAGGCCACCGATGATCACGCCGGGGAAGACAGCCGCCATGAACAGGTCTCCGACAGACAAGGCCATCTGGTCGGCCATGATCACCAGCATGATGGACGGTGGGATCAGGATACCCAGCGTACCGGACGCTGAAACCACGCCAGCAGCCAACGTCGGCTGATATTTCTGCTGCATCATCGACGGCAACGACAGCACGCCCAGCAGCACGACCGATGCTCCGATGATGCCGGTCGAGGCTGCCAGAATGATCCCGATCAGGGTCACGGTGATCGCCAGACCGCCGCGCACGGTGCCGAACAGGCGCTGCATCGAGGACATCAGACGCTCGGCCACACCGGATTCGTCCAGCATCAGGCCCATGAAGATGAACATCGGGAGCGCAACCAGAACTGCGTTGGACATGGTGGCATAGACCCGGTTCACGACCGCTCCGAGGGTCAGGTAATCGAGCCCGGTAAAAGTGCTCTCCAGCCCCGTCCACAGCATCAGATCGTTGTCGAACAGGTAAGCCAGACCGCAATAGGCCACGCCGACACCGGCCAGCACCCACGCCACCGGGTAGCCGGTGAACAGCAGCGCGATGAAGGTCAGGAACATGGCGATGACCAGCTTTTCCTCGGTCGTTTCGACAAGGAAGGTCAGGCCCACGCAGACGGCAGCGAACACGGCCAGAACCAGCAGGATACGACGCAGCGGCGCGCCTTCCCGTTCCGAGGCCGGTCCGTAAAGCAGCGCGTGCCCATCGTGGATCAACCGTGCGAGTGCCGCCAGGGCGAGCAGGATGAAACTGATCGGAATGACCGCCTTAAACGCCCAGCGCGCAGGCAGACCCGTTGGGCTGTCCGAGCGTTCATTGACGCGGAAGCTTTCGTAGAAATAGTCGTACCCCTGGTCGACCATCAAATAGATGAACGGTGTCAGCAGGGTCAGGATACCGATCACTTCGATGATCCGCTGCGCGCGGCGTGACAACTGCATATGCAGGACGTCAACGCGGACATGGCTGTCGGTGATCAAGGCATAGGAAATGCCGATCATCGTGACAATGCCGTAGAAATGCCACTGGATCTCGTCCAGCTTGGGGTAATTCTGGCTGAACAGGTAGCGCAGCGAAACCTGGCTGAAGATCGCAGCCATCAGCAGGATATTCGCCCACATGACCACATGGCCTACCGCTTTGACGCCCGTGTCGATAGCGACGGCAATTTTCTGGCGGTCTGTTTCGGGATGCTCCAGAATGCCTTCATAGGCTTCGACCGGATCATTTGTATATAGTTCGTTGGCCATGGTCATTCCTCGCTCAGCACCCCGGCGTGCGGGGCAGTGAAAGGTTAGAAATTCCGTTTTTGGGAGAGTTCGGAGCGGCGGATTCCGCCGCCCCGGTAACGTCAGTTAGGGAGAGTTTACTGACGTGGGAGGAACGCGTTGGTCTTCCACAGGTTGTAGCCGTCGCGGAATTCGTTCATGTCGGCCAGGACTTGTGCAAAAAAGGCATCGTTTGCGGCTTCTTCAGCGGCAACTTCGTCCCAGGTGGCGCGGAAGGTATCCAGCATCTCGGGCGACCACTGCTTGATGGTGACACCGTTGTTTTCAACGTTGTCGATCAGCGCGGCATGCTGGATCGCTTCACCTTCGGCAAAGCTGTCCGCCATCGACGCCTTACAGGCGCTTTCAATGATTGCCTTGTGCTGGTCGCTGGTTTCATTCCAGACGTCTTTGTTGATCAGCAGTTCGAACACAGTCGCCTGCTGGTGCCAGCCGGGGAAATAGTTGAACTTGACCAGTTTATGGAAGCCCAGGCGCGCATCAATGGCGGGCATCGAAAATTCAGTCGCGTCAATCGCGCCTTTTTCCAGCGCGGGGAATATCTCACCACCCGGCAGCAGCGACGTTGCAACACCCAACTTCTGCATAACTTTGCCGCCCAGACCAAAGAAACGCATCTTCAGACCGTTCAGGTCTTCGGGCGAGTTGATCTCGGTTGCGAACCAACCCGAGGTTTCGGGTGCGATGATTGCGCAAGGCAGAACTTTTACGTTGTAACCGGCCTGATCATACATTTCCTGATACAGAGTCATGCCGTTGCCGTAGTAGAGCCACGCCATGTATTCACCCGCTTCGGGGCCAAAAGGCACAGCCGAAAACAGCGGCGCAGCCGGGATTTTACCGGCCCAATATCCGGCTGTGGTGTAGCCCGAGTTGATCTTTCCAGTGGATACCGCGTCCAAAATTTCGAACGGCGGAACCAGCTTGCCCGGCTCGTACACTTTCATCTTCAGCGTGCCGCCCGACATCACGTCAAGCTGTTCGGCAACACGCGGGATCGGCGAGCCCAAGCCCGGCAATTCGGTCGAGAACGCAATCGGCGTTTTCAACAGCAGTTTGTCTGCGGCAACCGCAGGCGCGGCCATAATGCTGGCCGCCACGGCCAAGCTCGTCAGGGTCTTCTTCATGAATTCTCCTCCAGGGTTGGTCGGGGTTTCAGCCCGATCATTGGCGCAGGCTCTTCCAGCGCCGCTCCGGTGGTAAACTAACTTTACCAGAGTTAGCCAGTCAACAATTTTATTTACCATTGGTTGATTCCCAAAAATCCCTGCGACGTTAGACGCGGCCTAAAGAACAACTTTTGAGATCTGCTAAAAAATAGGACAAATCCCAAAAACCTTTCACGAACAACAAAGTACCTAGCTACTTGTAAGAACGCTCAGAAGCTTGAGTTTCGCGCGGATACGGTTATGTTTGTTTACCAGTTGCTGCGGATTTCCAGCTTCAAACAGGGCAGTGCATCATGAACACCAAGGCAATTTTTGAACCGGTTGGACACGAATCGTTGGCCGAGGCTGTGGTTGCACAAGTCGAAGATCTGATCGCCTCGGGCATCCTGAAACAGGGCCGGAAACTGCCTTCGGAACGCGATCTTGCCGAAATGTTGCGCGTATCGCGCCCAAAGCTACGCGAGGCGCTTCAGGTGCTGGAAGAACGCGGTCTGGTTGCCACGCAGCACGGCGAAGGCACGTTCGTGGCAGCCCTGACCGGACAGGCCATGATGCCTGCTCTTCTTGCACTGTATGAACGGCACGAGCCTGCTTTTTTTGATTATCTGGAATACCGCCGCGAGCAGGAAGGCTTCGCGGCCCGCCTTGCTGCACGTCGGGCAACCAAGGCGGACAAGGAGCGGATCGCCGAAATCCTAGACGAAAATGAGCGTGCCTGGCAGGAGCAAGACGCCAAAGCCTCGCAAGAGGCAGACTTTGCGCTTCACTCAGCGATTGTCGATGCCAGTCAGAACGCAACCCTCATCCATATGATGGCGTCGATCTACGAACTCACCCGTAAAGGCGTTTTCTACAATCGTGATTTCCTGCGCACGATTGACGGAACGGGGGAAAAGCTGCTGCAGCAGCATCTAGAATTGGGTCGCGCGGTGATCGACGGTGATGAAGAACGAGCCGAAAAAGCGGCAACCGAACACATCGACTTTGTCGAAAAGTCTTTCAAACTGGGAATTGAACAGAGACGACGTGAGGCCATGGCTGAAAAGCGGCGAATACTATCACGTTAATGCGTGCCCACCGGCTATTCGGATACCAAGGCCCTATTGTCAGATGTCCTTTCCAGGCGGTTCCAACAGACCACCCGGCTCTATCAACGCCCGCTCTGACAGCCAGGGATTGAGATCAAGAGCCTCAGACAGTGCCGCTCGCGCATCCTCCAGGCGCTTCAAACCCAGCAAAGACAAAGCACGCCCGCTGAGTGCCCCAATGTGGTTTGGCGACAATTCAATTGCGACGTTCAAGTCTTGCAAAGCCACACCAAAATCCTGCCTGAGGTAGTTTACAAAAGCTCGCTGATTGTAACCTTCAGCGTAGGTCGGACAATAGTCGACAAGTTGGTTGAAGTCGTCCAAGGCGCCCAGCAAATCCCAAGCTTCTCGTCGTGCCATCCCCCGATCCAACAAGGTTTGTGATCGAGAGTCCGGTGCATCCGTCCAAAGCACCCACATCTGATCCGAGATGGCACGCGCGTCGCTTTGCGACTTTGCCTTTTGAACCTGCTTAATGAGCGCCTCAACCCCTTCCGTATGATCCGGAGACATAGGGCATGTTTCAGCGAGCGCCAAAAGCGGAAAGGCGATCATAAGACTCGTGGCAGCGAATACTCGTTTCATGCCCCTAGGGTGGGTTGAAATCCTGTTCCGTCAAGCCTGTTGTTCAAACCCGCCAAGCATACCGGTTTCTTTAACAGCCTCCATCGCCACAAAAGTTGACGTGCTGGCAACATGCGGCAGGGATGAGATTTTCTCGGCCAAGACACGACGGTACTCGGACATCGTGGCGGTGCGAACTTTTAGAAGATAATCGAAATTCGATGCAATCATATGCGCCTGCTCGACTTCGGCGATCTTACGGACAGCGGCATTGAACTCGGCCAGCGCCTTTTCGCGCGTGTCCGTCATGCGCACTTCGACAAAAGCCACGTGATCCAGCCCAAGGCGGATCGGATCCAGCATTGCCCGATACCCCTTAATCACTCCGCTCGCCTCCAACCGCTTGAGCCGCGCCTGTGTCGGGGATTTCGACAAGCCGATCTCGCGCGCCAGATCGGCGACCGAAGCACGACCGTCTTCAGCCAAAATTTTCAGAATCGACCGATCGAACCGATCCAGATCAGGAAAGTCCATTTGCACTGCCTATTTCCACAAAATCAGAACACTTGCCTTCGGATACATAAATTTTGGGCCATTGTCCTGTATTTTCCACCCTATATTAGCGCAAAGACCGGAGGACTCATGTCACACAGCCTGCGCACACTTATCGACACGCCAACCTATGCCGATCAATCGGCTGTCCTTGATACCCTGATCACTCAAGCAGACCTGACGGATGCAGATCGTGTCACAATCTGCGCCGCCGCGGCGCAGTTGGTTCGCGACATCCGCTCCAGCACTTCGCCGGGGTTGATGGAAGTGTTTCTGGCCGAATACGGCCTGTCTACTGATGAAGGCATCGCATTGATGTGTTTGGCCGAAGCGTTGCTGCGCGTGCCGGATGCTGACACTATCGACGCGTTGATCGATGACAAGATCGCTCCGTCCGACTGGGGCAAACATCTGGGAAAATCCTCGTCATCGCTGGTGAACGCGTCCACGTGGGCGCTGATGCTGACCGGTAAGGTTCTGGACGAGGGCAAAGCCTCTCCGGTCGGGGCATTGCGAGGGGCCATAAAACGACTGGGTGAGCCAGTGATCCGAACCGCCGTGGCCCGAGCGATGAAGGAAATGGGACGGCAATTCGTTCTGGGTGAATCCATTCAATCCGCGATGGATCGCGCCCGTGGAATGGAGGGAAAGGGCTATACCTACTCCTACGATATGCTGGGCGAAGCCGCGCGGACTGAGGCGGACGCAGCGCGCTATCACCTGTCATACTCCCGCGCTATTTCGGCCATTGCCGATGCTTGCACCCATGACGACATCCGTGCCAATCCAGGTATCTCGGTCAAGCTGTCCGCCCTGCATCCTCGCTATGAGCTGGCGCAAGAACAGAGGGTCATGGACGAGTTGGTCCCGCGACTGCGGGCTCTTGCATTGCTGGCCAAAGCCGCCGGCATGGGTCTGAACGTCGATGCAGAAGAGGCAGACCGCCTGTCGCTATCGCTGCAGGTTATCGAAGCGGTCATGTCTGATCCGGCCCTCGCCGGGTGGCACGGGTTCGGTATCGTGGTGCAGGCTTACGGACCGCGCGCCGGGCTGGTTCTGGATACGCTGTACGACATGGCGCAGCGCCACGACCGCAAGCTGATGGTGCGCCTGGTCAAAGGGGCCTATTGGGACACCGAGATCAAACGCGCGCAAGTCGAAGGCGTGGATGGGTTTCCGGTGTTCACCCACAAGGCGGCAACCGATGTTTCCTACATCGCCAATGCCCGCAAGTTGCTGAACATGACCGACCGAATCTATCCGCAATTTGCCACCCATAACGCCCATACGGTCAGCGCCATTCGGCATATGGCTGACGAGCAGCCCTATGAGTTCCAACGCCTGCACGGCATGGGCGAAACTTTGCATCAGATCGTGATGAACAAACAGAACACCCGGTGCCGGATTTATGCGCCGGTCGGGGCGCATCGTGACCTGCTGGCATATCTGGTGCGACGCCTGTTGGAAAACGGGGCAAACTCTTCTTTCGTGAACCAGATCGTCGATGAAAACGTGCCCCCGGAAGAGGTCGCCGCAGATCCGTTTGTCATTGTACAGACGCCGCCGCCCGCCCTGCCGACAGGGCCCGAGCTGTTTCAACCAGAACGCCCTAACTCCAAAGGGTTTGATCTGCACCACACACCCACTCTGGATCGGATCGAGGCGGCGCGGGATGGGTTCCGGGCCTATCACTGGTTTGCTCAACCTCTATTGGCCGACAAGGCCAAACCAGAGGCCGAAGAACCTGTTACCAACCCGGCCAACCCGCAGGACCGGCCCGGATTCGTTGCGCCAGCCAGCGCGGCGGATGTAGAGTTGGCCCTGGCCTCGGCCAACCCCTGGGACACACCGGCTGCTGAGCGTTCGCGCGTTCTGAACGCTGCTGCCGATCTTTATGAAGCGAACTATGGCGAGCTTTTCGCCCTTCTTGCTCGCGAAGCCGGGAAATCCCTGCCTGACGCGGTGGCGGAACTGCGCGAGGCGGTGGACTTCCTACGGTATTACGCGGCCAACATTCCTGCGGCCAAGCCTGCGGGTATTTTCACCTGTATCAGCCCGTGGAACTTCCCTCTGGCCATTTTCTCAGGGCAGATCGCAGCGGCGCTGGCCACCGGAAATGCTGTGTTGGCCAAGCCTGCACCGCAAACGCCATTGGTTGCGCATCGCGCCATTCAATTGATGCACGAGGCGGGCGTACCGCGCGACGCACTGCAATTGCTGCCCGGAGGACCTGCTGTAGGCGCAGCGCTGACGTCGGATGAACGCATTTCGGGTGTGGCCTTCACCGGGTCGACAGCCACCGCGCTCAAAATCAGGGCCGCGATGGCCGAGAACATGCGCCCCGGTACGCCGCTGATCGCGGAAACTGGCGGCTTGAACGCAATGATCATCGACAGCACGGCCCTGCCCGAACAAGCAGTACAATCAATCATCGAAAGCGCCTTTCAGTCGGCGGGTCAGCGTTGTTCAGCCCTGCGGTGTCTGTATCTGCAGGAAGACATCGCCGAAGACGTGCTGACAATGCTCAAAGGGGCAATGGACGCGCTGAGCATTGGAGATCCTTGGCTGATCTCAACCGATTGCGGCCCGGTGATCGACGCGCAGGCCCGGCAAGGCATAGCTGATCACGTGGCCAAAGCGCGCAGCAAAGGGCGGGTTCTGAAAGAGCTTCCGCTGCCGCCCGAAGGCACTTTTGTTGCCCCTACCCTGATCGAGGTTTCTGGTATTGCCGCGCTGGAACGCGAGATTTTCGGTCCTGTGCTGCACGTGGCCCGATTCAAGGCGCAGGAGATCGACAAGGTCATCGCCGAAATAAACGCCACTGGATACGGGCTGACCTTTGGACTGCACACGCGCATCGACGACCGGGTGCAGCATGTGACCGAGGCGATCCATGCGGGCAACATCTATGTGAACCGCAACCAGATCGGCGCCATCGTTGGCTCTCAGCCCTTTGGGGGCGAAGGGCTTTCGGGCACCGGCCCCAAGGCGGGTGGGCCGAACTACATGGCCCGCTTCTGTGCGCCGGATCGTCAAAATGCGGCGGATACCTGGCGTGCTATAGCCGACTTGCCCGCCCCTCAAGGGCAGCCTGTGCCGGTCAAAACTCAATCCTTGCCCGGTCCCACAGGTGAATCAAACCGCCTGAGCGAATACCCACGCTCACCCTTGCTGTGTATGGGCCCTGGAGAGGCCGCAGCGCGCGCGCAGGCCGAGGCTGTTCAGGCGCTTGGCGGTACGGTCATTCAAGCGATCGGGATGCTGGACCTGCACCGGTTGGAAAACCTGACCGACATCTCAGGCGTGTTGTGGTGGGGGGATGACGAAACAGCCCGGCAGATCGAGCAGCATCTGGCGCGCCGCGACGGCCCAATTCTGCCGCTGATCCCCGGCAAGCCCGACCGTGCGCGGGTTCTGGGCGAACGTCATGTCTGCGTCGACACGACAGCTGCGGGCGGAAACGCTGCGTTGTTAGGAGGTGCGGCATAAGCTTGCATTGACGCTGGGCGCGCAAAAGCCCAGCGTCTCATCATGTTTCCGATCCGTGACCATAACCCTTCGGGGCGCACGCCTTACGTTGTATATGCCCTGATGGCCGCCAACATCCTGATCTTTCTCAGCTATGTGGGGATCATGGATGAAGGGCCGAAGATCAGCAGGCTGTTTTATGACTACGCCATCATCCCGGCGCGGGTCAGCGACGGGTTTGGGTTGGAAACCCTTGTGACATCCATGTTCCTGCACGGCGGCTGGATGCATCTGGCGGGAAACATGCTGTTCTTATGGATCTTCGGAGACAACCTGGAAGACGAGATGGGCCACCTGCCCTTCCTTCTGTTCTATCTGGCAGCTGGGATTGGCGCTGGCCTCATTCACATCATCACTGGGCCGGACTCTCGGGTGCCGACCGTTGGCGCCTCGGGCGCGATTGCAGGTGTGATGGGCGGGTATCTGCTGCTGTTTCCGAAAGCACGGGTAGATATTTTGCTGATCCTGATCGTCTATTTCAGGGTCTTCACCATTCCGGCCTTCATCATGCTGGGGATCTGGCTGGCGATACAGTTCTTTGGCAGCATCACCAGCAATCCAGACGAAGGCGGTATTGCCTATTGGGCCCATACCGGAGGCTTTGCCGTGGGTTTGATCCTGTGCATACCGCTTTGGCTGCGGCGTGGAGGCGCGCAGTTCTGGGACCGCACCCGCGGGCACCCGCCCCACCCCGAAGCGAAGTACAAGCTTTCGCAGTCACGCATTCCACGTGTTCCGCGCAAGTAAGTTAAAAAGTGCTTAGCCCCGGATCACTTTGGCGAACTGATCAAAGATCGGTTCGTTCGAACAGATCACTTCACCATCCTCCAGAACACTGCCTTCGGGGTTCAAAGCCTGTACAAAGCCGCCAGCCTCTTTCACGATGATGATACCAGCCGCCAGATCCCACGCGTTCAGGCGGCGTTCCCAGAAACCTTCGTACCGGCCAGCGGCGACATACGCCATATCAAGCGCAGCAGCACCCCAGCGACGCACACCAGCGCAGGCGGGCATCAAACGCGCCAGATCTTGCAGGGTCGCCGGCAGATCCGAACGACCCCCAAAGGGCAGACCAGTCGCGAAGACCGACTCGATCATGCGGTGACGGCCCGACACGCGAATGCGGGTGTCGTTCATCCATGCACCCTCGCCTTTTTCGGCAAAGAACATCTCATCCTTGGCTGCGTCATAGATCACACCGGCAACAATCTTGCCCTTGTGTTCAAGCGCGATTGAGATCGCCCAATGCGGCAGGCCGTGCAGGAAGTTGGTGGTGCCATCCAGCGGGTCGACAATCCAGCGGCGGGTCGGATCTTCGCCGTCAATCGCGCCACCTTCTTCGGCCAGCCAGCCATAGGTTGGTCGCGCGCCCAGCAACTCTTCTTTCAGGATGGCTTCGGCGGCGATATCGGCCTTTGAGACGAAGTCTCCCGCGCCTTTCATCGACACCTGCAAATTCTCGACTTCACGGAAATCCTTGACCAAAGAACGCCCCGCTTTGCGCGCGGCTTTGATCATGATGTTGAGATTTGCACTGCCAACCATTGTCAAAAGGCTCCTGTCCGGTCAAACCGCGCGTATACTGCTGCAATGCGCCCTTGCCAAGAGGAATGATACGCATAACAGACCCCCGGAAAACGCCGTTACTGGGATTGCAGCTTGCGCGCCTCATCTCGGGCCAGTTTCACCAGTTCCTGAACGTAAGGTTTCTCAAGATCCTCCGACCGGATCGCAGCGTACAGGCGTCGCGTGATCCCTTCTTTTGTCAGGGGCCGGGTCACGTAATCCGAGTTATATTTGACCTCGCGCACAACCCAATCCGGCAGGACCGAAACCCCCCGGTTTGACGCGACCAGCAGCAGTATTACGGCGGTCAGTTCCACTTGGCGGATTGTTGCGGGCTCAACCCGTGCAGGGATCAGCAACTGGCTGAACACATCCAGACGCGTGCGCTCGACCGGATATGTGATCAGGGTTTGTCCCCGAAAATCTTCGGCCTCGATATACTCTTTTTCAGCCAGGGGATGGGTTGAAGCCGCCACAAAGACAGCGTTGTAGTCAAACAGCTCCACAAACTCGACACCCGGCAGGTCTTCGGGGTCGGACGAGACCACCAGATCTACCTCTTCCTTTTGCAAGGCCGGAAGCGCGTCAAAGGCCAGACCTGGGCGGATGTCCACATCGACATCGCCCCAAGACTTTCTGAAGGCTTCGAGCACCGGAAACAGCCATTCGAAACAGGCGTGGCATTCGATTGCGATATGCATCCGCCCGGTGCGCCCGTCCCTCAGCGAAGAAAATTCATGCTGAGCGGCCTCAACCTGCGGCAGGATCTGTTCAGCCAAGCGAAGCAAGCGCAACCCGGCGGCCGACAGTTTCATGGGTTTCGAGCGGCGCAGAAACAGTTCGACCCCCGCCTGATCCTCTAACCCTTTGATCTGATGGCTTAACGCAGACTGAGTGATGTTCAACTGGTCTGCTGCACGGGCCAGCCCACCGCATTCATGGATCGCTTTGATAGTACGCAGGTGCCGGAACTCAATGTGCATTTCGAACAGCATTCATGTTGTTGTTGAATAATATGAGTTTGTCTCACATTGTCCGCCATGGCACAAGAGGCTCAGATGATCCAGCGAGGCCGTTATGTCCAAACCTGAAATTTCCTTTGAGTTCTTTCCGCCCAAAACTCTGGAAGCCTCTTTTCGTCTTTGGGACACGGTTCAGACCTTGGCTCCATTGGACCCTCGCTTTGTTTCGGTCACCTATGGTGCAGGTGGCACGACACGTGAACTTACACGCGACGCGGTCTCGACCTTGCATAAGTCGTCAGGGTTGAACGTCGCTGCACATCTGACCTGCGTCGATGCCTCACGGCAGGAAACATTGGAGATCGCCGACACGTTTGCGCGCGCCGGTGTGCAGGACATTGTTGCCCTGCGCGGTGACCCGCCGAAGGGTCAGGACAAATTCGAACCCCACCCCGACGGATTTGCCAATTCGGTTGAGTTGATCGAAGCCCTGGCCGAAACCGAGATGTTCAGCATTCGCGTCGGCGCCTATCCAGACACTCACCCAGAAGCCGCAGATATGGCTGCTGATGTTGATTGGCTTAAGGCCAAGCTGGACGCTGGTGCTGATGAAGCTCTGACGCAGTTTTTCTTCGAGGCTGAAACCTTCTTTCGGTTCCGTGACGCCTGTGCCAAAGCGGGAATCGATAAGCCGATTGTGCCCGGCATTCTGCCGATCGAGAACTGGGCAGGTGCCCGCAATTTCGCCAAGCGCTGCGGTACACATATTCCTGTGTGGGTCGAAAACGCCTTTGAAAAAGCTGTGCGCGACGGGCGTGAAGATTTGCTGGCAACAGCGATCTGTACCGAGCTGTGTTCAGATCTGATCGATGGCGGCGTGGATAAGCTGCATTTCTACACCCTCAACCGCCCGGAACTGACGCGGGATGTATGTTTCGCACTCGGCATTACGCCGCAGGTTGAACTGGAAAACGTCGCCTGACTTACCAAAATCATCAATGATTCGCCCGGGTTACGTTCACACTCGGGCGATTTTCATCCTACTTTGTGCAAACTGTTTCACACTCTCATAACCAAATTCACAGTTTTCGCGACAATTGAATCTCAAGATCCCAATTGTTATCCGCACCCCCGCAAATCCACCCCGAAATTTGACAAAACTATGTCCAGGGCGACACATGGGGCGTGTAGTTTGTAATGAGTGTTTTGAGTATGGAACCTGTAGATAAAGTGCGTGCGCGCACCGATGCCCTTGCAGATTTGGGATTACCCCCATCTGCCAGTTCCCGCGAAATCCGAGAGGCGTGGCGACAGATCGCCTTTCATTCGCATCCCGATCACAGGGAAGGGGACAGTTCTGGGTTTTCACGCGCCAAGGCCGCCTATGACTTTCTGCGGAAAGAAGGTTTGGCAAAAAAAGGTGGGGGCAATGCTGGCCCGACTCAGCCGCGCCGTCCCCGTTTGAAAAAGCGGATCATTGAACTTCCGCAGGAAGAAGTTTCGGCCTGCAAGGCAATGCTAAGTCCCGATCAGGTGTTGTCACATCGACACGGCGAAGATGATGCACCAGGCATACCCGAAGCGTGCGTATCGGACCATGTACCGGACGCAGTTGGCTGCTACGGTCGGCATTTGACCTACTTCGTCACCACGCCTGTGCATCATGGCGCAAATCGGGTGGCTCTGCCGACCACGGTGCTAAGCGGTGCGCGACATACCGAGGCAGAGATCCTGAGCTTTCAGTCCAAGGATACCGGCGCCGGAGAGGTGGTGATCCCGGACACGATCCGTGAACGCAAATTCCCAGGGGCCAAGAGCGTGAAGATCCGGTTTGACGCCGATCAGGACATCCGGGATCAATTCTGGCTGGCGGGTTGATCGCAAAAAGCCCGGCTAAGGTAGCCGGGCTTTGAACTTTTCAAAGTCTCGTTGTCAGATCAGTTGGTAATAGGACCTTCCGAGGTGAATTTTGGGATAACATTGGTCGAGGCGTCCGAGGATTCGATGCCTGGCCAGTTGCCTTCTGCGATGTTGATGTTGCCCGGCACATCTTCTTCCCAGAAGCCAACAACCACATCGGTGATGTTCAGATAAAGCTTGTCATCGACGATGCGCCACAGGTTAGGGTTGGCCGGAACTTTACCGCCCTTGGACACACCATAAGCGCAGTGGCCATCATATTGCGGAGCATAATAGGCCGGGTTCTCAAGGAACTTGTCACGGTTTTCTTCAGTCGCGAAAGCCCAGGTTGCGCCGTTGTATTCTGCGGTTATATCAGCGTTTCCGCGCACACCTTCTGGCTGTGACTGGCCGATCGAAACCTGATCCAGGCTGCGATAGGCAACAACGTCATAGCCCGAAACCGCAAAACCGGTTCCATCAACATATTGAGGTCCGGCAAAAGCGGGTACCGCCAAGGCCATGGCTGCAGCGAAGGTCAATGCAAAGTGTTTCATGTGGTCTATCCTTTTCGTATCAACTGTGTCCGTGGAGCCGTCATGGCAGGTCTGCCAAGACAATATGCGATTCCCGCGCGGTTCGTAGTCCTCCTAACGCCCCTGTGACCCCGCACGGGAAAACGTGAGAGTTTGGTCGCGGATTGTTACAGAAAAAGCCTGAAGCACCGGGTTGGACTCGGCGATTTGCAATATTAGCTGTAAGACAGCCATGGTATAGGCATGAAAGGCAAGAGATGAGCGACCAATTCCCCTACACCCCCCCAGCGGTCTGGACCTGGGACAGTAAAAGCGGCGGCCAGTTCGCCAATATCAACCGGCCGATTGCCGGTGCGACCCACGACAAAGACCTGCCTGTCGGACGCCACCCCCTGCAGCTGTATTCGCTGGCCACGCCCAACGGCGTGAAGGTCACTGTGATGCTGGAAGAGCTTTTGGCGCTAGGCCACGAGGGGGCCGAATACAACGCCTGGCTGATCAACATCGGTGAGGGTGATCAGTTTGGTTCGGGCTTTGTCGATGCCAACCCGAACTCAAAAATCCCCGCCCTTTGGGATCGGTCGGGCAAAGAGCCTGTTCGCGTGTTCGAAAGCGCCTCGATCCTGTTCCATCTGGCCGAAAAATTTGGAGCGTTCCTGCCCGCGTCCGGCCCTGAGCGGACCGAAGTGATGAATTGGGTGTTCTGGCAGATGGGCAGCGCGCCCTATCTGGGCGGCGGGTTCGGCCATTTCTACGCCTATGCACCCGAGAAATGGGAATACCCGATCAATCGTTTCGCGATGGAGACCAAGCGCCAGCTAGACGTTCTGGATCGGGAATTGGCGGATAAGACCTTCATCGCTGGAGACGAGTACACGATTGCCGACATGGCGATCTGGCCGTGGTATGGCCAGCTGGTTCTGGGTCGCCTCTACAGTGCTGCCGAGTTCCTGGATGTTGAATCATACAAGAACGTCATGCGTTGGGCCAAAGAGATTGACGCGCGTCCAGCAGTTCAGCGTGGTCGAATGGTCAACCGCGCCTTTGGCGAGCCGCACACGCAGCTTCACGAGCGCCATGACGCCAGCGATTTCGAAAACCGTACGCAGGACAAGTTGGAAGCGGCTGCGGAGTAACCGCATTCCAAGCGAAACACCACGCGGTGCAACGTGCGCCGCGTGTTTGCGTCTTGTCGGTTACTTCAGAATTGGCGGGTTGTCAGGGTTGCTGCCGGGGGCTTCCCGCATCGGCTCAGCCACCTGCGGCTGAGGCAGATCAAACCGAAGCCCCACTTTGGCCAGCAACGCGGCAGTGGGCGCACTGGCCGCGAAAAAACCAACATCCATTGCACCAGCCTCGATCCCGGAAAAGGTCAGCGCCTCGGACGCGGCCTTGGCCAACGCGGCCTCGGCCCCGTCAACTGCATCGACAAAGCCCAACATATGCCCCTGTGCGCCGGCCTCTGACTTGGTTGCAACCAAATAGGCGGCGCGCGCCAGCCCGCCCGCGGTTGCCAGTTTGGCATCCAAGGCGGTCAGCAAAGTATCGGGCAAGCCAGACGGCGGCATGAATTCAGCCAGCTTTTCCTCGACCTCTTGTGGATCGTGTTGCAGCGTTTCGGCCAGCCACTCCAATGCCTCTGCCGGCACCAGCATCGATGAAGGCGCGGTTTCCAGGTTCAGGCCCAGCCCAATCACCTGCCCTGCCAGCATCCCGGAAAGCACCCGCCCTGAAAGCGCCACGTAAGGTACAGGGCGACCTGCGAACTGCGCCAACCGTTCCTCTCGGTCAAAGGCCAGCACATAGCGCCCATCCGCTACGTCGAACAATTCGGGCGAGATATTCTCGTCCTTCGCTTCCTCGGTCAGCATCAGGAACAGCTCGCTGTCGGCAAGCCGCTCAAAGAAACGTAGCCGGGCGGCATCGTTTCGCGGATCCGCCTGCATCGCGGCATGTGCTGCGTCCAACGCCGTGGTTTCAGTCATTCAACACCTCTTGGACCCGCGCGCGCAGAACCGGCAAAAGCTCGGTCTCGAACCACGGGTTTTTCTTCAACCATGCCGTATTGCGCCAGGACGGATGTGGCAAGGCAAAGACCCGCGGCGCATGGTCCTGCCAGCCTTGCACGGTGCTTGTGACCGAACCTCGCGCACCAAGGTGATACTTGTGCGCATGACCACCAACCAAAACGGTCAGCGGCACCTGGCCCAAAACGCTCATCACCCGATCATGCCAGGTCTTTCGGCACACGGCGGGCGGCGGAAGGTCCGCGCTGCGTGCATCGTAACCGGGAAAGCAGAACGCCATAGGTACAATCGACACGCGGTCACGATCATAGAAGATCGTCTCATCAATCCCCAACCATTGCCGAAGCCTGTCACCTGACGGATCGGTAAAGGGCCGCCCCGACTCGTGCACTTTCGCACCTGGGGCCTGCCCTGCGATCAAAATGGGCGTACCAACGCGGAACCAAACAACCGGGCGGGGTTCATGGGCTGTTTCAGTCTGCGCAAACTTATCAGCACACAGTCGGCAAGCGCGAATTTCCTCGGCAAGGCTGTCCATCGGAATTCAAAACCTCTTGCGGCCCAAGTGTCACGATGGGGAACATAGGGTCCACCAGCCACACCGCCAATGCAGTTGTCACAGGTTTTACCGCAATGCATTGATCATTTGTTTCATAATTCGACATAATGTAGCCAACATGGATTGGTAAAAATAACCCTTTGCAGCCGTCTCAAAGAACGGCAACGCCACGGAACACGAGCAGCAGGCCCCGAATGTTAGAATTCGACAATGTCAGCAAGTCCTTCTGGACCGGAACACGCCGCAAGGTGATTCTGGATCAGGTCTCGTTCCGGGTCGAACTGGGTACGTCGCTGGGCGTTCTGGCCCCGAACGGCACCGGAAAAACCACGCTGATCAACATGATGGCCGGTTTGGAAAAACCTGACGAAGGCGTGATCCGTCGCGAATGTCGTGTGTCGTTTCCCATGGGGTTCACCGGTGGTGTGTCGGGAAAACTGTCCGCGCTGGAGAACGCGCGCTATATCGCCAAGATCTATGGCATGGACCCGGACTATGTCGAAGCCTATTGCAAATGGCTCTGCGGGTTGGGTGAGTATTTCGATCAGCCGCTTGCGACCTATTCTGCCGGGATGCGATCCCGGTTCACCTTTTCACTGATGCTGGCGCTGGATTTCGACATGTATCTGATCGACGAAGGGATGCCTGCGTCGACGGATGTCGAATTCAACGAAAAGGCCGGATCAATCCTGAAAGAAAAACTAAGGACCACAACGCTGGTCATCGTTTCGCACAGCTCGTCTGTGTTGGAAAAGTTTGCCCAGCAAGCCGCCGTTTTGCTGAACGGTCAATTGTACATGTTTGAATCCTTGGAAGAGGCTAAGCAGCTATATGACTACGAATCCCAAGGTTAGAAAGTATAGCGGGCACCGCAACCGGCCAAGCGAAGGTTCGGCTGAGGCGCGGGCCGATGCGATCTCGCGCATTCGCAATGCAACGCAAGGCCAGCCTTCTGTAGATGAAGCCCAGCCGGGCGCGCAGCTGGACGACATCAAACGTGAGGGCCTGACTGGCCGACAATTGCGCATCGCGCGCAGGCTGGCGCAGAAACATGGGCTGGCTGCGACCTCGGATTACGATGCCGTGCGCCTGCTGCGTCAGAAAGGCATCGACCCTTTCCAACGCACAAATCTTCTGGATCTTGCTGCGGCCAAGCCCTCTGCTCAGAACGAGAACAAGAACGCCAAAGACAAGGTCAGTATAAAACTGCCGCAGGCCGTAGGCGCGGAAAAATCCAACCTACCCGGACCCGAGCTCAGCCCCACTGAACGCCGCAACCTTGAGATTGGGGAAATACAGAAAGACATTGCCCGCAGACGTCGGCGCAAGCTGTTTGCCTTATTTGCGCGTCTGGCCGTTTTTGTTTTTCTGCCGACCTTTGTCGTGGGCTTCTATTTCTACCGCATCGCTACTCCGATGTACGCCAGCGATTCCGAGTTTTTGATCCTACAGGCCGATGGCGGGCCAGGCAGCGTCGGCGGCTTGTTGGCGGGAACCCAGTTTGCCACAACACAGGATTCGATTTCGGTACAGTCTTTCCTTGAATCGAAAGAGGCGCTGCTGCTGCTGGATCAGGACGCAGGATTTTCTGATGTCTTCAAACAAGATTGGATCGACCCGATCCAGAGACTGGCGCCCGATGCCTCGTTGGAAGACGCATACAAACTGTTCAAACGTATGATCACCATCGGCTATGACCCAACAGAAGGGGTCATCCGGATGGAAGTCGCCGCCCCGGATCCACAAACCTCTACCGAGTTTTCGGAACGTTTGATCTCCTATGCGGAAAACCGGGTGAACGCGCTGTCTGGGAAAAAGCGCGAAGACCAGATGCGCGACGCCATCCAGAGCTTTGAGTCCGCGCAGGAGGCGCGCAAACAAGCGCAGGAAGAACTGATTGAGCTTCAGCTTCAGGGCGCGGTTCTGGACCCAGAAAACGTGATCGCCAGCCTGAGAAGCCGAATTACCGAAATCGAAATATTGGTTCAAGACAAAGAGCTTGAGCTTGCCGCCCTGCTGGACAACCTTCGACCAAACAAAGCCAAAGTTGACGGGGTTGAGGCCGATATCGCCCGGTTGGAAAAAGTGCTGGAAGACCTGAATGCCGAAATGCTGGATGCCTCAGCCGGCGAAAACTCGCTGGCAAGGCTGAGCGTGCGCATACAGATCGCCCAGGCTGATCTGGCCGCCCGTGACATGATGCTGCAAACGGCAATGCAGCAAATGGAATCGACCCGATCCGAAGCCAACCGGCAAGTTCGGTACCTGACCGTTTCGGTGAACCCTATTCCCAGTCAGGAACCCACCTATCCGCGCAAGTTCGAAAATACGATTTTGGCATTCCTGTTATTTGCTGGTATCTACCTGATGATCTCGCTTACCGCGTCGGTCCTTCGTGAACAGGTATCCTCATAAGACCCATGAAACATGTAAAAATCTCCGACCTGACAGTCGGCAATGACCTTCCGCTGACCATCATCGCAGGCCCCTGCCAGCTTGAAACGGCAGACCACGCGCAAATGATTGCGGGCAAGATGAAAGAAGCCTGTGATGCGGCTGGGGCGCAATATGTGTTCAAGGCGTCTTATGACAAAGCGAACCGGACGTCACTGTCAGGCAAGCGTGGCATGGGAATCGATGCGGGCCTGCAGGTTCTGGATGACATTCGCAAAACGATGGGCATCCCGGTCCTGACAGATGTTCACACCGAAGCACAATGCGCTATCGCGGCCGAAGCGGTGGACGTCCTGCAAATCCCAGCCTTCCTGTGCCGTCAGACAGACATGCTGCTGGCCGCTGGTGAAACCGGCAGGGCTGTCAATGTCAAGAAAGGTCAATTCCTGGCCCCTTGGGAGATGACGAATATCGTCGACAAGGTCGAAAGCACGGGAAACCAGAACATTCTGCTGACCGAGCGTGGCACGTCGTTTGGATACAACACCTTGGTCGCAGACATGCGCGGCCTGCCCCAAATGGCAAAAACCGGCTATCCGGTTGTCATGGATGCGACCCATTCGGTCCAGCAACCCGGTGGAAAAGGCGGTTCGTCCGGCGGACAGCGCGAGTTCGCGCCCGTGATGGCCCGGGCGGCTGTTTCATTGGGAATTGGCGCAGTTTTTATTGAAACGCATCAAGAACCTGACACAGCGCCGTCTGACGGCCCAAACATGATCCCATTGGACCAAATGCCTCAACTTATTGACACATTGATGCGTTTTGATGCGCTGGCCAAAGCGAATCCTATTCAGATTTAACGATTGAGACCTGTTATGACCAAACCCCTCCCCGAGGTGACACCCAACACCTGGAGCTTTCTGCGCGACGCGATGATCAAACCCACCGGGTTTCGCGAATATGATGCCCGCTGGAAATACCCCGAAGAGATCAACCTGCCCGGCATGACTGCACTGGGCTTAGGGCTGGGCACCCAGATACGCAGGCGCGGCATTGAGCCCGTGATCGCCGTTGGCAACGACTATCGCGATTATTCGTTGGCGATCAAAAATGCTTTGATCCTTGGCCTGATGCAGGCCGGTATCCGCGTTAAGGATATTGGCCCCGCGCTCAGCCCGATGGCTTATTTCACGCAGTTTCATCTTGATGTGCCTGCCGTTGCGATGGTCACGGCCAGCCACAACCCAAACGGCTGGACCGGTGTGAAAATGGGTTTTGATCGCCCTCTGACCCATGGCCCGGACGAAATGTCGGAACTGCGCGATATCGTGCTGAACGGTGAAGGCCAACAGCACGAAGGTGGATCATACGAATTCGTCGAAGGCGTGAAGGAAGCTTACATCGATGACCTCGTCGGTGATTTCAAAATGTCCCGCCCGCTGAAGGTGGTCTGTGCCACTGGCAATGGCACCGCCTCAGCCTTTGCGCCTGAGATTTTCGAGCGGATCGGGGTCGAGGTCGTACCCAGCCACAACCGGCTGGACTATACCTTCCCTCATTACAACCCGAACCCCGAAGCGATGGAGATGTTGCACGACATGTCCGCCACGGTGAAATCCAGCGGTGCCGATCTGGCGCTTGGGTTTGACGGGGACGGCGACCGTTGCGGTGTCGTCGATGACGAGGGTGAAGAGATTTTCGCAGACAAGGTGGGCGTGATCATGGCCCGCGATCTGGCCAAGCTGTATCCGGGATCGACTTTTGTCGCGGATGTGAAATCCACCGGCTTGTTTGCCAGTGACCCCGAATTGAAGGCTTTGGATGTCAAAGCGGATTACTGGAAAACCGGCCACAGCCACATGAAACGACGCGTTAAAGAAATTGGCGCATTGGCCGGGTTCGAAAAGTCCGGCCACTACTTTCTGGCCGAGCCCGTTGGGCGTGGCTATGACTGCGGTATGCGCGTGGCGGTCGAGATCTGCAAGCTAATGGACCGCAACCCGGATCAAAGCATGTCGGACCTGCGCAAAGCGCTGCCAAAAACCTGGTCAACCCCGACCATGTCACCTTATGCCTCTGACACCGAGAAATACGATATCCTTCAGCGCTTGGTCGACAAGCTGGTTGCCAAAGGCGAAGCGAGCGAAACCTTTGCGGGCCGCGCTATCAAGGAGGTTGTTACAGTCAACGGCGCGCGCGTTATTCTGGACAACGGCAGTTGGGGGTTGGTGCGGGCATCGTCCAACACCCCGAATCTGGTGGTTGTTTGCGAAAGCAGCGAAAGCGAAGCTGAGATGCGCGCGATCTTTGCCGATATCGATGCCGTCATCCGAACCGAGCCGGGTGTTGGTGATTACGACCAGACCATCTGAATGTATCGGCTTGGAGCATCATCGTGCTCCAAGCCAAGCAAGCTCAATCTCCGCCAAGCAGCTTGAGCAGACCTTTCTTCGCCTCGTCTTCCAGCTTCTTCTTAAGCGCATCTTCGATTTGATTGCTGTCGGTGATGGTTGTATCCAACTCACTCCCGACCTTCTCAAATACCTTCTGCTTGGCATCGTCTTCCAGTTCCTTGACCTTCACATCTGCCGCCGCCTCGATGACCTTGGTCAGGTCCGGCTTGATCGACGGGTTGCTCCACGGACCAACAATACGAACCGGCACCGAGATACCCTGTCCGGAATTGGCACGAAGCGCTACGGGCGTGAAAAGGTAATCAATATCCCGCGCGCCAAGCCCAACTTGGCCCGCCCCATCAGCGCGATAGTTCTTCAGCGACATCAGCAGGTCTTTGTTAGCCAGAACACCCTGATCCATTGTGAAGCTGCCCGTCAGGCTGTTGAAAACTGTTGTTCCGCCCGATCCGGTTCCTCGCCCCATAAGCCGATCCAGATCGAATCCGGAAATCACCCCTGACCCGACATCCAGATTCCCCTTACCGCTGAGAGAGCGCATGATTTGATCCTCAGACTGGCCAACGCCCAGAAACTCCAGACTGCCCGCAGCCGAGCCGGACAACCGTTCAACCCCGACAAGCGTGGCGAGCGCCTGTTTAAGATCAATCCCGCTGGCCGTGATATTGCCGCCTACGGACAAGCCATTGCGATTGTTGGCAACCATCTGGCCGTTCAACTGACCTGCAAATAATGTGGCCGGATGCATTTCCAGAACTGCGCGTGATCGGTCCAAAGACAGGGTCAGATCACTTTTTCCAAAAGTCATTCCCGGAACTGCGATCGAGTTTGCAGTCAGACGGATTTTACCGTTCGCCAGCGCCAGAACGGATGCATCAATAGGCTCTTTCGACCACCCATCCACTGGCGGTTCACTCGACTTAGACGTGCCGCCCTTGGTAGGTTCAGATTCAGATATCCGCGAAAGATCAAAATCACCTGTATCGAGTCGCGCCACGATCTGTGGTGGATCCGAGATGGTGATGTCCGCCTCGCCTTTGAAACGGTTGTTATCCAGCTGTGCGGTCATATCCCGCAAAGAAATCCGCCCATCTTGCGTATAGGTCATTTGCGCAATGATGTTGGCCCTTCGGCCCAGCCCCGGTGGAATATACACACCGGCCTGACCAAATGCGGCAAACATCCTTTCGCTGTCCCGGGCCACAACTTTGGTGGTTCCGTCCATTTCACCAGCCAGATTGACGCGCCCGTCAAACCCGATCTCGCCCCCCGGCGCAGTCAAAGACAGTTCCAGCGCCGTAACGTCGCCATCGGAAAAGGCAGGCAGGTCCGGGATTTTCAAGTCTACTTCAACGGCTCCGCCAAGCGCGGCCATTGTGGCTTGCATGATCATGGGAGATGTGACCTCGGGCCAGCTTGCGGCCAGTGTCACACCAGAAAAATCCATCTGGGTGGCGCCGTTCTCAACGTAAATTAGCCGCGCGTTGGTCAGCTCTAGCTGATCCAAAGTAACCTCACCTGTCGCCCCGTTGGTCCCGGCGGACTCGGTCTTATTTGTGGTCGAAGCAGGTGCAGAGGTGCCAAACTCCCAATTCACCTGGCCTTCAGATGTTTCCAGACGCAACACGGGATTGTCTGCAAAAACACGTTTGATTCGCAGATCGCCGTTCCACAACGCGGCGGCGTCCACGCCAACGGCAAGACTGTCGGCGCTCAGCATCGGCTCGGACTCTGCCCAGCTTGCGTTGCCGAACTGCACCGGACCTGTTTCCATCCCCAGCACAGGCCAGAAGGACAGACGCACGTCGCCGCTCAGCGTCAGGTCGCGCCCGGTTTGCGCCTTCACCTGCTCGGCCAGAATCGCGCCCAGTTTTTCACCCGGCATCAGCAAAAGCGCGCCGATGACCAGGCCCAGAACTGCGACCACAACAAAAAGGATGCGCATCAGCCATTTCATAATCTGCTCTCCGCCTTTTGGCTTATCATTGCCGTGATCATTCAAATCACACGTCACATTTGCAAGGGGAAGCGTTCCCCACTATATGCCGCGCCATGACAACGAACCCGCCAAACCTCCGCCCCGACCTGGCGCCAGCCGCCCGGATCACCGAGACACCCCGTTCCGACCAGCCGACCATCGGCATGGTGTCGCTGGGTTGCCCCAAGGCGTTGGTGGACAGCGAACGCATCCTGACCCGGCTTCGCGCCGAAGGATACGGCATTTCACCCGATTATGCCGGGGCTGATGCCGTCATTGTGAACACCTGCGGATTTCTGGACAGCGCCAAGGCAGAATCGCTGGACGCGATCGGAGAGGCCCTGGTTGAAAACGGTAAAGTCATCGTCACAGGATGCCTGGGGGCAGAACCGGAATACATCCGGGAACATCATCCCCGCATCATGGCCGTCACCGGACCGCATCAATACGAACAAGTATTGGATGCGGTGCATGTTGCGGTACCACCCGCGCCCGATCCTTTTGTCGATCTACTTCCAACCAGCAGCGTGCAATTGACCCCGCGCCACTACAGCTATCTGAAGATCTCGGAAGGCTGTAATCATAAATGCAAGTTCTGCATCATCCCAGATATGCGTGGGAAACTGGCCAGCCGCCCGGCCCATGCGGTTCTGCGCGAGGCGGAGAAGCTGGTCGATAACGGTGTGCGCGAGCTGCTGGTGATCTCGCAGGACACATCGGCCTATGGGCTGGACCGGAAATATGATGTGAACCCGTGGAAAGACCGCGAAGTGCGCAGCCATATCACCGATCTGGCGCGGGAGTTGGGACAGTTGGAGGCGTGGGTGCGCCTGCATTATGTTTACCCCTACCCGCATGTGCGCGAGTTGATCCCACTGATGGCGGACGCGGGCTGCAATGTGCTGCCCTATCTGGATATTCCCTTCCAGCACGCTCACCCGGACGTTTTGAAACGTATGGCCCGCCCAGCTGCCGCGGCCAGAACGCTGGACGAAATCCGGGCTTGGCGCGACATCTGCCCGGACATCACCCTGCGGTCGACCTTTATTGTCGGTTATCCAGGTGAGACCGAGGCTGAATTCCAGACTCTGCTGGACTGGATGGACGAAGCGCAACTGGATCGCGTCGGTTGTTTTCAGTATGAAAATGTGGAGGGCGCGCGGTCGAACGACCTGCCCGATCACGTCCCGGCAGAAATCAAGCAAGAGCGCTGGGATCGCTTCATGGAAAAGGCCCAAGCGATTTCCGCAGCCAAACTGGCGGCAAAAGTCGGCCAGACCTTGCAGGTCATCGTGGATGAGGTCGATGACGAAGCCGCCACCTGCCGCACTAAAGCAGACGCACCAGAGATCGACGGAAACTTGTTCATTGACGAAGGTTTCGAAGACCTCAAACCAGGGGACATTGTCACAGTCGAAGTGGACGAAGCCGGGGAATACGATTTGTGGGGGAAACCTGTGTAACCCCTG
This sequence comes from Ruegeria sp. HKCCE4148, assembly GCF_017872495.1. NCBI lineage: Bacteria > Pseudomonadati > Pseudomonadota > Alphaproteobacteria > Rhodobacterales > Roseobacteraceae > Ruegeria > Ruegeria sp. HKCCE4148. The sequence goes on from NZ_JAEDOS010000003.1 coordinate 234,082, forward strand.
AAACCTCAGTAGTCACACGCCACATGGGCAAAGCGTGAAGTGAGTTTATTGGCCTAATACGCCGCCACGCCCGATCTTAGACGGAAAGCCAAATTCGGAGGTTTTCATGTCTTCTGCCTTTAGACTTAGCTTAAACAGCGTGGTTTTTCTGTTGGCTACGCAGTTTTTGGCGACGCCCGGTTATGCGCAGGCCATTTATGTCGGATCAACGAGCTTCATCGCGGCAGGCGGCAAGCAACCAAGCTTGCACAAACACGGTCAAATCAAGATCAAGTGGTATTACCTGGCCCCAAAAGCCAAGGTACGCCCCAAGGTTCATCGCAAAAGATCACGACCAACCCTTGGCAACTACACACCAAAGCGGCGCGTGTTCGGGCATATTCCCTACACGTCGATCAAGCGGCACAAATTTAAACCGCATCGATTCAAATACCCCTACCGTTTCAAGAAGTACTGACCCACCGCGAAACGTGCGCCAACCGGCGTATCGGTAGATACAGGCAAGAAAAAGCCGCCATGAAAGGCGGCGGCAAATGCAAAATGGTGCAGGCGGTCCGGTCTTGGACCGCCTGCGAATAGCTTATTGAGTAACCGGGTTACAGACAGTCTGGCCTGCTTCGGTTGTCGCCAGCTCATACCCACCTGGGCAGCTGGGGGTGCCGGCTTTGTCATAGCTGGGCTGGACGTATACAGGTGTCGGTTCTTCCTGCTGCGCGCAGGCAGTCAGGATCAGAGCAAATGCGCCAACGGCAGCGAGTTTCAGTTTCATGTCCGTCAATCCTCTATTACTTTTCTGATATTGCCCAACTTTTCGGGGCCGTATTCAGAATACGGGTAGAACCTCGATCTGGCAACTGAATCGATCACGACTTTGTGAGTCAGGGCGATTCCATGCCAGTTTTGCCTTTAGGAAAAGCAATTTACTGGGTCGAACCTACCTTTTTGACTGCACTGCTCTAAAGTGTGTCACAACATCAGCCAAAGACGGAGAAGCCACATGTCAGACGCCCCAAACATTGCCCAGAAATCGCCGATTCCGGTCGAGGTTGTCGAAGGGAAGACCTATTTTTGGTGCTCATGTGGAAAGTCTTCTCGACAACCGTTTTGTGATGGATCCCACAAGGGCAGTGCGTTTGAACCCGTGAAATATACGGCGGATACCAGTAAAAAGGTCTTCTTTTGCGGCTGCAAACACAGCGCGAAACGACCTTTGTGCGACGGCAGCCACAGTGAGCTGTGATCAGGTTTTCAAACCATTCAAGGTGTTGGCATTTGCACAAAAATCCGGGGCGCTGTCGGCCAGCATCTGCTGCTCGGCCAGCCACAATGCACATTGGCCCTCGCAATTTGAAGCCCGGCACCGTGTGACAAGTTCCGAATAACCTTCTGGCGTCAGGCGACCGTCCGCCATTGCCTCGGTCAGTGAAATGCCCATGCATCGCGAGACAGATCGCGTCAACCAAAAGTGCTTTTCAATCTCACCCAAGGGAACCTGTGCCATCATGCGTCCTCCAATTGCTGCGCTTTCAGTGCAGCGAATCGGTCCCGGTTAGGGCAGGTACTAGGCGCTTGATCGACTTGGTCCCGCTGCTCCAGCCACTCTGGGCAATCATGCGCCCAAGCACAGCCACGGCATTGTTGTACGATCTCAGCCCATTCTTCGTGGTTCAGATGGCCCTTGCGATAAGCCCCGACCAGGTCTGTGCCGGTGGCTTGCCCCATCCGCAGCACAAGCCGCAAATGAGTCATGATGTTGCCCAGACGTGGCATGGCATGACCTCCGGGTTAAGGCATGAGTTTATGGAGCAATTCCTGGTTTCGGCAGTATTCGGGCGCCCGCCGCGCGGTTGTGGCCTGGCTCAACAGAGACCGGCAGTGTTGCGGGTTTGGGCAGTCGGTGCATCTTAGGACTGCTTCGGAAATCTGATCCACGGAAACCGAACCGCCAATGGCCGCTTCTTCAAGGTCGATGTCCAGCATTCTGGCCATATCGTCCACCAAACCGGCGTGCAGCCTCAAGGTGTTTCGAGTGGGCATGGTGTTTTCCTTTCCCTTTCGCGCTTTGCCAAAAAGGGTAGTGGAATTGCACCTTGAAACATTGACACAGGTCAAGATTGGACGCCGATGTGATCCAGATAGGCCCGGGTGGCATCCTGAACCCGGCGAAATCGATCCCCGCCCAGCTTCTTGCCGCCATACCACCGCGTGACGATGATCACGTGGTTCTGCAGGCCTGCCCGTTCGATCATACGCAGGATCACCATTCCAGCCCCGCTTTCCCCATCATCTGCCTTGAGCGCACCGGTCGGCAGAGTTGCCGCCCAGGTGTTATGGGTCGCCTTGGCATAGCTTTTGTCCGACTTAAGGTCATCCAGCACGGCATCGATTTCAGCCCGAGACGCCACGGGCGCCCCTGAAACCGCATATTTCGAGCCTCGGTCTGTCAGAATCATCCCTAAACGCACAAGATCGGTCATTGTGTCAGGCCCAACTTTGCCGCGGTTTCGATCACAATCTGAACGCGCTGTGCATTTGGCGGGTGGGTTCCTAGGAACGTGTCGCCGGGATCTGGAATTCGTTCAAAGAACTTTGCCCCAATCAGAGGATTATACCCAGCATTATACGTTATGATCGTACCCAACTGGTCTGCCTCTAGCTCGAAATCCTTCACGTAAGCCTGAATGCCGACCTTGGCCCCCTGCTTTTGCGCCGCTTCTATGGCCGCTGCATCGCCGCCGCGCAATTGCTCGCGCCTGCCAAACTCCGCGGCGCTGGCGCTGGCGTTTTCGCTTTGCCGGGCGATATGCCCCAGCACGTGATGGGCCGCTTCGTGGCCCATAACAAAGGCAAGTTCATCGGCGTTTTGCGCGGATCGGATCATAGACTGAGTGAAGATGATTACCGGCTGCCCATTCTCATCGAGTGTTTGGAACGCGTTGGCCTGCGCGCGCGGGTTAAGATCGACAAATATCCGCAACTCGCAATTCTTTCGTCCGGGTTGCTTTAGGCATTGATTACGCGCCTCGGCGCCGATGGCCTGACTGACCTGCTGAAAGGTCTGAACCTCGGCACGGGAACCAGGCTCGTCCCTCAGCCAATCTTCTGATGTTTGCACACGCAGTGTATCCTGCGCACAGGCCGCAAGCAGCAGGGACAACAGTAAAACAAAGCATCTGCGCATGGTGTTTCCTTTGGGCCATTCGAGCCGTCATTTCAACATAGTATGCCCCTTCAGCCGATGCCACAGCCCACAGCGGAAGGAACGGCTTGCATTGCATCCCGGTGGCTTGCACTGTGGTCACATGTTTTCGATTGAGCATGAATTCGACTCGACGGTCATTACGCTTGTGGACGAAGGTGAGAAACCTTTGCAGGAAGATGTCGTGATCAACAATTTCGCTGAATGTGTCACGCTGGAGCAGCTGGATCCACGCACCGAACAGGTTCAAAAGATCACTCTGTCACCGGAACAGGTTCGTGATCTGGCCGCCGCTCTAGACCTTCCCGAAGGCGTTTATCAGATTCGCGAAACCGGGCCTCAGGGGTCATAAACAAACACCTTGTTCCGCGCGGTCTGCCCCTGTTTCAGCGTTAACGTTGAAGGTGCAACACCAAGACACCTGGCAAGCAACTGAAGAACCGCCTGGTTGGCTTTGCCGTGCTCGGGCGCAGCGGTCACGAATACCCTGATCTGATCATCTTCGCAGATCACCCGATCCCGTGCTGCCTTGGGCGTCACCTTCACGTTCAATGTTGCCCCGGCCTGTGCGAGCGACTTGAGATCAGGCAAGTCACGCAGGTTGGATTTCGCCATTGTCATCCCTTTTTCTTCAAAGTCTTGCATGACGGGCACCAGAATGAAAATGATCCACGCAACGCATCGGCGCACCCTTGAAACAGGCGAGTTGCCGACCAACATACAACGTCGTGATGTAAAGAAGGTTAACATATGTCCCTGAAGAACCCCGCCGCTCTGGAGTTTTTGCAGGCGCGCAGGTCCCGGCCCGCCAAAACACTGATTGCACCGGCCCCTACACGGGACGAACTGCTGCCTCTGCTGACCGCCGCCGCGCGCAGCCCCGATCATGGCAAACTTGAGCCCTGGCGCTTTGTCGTTTTGGAAAAAGGTGCCATGTCACGCCTGTCGGCAATGACCGAGGCGTGTGGTCAAAAGCTGGGCAAAAGCACCAAAGACATCGCCAAGGCGCGCAGCCAGTTTGACATGGGGCACTTGGCGGTGGCCGTGATTGAAGTGCAAAAACCGTCCGAAAAAATCCCCGCTATTGAGCAAACCTATTCGGCTGGCGCAGTCTGTCTGGCCCTGCTGAATGCTGCGCTGGCGGCAGGTTGGGGCGCAAACTGGCTGTCTGGCTGGCAAACGCATGACCGCGACTTCTGCGGTGAAGCCTTTGGACTTGCCGAGAATGAACGTGTGGCCGGGCTGATTCATATCGCGACCGAAGGATCGGTACCGCCCGAACGTCCCCGACCCGACGTGGCTGCTTTGACGGAATGGATCACCGAATGATCATCCTGAATGCCTTTTTCAACGCACTCGGACAGATCGGCGATCCGAAGTTCCGGGGTGTTCTGCTGCGCGGCGTTGGTTTGACGATCCTGCTCCTGATTGCCGCCTGCGCTGGGGCGATCTGGTTGATCAACTGGTTGTCCGGAAATGAAATTTCCCTGCCCTTCATCGGCGCTGTGCCCTGGCTGAACGACGTTTTGAATTATTCCGGCATCGTATTGGTCCTGATTCTGCCGGTTTTCCTGATGGTACCTGTGGCCTCGGCGATCACCTCGATTTTTCTGGATGAGGTGGCACAGGCGGTCGAGGACAAGCATTTTCCATCCCTGCAGCCCGCACGGCGTATTCCGGTGTCGGAGGCGGTACTTGACGGTCTCAGCTTTCTTGGCGTGCTCATTGTCGCCAACCTGCTGGCGCTGATCCTCTATGCAATTTTCACACCGCTCGCGCCCTTTATCTTCTGGGCGATGAACGGGTTCCTGCTGGGTCGAGAGTATTTCACGCTGGCCGCTATTCGCAGGGTCGGGCGCGACGGAGCGCGCAAGCTACGTGCCAAACATGCAACAACCATCTGGGTGGCAGGCACGTTGATGGCAATTCCACTGTCCGTACCGCTGGTCAATCTGGTGATTCCAATTATAGGTGCAGCCACGTTCACCCACATTTATCACGCGGTGTCAGGCCCAAGGGCCTGACATTGGGTCAGCGGGGCTCTAGCTGGTTCAACCAGTCGAAATCCCGGACCGAGATCAATCCCGATAAAATAATACCCGCAATGATGGCCCACAAAACCACGGAAATGCCGGTTGTGATCCACATCTTTTTCTTCATGTGGTGCACTTCCGGCGCGCCAGCATGGGTGCCAGGGACAATATCACCCAGATCGCCTTGTGTTTTTATGCGAACGGGCAGAACGATCAGCAGCGTCAGAAACCAGATGACTGCGAAAAGTACAAGTGCGGCAGTAATGGTCATTTCAAACCCTCCGGGGTTTGGGGTGTTACACCTGCTCCAGCTCGACGAGGCAGCCGTTGAAATCCTTGGGATGCAGGAACAGCACGGGCTTGCCATGCGCACCGATCTTGGGCTCGCCTGATCCCAGAACACGGGCACCTGTTTCTTTCAGGTGGTCGCGCGCTGCGATAATGTCTTCGACCTCGTAACACACATGATGGATGCCGCCGGCAGGGTTCTTTTCCAGAAACCCGTTTATCGGGCTGTCATCACCCAGCGGGTAAAGCAGCTCGATCTTGGTATTGGGCAATTCGATAAACACAACCGTGACACCGTGATCCGGCTCATCTTGCGGTGCGCCGACCTTGGCGCCCAGTGCATTGCGGTATTGCTCGGACGCCGCCTCAAGATCCGGTACGGCGATGGCGACGTGGTTCAGGCGTCCAATCATGTCTCACTCCTGTGTCCTGCTTTTCATGGGTTATGGGGGCTGTTTCGTGAAAGGACAAGTGCGCCAAATCGCGCGTTAACGTCGTGTTAGCCAGAAGTTCCTAGCGTGAAGCATCTGCTGGATAGGAGAGCTGCCATGGACGATTCGGGCCTACTTGCCACCACCACCGTCACGCCCACCGCAACGCGGCCTTTGCTGGGTCAGACCATTTTGGTTGTTGAAGACAGCCGCTACGCTTGCGACGCGATCCGCCTGATGTGCCTGCACAGCGGTGCACGCATTCGCCGCGCGGATTGTTTGAAATCGGCCCGACGACACCTTCAGATCTATCGCCCCTCGGTCATACTTATCGATATGGGCCTTCCAGATGGGTGCGGGGCCGACCTAATTTCTGAGCTGGCCGAAGCAACACCCCGTATCGGTGTCATTATGGGCCTGTCAGGCAACGATACCTACGAAAGTAGCGCTCTGGCCGCCGGAGCAGACGGGTTTTTGTCCAAGCCGATCAAATCAATGACTTATTTTCAGAAATCCATTCTGGAACGCCTACCCGAAGACCGGCGACCAAGCGGCTTACATGCGATCCGGGATGAGGTTATCGAACCTGATCCAATGGCCTATCAGGACGACATGGCCCATATCGCCGATGTTCTGACAGGACCCAACGACCATCACACTCTGGATTATGCCGCCCAATTCCTGCAGGGCGTCGCACGGGAAGCCGGGGATAACCCTCTGGCAGAAGCTGCGCGTAAACTTGCTTGGTCCCGCGCAAACGGCGCGCCCTTTACCGTGCAGGCGGCGCAAGTCGCTGGGATGGTTCAGTCTCGCCTGGAACAGCGAGAGGCGATCTGAAAATGGTGACGGCCTACTTCATAACCGCAACGCTCGTGTGCCTTTGGGCATATCTTCGGACACGTCATGCTGCCCGCAGTATTCGGGTCAACCGAGATCATCTGGAAAACCCACTGGACTAACAGACGGAACGTTTCCAATCGCCAAACGAAAACCGCCCGCTTGATGCGGGCGATTTTTCTTAGTCCTGAGGGATAATGCGTAGACCAAGCTCCATCAACTGATCCGAAGTAGGATCAGAGGGCGCATCCATCATCAGATCTTCGGCACGCTGGTTCATCGGGAACATCATGACTTCGCGGATATTGGCTTCGTCCGCCAACAGCATGACAATCCGGTCAATGCCCGCAGCACAGCCACCGTGCGGCGGTGCGCCGTAGTGGAAAGCGTTGAACAGAGCGCCGAAGCGGGATTTGACCTCATCCTCGCCGTACCCCGCCAGTTCAAAGGCTTTCAGCATGATTTCAGGCTTGTGGTTCCGGATCGCGCCGGACACCAGCTCGTACCCGTTACAGGCCAGATCGTACTGGTATCCGCGCACGTCCAGAGGATCACCATTCAGCGCATCCATGCCACCCTGCGGCATCGAGAACGGGTTATGTTCAAAATCGATCGCGCCGGTTTCTTCGTCCTGCTCGTAGATCGGGAAATCCACGATCCAGGCAAAAGCAAAGCGGTCTTTCTCGGTCAGGTTCAGTTCTTCACCGATCACGTCGCGGGCCTTGCCAGCAACCTTTTCGAAAGCTTTCGGCTTGCCGCCCAAGAAGAACGCGGCATCGCCCACGCCTAAACCCAGTTGCTGACGGATCGCTTCTGTACGCTCGGGGCCGATGTTCTTGGCCAGGGGACCAGCGGCTTCCATGCCTTCGCCCTGATCACGCCAGAAGATATACCCCATCCCCGGCAGACCCTCTTTCTGGGCAAAGGCGTTCATGCGGTCACAGAACTTGCGGCTACCACCAGTGGGCGCCGGGATGGCGCGGATTTCGGTGCCGTCCTGCTCCAACAGCTTTGCGAAAATCGCAAAGCCAGACCCGCGGAAGTGGTCAGAGACCACTTGCATTTTAATGGGGTTCCGCAGGTCGGGCTTGTCGGTGCCGTACCACAGCGCTGCGTCCTTGTAGGAAATCTGCGGCCACTCCTGATCGACTTTGCGGCCGCCTCCGAACTCTTCAAACACGCCGGTCAGAACGGGCTGGATCGTGTCGAACACATCCTGCTGCTCGACAAAGGACATCTCAAGGTCAAGCTGGTAGAAATCGGTGGGTGAGCGGTCTGCGCGCGGGTCTTCGTCACGGAAGCAGGGTGCGATCTGGAAATACTTGTCGAAGCCAGACACCATGATCAGCTGCTTGAACTGCTGAGGCGCTTGCGGCAAAGCGTAGAATTTGCCGGGATGCAGACGCGACGGTACCAGAAAGTCACGCGCGCCTTCGGGAGAAGAGGCCGTGATGATCGGCGTCTGATATTCGCGGAAGTCTTGATCCCACATGCGTTTACGCATGGATGCAACAACGTCCGACCGCAGAGTCATGTTCTGCTGCATCGCTTCGCGGCGCAGGTCCAGATAGCGATAGCGCAGGCGCGTTTCCTCGGGGTATTCCTGATCGCCAAACACCATCAGCGGCAGTTCGTCGGCCGCACCCAGAACCTCTAGCTCTCGCACGTAAACCTCGATCTCACCGGTCGGCAGTTTCGGGTTCACCAATTCGACATCGCGCGCCTTGACGGTGCCATCAATGCGAATACACCACTCGGACCGGACCTTCTCCAGCTCGGCAAAGGCCGCGCTGTCGCCGTCGCACAGAACCTGAGTTACCCCGAAATGGTCGCGCAGGTCGATGAACAGCACGCCGCCGTGATCTCGAACCCGATGCACCCATCCGGACAGGCGGACAGTTTCACCGACATTTGCGGCGGTCAGAGCGGCGCAGGTGTGGCTGCGATAGGCGTGCATGGATCATATCCCTTCGGGCGCAGAATTCGTCGCGCCGATACACCCTGTCAGGCCCGGAAAGTCAAGGCGGGTCGCCTCGTCAAAACGGCCTTTGCACGTTGCCCGAGTAGAAATAGACACCCAGCCCAACCGCAAAGATGATATTGCCCGCAATCGCGTGCAGCAGAACTGCGTAGAAGAATGAGCCGCGCTGCCGGTAAGCCCATGTAAACAGAAGCCCGCCCGCTAAGGTCATGAAGGCAACAATCCAGCTCCAATACATAAGATGCGCGAACGAGAATATCGCCGCATTCAGCAGATAGGCCGCGCGCCCCTTTGGCAGGATCGCGTGGTACCGGCGAAAGAACAGAGGGCGGAACAACAGCTCTTGCGGCAAAGCCGACAAAAGCGGATAGCCAACCCAGATGAAGGCCAGCATATCAGGCCGATGGATTGCCAAGAAAAACGCGGCGTCCGGGCGCGTCATCTGGATTAGCCCTACGCAGAAAACCGTCACTACTACGGTGAACAGCAACACCTCGCGCAAAGACCAATTGGCCCATTCATAACGCAGTTCGGCCCAGTGAAAGCCAGGTGTCTGATGCAGCAAAACGATGCCCAGCCCGGTCAGCGCGAACAGCGCCGGAAACATCCAGTTAGGCGGAAAGAGTACGGCAATCAACAGTGGCAGTCCGATATAGAAAAGGCCAAATTCCAGCCTCAGCCGCGGCAGCGCAACCGGCGGTCCGATCATCGTGCTGTCTTTAGTCACGTGTCTATCAGCTCCACCCGGATCAGCCCGCGCAATGAATTGCCTACATAAACAGTTTGCGCGTTTTTCAGGTCGGTCAAGGTCAGCACGGCCTCGGTCACTGTTTCTTTATCCAGCAGTTCTTCGCGCAAAATGCCCGGCAACAGCCCGCAGGACAGCGTAGGTGTCTGGAACCGACCATCGGGCATCTTGGCAAACAGGTTCGTGATCGTCCCCTCGCACAGCTCGCCTAGTTCGTTCAGGAACAGCAACTCATCTATACCTGCCGGCAGAGCCGCCCGTGCCGAGTCGTAAAGCGCACGGTGGGTGGTCTTGTGCCGCAACCAAAGGTCGTTGGACGCCAAACGGTTCTCGGATACGGCCACGCGCCAAACCGGTGGATTCTCAGCCAAGGCACCAATGGTCAAGTCAAACGCACCAGCAGAGTCCAGCGTCAATCGGCAGCGCAGCGCGGTTTCGCCTTTTGCGGCGGTCAGCGCGGCTACGGCTTCTTCCAAGTCAAAAGGAAACCCAAAGACCCGTGCCGTGCGGGCCATACGAGCCAGATGGCGGCCCTGCCGCACGAATCCCTCGTCTGGCCGGAAGGCCAGGGTTTCGATCAGGCGGAAATCAGGCTCATTTGCCGGGCAAAGCGGGCTTTCCATAGCGCCTCCTCGTATTCTGAAGGGGCAGTACTGTCCCAAACGAGGCCACCACCCACATTCAGCGTGGCGCGATCATCCTCAAGCATCAGGGTGCGGATGGCCACGTTGAACTCGGACCGGCCATCCGGCGCGGCCCATCCAATGGTGCCACAATAGATGTCTCGCGGCCAGGGTTCCAGCTCGGCCAGAATTTCCATCGCGCGTATCTTGGGGGCGCCTGTAATCGATCCGCACGGGAACAACGCTGTCAGAATCTCACCCAGCCCCACGTATTTGTGCAACTGAGCACGCACCAGAGAGACCATCTGGTGCACAGTGGCGTAGGTCTCGACCTTGAACAGCTCGGGCACATGCACCGATCCGGGAAGCGCCACGCGGCTGATATCGTTGCGCAGCAGATCAACGATCATCAGATTCTCGGCACGGTTCTTTTCATCCGAGGTCAGAAAGGCCCGACGCAGTGCGTCTTCTTCCAGGTCATCGCTGCGCGGCTGTGTGCCCTTCATCGGACGGGTTTCAATCTTGCCACCTTCGTCCGTGCGGAAGAACAGTTCGGGCGACCGGCTGAGCAGATCCGGCAACCCGTCCTGCTGCACCAGCGCGCCTTGCCCCACCGGTTGCCCGGCGACCAGCGCCGCATAAAGCGATTCACTTTCGCCTGAAACCGTCAGGTCAATGGGAAAGGTCAGGTTGGCCTGATAGATATCGCCTGCGCCGATAGCATCGTGCACGGCGCGGAATGCCTGAGTATAGCGCGCCTCATCCCAGCGCGGTTGAAAGTCGCTGACCTCGCCGCTGGACATTGGCAACGCTGCGCGATCCGGCGCGTCGTACACCCCAAAGCACAGCAAAGGCAGACGGCGGTCCTTGGGCAACAGGTTCAGCAGCCGGGGTTCCAACGCGTAACCAAGCTCATAGCTCGCATAGCCCGCCACCCAGGCACCGTTCACGCGCGCCTCATCCAGCGCCGCCAGAGCCTGGGGCACCTCTTCCGCCACATCCGCGCGGATGATCTGAGACGGGCGCTGAAACCGGGTGCCACGCCCGGCCGGTCCCTGATCGAAACGAATACGCACTTGCATCCTCAATTGCCGTAAGGGGCCGTATAGAGGATACTCCGCCAAGTGAAAGAGGGGAAAGCGGCAATTTCGCCCCTGTTTCCGATACCCCTTGAACCTTTTTGCGCGGTCCCTATAACGCAGGACAATTTGGGCACTGGGGCGGTGCCCTGACTCGCGGACAATCGAAGGAACAAGGCCAATGCCGAGAAGAACCGACATCCAGTCGATCATGATCATCGGGGCGGGCCCCATTGTTATCGGCCAGGCCTGCGAATTCGACTACTCCGGCGCTCAGGCGTGTAAAGCCCTGCGCGAGGAAGGCTACCGGGTCATTCTGGTGAATTCGAACCCTGCGACGATCATGACCGATCCCGGTCTGGCAGATGCCACCTATATCGAACCGATCACCCCCGAAGTTGTCGCTAAGATCATCGAAAAGGAACGCCCTGATGCTCTGCTGCCCACCATGGGTGGTCAGACCGGCCTGAACACATCGCTCGCACTGGAAGAGATGGGTGTGCTGGACAAGTTTGGTGTCGAGATGATCGGCGCCAAGCGTGACGCCATCGAAATGGCCGAAGACCGCAAACTGTTCCGCGAGGCAATGGACCGGCTGGGTCTTGAGAACCCCAAAGCGACGATCGTGACCGCACCTAAGAAAGAAGACGGTTCTGCCGATCTGGAGGCAGGTGTGCAAATGGCGCTGGACGAGCTGGAAGAGATCGGCTTGCCCGCGATCATCCGCCCTGCCTTTACCTTGGGCGGCACAGGTGGCGGTGTGGCCTATAACCGCGAGGATTACATCCATTTCTGCCGTTCGGGCATGGACGCCTCGCCGGTGAACCAAATTCTTGTCGATGAAAGCCTACTGGGCTGGAAAGAGTATGAGATGGAGGTGGTGCGCGACACCGCTGACAACGCCATCATCGTTTGCTCCATCGAAAACGTCGATCCGATGGGTGTGCATACCGGTGACTCGATCACCGTGGCCCCTGCCCTGACGCTGACCGACAAGGAATACCAGATCATGCGCAACGGCTCGATCGCCGTTCTGCGCGAGATTGGGGTCGAGACCGGCGGGTCGAACGTGCAATGGGCGATCAACCCTGATGACGGCCGCATGGTCGTAATCGAGATGAACCCGCGCGTGTCACGCTCTTCGGCGCTGGCGTCCAAGGCAACCGGTTTCCCGATTGCCAAGATCGCCGCGAAGCTGGCCGTCGGATATACTCTGGACGAGCTGGACAATGACATCACCAAGGTTACGCCAGCGTCGTTCGAGCCGACAATCGACTATGTCGTTACCAAGATCCCGAAATTCGCGTTCGAGAAGTTCCCGGGGTCCGAGCCCTATCTGACCACCGCGATGAAATCGGTCGGCGAAGCGATGTCCATCGGTCGCACCATCCACGAATCGATGCAAAAGGCGCTGGCTTCGATGGAATCAGGCCTGACAGGCTTTGACGAGATCGAAATCCCCGGCCTGAACGTGGGCGTGTGGGAGGAAGCCGACGACAAAGCCGCTGTGATCAAGGCGATCAGCCAGCAAACGCCAGACCGTCTGCGCACCATTGCACAAGCGATGCGTCATGGTCTGACTGACGACGAGATTTTCGGTGTGACCAAGTTCGACCCCTGGTTCTTGGCCCGCATCCGCGAGATCATTGACGCCGAGCGTCAGGTTCGCAGGGACGGCCTGCCCGTCACCGAAGACGGTATCCGCAAGCTGAAAATGCTGGGCTTCACCGATGCCCGTTTGGGCAATCTGACCGGCCGTGACGAAGACAACGTCCGCCGCGCCCGCCGCAATCTGGGCGTCAACGCCGTGTTCAAACGCATCGACACCTGCGCCGCCGAATTCGAAGCTCAGACGCCTTACATGTACTCGACCTATGAGGCCCCGATGATGGGCGAGGTCGAATGCGAAGCTCGCCCGAGCGACCGTAAAAAGGTCGTCATTCTCGGCGGCGGCCCGAACCGTATCGGTCAGGGTATCGAGTTCGATTATTGCTGTTGTCACGCCTGTTTCGCGCTGACCGAGGCGGGCTATGAAACCATCATGGTCAACTGCAACCCCGAGACGGTCTCGACCGACTATGACACCTCGGACCGTCTGTATTTCGAGCCTCTGACGTTTGAGCACGTCATGGAAATCCTGACCAAAGAGCAGGAAAACGGCACGCTGCACGGTGTGATCGTTCAGTTCGGTGGTCAAACCCCGCTAAAACTGGCGAACGCGCTTGAGGCTGAAGGTATTCCGATTCTTGGCACCACCCCGGACGCCATCGACCTGGCCGAAGACCGCGAACGGTTCCAGGCGCTGGTCAACGAACTGGGCCTGAAGCAGCCCAAGAACGGCATCGCGGCGACTGACGAACAAGCGCTCGATATCGCTGAAGAAATCGGCTTCCCACTGGTCATTCGCCCCTCTTACGTCTTGGGTGGCCGCGCGATGGAAATCGTCCGCGATATGGATCAGCTGAAACGGTACATCAACGAGGCCGTAGTGGTTTCGGGTGACAGCCCCGTTCTGCTCGACAGTTATCTGGCTGGCGCGGTGGAGCTGGATGTCGACGCGCTGTGCGACGGTACTGACGTCCACGTCGCCGGCATCATGCAGCACATCGAAGAGGCAGGCGTTCACTCGGGTGACTCCGCCTGTTCACTGCCGCCCTATTCGCTGTCCAAAGAGATTATCGACCAGATCAAGGATCAGGCGTTCAAGCTGGCCAAAGCGTTGAACGTTGTTGGTCTGATGAATGTGCAGTTCGCGATCAAAGACGATGAGATCTATCTGATCGAAGTGAACCCGCGCGCTTCACGCACCGTGCCATTTGTCGCCAAGGCGACCGACAGCGCGATTGCCTCGATCGCAGCGCGCGTCATGGCAGGTGAGAAACTGGCCAACTTCCCGATGCGCCCTGCCTACAAGGAAGGTCAGGACACCAAGATCGCCGACCAGATGACGCTGGCCGACCCGGATATGCCGTGGTTCTCGGTGAAAGAGGCTGTGATGCCCTTCGCTCGCTTCCCTGGCGTAGACACCATTTTGGGTCCGGAAATGCGTTCGACCGGTGAAGTCATGGGCTGGGACCGCGACTTCCCGCGCGCTTTCCTGAAGGCGCAGATGGGCGCGGGGATGGTGCTGCCGTCGTCGGGCCGTGCGTTCATTTCAATCAAGGATGCCGACAAGGGCTACGCCATGCAGGAAGCGGCGCAGGTTCTGGTGGATCAGGGCTTTACCCTGGTGGCCACGCGTGGCACCCAAAGCTGGCTGGACGAGCAAGGCGTTGCCTGTGACGTTGTGAACAAGGTCTACGAAGGCCGCCCGGACGTTGTGGACATGCTGAAAGACGGTCAGGTGCAGTTGGTGATGAACACCACCGAAGGCGCGCAGGCGGTCGAAGACAGCAAGGCCATCCGGTCCATCGCGCTATATGACAAGATCCCTTATTTCACCACCGCCGCCGGAGCGAACGCCGCTGCGCTTGCGATCAAGGCGCAGGCCGAAGGGGATGTAGAGGTAAAGTCGCTGCAGGGCTGAAACTGCCCTGCGCACCCAGCCCTCACACGTTCAAAAACTTCAGCGCGTCAGCTTCGATCGAGTTTGTGCGGTTGGTCCAGCCTTTGCCGAATTTCGGGAAATGGGGCAGGCTCTGATAGTAGTTCAGCCGCAGTTCGCTAAAGCGTCGAATGATATGGGCGGGATCCACGGCCTTGACTGCGGCAAGCGTTATTGGGCCAACTTGGCCATCCTGTGCCACACCGACGATTCGCTGCAAGAGTTTGCCGGATCGGCTTGTTCCCGCATTCACGCCAAAGTCGAACGCAACCAGATCAACGCCCGCCGGAAGATCGTCGCAACTGAGTGCGTTCCAGTAGTTTGCCCGGTATATTTGTTTGGCTTCTTCGACGCTGAGATCCTTTACGTCTTTCTTGGTAATCGGTGCCTTCCGCCAGGATTTCAAAGTATCGAAGGTAATGCCCATGTTCGTGGCGCCGCCGGGGTCGTCCGGATCATCGACATAGCCGCCTTCTTTGCTGAGGATGATATCCACGCAGCGGGGAAAATTGTTTTCATTGGCAAACTTCTTCTCTTCCTGCGGCGCAATCACGGTTGGAACTGCCGCGGGCTGATTTGACTTGACCGTATTGACCAGCATCCGGGTGCGCTGTTCTTCTGCTTCGAACTGCTGAGCCTGGGCCTTGAAGTTGTTGATGTCCTTCTGCTTGGACCCTTGCGACGACCCCAGCCAGAAACTGACAACCGTGGCAAAAGCAGCGGTGAGCGCGCCGATCACAATGTTGATTATCTGAAACAGGCGTTCCCCGAATGGGTTATCGGGCCCGCTACTGAACGCTGGCAGGTTCTTTCCCATCAGCAAAAGTCCAAGCACGACAAAGAAGCCCAGAATTATGACGATGGAAATTATGGGTTGCGCCCAGGCCAGCTTGCTTCCGGTTTCTGCAAGTTGGGCGAACCGCCCGCGCGCGTCCTGCGCATCTGCGATTTCCTCTTTGAACACGTTAAATTGCTGCTGCTGATCTTCTTTGTTTGCATCAAGCTTGGCTTGCATAACGCTCAGCGCATGAGTCTGGTTCTTCTCCAGTTGCGCAAGCTCGAAAGCGCGTTGCTCAGCTTCTTCTTTTGCCGCGATCTCGGCCAGCTTCATCCGCAGGTCTGCAGCAATTTGCGGATCCTTGGCCAGAATGTCCGCAACTTCTTCCGGGTCTTCTTTCTTTGTGGTTTCCTTGACTGCACTGATTACTGCGTCTGACACGGTATCAACTGACTGCCTGTGCTTCGCACTCAGCACAGATTTCAGGATTTCGGGCAGGATGTTGGACGCTAAAACGATTAAAGGGCTCATACCAAAACTTCCCCCAAAGTATGTGAATAAACTTATAAAAGGGAACTATAACACAACCGCGCGAAAAAGTCGCTTTCCAGCGCATGTTTACCCCGAATGCGCAGGTCCCAGACAATCTGCGGGGCTGGTCGCCTACCGGTTTCAAGTTGCAATCCCGCGTGGTTCAGGCGGCCTTGCCCAAAACCAACGTGCGGCTTTGGGCATGGACAGATTATGCAGATTTAGGCCACGACGGTTTTCGATTTTGCCTCTTCCCGCTTAAAGAAAAGCAGGTAGAACACCGGCGCGGCGACCATGGTCAGGACGGTGGCAAAGGCCAAACCGCCCATGATCGTCACCGCCATCGACACAAAGAACGCATCCGTCAGCAGCGGCGCCATGCCCAGAATGGTTGTGACCGCCGCCAGCATCACGGGGCGCAAACGGGATACCGACGCCTCAACAATAGACTCGCGTAGGGGTTTGCCCGTGGCGCGGACAAGGTCAATCTCTTCCACCAAAACAATGCCGTTCTTGATCAGCATGCCCGACAGGCTGAGCAGACCAAGAAGTGCGGTAAACGTAAAGGGCAAGCCGGTTCCCAACAGGCCAATCACCACGCCGTTCACCGACATCGGCACCAGCAGCCAGATGATGATCGGCTGGCGGATTGCGTTGAACAGCAGGACCGAGATCAGCACCATGATCAGCAGGCTCAGCGGCAATTGCTTGCCCAGGCTTTCCTGCGCATCGCGTGAGTTTTCAAACTCCCCGCCCCATTCCATCTTGTATCCGGTGGGCAGCTCGATGGCCTCGATGGCGTCGCGGATTTCGGCATGGACCTGCGCGGCCGTCAGGTCGGGTGGGATGTCCGCGCCGACTGTGATGGTCAGAACCCGGTCACGACGATGCACCAGTGTATTGAGCGATTTGTACTCGAAGCCGTCGACCATCTGTTCGATGGGCACAAACTTCTCGGACTGATCCGAATACACCACCTGATCGACGATTGAATAATCCCCATCCGCCGGTCGGCGCAGGATGATCGGGATCAAACGGTCTCGTTCACGCAACACACCACCCGTGATGCCGTCGGTCGAGAATTGCAGCGTGGCGGCGATATCTTCGCGCGTTACACCTGCGGTCTGCGCCCGTTCCGTGGCATAGATCGGCTGAACCGCCAACTCTTGTTCACGCCAGTCGTGATGGACAAGCAGCGCGTTGGGCGACGCCGCTGCCATACGCTGAACCGCCTCGTCGGCAAGCTGACGCAAAACAACCGGGTCACTGCCCGAGAACCGGGCCTGAATCGGGTCTCCACCACCGGGGCCAAAGACCAGACGCTTTGTGCCGAACTCACCTTCGGGGAACTGAACAGACCCAAACGCTTCCAGATCCGCTTGCAAGGCCGGGATGTCATCCAGGCTTTCGGTGCGAATGATCATATGTCCATAGCTCGGGTTCGGTTTTTCCGCCGAATAGGTCAGCATGAAACGTGTGGCTCCCTGCCCAACGAAAGTTGTGACGGAAACCACGTCTTCGCGTTCAGCCAACCATTCTTCGAACACCGCCATATCCTTTGCCGTACGCGCAATCGGTGTGCCCTGAGGCAGCTTGTAATGGACAAAGAACAAAGGCGTGTTCGAGTTGGGAAAGAACTGCTGTTTCATCAGCCCAAACCCGGCGTAACACACCACCGTTACTCCAATGAGACCTGCGACAACCAGCCAGCGGAAGCGCAGCGCAAATCGTAGGATCGCGCCGTAGACGCGGAACAGAATGCCTCCGTAAGCATCAATTTCACCTTCTTTGCCTTGCTTGAAGAAGTAGTGCCCAAGCAAAGGTGTCACGGTGATAGCCAGTATCCAGCTAAGCAGCAGCGAAATGCCGATCACCGCAAACAGCGAGAACAGAAATTCACCCGTTGCATCCGGGCTGAGGCCGATCCCTGCAAAGGCCATGATACCGATTACGGTGGCCCCCAGCAGCGGGATCTGGGTTTTCGATGCAACATCTTCGGCAGCATCGCGCGAGGATTTACCGCGCAACATCGCGATTTGCATCCCTTCGGCCACCACGATGGCGTTGTCCACCAGCATCCCCATGGCGATTATCAAGGCCCCAAGCGAAATGCGCTCCATCTCGATCGAGAAAAGCGACATGAACAAGAGCGTACCCACCACGGTCAGTAACAGGGTTGAGCCCACAACAATGGCCGCACGCCACCCCATGAAGATACCCAGCACGGCAACCACGATGGCCACCGACATGGCAAGGTTCACAAGGAAATCGTTCGAGGCCTGCTCGACCACAACGTGTTGCTGGTAGATCGGCAGGATATCGACACCGAAGGGGATATTGGTGTTCAGGTCGGCGAATTTGGCATCGACCCGCTTGCCAACTTCGACGATGTTTTCCGTTGAAAGCCCGGCGATGCCAAGGGTAAAGGCTTCGGTCCCGTTATAGCGGATCATGATATCGGGATCGTTTTGGCGGGCACGATACACGTCGGACATATCAAAGAGGTTGATCACCTGCCCCTGTGAGCCAACCGACAAACCGGCGATGGCCGACACGCTGTCGGACCCTTCAGCCGTCAAAATAGGTGTCCGACCGTTTTCCGAACGCAGGGAACCCGAAGAATTTACTGAATCCGCATTGGCAATGGCCTCGTTGATCGCTTGAAGCGGGACGTTCTGGTTTACCGAGATCGCCAGATCAGGTTCCACAAAAATCGCTTCGTTGGGCAGGCCCTGTACTTCAACATCCGCCACACCTTCCACGGCCAACAATTCTCGCCGCAGGAACGTGGCCAGATCATGCTTTTCGGCGTCCGAGAAGCCCTCTGCAGTGACGGCATAGAAAAGGCCAAAAACATCGCCAAATCCGTCATTTACAAAAGGCTGGCCAACGCCAGACGGCAAACTTCGGGCGGCGTCGCGCACCTTGGCCCGCAAGCGGGTCCAGATGTCTGGTAGTTCGGAGCCGTCATATGTTGACTTGATCTCAACCTCGATCAGCGATTGCCCGGGTTGGTTGACCGAGGTGATAACGTCCACTTCACCCATTTGCTGAATGGCGGATTCAAGCGGTTCCGAGACCTCCAGCGCCACCTGTTCCGCTGTGGCACCGGGGTATTGCGTGGCTATAACAGCGTTTTTGATCGTGAAGGCCGGGTCTTCCAACCGGCCCAGCGACAGAAAACCCCAAATGCCACCAAAGAGGGCTATGAGTATGATCAGCCATGTGTAAAGCGGCCGATCGATCGAGGCACGAGCGATGTTCATCTGTCAGCACCTCAGTTCGCGAAACCAGTGAACCGGCGCACGGCCTGACCGTCTGTCAGTACAGCGCCGCCAGCCACGACCACTTCGTCACCATCGGACAAGCCCGTTAGCACCCGAACGTCGCCGGTTTGCGTGGGCTCAATGGTCACAGGAACGCGACGAACGGTGCCTCCATCGGCACCGCCCGGGGAGAACACCATAACACTCAGTTCACCCGTAGCATCAGCGACTATTGCTGTCGCGGGCACGATGATGCCTGTACGTTCGTCCTGAACCTGTACGTTCACTGTGACCGACGAGCCGGGGAGAATTTGCAGCCCCTCGGGCGGGGTCAAACCAAACTGGATGCGGAAGGTTTGTCCAACGCTTGAGGTTTCAGCGTCGAATTCACGAATTTCCAGTGGGAAAACCTCGTCACTAATAGGGAATCTGGCGGTGATCGTGATATCGTCGTTCTGGCCCGAACGCTGGAATAGAATTTCAGGAACATCCACCTCGATCCGTAGTTCGGACATGTCGTGGATACGGACAATGGGGGTGCCTGCAGAGACGGTGGTGTAAGCCTCGACCGCACGGCTTGAAACCAGCGCGTCAAAGGGCGCGGTTAGTGTCGCGTGCTCAAGATCGTATTCTGCGTCGCGCAATGTGATTGCGGCTAGTTGCGCTTCGGTTTCGGCGTCATCCACAGTCACTTGGCTGGTGGTTGTCCCCCGAAGGCGCGACAGGCGCGCGACGGTACGGTCGGCCTGTTCCTTTTGCAGCCGGGCCCGGTTGAGGCGCAGCTCAAATGGCTCCTGATCCAGTCGCGCGATCAGGCCATCCTTGGGGATCACAAAACCTTCGTTGATGGGCATCTCGACGATCTGGCCTGCCACCTGAAAGGCCAGATCAACAGTCTGACGCGCAGCGACGCGGCCAAAGAATTGGCGGGTGAACCCAGGAGCCGTTTCGCGCACCTCAATAAGTTTCACCGGTTTCGGGGTGTCTTGAGCGGCAATTGGGCTTGCCAGAACGGCCAGTGCAAAGCCGATAGAGGTCAGGAGTTTCATTTCTTCAATCCCTCGGGAATTCCCGTTTTCAACACGTTGTCACGGATTTTGCGCGCCAGTCGCGCGAATTCGGCTGTTTCTTCTTTGTCCAGACCAGAGGCTCTGTGAAAAAGATCTCCGGCCTCGGCCACCAGCATGTTGCGGGCCTCTTCACCTTGCTCGGTCAACACCAGCAACCACGCCCGGCGGTCTTCGGGGTCACGTTTGCGCGTCAGATAACCTGCTTTTTCAAGGGAATCCGTAGTGGCCGTGATCGTTGACGGCACACTCAGCATGTCTGCGGCCAGCACCCCCATGCGCTTTGGCTGATCCAGCTTGATCAGCATGTGGCATTCGGGATGGCTTAGGTCCGTTTCGATACAGTCAAATGTCTCTTCCAGTTTCCAATACAAAGCATACACCCCCATGATCGCCTGGATCTCGGGGCTGAGACGGCCAAGTCTGGTGCTGATACCGTCTGTCATTAGGAATCTCCGCGCGCGTTACGGGGCGATATACTTCGATTTATGAACTATTCAAGATATGAAGCGGCTCTCCCCAGTGCATTCCCTTGGGTCAACATACCTTGATCAAATGACACCATGACTGCATTTTGGGCAGATCCGAAACATTCAGGGCCCGCCATGTATACCCCCGCCATCACCGGTACCGGTGTCTTCACGCCAGAAAACATCATCACCAACGCCGAGCTTGTCGAAGCATTCAACGCTTATGCCGACAAACAGAACGCGAAGAACGCCGAGGCCATCGCAGCAGGTCAGATCGAGCCGATGCAGCATTCGTCTGAGGAGTTCATCGTAAAGGCCTCGGGGATCGAGAACCGCTATGTGATGGACAAGGCCGGGGTGTTGGACCCCGATATAATGCACCCGTCGCTGCGTCAGCGCAGTGATGACGAGCCCGGGATCATGACCGAGATGGCGATCGATGCCTGCAACAAGGCGCTGGCGCAGGCGGGGCGCACGGCGGCGGATGTTGATCTGGTGATCTGCGCGGCTTCGAACCATGAGCGTGCCTATCCTGCGATTGCAATCGAGATCCAGCAAGAGATGGGCATCGACGGATTTGGCTTTGACATGAACGTTGCCTGCTCCTCGGCCACTTTTGGCATACAGGCGGCGGCGGACATGGTGAGGTCTGGATCGGTGCGAGCGGCGCTGGTGGTCAACCCCGAGATCTGCTCGGGTCATCTGGAATGGAGGGACCGCGATTGCCACTTCATTTTTGGCGACGTGGCGACGGCAACCCTGATCGAACGGATAGAAGAGGCGCAAGGCCCACATTTCGAAATCCTCTCGACCCGTTGCGCCACAGCGTTTTCCAATAATATCCGCAACAACAACGGCTTCCTGCGCCGCTCACGCCCGGATGGTCTGATCGACCGGCGCGACATGCAATTCATGCAGAACGGGCGAAAAGTGTTCAAAGAAGTTCTGCCGATGGTCAGCAAGCACATCAGTGACCACATGGAAGCGGAAGGGATCGAAAACACCGACCTGAAACGCCTTTGGTTGCATCAGGCCAACAAGACCATGAACGATTTCATTGGCAAGAAGGTTTTGGGCCGCACGCCCGAGACCGGTGAGCAACCAAACATCCTTCAGGATTACGCCAACACCTCATCCGCCGGGTCGATCATCGCGTTCTCAAAATATTCCGATGACCTGCAAGAAGGTGACCTAGGTCTGATCTGTTCTTTTGGAGCCGGGTATTCGGTTGGATCGGTCATCGTGAAGCGCCACGCCTGACCAGCACCTATTTTTCGGCAGTTACTTTGAAAATTCGGAACGCGTCGCTGGGCGCGCCCGGAATGCTGCTGAGGTAGTTCGGGACCTCGCCTTCAACCAGCCTGGTTTGCAAACCCTTGCTGCCCGACGCCCAGGCCCAGAACTCAGCCCGGGGCGCGGAAGCACAAAGCATAATGTAGTCGACGCCCAGCGCGCCCAATCGCGGCGCGATTTCAGACGCATTGGATCGGAACAGGTCGATCTGCGCCAGAATCCCTGCCTGATTCCGGTGATAATTTCCGCCCAGAACCGAATGATCCGTGTAGCGCAGAACATGCGCAGCAAAGTCGAAATCAACAAGAATCATGCCGCTGGGCAGATCTTGCAGGGCGGCGTAGGCTTGCGGTGCGCGACAAGACGCACCTGTATCAGATGTGTCCTGCCCTACGGCTGCGGCCGTGGCCGAATAAGCGGGCCCGGAAAGCGACCCGATCTGCCTTTCCAGACTGATACCCGCCTTGGGTGAGGCACAGATTACAAATGCCACCATTGCCAACCCTGTGATCACTCGGCGATCCTGCGCATAAGAACAATAAAGCACGCGAAGAATCTGCGCCTGAACCGCCACAAGCGAAACACTGAGGAAGGTCATCATTCGTGTCTGATAAAGGAAGACGAAGAACCCTACCGCAATCAAAACCAGAAACAAGGTATAGTCCAACCCAGCACGTGATTTGACGGCGAAAGCAAGTGCTGCACCCATCGTAAGCATAGACATGGCCATCAGAGCCAGGGCTTCACCCCTGTGCCGCTCTAACACAACCGAGATATTCTGGGCTTCGGCCACCTGGCTCAGCCAGTAGTCCCGCATGTCCTGAGGCAACGCGTCAATTGGATTGCTGAGGCAATGGGGCGCAAAGGCAAAGGCAACGGCCAGCGTCATGATGCCAACACCAAGACAGGCCCCGAACCGGCCCGGCATTGACCAGCCAGAGCCGATCCAGGCCGCAGCCAAAAGCCCAAGAGCAGCAGCAGTTGCAGGTAAGGCCACACTGAGGGTCAGAGCGTCGCAGCTTGGGTAAAGAAACCCGTCGCGCCCGGTCGTCGCCAGGCTGGTCAACGCAAGAGTAAAGACCAAGGCAACACCGAAGATTATGGTGCGGTGGCGCGCGGAAGCACCGTTGCAAATCCAGTCGATGGCGCAAAACACCGCGATCAGGGCGATCTGAAGAATCGACTCGGTTCCAACGGACACTGAAAGGGCTAGGCAGACACCCAGCATCCAGGCGGCATAGCGCCTTTCTTTGCGTAAGACAAAAAACGCTAGTGCCGCAGCAAAGAGAAGAATTTGTAGGTTGTGGTGATCGAACGAGAAATAGTCGAACTTCCGCGAATGTTCGAGCGTCAGCACTCCGATAACCAAGGCCGAGATTGCGCCCTCGCGCCGCCCTAGCACTCCGCCAGTGACCGCGAAGGCCCACAGGGTCAGGGCAGCCAACGAGGCGGGCCAGACAAATGCCGTGATCTGCAAGGCGGTTTCAGCTGGCAGGACCGCACGAAGCGCGACGTATAGCCCGGCAATCGGGGCATCGACCAGGCGGGACCAATGCATCAAGGTACCCTCGTCGGGACCCAGGCGATGCTGATACGTGTCGAACCAGCCTTGTCCGGCCAGCAAATCTCGCACACCGACCAAGCGCATCACATCATCAGACCCTTCGTAATAGCCGCTGAGCGTCATCAGGATCGCAAGTGCCGCACAGGCGCATAGAAAACCCCAACGAACCACCGGGTCCGTATGACTCCTGTAACGCTGTTGCGATGGGTGCATGCTTTTGGGTCCTCAACGGAATTGTCTGCGCGGTGAGCCTATCGCACGGACGTGACTTTATTGAGGCAGGCGGCGCGATCTGGAACCTTGCTCTGACCGCTGATCTGTGTCGCGCCACACAAACGACCCGACCGGCGAAAATTAGCTGGAATTGGCCACGACGACAGCGGAAAAGTGACTTAACTGACGCTTTCTTCTTCCAGGTGAAGCTTCATCTCGATCAGGACCTGTTGCAACAAACTGGTTTCTTTCAACAGCCGCTTGGCCTCGTTAACGGTAATGATACCGTCTTCTATGGCCGCCTGATATTCAGTCATCAGCATCGCAAACCGCTGGCTGAGCGCGATCACGTCCGAGTTTACACCACCAGTGCGCGGTTCTTCCGAATTGCGGTCGGTATAAGACAAGGTGATGTTCTTAAGATCCGCCAAGGCCGACGTGACATGCGGATAAGTTGCCGCGTTTTCAAGACGGGCTACGGCGTCCACAGGCATGAACCTGTCTGCGTGTTCGGCATTGTCGGAATAGTACCGGCCCAATGTGGCTTTGGATTTCCCCGTAATTTCACATGCGGCTTCGATTCCGACGTCTTTGACCAATGCTTCTGTATGCTTTTTCAGATAGGCCCCAATATCTGCCATTGTTTTACCTTTGTTACCTGCAATCGCCTGCCCGGTGTCCAAACGGGGGAAAGCGCCGGGAAATTTCCCATAACAGATTCATAATTGAAATGTCATACATTGGCTATCCCTCAGATATGCGAGGGATTTCGTGAGTGAGTGGCGGCAGTTCATGCCGGTAATGAGTGATTGCGAGGTGGTATTGTTTGGGCCTCGCTCCGTTTTGGCCACATGTTGGCCGACGGCGTCGCTGTTGCAGATGTGGGGGTTCCATCCCCTAGAGCGTAGCTCGGCCCCTGCAAAAGCAACGGCGACGTCGCTTCCGTAAAAAGCGATTGCCGTCTTGTTCATAATCTCCAAGCGTTTTAGACCCCGGTCATGGCAAAGCTGTATTTCAACTATTCGACCATGAACGCGGGTAAATCGACCGTGTTGTTACAAGCCTCGCACAACTATCGCGAGCGTGGAATGCAGACCTATCTGATGACCGCCGCCATTGATGGGCGCGCAGGCACCGGGCGGATTGCATCGCGCATCGGTATTTCTGAACAGGCTGATATGTTCCGGCCCGATGACGATGTGTTTGCCATGATCGAAAACCGCCTGAACCAGGGCCGGGTTGCTTGCGTTTTCATCGACGAAGCTCAGTTTTTGTCGGATGATCAGGTCTGGCAATTGGCGCGTGCCGTGGATGATCTGGATGTACCGGTATTGGCCTACGGGCTGCGGGTGGATTTTCGTGGCAAACTTTTTCCCGGATCTGCCGCTCTGCTGGCCCTAGCCGACGAAATGCGCGAGGTGCGCACCATCTGCAAATGCGGCCGCAAAGCCACAATGGTGATTCGTCAGGACGAAAACGGCAATGCCATTACCGAAGGTGCCCAGGTGCAGATCGGCGGGAACGAAACCTATGTCTCGCTCTGCCGTAAACATTGGCGCGAGGCCGTGGGCGACTAAACCGGGTTGGGCAGTGCCCTGCCCGCCACATGAGCCGCCACGTTATCAAGCGCCATATGGCCCATGCTGCTGCGCACTTCTTCGGTTGCTGTGCCGAGATGAGGCAGCAGGGTGACATTCTCCATATTGCAGAGGGCCTGAGGTACTTTGGGTTCGAACTCGTAAACGTCCAGCCCGGCTCCTGCGATCTGACCTGATTGAAGCGCCGAGATCAGGGCCGCTTCGTCCACGACCTCGCCCCGCGCAATGTTGACCAGAATAGCCCCAGAGTTCATCGCCTTAAGAACTTGCGCATTTATCAAATGGCGAGTTTCCGCGCCGCCGGGAACCGCGAGCACGAGGAAATCGATGGAAGCCGCCAGTTTGTGCAGGTCAGGTGAGAACTCTGCCGGGAAGTCCAGATCTTTGACGCTGCGGGACTGATAGGCCACCTGCATGCCAAAGCCGAAATGACAACGACGCGCGATGGCTTGCCCGATGCGGCCCATACCAACGATACCAACACGCTTACCAGTGACGTGCTGCCCCAACATCTGCGTCGGGTGCCAACCCTGCCACTGGCCCGATCGGACCAGCCGCTCGCCTTCGCCTGCGCGACGCGCCGTGGTCAGCAGCAGGGTCATAGCGATATCTGCGGTTGCATCGGTGACCGCGCCAGGCGTGTTGGTCACCTCAATCCCTGCCGCGCGCGCAGCCTCGACGTCGATATGATTGTAACCAACGCCGAAATTGGCCAGTAGCTTGCAGCGCACTGTACCAGCATCTGCAAAGACTTGAGCCGAGAACAAATCGCCCAGCGTTGGCACAACGACGTCGAATTCCGTCAAAGCAGACAACATTTCCCGCTGCGACATGGGCAGAGTGTTTTCACGTATCTCCACGTCGAACTCGGTACGGGCGCGGGCCTCGACCGCCGGTGTCATTGGGCGCGTGATCAGCAGTTTCATCAGTGCATCCGTCCGCCAGTTGGAACTTTGCCATCCGGTCCGATCAGAACGATCTCGCCGTTTTCATCAGGCAGGCCCAGCACCAGAACTTCAGACATGAACTTACCGATCTGGCGCGGCGGGAAATTGACAACCGCCATGACCTGCTTGCCCACCAGAGCCGACGGATCGTAATGCGCCGTGATCTGAGCCGAGGTTTTGCGCTCGCCAATTTCCTCACCGAAGTCGATCCACATCTTGATCGCGGGCTTGCGGGCCTCGGGATAGGGTTCGGCGCGGATCACCTCGCCCACACGGATGTCGACCTTGAGAAAGTCGTCGAATGAAATCTCACTCACGTGACAGCTCCTTGGATCGGTCGGTTGCCGCCTTTACGGCGCGGTGCAGCAGATCGGGGAATCCCTGCTCATCATGCATCAAAACTTCAAGCGCGGCCTGCGTGGTACCGTTTGGAGAGGTCACGTTGATGCGCAGTTGCGTTGGGTCATCCTCGGCGACCTTGGCCAATGCACCGGCCCCCGCCACCGTGGACTTTGCCAGTTTCATTGCCAGTTCCGCAGGCAAGCCCTGCGCCTGTCCGGCGGCGGCTAGCGTTTCAATCAGGTGGAAAACATAGGCCGGGCCAGAGCCGCTGAGGCCGGTCACGGCGTCCATCTGCGCCTCATTGTCCAGACGAACGGTCTCACCCACCGCCGACAGCAGGTTTTCAGCCAATGTCAGATCATCACCAGAAGCGTGGTTGTTGCCGATCAGTGCCGTGATACCCTGGCGGATCGCTGCAGGCGTGTTGGGCATCGCGCGAATGATGGGCGTGTCGCTGCCCAGAACGGATTCAAATGTGGCAATCGATTTGCCTGCGGCTACCGAAACAAACAGGCTTTTACCACCGCCCAGCGCCTGAATGGCTGGCAAAGCTTCACCCATCATTTGGGGTTTAACGGCGACAAGTACCACGGCGGGCGCTTCGGGCAGTGGGGTGTTGATGTTGACGCCTTGCGCTTTCAACCAGTCTGACGGGTACGGATCAATCACCCAAACGGACGCTGGCGGAAGGCCGTGTTCCAGCCATCCCGCCAGCATTGCGGACCCCATCTTTCCGCACCCCAGAAGCACAAGCCCCTGTTCGGCCACACGCGTAATGTCCATTTGCCCCTCCCGCGTTACATATCGGTTTGGGGCAAAGCTTTACGCCCGGCCGTAAGCCTCTGCAATGGCCACTTGCATGGCTTCTTCTGGCTCTCGATTACCCCAGGTCACCAGTTGGATCGCCGGATAATACCGCTCGGCGCTCATGACGGCGGCGGTGATCATCGTGTTGATCTGATCCGCGCTGGCTGTCTGTCCCCCTGCAAGAACCAGACCATAGCGGTAGACCATCAGCTTCTGGTTTGCCCAATAGGTAAAGGCACCTGCCCAGCACTGGTCATTCATCTTGTTGAGCAACTCATAGAGCTGCATTTCACGCTCTGTCGGCGGCTCCATCTCAAAAGAGCACACCATGCGCAGGGTTTCGTCATAGTTGGACCAGGCCAGAGTGATCGAATAGGTCCGCCACTGTCCTTCGACAGCCATGGCGATCTGATCGTCTCCTATACGATCAAAATCCCAGTCATGGTGTTCCGCCAGGTGTTCAACAATGTCGATCGGATGAATGTCTTCTTCGAGATACTGCTCGGAAAGGGCCATAATGCCACCTCACTAATCTCTAGCAATTTGGGGCTGGCAGCGCCCCAGCGCTAGTTGCCTGCTCTACAAGCCGGGCTTCCCCCGTGGGCCTGTACTAAATATGGTGCGATGTGGCGTGAGTTCTGGCAACCCTATTTCTTGGGGATAACAGCAATAAGTTGTGGACAGTCGGCAACGGCGATCAAAATATTGGCGCTCGCACCAGCTTTGTCTTGATTAAATTCTGCGATGCGTCAAAATACACATCACCGCACAATCCGGGCTGGATTGCGCGGCTTTAAGCTTTGCCCTGATAATTTGGAAACGGGAAACGTCGGGGCGTTATTTGTCCAGTTTCGCCTCAAGCGCTGCGATGCGGGCCTCAAGCGCTGCGTTTTCTTCGCGCGCTTTCTGGGCCATGGCGCGGACAGCGTCGAATTCTTCGCGGGTGACGAAATCGCGGTCGGCCAGCCAGCGGTCGATCATCGACTTCATCGCGTTCTCGGCCTCTTCCCGCGCGCCTTGCGCCACGCCCATGGCGTTAGTCATCAGTTGGGACACGTCGTCCAGGATCTTGTTGCGGGTCTGCATGTGTACACTCCGGTCTCACGGTTTATCTGTATATGGGCAAAGAATGGCGCAGGCTCAAGGTTGACTTGCCCTGCAAACCCCGGGCAATGAGACGCACATGCAGGCTGTTCTGAACTTCCCCGATCTGTCGCCCGAATTGTTCTCGATCTCACTGTTCGGGATGGAGTTCGCGTTAAGGTGGTATGCGCTGGCCTATATTGCCGGAATTCTGATCGCTTGGCGACTTGCCGTTGTGGCGCTGCGCCGCCCTGCCCTGTGGCCCGCGGATACCCCTCCGATGAAACCGGATCAGCTGGAGGATCTGGTCACCTGGATCATTCTGGGCGTGATTCTGGGTGGGAGGCTAGGCTTTGTCCTGTTTTATCAGCCTGCCTATTACTTATCGAACCCGTTAGAGATTCTGAAAGTCTGGCAAGGCGGCATGGCCTTTCATGGCGGCCTGTTGGGCGTTATCCTCGCGTCTTATCTATTTGCCCGTCGACATCATATCCCCACCCTGTCACTGGGCGATCTGGTCGCCTACACCGTTCCGCCCGGCCTGCTGTTGGGGCGACTCGCCAATTTCGTCAATGCGGAACTGTGGGGCCGACCAAGTGAGCTTCCTTGGGCCGTGATTTTCCCCGGCTTCGCCGCGCAGGATTGCCCTGGCGTGGTTGCGGGAATGTGCGCAAGGCACCCGTCGCAGCTGTATGAAGCCGCGCTTGAGGGTGTGTTGTTGGGCGCATTGCTGCTGTGGCTGGTCTATCGCAGAGGGGCCTTTAAAAAACCGGGCATGATCATGGGCCTGTTTCTGGCCGGGTATGGCGTGTCCCGCTTTATTGTCGAGTTTTTTCGCCAACCGGATGCTCAGTTCGTGTCACCCGGCAACCCGTTGGGACTGGCTTGGCATGTGGGCGGCTATGGCCTGACTATGGGTCAAATCCTCTCACTGCCGATGATCGCGATTGGCCTTTGGCTTGCCCTACGCGCGCGGCGAGCGGCATGAGCCTGACCGATCACCTGATCACCCGCATCCAGCAGGATGGACCGATGAGCGTGGCAGATTATATGGCCGAGTGCCTTCTGCACCCCACGCTGGGCTATTACACAACGCGCGATCCGTTCGGGACCAAGGGGGATTTCACCACCGCGCCGGAAATCAGTCAGATGTTCGGGGAACTGATCGGCCTGTCCCTGGCGCAGTGCTGGATGGATCAAGGAAGACCAACGCCTTTTACCCTGTGCGAGCTTGGGCCAGGGCGCGGCACATTGATGGCCGATGTTCTACGCGCAACGCGGTCTGTGTCCGGGTTCCACGACGCCGCACAGATCGTGCTGGTCGAAGCTTCACCCGTATTGAAAGAGATACAGGCACAAACCCTGAAAGATCACCCGCCTCAATGGATCGACAGTGTCGCAGAGCTGTCAGAACAACCATTGCTGCTGGTGGCAAACGAATTCTTTGACGCTCTGCCCATTCGTCAGTTCCTGCGCGAAGGCGACGGATGGTGTGAACGTCTGGTAGGTGCGCGGGATGGCGCGTTGCTGTTTGGGCGGGGTCCGAACGGACCTCAAGTGGCGCTGAATGACAGACTCGCAGATACAAAAGAGGGTGATCTGGTCGAATTGTGTGCGGCAGCGATTCCGATTCTGACCGTGATTGCTGGCCGGATCGCCAGCCATGGTGGTGCGGCTCTGATCGTCGATTATGGTGACTGGCATTCGCTAGGCGACACGTTGCAGGCCCTGCAAAACCACGAACGCGCCGACCCACTGGCGGCACCAGGCCTTGCTGATCTGACGGCACATGTGGATTTTGAACCTCTGGCCATTGCCACCCGCGCCTGTGGATGCCGCCACACGCGGTTGACCCCGCAAGGCGTGTTTTTGGAACGGTTGGGCATTACAGCCCGCGCGCAGGCGTTGGCAAAGGCGCTGAGCGAATCCGAGCTGAACTTGTTGATTGCCGCGCATCGCCGGTTGACGCATCCCGACGAAATGGGAAATCTGTTCAAAGTTATGGGCCTTTTTCCGGCCTATGCCGCCCCACCGCCAGGATTAGAACCATGACATTGGAAATTCTAACCTCAGACTTGCTGTCGCCTTTGCGCCACGGGTTCTTCACCCGTCGCGGCGGGGCCTCGTCCGGGATATTTGACGGGCTGAATTGCGGCTACGGCTCATCCGATCAATCCGAAGTCGTGGCGCTGAACCGCAAGCGGGTGGCTGACGCAATGGATGTCGCACCCGAAGCCATGATCGGGGTGCATCAGGTCCATTCGCCCGAGGTTCTGACCGTAGACGGCCCGATTATCGGCGACAGACCAAAAGCCGATGCCATCGTCACTGCAACCCCTGGTCTTGCCCTGACGATTCTGACGGCGGATTGTCAGCCCGTCTTGTTTGCCGACCCGGATGCGAATGTAATCGGTGCAGCCCATGCGGGCTGGCGCGGGGCGTTGGACGGTGTACTGGAGGCTACGCTGGCCGCCATGGAGGCTTTAGGGGCCAAACGCAACAACGTCAGAGCCGTGATCGGCCCGAGTATTTCGCAACGCGCTTATGAAGTGGGCCCCGAGTTTCTGGACGCTTTCATAGCGGAATCCCCCGATAACGCCCGGTTCTTTGCCAATGGCCAGGATGACCGGCTGCAATTCGACTTGCCCGCCTTTGGCCTGAACCGCTTGCGGTCGGCTGGCGTTGGGCAGGCGGAGTGGACACGGCATTGCACATATTCGGACTCTGACCGGTTCTATTCCTATCGTCGCGCGACACATGCGAAAGAGGCCGATTACGGCCGGCTTATCTCGGTCATAAAACTGTGATTCAGCCCCAGATTTAGACGTCCCGCCTCTTTTCCGCCACATTTGTTGTGTTTACCGGACCCAAGAATCGTAACGAGTTTTGCCAGCCATCAGATGGCTATCTGACGCTCCTTTTTTGAGCGCTGGCGTGTTGAGTGAAAGGACTGTGCATCTTTATCTCTTGTCTGCAAAACATCCCGGATAAGCCTTATCCCTGCCGCAAATCGGCGTCACAAAAGGTTCATGAAGGATGCGGGAATGACCTTCCCGAGCAATGCAGGACCAGAATTATGAAATCCAAATCCCGCTTTCTCAAAGCCATGGTTGCCGCCACTCGGGACCAGAAGCTGGAAATGCCATGGAAACGGGTATCAAGCCATTCTGCCAGAGTTGCCAGCCGCATTGCGGTTCGGCGCTGAAGCAGGATCACCCCAAGACCAAGCTGCCGGTCTGAAGACGGGGTAAGCGCGCAGCGGGCATGCTCCGGCCCGATGTTGCGTAAGTCGTAGGTAAAAATTTACGACTTTTTTCAGGAGTTTGTGTGTGTGCGGGCAATTTTCGCCCGTGAAGTACGAGTTTGTCTGGGGGGTCAATGTGTTGACCATTGGAACGCGAGATTTAGTCGCCATGCGGGGCCAGAACGGTCACCGTCCAACGGTCTTCCATTCGTTTCAAGACAAAGAACCTGTTCGTCAGGTGGGCCTGTACGGGGGTACGCCAGGCCTGTTCGGACATTTGAGGGGACGGAATATTTATGACTATTCCTAATTCATTGGCCCGAGCGGCCAGAAATGCCATCGAAACGTCGGCTATGCTGCGGGAAGCACCGCGACCGGTCGCGAAACCCAAGGCGCAATTGCGCCGCTACGAAGTCAGCAGCCTGCTGCCAAACGGCGACGTGGCTCAGACCCGTCACATCGCGCCCGCTCTGCCGATGTTCGAAGACGCCTTTTGCGCTTTTTCGCGTGGGTCGTTGGTTGAAACGGAACATGGGCCAATGGCGATCGAGGACCTGATGCCGGGGGACACGGTTCTGACGCAAGATGGCAGCTCGCAAACGGTGCTATGGAAAGGGTCAGTCACTCTGATCCCTGGGCGCGAAGATTCTCGCGGTCGCACACGCCCGTTAACGCGGATCATGGCAGATACATTCGGAATGCAAAAACCGATGTCAGGTGTAATCGCCGGACCCGCAGCGCGAATCGTGGGCGCTCCGGCGCATTTGCGGCACCTGCACGGCGGGGAACCGATTCTCACGCCAGTTTCTGAATTTCAGGACGGGATGGGTGTAATTGAAACAATGCCTCCAACGCCTGTCGAACTGTTTCACATTTGCCTGAAACGGCATTCCGTTATTCGTGTAGATGGTTTACAGTTCGAAACATATCACCCAGGTGTGAACGCGGTTCGCATGATCAGCCATTCGTTGCGGTCGATTTATCTGAACCTGTTCGCTCACATCGAGTCGCTCAACGATTTCGGTCCGCTGCTGATGCCACGCGCCGGAGACGGAGAGATCGACGCGATGTCGGCCTGAGTGTGATAATGGGTACTGCATTATGGGGGGCATCATGCAGCTGGTATTAAGTTGGGTTCTATCCCTTGCGGTGGCTGCAATGCTGCCACCAATCACCGCACAGCCGAAACGTGTGGGCGTTACGCCATCCGGTTCATGCGTTCTTCCAGAACGTCGAACGGCACGCCTGGCTCGTCTTTTGCGCCGCGGATGACAAGCGAAGTCTTGACGCTGGCCACGTTGGGCGTGGTCAGCAGTTCACCGGTCAAGAATTGCTGAAAACTGCTGAGATCAGGTGCCACGCATTTCAGGATGAAATCGACCTCGCCATTCAGCATGTGGCATTCCCGGACCAGCGGCCATTCGCGGCAGCGTTCTTCGAACGCGCGCAGCTCGGCTTCGGCCTGGCTGTCCAGACCGACCATGGCGAAGACTTGCACCTCAAAGCCCAACTCACGTGAATTGACGTCGGCGTGATACCCGGTGATATAGCCGGATTCCTCAAGTGTGCGCACCCGACGCAGACACGGCGGCGCCGAAATGCCGACCCGTTTGGCCAGTTCAACGTTAGTCATGCGACCGTCTGCCTGCAATTCCGCCAGAATCTTGCGATCAATGTCATCCAGCCGAGTCGTGACCATAGAATGCTCCTGGTTTTTCGGTTCTTATATCAGCCCCCTAAGCGCGCGCAATAATGTTTCGCACATGCGCAATTTTCTTTGTTTTCTAATCACTCAATTGCTTAATGTGCAGCGCAGGGGATCACAATCAGGATGGGGGTTTAAGCCGGGTCAGTCGATCGCTATATCGGGGCGACGGGCTAAACGCCCAATTCAGGCAATTCGAGCGGGGATAGCATGGCCGACACACGACACACTAAGGTTCTGATCATCGGGTCAGGACCTGCAGGATACACCGCAGGGGTTTACGCCAGCCGCGCCATGCTAGAACCCATTCTAGTTCAGGGGATCGAACCTGGCGGTCAGCTGACTACAACGACGGAGGTCGAGAACTGGCCCGGCGACACCGAGGTTCAGGGCCCGGACCTGATGGTGCGCATGCAGGACCATGCAAAGGCAATGGGCTGTGAGGTGATCGGCGACATCATCAGCGATCTGGATCTCAGCCAGCGCCCGTTTACAGCCAAGGGCGACAGCGGCACGACTTACACCGCAGACGCGGTTATTCTGGCCACTGGTGCGCGTGCGAAATGGCTTGGCCTACCGTCCGAAGAGAAATTCAAAGGCTTTGGCGTCTCGGCCTGTGCCACCTGCGACGGGTTCTTCTATCGAGGACAGGAAATCGTGGTCATCGGTGGCGGCAACACTGCTGTGGAAGAAGCTCTGTTCCTGACCAACTTCGCCAGCAAGGTGACCTTGATCCACCGCCGGGATGAGTTGCGGGCCGAAAAGATCCTGCAAGACCGGCTGATGAAAAATGAAAAGATCGAACCGTTGTGGTTCCACGAATTGGACGAAGTGATCGGAACGGACGCGCCTTTGGGCGTGGAAGGCGTTCGCGTCAAGCACGTTAAAACCGGCGAGATCACGGAAATCCCTTGCAAGGGTGTTTTTGTCGCCATAGGCCACGCCCCTGCGAACGAGCTGGTCAAGGAGACGCTGGAAACCCATATGGGCGGCTATGTCGTCACCAAGCCGGGCACAACTGAAACGTCGGTTCCCGGCGTGTTTGCGGCAGGTGATCTGACAGACCATGTTTACCGTCAGGCCGTCACAAGCGCTGGCATGGGCTGTATGGCCGCACTGGATGCCGAACGTTTTCTGGCAGAAAACGAATAGTAACGATTTTTGGTCCCCGGCACGGGTCGGGGACTACGCCCCTCCGCCTTGACCCTTTCACAGTGCCGTATCAGGATTGCTGCAGAACGGGCGAAACACGGGTGAGCTTTTGAACAACGCTCTTTGGCGCGGCGGGTGGGCAACCCGACTTCGGATCGGCAGCGGCCTGATCCTGTTTGTTTTCGCGTTTTTTCACTTCATCAACATTGGCCTTGGCCTGTTTCACACCGATTATCTGCACGGAATGCAAGACGGTCGGAAAGAGGTGACGCGCCACGACGCCATGAGCGTGCTTCTCTACGCGGCGCTGTTCGTTCATGCCGGTCTTGCCCTGGTATCTATCGCGCAGCGCAGGACATTGCGCATGCCATTCAGCACAGCACTTCAGGTGGTGTTGGGCCTGCTGATCCCTTTGCAGCTGATCTCGCACATCATTCACACCCGGGTCGCGCATGAGGTTTATGACGTCAATGACGAGATGGGATACATCATCATCCTGATGTGGCCCAGCATTGCGGTCTGGATGCAAAGCGCGCTACTGCTGGTTGTCTGGGTGCATGGCTGCATCGGCCTGCACATGTGGCTGCGGTTGACAAAATGGTGGTCGCGTACCGCACCTTACCTGATCGGCGTTGCCGTCTTTGTGCCTCTGTTCGCGCTGGCTGGCCTTCTGACCGAAGGCCGTCGCATCTGGGCCGACTTCGCCGACGAGTTTCTGCGCGAGCAGTATATCGAGCACTACAACTGGCCGTCTCCCGAAGCTTTTCAAACCCTGTTCAGCGTCAAGGACAATGCCCTGATGGCCTTTTGGCTGGCACTTGGCGCAACAGGTCTGGTTTTCATCGGACGCAAACTCTGGCGACGCAGGCATTCGGTGCGCGTTTCCTATGCCCTAGGTCCGGATGTAGTCGCGGAAAAGGGAATGACGCTGCTTGAGATTTCCCAAGCCAACGGCGTGCCCCATGCGGCCCTATGCGGCGGTAAAGGACGCTGCACCACATGCCGCGTCATTGTCGAGGATGGCGGTAACGCGCTGCCGCCACCCAGCGACGTCGAGGCGCGCAGTCTGGCCGCTGTCGGCGCGTCTCCCCAGACGCGGCTGGCCTGTCAGATCCGCCCAACCGAGCCGACCACCGTCTTTCGTGTTTTCCGGCCGGATGGCGGCCGCATCCGTGGACACGCCAGCCAAGGAGAGGAACGCCAACTGGCGGTGTTGTTTCTGGATATGCGCGGCTTTACCGCCCGCACGACGGGGCAGTTGCCCTACGACATCGTGTTTCTGCTCAACCGATTCTTTGATGCGGTGGTGCCAGCCATTACAGACGAAGGCGGCATCGTGGACAAATATATGGGCGATGGTTTGTTGGCGGTTTTCGAGAAACGCGATTCTGCGGCCTCTGCTCGCGCTGGGTTAAGTGCGGCGATAGCGATCAGCCGGGCGCTGGATCTGTTCAACCAACAGCTTGAGGCTGAAGGAAGCCCCGGAATTCGCATCGGAATGGGCCTGCATCTTGGCGACCTGGTTCTTGGTGAAATCGGCGCACAAGGACATGCCGCAAAAACAATCATCGGCGATGCGGTCAATGTAGCCAGCCGCCTTGAGAGCGAAACCAAAGCTCTAGGAGTTGAACTGATGGTTTCTAACGAATTACTGCGCGCCGCAGATGTAGATGTGGCGCAAGCAGATATCCGAGCTCTCGAGCTGCGTGGCGTCTCAGCGCCGATTCCTGCTCTGCCAGTGATGCGCGCCTCGCAACTAGAGCCAAACGTACAAAAACAGGAACAGTCATACTCTGCGTGAGGGAATTAATTCCATTCCATAGAACCATGTTACACGGCGTGCTTCCATGTCAGAAATCTCTTCCAATTCGGAAAAAATCAGCGCATATCCTCCTTTGTTTCATTGACGCCGGTGGACTTTGCCTAACAGTCGGTGCAAATGCACCGAAAATGCCACTACCCACTGGCTAACCAACACTGCGATAAGAGTATTCCAATGACGATGTTAAGTAATCTGGCCCCAATCCCGGAACTTTACGTATCCTATGAGTCTGCTCAGAAACTTAAGTTCGAAGCTTCTGATCTGACCAGCCATGACCTGAGCCCGCGTCAGATCTGCGATCTGGAGCTTCTGATGAATGGCGGGTTCAACCCGCTCAAGGGGTTTCTGACCGAAGCTGATTACAACGGCGTGGTGGAGGACATGCGCCTGGCTGACGGCACGCTCTGGCCGATGCCGATCACGCTGGATGTCAGCGAAGATTTTGCCGACAGTATCGAGCTGGGCCAGGACATCGCCCTGCGTGACCAGGAGGGCGTGATCCTCGCCACCATGACCGTCACCGATCGCTGGGCGCCGGACAAGGCGCGTGAGGCCGAGAAGGTGTTTGGCGCCGATGACGATGCGCACCCTGCGGTCAACTACCTGCACAACGTGGCCGGCAAAGTCTATCTGGGTGGCCCCGTGACCGGCATCCAACAGCCCGTTCACTATGACTTCCGCGGCCGCCGCGACACGCCAAACGAACTGCGCGCCTATTTCCGCAAGCTGGGCTGGCGCCGCATCGTGGCCTTCCAGACCCGCAACCCGCTGCACCGCGCGCATCAGGAACTGACCTTCCGCGCCGCCAAGGAAGCACAGGCCAACCTGTTGATCCACCCGGTTGTCGGCATGACCAAGCCGGGCGACGTGGATCACTTCACCCGCGTGCGGTGTTATGAGGCGGTGCTGGACAAGTACCCGGCGTCCACCACCTCGATGAGCCTGCTGAACCTGGCCATGCGCATGGCTGGCCCGCGCGAGGCGGTCTGGCACGGGCTGATCCGCGCCAACCACGGTTGCACGCACTTTATCGTTGGCCGCGACCACGCAGGCCCGGGCAAAAACAGCCAGGGCGAAGATTTCTATGGCCCGTACGACGCGCAGGACCTGTTCCGCCAGTATCAGGATGAAATCGGCGTCGAAATGGTCGATTTCAAACACATGGTCTACGTCCAGGAACGCGCCCAGTACGAACCCAATGACGAGATCAAAGACAAGGATAAGGTGACAATCCTTAACATTTCCGGAACGGAGCTGCGCCGCCGTCTGGCCGAGGGTCTGGAAATCCCCGAATGGTTCAGCTTTCCCGAAGTTGTGGCCGAGCTGCGCAAGACCAAACCGCCGCGCAGCCAGCAGGGCTTTACCGTGTTCTTCACCGGCTTCTCAGGCTCGGGCAAATCCACCATCGCCAACGCACTGATGGTCAAGCTGATGGAGATGGGCGGGCGCCCGGTGACGCTGCTGGATGGCGACATCGTGCGTAAGAACCTGTCGTCCGAACTGGGCTTCTCGAAAGAGCACCGCGACCTGAACATCCGCCGGATCGGCTATGTGGCCTCAGAGATCACCAAGAACGGCGGCATCGCCATCTGCGCGCCCATCGCGCCCTACGCCACCACGCGCCGCGCCGTGCGCGAAGAGATCGAACAGTTTGGTGCCTTCTGCGAAGTGCATGTCGCGACCACCATCGAGGAATGCGAACGCCGCGACCGCAAGGGCCTGTACAAGCTGGCCCGCGAGGGCAAGATCAAAGAGTTCACCGGTATTTCCGACCCTTATGACGTGCCGGAAAACCCTGAACTGAGCGTCGAAACCGAAAATGTCGAAGTCGACAACTGCGCTCATCAGGTGATCCTGAAGCTTGAGCAAATGGGGTTGATTTCGGGCAGTTGGGGAGAGGGTTGGTGATGGCTGTACCTGTCTTGAAGGCTTTTTGGGGCCCAATCTTCCAATGTAAACCCAACTGCCGGAATGGTGCCGTTATAGCCCTCGGTGATTTTGAGTGAAGAACATGGACCCCAACACACGCTTTTCAAAGATTTTGAAGGACGGATTGTGCATTGGCTGCGGTCTTTGCCAATCTGTGCTTGGGTCAGCAAAACTGCATATGGAAAAGGCGCAGGACGGAGAACTGCGCCCGCAGCTTCGAGGCGAGCTGACCCGGGCGGATGTTGACCTTGTCTACGACGTTTGCCCTGGTGCGCGTTGCGAGGCGATCCCATCCGAAGAAGCGAATGCCGCCCCCTTTGATGACCTGGTCTGGGGACCTTATCACAGCCTGTCTCTGGCTTGGGCGGTTGATG
Source organism: Ruegeria sp. HKCCE4148 (assembly GCF_017872495.1). Classification (NCBI taxonomy): domain Bacteria; kingdom Pseudomonadati; phylum Pseudomonadota; class Alphaproteobacteria; order Rhodobacterales; family Roseobacteraceae; genus Ruegeria; species Ruegeria sp. HKCCE4148. Next base: position 273,030 of record NZ_JAEDOS010000003.1, read on the forward strand.
CCAACACGCGGTACGAGGGCTCTACCGCAGGTGTCTTAACCGCGCTGGCGCAATACCTACTATACTCGGGGCGGGTCTCGTTCATCTTGCATGTGAAAGCCTCGGAACAAGAGCCGACTTTTGGCGAGGCCACGATTTCGACAACGATGGAAGAGGTTTTGAGCGGGGCAGGGTCTCGCTATGGTCCGACGGCACCGCTGATTGGACTGGTTGCGGCTTTGGACCGGAACGAACCCTTTGCCGTTGTTGCAAAGCCGTGTGATCTGAACGCTATACGCAATCTTGCGCACAAGGATGCGCGTGTGAATCGCTTGACAAAGTATATGCTGGCCCCTGTCTGCGGCGGCTTTATGCCCGATCAGGCCATGAACCGCTTTTTGTCGGACAACGACATACTCATGCAAGATATCACAGCCTTGCGGTACCGTGGCCGTGGGTGTCCGGGCCCGACAACAATCACCACAAATGACGGTCGACGTCGCGATTTTCATTATCTTGATTTTTGGGGCGAAGACGAAAGCAAATGGTCATTGCCTTTTCGCTGCAAGGTTTGTCCCGATGGTATTGGCGAGGCCGCAGATATTGCGGCCGCTGACACCTGGCCCAATGCCACGCCGGACCGAGAAGGGTCCGTAACGGATCCTGGTACCAATTCAGTGATTACCCGCACGCAGCGTGGTGAAGCGCTTTTACAAGCAGCACTTGCGGACGGATTTCTGGCCCCCGGAGGACAGGTTGATGTTGACTACATGAGTAACACGCAGCCGCATCAGGTATCTAAAAAGCGGTTTATGCATGCCCGATTCAAAGGGCTGAACCGGGCTGGTCAACTAACGCCGGCGACCTTCGGTTTGCGCCTGGAAGAGCTTTCTGATCAAAACACCGCAGAGGAAAACACCGCTCAGGAACAAGGGGCATTCGAGCGCGCTTCGAGGGTAAATGTTTAAAAATATACGTTTTTCTCTGCTGGCCTTTTGTGATCATAGGCACCGCAAACCGGTTTGAGACGGTCACGTCTGGTATGACCACGACAGTCACGAGACGTTGGCTTCTCGCACAGTGCCTTCGGCCTGCTGTTCGCGCCGTCGCGATGTGTTACACCCCAAGAACGCTCGAATCGTGATCTTTGGAAAACCCGAGGAGATACGGCTAAAACCGGGGATATCGCACGCAATGGAGTTTAGAGCTGTGGAGCTGGCGCTTTGAAAAACAACGCACAAAAAGCAGCGCGTTTAAGCGTTGCGCCGATGATGGACTGGACAGATCGACACTGTCGCTTTTTCCATCGACTGCTCAGCACCGAGACCTTGTTGTACACCGAAATGGTGACAGCGCCGGCGCTTGTACGAGGCGGGGCGATGCACTTGTTGGAGTATTCGCCAGAGGAACATCCGGTGGCATTGCAGCTTGGCGGTTCGGACCCGGATGAACTGGCGCAGGCCGCACGGCTGGGGGCCGAAGCTGGATATGATGAGATCAACCTCAATTGCGGTTGCCCATCGGACCGGGTGCAATCGGGCACGTTTGGGGCGGTTCTGATGAAAGATCCGGGCCGTGTTGCCGAATGCGTGTCCGCGATGTGCGCGGCTGTGGATGTGGACGTTACGGTCAAGTGCCGCATCGGGGTTGACGATCAAAACCCTGACGATGTGCTGCCTGCATTTCTGGACCAGATCCGTAACGCGGGTTGTCAAAGGGTGACAATCCACGCACGCAAGGCTTGGTTGCAGGGGCTGAGCCCCAAGGAAAACCGGGATATTCCTCCGTTAGACTATGATCTGGTGCACCGGATGAAGGCGGCGTTTTCGGACCTTCATATCTCGATCAATGGCGGTATCGCTTCATTGGACGCGGCGAAGGCTCATCTGGATGCAGGCCTGGATGGGGTGATGATCGGACGGGCCGCGTACCACCAGCCCGGAGATATTCTGTCAGAGGCTGACCCGCGCATCTTTGGCGTCGGAGACGCGCGAGATCCGATTGCGATCGTTCAACAAATGGTGCCCTATATTGATAAGCATCTTGCCAAAGGCGGGCGGTTGCACCAGATCACGCGCCATATGCTCGGTCTCTTTGCAGGCCGCCCCGGGGCCCGTGCATGGCGGCGCGCCTTGTCAGAAGGGGCCGTGCACAAGGGGGCAGGGCCCGAAGTGATGTTGCAGGCGTTGGACCACATTGCGCCGATGGCAGAGGCTTAACAGGCAGGGGGAACAATGCCCGAGACGATGTTGCTGGCTCAGATGCTGGGCCTTTTGCTTGTGATCGGAGCGCTGGCTGGCGTTCTGGCAGGGTTGCTTGGGGTCGGCGGAGGTATCGTTCTTGTCCCCGCGTTCTTTTATGCCTTCCAAACCCTCGGATATGGCGGCCCGCAACTGATGCAGCTGTGTTTGGCGACATCGCTTGCCACGATCATTGTGACATCGGTTCGTTCAGTTATGGCGCATAACAAAAAGGGTGCCGTTGATTGGGACATTCTGCGTGGATGGGGACCGGGTATCGTCGTTGGCGCAATAGTTGGCGTTATGGTCGCCTCCGCCCTGCGGACCGAGGCCCTGCAGGCTTTGTTTGGCGTTCTGGGTATGGTGATTGGCGCGTATCTTGGGCTGGGCCGTGCTGAATGGCGACTGGGCGATGTTATGCCGGGGGGGATCAAAAGGGCAGTTCTGTCGCCCATGGTAGGCTTTCTTTCGGTTCTGATGGGGATCGGGGGTGGCAGTTTTGGTGTTCCGCTGATGAGCCTTTATAACACCCCGATCCACCGTGCCGTCGCAACAGCGGCAGGCTTTGGTGTGATCATTGCCGTGCCGTCTGTTATCGGTTTTCTGTTTCTTGAAATCGCTCCCGAGCATCGGCCTCCGCTCACCATCGGAGCGGTCAATCTTGTGGCTTTCGGGGTCGTTGTTGCCATGACAATGATGACTGCGCCCTGGGGGGTGAAACTGGCCCATGCGATGGATCCGAAACCCTTGAAGCGGGTCTTTGCGGTATTTCTGACGCTGGTTGCACTAAACATGCTGCGCAAGGCGGTTGGGCTATGAGTGATTTCTGGACCAAGGGCTGGGTCAAGTTTCCTTTTGATCCAACGCTTGCCGAATGGATTGGTCACGCGTTGCCCGCCGCACGGGCGTCAACTTCGGACCCGGAACATGCAGAATGGTTGGATTGTGAAGGAACATGGTTCATCGGCGTGGATGCATTACCCAATGACCCGCAGGGCAGGGTCGGGTCGTCTGGGCCTTTGACCGGACTGGCCCTGTCGTTCATTCGCGAACACTATGGTGATTTACCTCTGCACAAAGGGCAGGTTTCGGTCATCTATCCGGGCTACCCACGCCCGCGGCGTTGGGAAAACGAAGCCGCCACTCGGTATCGCCGGAATAGGGATGCTGCCCATGTGGACGGTTTGCGCCCAATGGGCCCGGATCGTCGTCGGCGTGTGGATGAGCCACATGCGTGGATATTGGGCATTCCCCTGACCGAGGCCAGCGCGGATGCGTCACCCATGGTGCTGTGGGAAGGCAGCCATCATATTCTTGGTTCTGCCTTCAGGGATGCGTTGCGTGGCACACCAGACGAGGCTCTGCATGAAGTAGATGTGACGGATATCTACCAAGCCGCGCGACGCGAGGTTTTTCAGACCTGCCCGAGGATCGAATTGCCTGCCGTACCGGGGGAAGCTTACCTGTTACACCGCCATTGTCTGCATGGTGTTGCGCCCTGGGCTGACGCGGCCACAGCCGGACCAGATGGACGGATGATCGCCTATTTTCGACCGGAATGTACCGGGGGTGTGGCCGAATGGATCAAAACTGCCTAACCTTCTGTCATTATTTGGCTTTGGAGGTTTTGAGGTATGATTAAGGTCCATACGAATTCTGATGGTGCCCTGATTGAAGTCGAGTTGTCAGGGCAAGTCACAAGCGCCGACTACACAAACACCTTGGTTCCTGCGATCGAGGCCGCGTTGACCGAAAATGATACGGTGCGTCTACTGGCCATCGTGCAGCCTGAATTCAAAGGGTATGATCTGGGCGCTGCATGGTCGGATACCAAGCTGGGGCTCAGTCATTGGCGTGGCTTCGACCGGATCGCAGTAGTTGCCGATCAGGGCTGGGTGAAAACCAGCGTTCGTCTGGCCGCCCCGATCCTGCCGTGTCCCGTGCAATTGTTTGATCTGGCTGATCTGGAAGCCGCCCGGCGTTGGATGCGCGAGTCGCTGGGCTCGATCCATGTGACCGACTTGGGCGGGCCGGGTGTGCAGATCAGCCTTTTGGGTAAACTGGACCCCGAGGAATACCAGCAGGCAGAGCGTGATCTGGATGGCTTGCTTCAGGACCGCGACGGGTTTCGCTTGCTGATCGACCTGCGGGAATTCGATGGATGGCAGGGACTGTCTGCGTTAGCGGCGCATTTCCGGCTGGCCAGTCGCCATATCGGTCAGTTGGACCGAGCTGCGATTGTTGGCGACAAAAGCTGGCAGCATATGGCCCAAAAAGTCGCCAGTCATGTTCTTGGCACTCGGACTCAGTTTTTCCCGTCTGAAGAGTTCGACAACGCAAAAACCTGGCTGGCTGCCGGATAAGCCCGCAGTGTGCTTAAGGTGGCGGCGATCAATCCCCAGGGCATTGATCGCTGCATCGCGCTCGCGAAATTCATGATGATTCGCCAACAATGGTTGGGTTGCAAAGTGCACACTTGTTATTTGCGTTTTGCTCAGACCTGAACGCCTAATAATGACGTGAGGGAACTTCAGGCGTTTATGGGTTTTTACTGACGGGTGCGTCAAATACGATCTGGACCTGAGTGTTTTCCCCCTAATTTTCGTTGGAAACACCTTTAGCCACACTTTGTCGCTGCGGGTCACCACTTACATAAGACGCGAGCTAGAACCCCTCGGAGCTCGCTTTCGATCCGCAGCGGCAGAAATGTTATTTAGCGGGAATAACAAGATGAAATTGAATGCTCTGTTTGGAAAGCTGTTAAGCCGCGCCGCGTCTGACAATCGGCGTGTGAAACCAAAAAGTGAAACTGTTCGACATGACCGGGCGACGCGATCCGAGATGACGGTTCTGCTCTGCAAAGAATTGCATAAACCTGTTTCGAAGCTGGCCGGACATGCGCAAATCGACGCGCGAGATAAGCTGGGCTAACTGCTCAGGAGTCGTTTAAGCGACCCGCACGTCCGCCGCGCCGTTTGGCAAGCCGGGGTTTGCGCGCGGGCAAGTCATCCATGATTTCTGCACGCTCAGAGCTGTCCATCTTGGACCAGCGCGTGATTTCGTCAATCGTGCGATAGCATCCGGTGCAGATGCGTTCAGTCGGGTGAACGACACAGATCTGGACGCAAGGGCTTTCGACCTCATTCCGTTTCCACACCATATTCGTCATTGACGGTCTCCGACCTCGTTACAAAAAGCGCAACCTGTCCAGCGCCCCTTGCAAGATATAACCTGCGGCTACGTGATCAATAACCTGTCCGCGACGTTTTCGTGTCGTATCCGCCTCCAGCAGTGCTTTTTCTGCCGCAACCGTGCTGAGCCGTTCGTCCCAGAATCCAATGGGCAGATCGGTCAAACGGGACAGATTTCGCGCAAAAGCCCGTGTCGACTGGCAGCGCGGCCCCTCAGACCCATCCATGTTTTTCGGCAGTCCCAGTAAGATACCACCGATTTCACGATCGGTCACAATCTCGATCAAACGCGCGGAATCCAAGGTAAATTTTTTGCGCCGTACGGTTTCCAGCGGACTGGCAACCCCGCGCATCCGGTCGGACACGGCAACGCCGATTGTCTTTTCACCAAGATCCAGACCCATCAGTGCTGTCATCGGCGGCAACGCTGCAGCGAAGTCCTCGAACGCATCGTGGATCATTGGGCAATCCCTGCCTGCAACGCGGCTGCGTCGAGGATTTCAAGTGCTTCGGAATTCCCGACAAAGACTTGCATGGCCTCTTTGTGAATATCGATGGCCCTTTGACCCTGACCCAGAACACCCAAAGCTGCAATCAGACGTGCCCATTCCTCGGGCGCGCCGCCTTCGGTGGCCAGACGGTCTGACAGCTGGTTCACCATCCCCTGAATCATCTCTTGCCGTTCTTCGGGCGTCAATTCCGCCGCGGCGGCCATATCTTCCTGACTGGGGCCGGCCGCGGTGCTGAGGTCTGGTGCATTGAAAACACCTGCTCGAAAGGCCAGTTCATCGATCTGCGCCCGAATGGCACCGACCCAGGGCGCGCCGCTTGGGGAATCCTGTAAGGTTTGCACCCACATGCGATAGGCCAGGTCCGGGCGACCGACCTGAGCCAACATCTGCCCCCAGTAGTAACGCGCCGGACCATGGCGACGGTCCCGGTTCAACGCTTCGGTCAGGGCCTGTTCAGCCTCTGGCGAAACATAGCCGCCCGCCGCGAGGATCATCATCTCGGCAAGGTCAGCGTAAGCGTCGGCCGTTGCTGCGTCCCCGGACAGTTCAATCACGCGTTTCTGCGCGGTATATCCTGCCTTGAAGTTGCCAGCGTTGGTCTCGTGCTGTGCCAGCAGCATTTGCCCCTGCAGGTCATCCGGACGGTTGGCGACCGTTTCCCGCAACTGATTCAAAAGCGCTTCATAGCTTTCGTCCAACTGCGCAGGTTGCGGTGGGGTCGCCAGCTGTTCTGCGGCGTTTTGGGGCGGACGGTTGGCGCGAACCTCTTCCGCAAGCTCCAGCCTTGCGGTCAATGGCATGTCGGGCAAACCCACGGCACCGGTCCGATCATACAGTGCCGTCGCACCACCGATCAGGATAAGCGCAATCACGACCACCGAGATGATGGAAACGGCTCGCGAAGGCCCAGATTCGGCGTTGCCCTTTTTCATTTGTTCGTCGGCGGCCAGAATGCGACGGGAAATCTCGGTTCGGACCCGTTCGGCGTCTGCCTCGCCAATCACACCGCGCGCCAGGTCTTTGTCGACCCCGGCCAATTGTTCGCGATAAACCTCCAGATCATAAGCGGCTGAAGGTTTCTCCCCACTGCGATTGTGCAGCAGAGCGAAGCAAAGGAATGCCGCAATCAGGAGTGCGACAATAAAAATCAGAACCCAGAACGTCATGGTCCCTCCGAAGATGTTGCCCTGACTTAGACCCACGGGCCGCCCGACAAAAGGGACAAATGGCCGCGAATGAGCGACATGTCGCAATAGTGCGATATTGCGGCGTTGCGCGGCAGGGGTAAACTGCGCACACACGGCATATCTGCGCCCAATCACCGAACCGGATGGATTCGCACATGAAACACTATTCAGCCTTTGCTGTGGCGCGGGAAGCTCTGCGCTATCACACCGGATGGGAACGCGCCTGGCGTTCGCCCGCACCCAAGAAGAAATATGACGTCATCATCATAGGTGCTGGCGGGCACGGTCTAGCGACCGCGTACTACCTTGGAAAGAACTACGGCATACAGAATGTCGCGGTGATCGAAAAAGGCTGGCTGGGTGGTGGTAACACGGGCCGGAATACCACCATTATCCGTTCGAACTATCTGCAGGATCCATCGGCTGCGCTGTACGAAAAAGCGCGGGGGCTTTATGAGGACCTGAGCCAGGACCTGAACTATAACATCATGTTCAGCCCGCGCGGTGTGATGATGCTGGCGCAGACACAGCACGAGATTCGCGGTTATCAGCGCACGGCCCATGCCAATGCTCTGCAGGGTGTGAAGACCGAATGGATCACCCCCGAGCGCGTCAAGGAACTGGTGCCGATCATCAATCTGGAGGGTCCGCGCTATCCGGTTCTGGGCGCGTTGTGGCAGGAACGCGGCGGCACCGCGCGTCACGATGCTGTGGCCTGGGGCTATGCCCGTGCCTGTTCTGCCATGGGGATGGATATCATTCAGCAATGTGAAGTCACAGGCGTGCGCTCGGATAACGGGCGGGTCGTAGGCGTAGATACCACCAAAGGTGCCATTGATTGTGACAAGCTGGGCATCGTCGTTGCCGGCCACTCTGGTCAACTGGCCGAAATGGCGGGCTTCCGTCTGCCGCTTGAAGCGATTGCATTGCAGGCTCTGGTATCCGAACCGATCAAGCCTTGCATGGATGTGGTCGTAATGGCGAACACCGTGCACGGTTATATGTCTCAGTCCGACAAGGGTGAGATGGTGATTGGTGGCGGCACCGACGGGTTCAACAACTTTACCCAGCGCGGATCGTTCCATCACATCGAGGAAACCGTGCGCGCGCTGGTCGAAACCTTCCCGATGATCTCACGCCTGAAAATGCTGCGGCAATGGGGTGGGATCGTGGATATGACCGGCGACCGGTCCCCGATTTTGTCCAAGACACCGCTGGGTGGCTGCTTCATCAACTGTGGTTGGGGTACTGGCGGCTTCAAGGCGATCCCGGGATCGGGCTGGGGCATGGCACAGCTGATGGCCACAGGTCATTCGCCGCTGACCGAAGCCTTTACTCTGGATCGCTTCAAAGAGGGCCGCTTCATCGACGAAAGCGTCGCCGCCGGGGTGGCGCACTAATGGGTCTGCCCAAGGTCGCCAAGTAACAGAATTCAGGTCGGCTTCGATGCCGACCGACCGCCAAAAGGATGACAACATGCTGATCCTGAACTGCCCTTACTGCGGCGTTGACGCCGAAGAAACCGAACTGGCCGCTGGTGGCGAAGCGCATCTGAAGCGTTTTGGCCCCGGCTCGTCGGATGATGAATTCCACGACTACCTTTTCATGCGTGAAAACCCCAAAGGGGTGCATTTCGAACGCTGGCGTCATGCCAATGGTTGCGGCAAGTGGTTCCACGCCGCGCGCTGCACGCAGACGCTTGAGGTGTTCGGCACTTATTCCGCACAGGTCACCGAGCCGCCGAAAGATATCAAGGATGCCATCACAGCCAAACGTCCTGACTGGACGTGGAGAGAGTTCTCCTGATGCTTCATCTTTTCAAAAATACTCCCGCCGGAGGCTTTGATGCCTCCACCTGCGAAAGGTCCGCAAAATGAGCACCCGTCTCGCAAAACAAGGCCGGCTGATTGACCGGTCGAAAAAGGTCACGTTTACGTTCAACGGCACTTCGATGCAGGGCTACGACGGCGACACGCTCGCTTCGGCCCTGCTGGCCAACGATCAGATGATGATGGGCCGGTCGTTCAAGTACCACCGTCCGCGCGGCGTCGTCGCCAGCGGTGCGGAAGAGCCGAACGCGCTGGTTGGTCTGGGGCAGGGTGCCCGGTTCGAGCCGAACCAGCGCGCCACCACGACCGAGCTGTTCAACGGCTTGACTGCAATCTCTCAAAACCACTGGCCGAACCTCGATTTTGACATCGGTGCAGTGAATACAGCGCTGGCGCGGTTCCTGCCGGCTGGTTTCTACTACAAAACGTTCATCCATCCGAAGCCGTTCTGGAAACACGTCTACGAGCCCTTCATCCGCCAATCTGCCGGTCTGGGCAAAGCGCCCGACAAGGAAACCAAGGACGCGGACACCTATGAACACTTCTATGCCTTTACCGATGTGCTGGTGATTGGCGGTGGTGTAGCTGGGCTGCAAGCAGCGAAAACGGCCGCGCAATCCGGTGCCAAGGTTCTGCTGATCGAGCAGACCGCGCATTGGGGTGGTCGCGCTCCGGTTGACGGCGGTACGGTGAATGGCGAGCCTGTGGATAAGTTCGTGGAACAATTAGTTTCCGAACTCGAAACAATGGACAACGTTACCTTGCGCGCGCGATGCATGGGGGCAGGCGTCTATGACCACGGTTACGTGCTGGGATATGAGCGTCTGACGGACCACACTCCGGGCGTGCAAGGCCCTCGTCATCGGTTGTGGCGTATCCGGGCCAAACAGGTTGTCACCGCCACCGGTGCAATTGAGCGTCCGTTGTCATTCGCGGGTAACGATGTGCCGGGTGTGATGCTGGCTTCGGCGATGCGCGATTATGTTGTGAACTGGGGCGTAACACCCGGTGAACGTGTCATTGTTGCCACCAATAATGACGACGCATACCGCACTGCGATCCAGATGAAACAGGCCGGTGTTGATGTTCTGCGCGTGGTTGACGCCCGTGCATCTGCCGGCCCTCTGGCGCAAGAAGCGCGGGACCTTGGTATCCGCGTTGATCCCGGCAAGGCCATCGCGAAGGTCAAGGGCGGCAAACGCGTCAAAAAGGTTGCCATCTGTAACCAAGAGGGTGTCGGCGGCGCGCGCGAGGAGGTCGAAGCCGATGCGGTCGCCATGTCAGGCGGCTGGTCTCCGGTTGTGCATATGTGGTCGCACTGCGGCGGCAAACTGATCTGGGACGAGGCGCACGCGCATTTCCGCCCAGATCCTGATCGCCCACCGCTGGGTGCTGATGGTGAAGGCTTTGTTCTTGCTGCTGGCAGCTCGAATGGTCCGTTGGCTCTGGCAGATGTTCTGAAAGACGCAGACGCAGCAGGCAAAGCAGCGGGCAAGGCCGTTGGTCATACGCCCAAACGCACCAAAGCCCCGGTTGGTGAAACCACTGCCGAGGCACCGATGGAAGCTGTTTGGCTTATGCCTGCCAATGCTGAAATCCAGCTGCGCGCTAAATCGTGGCTCGACTTCCAGAACGACGTCAAAGTCTCGGACGTTCAGCTGGCGGCGCGCGAAGGGTATGAAAGCGTCGAGCACACCAAGCGTTACACCACGTTGGGCATGGCGACCGATCAGGGTAAGCTGAGCAATATCAACGGCTTGGCGATCCTTGCTGATGCACTTGAATCAGAGATTCCCAAGGTCGGCACCACCACCTTCCGTCCGCCCTATACGCCCATTTCGATGGGTGCGATCGGGGGCGAGGCGCGGGGTGAAGTATTCCAGCCGATCCGTCAAACTCCGATGCACAACTGGCATGACAAGAACGGTGCCGATTGGGAGCCGGTCGGTCACTGGCGCCGAACATATGCCTATGTTCGTCCCGGTGAATCCGTGCATGACGCAGTGAACCGCGAGGTGAAGAACACCCGCGAAAACCTCGGTCTGCTGGATGCATCGACGCTGGGCAAGCTGATCGTCAAAGGGCCTGATGCGGGCAAATTCCTGGACATGATGTACACCAACATGATGTCCACGCTGAAGGTCGGCAAATGCCGCTATGGCCTGATGTGTTCCGAGAATGGATTCCTGATCGACGACGGTGTTGTTGCCCGTATCGACGAGGACACGTGGCTCTGCCACACCACCACCGGCGGGGCCGAGCGCATCCATGGTCACATGGAAGAATGGCTGCAGACCGAATGGTGGGATTGGAAAGTCTACGTCGCCAACGTGACCGAGCAATATGCGCAAGTCGCCGTGGTCGGCCCGAACGCGCGCAAGGTGCTTGAGAAGCTGGGCGGCATGGATGTCAGCAAAGAGGCGCTGCCGTTCATGGAATGGCGCGATGGCAAGATCGGTGACTTCGATTGCCGCGCCTATCGCATCTCGTTCTCAGGTGAGCTGTCTTATGAGATCGCTGTTCCTGCAAGCCAAGGTCAGGCGTTTTGGGATGCCTTGATGGAGGCAGGGAAAGAGTTCGGAGTGATGCCGTACGGCACCGAATGTCTGCACATCCTGCGGGCCGAGAAGGGCTTTATCATGATCGGTGACGAGACCGACGGCACCGTGATCCCACAGGATTTGGGGCTGCATTGGGCGTTGTCGAAAAAGAAAGAGGATTACCTCGGTAAGCGGGCCCATTCGCGCATCCATATGGCCGATCCAGAACGTTGGAAACTGGTCGGTCTTGAGACTGTGGATGGTTCTGTCATTCCCGACGGTGCCTACGCGGTGGGCGAGGGTGTCAACGCCAACGGTCAGCGCAACATGATCGGGCGCGTGACCTCGACCTATTACTCGGCCAATCTGGGCAAAGGCATCGCCATGGGCCTGATCAAGCACGGGCCAGATCGCATGGGTGAGATTGTCGAATTCCCGGGCACCGACGGTAAAACCTACAAAGCAAAGATCGTGGACCCGATCTTCTTCGACAAGGACGGGGAGAAGCAGAATGTCTGAACCCATCAGCGCACTGAACCACGCCAGCTATGACGGGATCGCTAAGATCGCGGAATGTGGCCTGCAAGGCATGATCACACTGCGCGGTGATCTGTCCGACAAGGTTCTGGCCAAAGCCGTCAAGGATGCAACCGGACAGAAGGTGCCCGGTCAGCGCGAGGCTTCGGTCACTGGCGACACCGGCGTGGCTTGGATGTCCACCGATGAATTGCTGGTGCTAGTGCCTTACGCCGAGGTCGAGGCCAAACTGGCGGCAATGACCAACGCGCTCAGCGGCACGCATGCTCTGGCGGTCAACGTCTCGGATGCGCGTGCGGTATTCAGCATCTCGGGTGCCAGCGCGCGTGAAGTGTTGGGTAAGCTGGCTCCGGTTGAGCTGTCGGCAGAGGCATTCCAACCCGGCCAGATCCGCCGTTCGCGCCTTGCGCAGGTGGCTGGCGCATTCTGGATGGACGACGATCAGACCTTCCGCGTTGTGTGCTTCCGCTCCGCTGCGGACTACGTCTTTAAGTTGCTTAAGGTTGCCGCGCAGCCGGGCAGCGAAGTCGGTGTTTACTGATAGAAAGTAGAAAGCCCCGGATCACCCGGGGCTTTTCTTAGCTTTGAACACTGCAGATGCCAACGCCGGATGGCTTGTTCGCAAAGTTACCCTGCAAAAAGGCCATGCGCACAGTAACGGACTTATCGGAAGGTTTAAGGTTTGCCTGAGAGCGAACACGAACGTTTCCGCCTGCAGCCATGGTTTGGTCCAAGTGCCAGACAACACGATAGCCTTTCGCGCCTCGATCTTAAAATTGTGCCGCCTCTCATTCCCGGTAAGAGCTGGCTGCCAGTGCAGACGCTTGTGCTGTATCAATCTTGAACCTGTACTCTGGCGCGATCCAGCGGTGGGCGTCCTGTTTTGTCATCTTACATAAGCATATAACCGTTTCGGCTGCTCCTGTTTGTACAAGTACCAGCGCAGAAAACTTCAATAAAAATATTTTATTACAATGATTTATTTATTGAATTCAGGTGGGTGCAAGCACCCCGATACACCCAGAAGAGGCAAGATCTATTCGTTGAAGTTTATAGAATACCGGCCCCGGCGTTTCTTTATTGCAAAAGGATTGTACGATACCGGCTTAACCCCTCTGGCTTCAAAAGCTCCGCCGGTTTCAGCGGTTGCATCTTGTCATCCGAGAGAGAGGGGTAAAAATCCAGCGCCTCCAACAATCCGGCCACCCGGTCGCGTCTTTCAGCCTCGGGCAGCAATGGAGCATGCAGCGACAAAAACAGGGCGGGGCGATGTTCTTTGAGCCACGGTGCGAGGGTTGGTAAGACAAAGAACTCTGCCCCCTCGATATCCATCTTAACCAACGACACGCCGGACAGATCGTTTGCGGTTGCGAACTGGTCCCACGCGATGGTCAATGCATCAGAGCCATGCGCTCCGTCATGCAGAAGCGAACTGGTGGAATCCCCCGGCTCGCCCCGAACGGACGCCATGCGGGCCACGCCAAATTTGTCAGACAAGGCAACGCCCAAGGCCGAGACATTTTGAATGCCATTCAGATCCAGATTCCAAGCCAGATGCCGGTACGCTGTGGGGTCGGGTTCGAAGCACCACACATGCCGCGCTTTTCGCGCGCCATATAGGACCGTGGGACCGATCCAAGCCCCGATGTCCAGATAATCGCTATCTTGGGAAAGGAACTGATCCAGCACCGCAAAGGTTTCCGGTTCCCAAGCGCCAGCAGAGGCTTTGCGCCAGAATTTCGAATGGTAGGGGTCTAGGCGAAATGGCTCGCCGTTCAATGAACCTTCATAGTATCCGCGGGCGCGGTAAAACATCTTGCGCGCCTGTGTCAGCATCGCGGACCTCCGGGTTTTATTGCCTCGCCCCTTGACCTGCGGCGGCTGCCACAGCATTTAACCGTTGGGAACCGCAACTTTAATTTAACAGGGGGCCGACATGGCTTTTGAACTTCCTGATCTTCCTTATGCACATGACGCGCTGGCAGCCAAGGGTATGTCCGCGGAAACGTTGGAATATCACCACGACCTGCACCACAAAGCCTATGTCGACAACGGCAACAAGCTGATCGCCGGCACCGAATGGGATGGCAAGTCGCTGGAAGAGATCATCGTTGGCACCTATGACGCAAACGCAGTTGCGCAGAACGGTATCTTCAACAACATCAGCCAGCTGTGGAACCACAACCAGTTCTGGGAAATGATGGGCCCTGGCGACAACGCGATGCCCGGTGAGCTGGAAAAAGCGCTGACCGAAAGCTTTGGCTCGGTTGACGAATTCAAGTCGCAGTTCAGCGCGGCTGGTGCCGGTCAGTTCGGCTCGGGCTGGGCGTGGCTTGTCAAGAACGCCGACGGATCGCTGGCCGTGACCAAGACAGAAAACGGCGTAAACCCGCTGTGCTTCGGTCAGACCGCACTGCTGGGTTGCGACGTGTGGGAGCACTCCTACTACATCGACTTCCGCAACAAGCGCCCGGCATACCTGTCGAACTTCCTCGACAATCTGGTGAACTGGGAAAACGTCGCGTCGCGGATGTAATGAATTGAACCGACGTCGGTTTATAAAGGGCCTGCTGGCGGTAACGCTGGCAGGTCTCATCACGTCAGCCTACGGGTTTTTCATCGAACCCGCAGTGCGGCTGCGCGTGCGTAAATGGCGCGTGCGTCGGGACGATTGGACCGCACCACCGCTCAAGATTGCGGTGCTGTCGGATTTGCACGTGGGTGAGCCCTATGTTGGTCTGGATCGCATAAGGCAGGTTGTGCGCCGTACAAACGCATTGGCACCTGATGTTGTCCTGCTGCTGGGCGATTTCTTCGCAAGCCACAAAGGGGTCTCTGAAACCGTCGAGATGCAGGATCTGGCACCTGTATTGGCGGGGCTAGAGGCAAAGAACGGTGTCTTTGCCGTGCTGGGCAATCACGACTGGTGGGATGACAAGCCAGCACAGCGCCGTGGGGCAGGACCCAATCGCTATACCGAGATTCTGGAACAGAACGGCATTTCGGTTTTGTCTAACACCGCCGTGAAACTCGAAGTCCCCGGCATCTGGCTGGCAGGGCTTGAGGATCAACTGGCTATCTGGCGCAACGGTAAACCAAAAGGGCTGGATGATCTGGAAGGAACATTGGCGCAGATCACCGACGATGCCCCGGTTGTGATGATGGCGCATGAACCGGATGTTTTCCCTAAAATGCCAGACCGGGTGGCCTTGACCCTTTCGGGGCATACGCATGGCGGCCAAGTGCGCCTGTTTGGGTGGTCGCCTGTTGTGCCGTCGAAGTTTGGCAATCGGTATGCTTACGGACATGTACGCGAAGGTGCGCGTGATCTGGTGGTGTCGGGCGGTATCGGATGTTCGATCCTGCCGGTGCGTTTTGGTGTGACACCGGAAATCACCGTTGTCGAAATGTCGGCCTAAAGGATTGATGAGCCGCCGGTGAAAACCCGCCGATGGGTTTCATTTCCGTACAACCACATCTTGTTTGCTTCGCTACAGAACACATCTTTGTAGGGCGGAGGGAGAGAACCGCACACCAAATCAAACAACGACCGGGCTACGCATCACTGGTGCGTAAACAAACCCGTACGCCCGGCAGGTCGAGGGATACCCAGAGAACAACCTTAACAGGAGATCGCAATGGTCGCACTTACACAGGGAACTTGGGTTATTGTTGCAGACGGAGAGAAAGCGCTGGTGATGGAGAACATCACCGATGCTGACGATCCCAATCTTGTTGTTGTCGCTGTCGAGGAACAGGACAACCCAGCCTCAAAGCCGACTGACCGCGCTGGTCGTCGCAACGACGGCGGGCCAAAGCAGAAATCAGCCTTAGAGGACCCAACGTGGAAGATCCATGCAAAGTCCCTGTTTGTGCAGGATCTGGCGAATTTGTTAAATCGCAAGGGGTTGAAAGGGGCATATAATCGATTGGTACTGGTAGCCAGCCCTCATGTTCTGGGTCTGCTGCGCCGCCGGTTGCACAGTGAAGTGCTGGGAAAAGTCGTGGCCGAGGTCAACAAGACCCTGACCAACCACCCTTTGCATAAGGTTGAGCAGGTCGTGCGCCACAGTTTGCAACACAAGGCGCGTTTGGCCTGATCAACAAGGCGGGCGGTTTTGCCGCCCGCACCGTTTCTGGTGTCAGTTCAGCTTGTTCCGCAAGGCGACCATGGCGGCATCTGCATCTTCTACCCATGTGATGAAATCTGCCAGCGACGCGTCGGCAAAGCCTTGTCCGATCACCTGACCCAACAGCGTCTGCAACGCATCCCAATAGCCATTCACGTTCACCACGACGATGGGCTTGTCGTGCAGTCCCAACTGACGCCAAGTGAGGGCTTCGAACAATTCATCCAATGAGCCCGGCCCTCCGGGCAGAACGACCACCGCGTCGGCGTTCATGATCATGACCTTCTTGCGCTCGTGCATCGTCTCGGTGATCACAAAGTGGGTCAGATCGGTTTTGCCGACTTCCCGCTGAACCAGATGAACGGGGATGACGCCAAAGGTTTCGCCTCCGGCATTTTGCGAGGCGCGGGCCACTTCTCCCATCAAACCCACATCCCCAGCACCATAAACCAGCCGCCAGCCTTCCTGCGCCAGCAGCGTGCCGAAGTGCCTTGCAGTTTCAGAATAAGACTTCTCGGCACCATTGCGTGACCCGCAATACACACACACTGATTTCTGAGACATGAAAGAAGGGCTCCGGGGTTGTGTCAGAGGTTTTGACCCGTGATAGCGGGATTGATAGATTGCCTCAACTGTCCGCCGGAAAGCTTTTGAACGAAAAGCTTTTGCAGCGCGGAGTGAAAGGAAAAGAATGAACGCCAATTCGGGAAACGAAAGCTCGGGCAATTTCATCTGGGGGGTGATTGCAGGGCTTGTTGCAGTATTGGGTGCAGGTGGCTTGTACCTGTCGGGCGTCTTCACCAACGCACCGGAACCTGACGCAAGCACACCGCAGGAAACTGCTTCCGTTCCAGCAATCTCAGAGCCAGCAGATGAGGCACCGAAAGAAGCGGAAGACGTTACTGCCGCAGAGCCGTCCAATCCGGATACTGCGTCGTCAGACGAAACACCCGCACCTGCTGAAGACCTGGCGGAGCAAGCGGAAGAACCTGCTGAAACGGAGGCCGCCGAAGTTGCAGAGGAAGTGGCTGCGCCTGCGCCGGTCGCGCCTCCAGTCCTGGATCAGATTTTTGTAGAAACTGACGGCACCGCGCTTCTTTCGGGTGACGCAGCACCCGGCAGTCAGATAGAAGTTCTGCTGAACGGCGAAGTCGCACATTCTTTTACCGTGGATGGCAGCGGTCAGTTTGCTGAATTTGTGACGATCCCCTTCAGCGACACCGCGCAGGGACTTGTGTTGCAAAGCACGGACGGGGCGCAAGCAACGCGATCCGACGACTATCTGATTGCCGCTTTGCCCAAACCAATCGAAGAAGAACCTGTTGCCGAAACAGCGCCCGAAGCCGAGCAGATCCCATCCCAGGACACGCAGGAGCAGGTGGCTGCAATCGAAGAGGTTCAGCCGGATTCTCATGCTGAGGCTGACGTTTCGGAACCTGAAACGTCAGAGCCCGAGGCCGAGACAGTTGAAACTGCTGAACTGACCGATGAAACCCCACAGCAGGATCAGCAGGTCGCCGTGCTGCGATCTGGCGAAGAGGGCGTTGAGCTGGTGCAGCCCCCGGTCGTGCGGGATACCCCACCCGAGCAGGTCGCACTGGACACGATCGGATATTCCGAAACGGGCGATGTGCAGCTGACAGGGCGCGTTCAGGATGGGGCCGCCATTCGGTTGTACCTGAACAATCGTCTGGTCGCGGATCTTGCCCCGGAACAAGATGGATCCTGGCGCAGCGATCTGGAGGGAATTGACCCAGGCGTCTACACGCTTCGGGTAGATGCGGTAAACACGGATGGGACGGTCCTTAGCAGGGTCGAAACTCCGTTCAAACGCGAACCACTTGACGTTCTTCAGGCTGCAACGGGCACGGCTCAGGCAGATACGCCTCAAGCGACCCCTGCAATCCGGTCTGTCACGGTGCAGCAGGGCGACACGTTGTGGGCCATCTCACGTGATCGATTTGGCGACGGGGTCTTATATGTGCGGCTGTTCGAAGCCAATCGTGACTTGATCCGCGATCCGGATCTGATCTATCCCGGGCAAATCTTTACAATCCCGGAATAATCAGCCCTTCTGGCCTTTTATGGGCAGAGGTCTAACTCTGGCCGCAGACAAGGCACATGATGAGACGCACAGCTCGTATGACTTCAGATGACATGGTGTCGGATGACGCACGCAGCTCGGGCTGGCGGACGATCCGCAAGGTTGCCCCATATCTATGGCCCGACGACGAACCGTGGGTAAAGCGCCGCGTCGTCATCGCCATGGGTATGCTTGTTCTGGCCAAGCTGATCGCGGTTTATACACCCATTTTGTATAAGGGCGCTGTTGACGCGCTGGCGGGTGAGGGTGTGCCGCCATTGGCGCTGGGCGCAGTTGGATTGACTGTGGCCTATGGTGTGGCGCGAATGATGACGGTGGGCTTTCAGCAATTGCGGGATGCCGCCTTTGCCCCCGTCGGACAACGCGCGTTGAGGGCGCTGGCGCTTGAGACGTTTCAGCACATCCACAACCTGTCGATGCGCTATCACGTCACGCGCCGTACTGGCGGGCTGAGCCGTATCATCGAACGGGGCGTCAAAGGGGTTGAGTTCCTGCTGCGGTTCCTGCTGTTCTCGATCGGGCCGCTTATTCTGGAGCTGATGCTGGTCGCCATCATCCTGATGTGGCTGTTTGATGTCTGGTATCTGGTTGTCGTCGCGGTCACGATTGGTCTGTACATCTGGTTTACTTTTGCCGTGACCGAATGGCGCGTGAAGCTGCGGCGTGAGATGAACGATCAGGACACCGAGGCCAACCAGCGCGCCATCGACAGCTTGCTGAACTTCGAAACCGTCAAATATTTCAACGCCGAAACCCGTGAAGCTGAACGGTATGACGTGTCGATGAAAGCCTATGCAGGGGCTGCGTTGAAGACGGCCTATTCATTGGCATTTCTGAACTTTGGACAATCGTTCCTGATCACCTGCGGTCTTATTGGGGTGATGGTTCTGGCCGCAATGGGTGTGCAGAACGGCAACCTGACCGTCGGCGATTTCGTCATGGTCAACGCCTACATGATCCAGATCACAGTGCCGCTGAACTTCCTTGGGACGGTCTATCGGGAAATCCGGCAGTCCTTGGTCGATATGGGTCAAATGTTCGACCTGCTTGAACAACCCGCCGAAGTTACAGACAAAGCCTGCGCGCCGAACCTGAAGGTAAATGGCGGCGAAGTCACGCTTGAGGACGTGCACTTTGGCTATGATCCCGAGCGTGAAATCCTCAAAGGCGTGTCCCTGACTGTCCCGGCTGGAAAAACCGTGGCCATTGTGGGGGCGACAGGGTCGGGTAAATCGACCATCGGGCGGCTCTTGTTCCGGTTCTACGACGTGACCAAAGGGGCGTTGAAGATCGATGGTCAGGACATTCGCGACGTGACCCAGACCAGCCTACATGCCGCCATCGGTGTCGTCCCGCAAGACACGGTGCTGTTCAACGACACGATCCGCTACAACATTGCATATGGCCGCGACGGTGCCACCATGGACGAGGTCGAAGCAGCGGCCAAGGCGGCTCAGATTCACGACTTCATTTCCTCACTGCCCGAAGGGTATGACACCAAGGTGGGCGAGCGTGGCCTGAAGCTTTCCGGTGGTGAAAAGCAGCGCGTCGGGATTGCACGTACCTTGCTGAAGAACCCACCGATCCTGCTGTTGGACGAGGCGACCTCGGCGCTGGATACGGATACTGAGCAGGACATCAAAGATGCGCTGGCACGCGCGGGTGAGGGGCGGACGGTGATCACCATCGCGCATCGTCTCAGCACCATCGCCGAGGCCGATCAGATTGTGGTTCTGGAGGCGGGAGAGATCATCGAACAGGGTAAGCATGACGAGTTGCTAGCTCGGGGGCGCCGTTATGCCCAGCTTTGGAGCCGTCAACAAGCTGACGCCTTGGCATCCTAAACGGTTTTTTACCTTTTTGGGTAGCGCATTCCGGTCGGGTCAGGTTTGAAGCTGATCAACGCAAAACGGATAGGTCTGAAAAAGCAGACAGGAGGAGTAATGGAAGGATCGGAACTTGCTCGGCCCGAGATCAGAACCGTGCGCCGGGTGTGCCGAGAACATCTGACCATGGTCGGCCGCCAAAGTGCCTTTGCCACCGCACATGCTGCGGCGCATGTGGTGGACCAAAAGATACCAGGTGATTTCGTCGAGTGTGGCTTTTGGCGTGGGGGGGAACGTCATCATTGCTGCCCGTGTTTTCATGCAACGTAATGATGTGCGAACTTGCCATTTGTTCGATACTTTTGCCGGCATGACGGAACCGACTGCCGAGGATATCGGACCGAACGGTGAGACTGCGATTGTAGAATTCGAGCGTCAAAAGACAGAAGAAGGTTCGACCTGGTGCATGGCTTCGCTGGAAGATGTCCAGTCCAATGTTGCGGCCTTTGATCTGAACCCTGACATGTTCGTCTACCGGAAGGGTGATGTGTTGGAGACGCTGAAAGATGAGGCCAACCTGCCTGAAACGATCTCGGTGCTTCGGCTGGACACGGATTGGCACGATTCAACCAAGCTTGAGCTGGAAACCTTGTACGCGCGCCTGTCCCCCGGCGGTATCGTCATCATTGACGACTACGGGCACTGGAAGGGCGCGCGCAAGGCAACGGATGAGTTTTTCAAAACATCCGGGTTTAAGCGCCCGTTCTTTTTTGGGCTGTCAAACGGCGGTGTTATTGGAACGAAAATCTGAACCATGGGGCATCACCTTTGAAAAAGGCGCGCCGACGGGCGCGCCTTTTCTCATTCCGCAGCCTTCAGGGGGTGCCCCGGTGGGTGTGGTTCTGAAGTATCCGCATCCGGGTTTTCGGAAGATGGGGTAGTGTCTGTATCCTCCCACACAATCTCGGTTGCTTGCATTTGACGGGCAGAGCGTCCAATGGCCATGTCCTGTGCAATCTGGCTTGATCGGCCCGCAGTTACTCGCGCCAGCAAGCGGCTGAGCCACACGGCATAAGTTGTCACCCAAACCCGCAACGCCAAAAGGGAAGGCGTCACGATCAGGGTCAGAACAGTGGCGATGCCCAAACCAAAGACCACCGCCGTCGCCAGCTGTTTCCACCACAAGGCAGTAGGGCTGTCGATGGAATAGCCGCCATTGATGAAGTCCAGCGAAAGACCGAACATCATGGGCGTCAAACCGGCCATTGTGGTCAAGGTCGTCAGCAGAACCGGACGAATGCGCGATTCTGCGGTTCGAATGATCGCCTCGATCCGGGGCATGTACGTGCTGTATTCTTGATAGGTATCGATCAGAACGATGTTGTTGTTCACCACGATCCCCGCCAAAGCCACGATGCCAGTGCCGGTCATGATGATCGAGAAGGGTTGTTCCATCACGATCATACCGATCAGAACGCCAGTGGTTGATAGGATTACCGCCAGCAACACCAGCACCGAATTGTAGAACGAGTTGAACTGCGCGAGCAGGATCACGAACATGAGCCCCAGCGCGCCCATGAAGGCGTTCACCAGAAAGGCACCGGATTCCGCCTGTTCTTCCTGATCTCCGGTCCATTCCCAACTGATAGAATTGGAAAACGGACCCGTTTCCAGCCATTCGGTCAGAACAGCAATCCGTTCATTTGGGTTGATCAACGCGAACTGTGCGTCTCCGCCCTCAACCGTGCTGATGAGTTGATCCACGCTATCGGCGCCGGTCAATTGAACCAATTCGTAGGACTTTCTGCCACCGCCGTTCAGGACCGTGCTGGTGGGGGTATAGCCTTCAGCAACTTCCCGAACCACGGCAAGACGGATGAGTTCACCATCGGGGCCTTCGGTCGTAACCTTGCTCAAACCTGGTTCAACGTCGGCTTTGACGTCGTAGTAGCGTTGTTGGTCAACCCGGTTGATCTCGGCCAGTTTGGCCACCGGCTTACGACTTACGAAATTCGACAGTGGCACCAAACCATCCGGAGTGCGGACCTTGAGCGTGTCCAAAGTTGATAGCACGCGATCTTCTTCTGGCAGGCGCACGCGAATTTCAATCTCTTCATCGTTGCTGTCCGGGCGCATCTCGCCCAGCAGAATACCGCGTGTCACCAACTGCACCATGGCTCCAACCGTGGCCACGTCAGCTCCGAACCGACCGGCCTTGGCGACATCCACATCGATTTGCCAGTCGATGCCGGGCAAGGGAAGGGTGTCTTCGATCTTGATCAGTCCCGGCGTGGTGTCGAAAACCTCGCGCGCGGTGAGCGTCGCCGAGGTCAGATCCTCCCACCCATCACCCTTTATGCGCAGATGCACGGGCTTTGCCGAGGCCGGGCCTTGTTCCAACGGCAGGATCTCGACAACGATGCCGGGGATCTCAGCCAGTTGCGCGTTGAGTTCGTCAATCACGAAGTCACCGTCAAATTCAGGCGCAACAAAGTGACGATCAAACAGGCCCCACAGAACAGATTCCGAGACGTTGGGACGGTCTTCCCAAGGAATGATCTCGAACTGAACACGGCCCACTGTATCGGCAGGTTCCTGAGCGCCCCCGTTGTTCTGGTTCAGACCGCCTTCGCCCGCGAAAGAAAACACGTTGATGACGGCAGGGTGGGCTGCGATCACATCCTCTGCCGCCAAGACCATGCCATCTTTTTCCGCAAGCGAGATGTTTCCCCGCGCGCGGACATAGGCGGTGGCTTGTTCCGGTTCGCTTTCCACGAAAAATTCGACGCCTCTGGATTCCTGCGGGAACCAGACGAAGGCAACGGTGTAGACGGCAAAGAACACTGCGGCCAACGACACGATAGGCATGATCGGATTGCCAACGAGGAACTTGACCACATGGCCAAATGGGGTGTGTTCATCGGCTGTGTGAACGCGCTCTTCCACTTTGCGTTCGATCCTGGCAGCGCTCAGGGTCACGGATCCTGCAAAGGCCCCGAACAGGAACAGAAGCGCACCAGCAATTGAACCGCCGGGTAGCAGGTAATCCGGGTTCAGGGTCTGCATCGCGCCCAGAAAGATCATGTACAGCGAAGGAGGCACCAGCACAGCCCGCAGCCACCACGGCGTGCGCGCGCGCAACCAGATCGACGAGCGGTCGAAGACGCGGCTTAGCCGCCCTGACACACCGCCCATGACCGGCAGGTAAATCAGCGCCACGATCAGCGACGCCGACAAAACAAAGATCAGCGTGACGGGCAGCATACCCATGAACTCACCCGGTACGCCGGGCCAAAACAGCATGGGCAGGAATGCGCAAAGCGTTGTCGCAGTCGACGACACGATGGGCCAGAACATGCGCTGCGCCGCCTCAACATAGGCGTGCATCGGTCCGACGCCCTGCTTGATGCGTTTATCGGCATATTCCACGACGACGATGGCACCGTCCACCAGCATACCGACCGCCAGAATAAGACCGAACATCACGATATTCGAAATGCTGACGCCCATAACCGCCAGGAAAGCAAAACACAGAAGGAATGAGGTGGGGATCGCGAAACCCACCAACAACGCAGCCCGCGTGCCCAGCGAGGCCAGCACTACGATCATCACCAGTGCAATCGCGGTCAGAACCGAGCCTTCCAACTGGCTGACCATCGAACCCACGATGCGGCTCTGGTCGTTGGACGTGCCCAGATCGACGGCGGCCTGAAGTTCAGGTGGCCACTTTGTTTTCGCTTGCTCGATGGTCTCTTTGACCTGAGCAACAGTATCGATCAGGTTGAAGCCCTTACGCTTTACCACTTGCAGGGCAACAGTTGGTTCACCATTGAACCGGGCCGTACCGGCGCGGTCTTCGAAGGTGTAATTGATCTGCGCCAACTCACCCAAAGTCACAACCCGGTCGCCATTGACCTTGATCGGCAAGCCATAAACGTCCTGCGCGGTTTTGAACGATGACGGGATCTTGACCGAGAATGTACCCTGCGCGGTTTCAACTTCACCCGCGGCGATCAACTGGTTGTTGTTGCGAACCACATTGATCAGCTCATCTGCGGTGACGTTGTATGCCTCAAGCCGTAAGGGATCGATGACCACCTCGAGCATCTCGTCGCGATTGCCCGCGATACCAGCCTCAAGTACCGAATCCAGTGCCTCAAGCTCGTCCTGCAAGTCTTTGGCAACGCGGGCCATCGTGCGTTCAGGAACTGCGCCGGTCAGGTTGACGATGACGATGGGGAATTCTGAAAAGTTGATCTCGGTCAGCGAATACTGTTCCGCACCTTCAGGAAAATCCGCCTGCGCCGAATTCATCGCGTCGCGGACGTCGGCCATGATCGCGGTTTTGTCCCAGCCGAAATCAAACTCCAGCGCGACCCCTGCATAGCCTTCGGCGGCGGTCGACGTCATTTCCTTGAGGCCATCGAGATCCGCCAGTTCGGTCTCCATCGGCTTGATCAGAAGATTTTCGGAGTCTTCCGCTGAAATGCCGGGAAACTGTACCGAGACAAACAGGGCAGGGATTTCAATATCCGGCTCACCCTCTTTCGGCAATGAGACATAGGCAAACCCGCCGATGACCAACGAGATGGCGATAAACGCCAGGACCATACGGGCTCGATGCGCGGCCCAAGCAACAACGCCCGTCATTGTGATGCTTCCCGATAGGTGGGTTTCACAGTGACGCCGCGGGTCACAAACTCTTGCCCGACTACGATGATGTCAGTCGTTTCCGGCAGCCCGCCGATCCAGACACCTTCTGCAGTGTCGCGCAGAATTTGGACTGGCTTGAAGTCGACAATGTTGCCTGCGCCCACCGTGCGAACCCCCAATTGACCCTCATTGCTGAGCGTCAGCGCGGATTGCGGCAGCAGATGCGCCTTGGCGCCTTCGGCGGCGATTTGAATGGTTGCGGTTTGGCCGTCACGGATGGTCAGATCCGGGTTGGGGACAGTGATCTCTACCTCGAACGTCCGCGTTGCCTCATCGGCCGAACGGCTTAGGAACGTCACCCGCCCATTAAGTTGCCGCCCAGTGACCAAAGTTGCGGATGCCTCGGAACCGACAACCACGCGGTTGACCTCGGTCTCGGGCACAAAGCCCACCAGCTTGATCGGATCCAGCTGAATAACCGTCGCGCAGAGCGATCCGGGCTGCATCAGGCTGCCCAGCTCAGCGGTGTCGCTTTCCAGCAGACCCTTGAAAGGTGAGGTGATGACCACGCGACCGGCCTCGCGCTGTGCGGCCTCAACGGCCGCAGTTGCGGCTTCAATCCCGGCACGGGTGGCTTCCAATCCGGCCTCTGCCGACTTCACTCCGGCCTTGGCGGTGCTCATCGCGGCTTCGCTGGAAATCCGGCGGGTTTCCGAGGCAAAGCCTGTTTCCGCCAATTTACGCGATGCGGTCAGGTTGATCTCGGCCTCTGCCACCAGCGCATGGGCCTCTTGCAGGCGTGCTTCGGCTTCGGGGATACGGCTTTCGGCTTCAAGCTTGCCGGCCATAGCTTCGGCCAGTTGGGCCGGGCGTGTGCCGGGGTCAAGCTCGCACAGAATGTCACCTGCCTCGACAAAGGCACCTTTGCGCTTGGGTTCTGAGATGACGGTCGAAGTGGTTTCTGACAGAACTTCGACCTGGCGATTTGCTTTGGTCTGACCGCGGAGCAAAACCGCGCTGTCAATCTCGCGGGCTTGCGAACGCAGGGCGACAACACCCACTGCCGCGATGTCTGAAGTTTCCGCAGCGGCAGCCTCACCTTGCGTCGTTTCATCGCCTTCGCCACGCCCCGCGAAGGCAAACAGCGCATCGCGTTCGAATACAAGAAAATACAGAGCAACAATGACCAGAATGGCGTTGATGAATGAAATCAAACGCATACGGGGATTCTCCTAGAATTTTTTGCCCAAGAACGCGAGGCGCTCACTTTTCGAAATGGGACTTATGCTATGTCTTTTCTACACTGAACTGAATAGTTTGGTTCACTTTTTTTCGCAAGAGCAGTACCCGGCGGCGAAAATGTGCAAATTCGGACCCTTGGCTTGGCGTTGGTGCCGGGGTATGACATGGCGCACTTAGACAAGATATACAGCCCAGGGGGCACGGGATGAGCGACACGGACAGTTTCATTGATGAGGTCACGGAAGAGGTGCGCCGCGACCGAATGTATCTGTTATTGCGCCGCTGGGGCTGGGTAGGTGTGGTTGCCGTTGTGCTGATCGTGGGCGGCGCGGCCTTCAATGAATACCGAAAATCCCGCGATGCGGCGCAGGCGCAAGATCTGGGGGACTCGATTCTTGCTGCGCTGACGGAAAACGATTCCGACGCGCGTGTCGCAGGCCTGCAGGGTATCGGGGCGGCAGCTCCGGGTGGAGACGCGGTTTTGAACATGCTTTTGTCCGCCTCGCAGGTCGATGCCGGATCGCGCGAAGACGCGGTCAACAGCCTGAACGCGGTGGCCGTTCAGGGCGACTTGCCTGAAATTTACCGCGCGATTGCAAGCTTCAAGGCGTTGTTGTTGCAAAGCGACACACTTCCTGCAGCCGAACGTAGGCAACAGTTTGAGGCGCTGGCAGCGCCTGGCGCACCGCTGCGTCTGCTTGCCGAAGAACAGTTGGCCCTGATTGACGTGTCCGAGGGCAATGTCGAGGCTGCGCTGGATCGGTTGCAGGCGCTGCGGCAGGATGCTGAAGTCGGGATTGACCTGCAACAGCGTGCCGCGCAATTGATTGTCGCGCTGGGCGGGGAACCAGAACCCCTGATGGCGCAACAAGGTTGATCGGGTGGTGAACAAAGACATTTTGACAGGCGAGTTCGGAATACCATGGTAACAAGACTATTCTCCCGCGTGGGACTGCCGGTCGCGGCACTGGCATTGACCGCTCTGGCCGCCTGTGAAGAACCCGAGACCATTCTGCCCGGTGAACGTGAAGACATCCGCCCCCTGTCGGATTTGGAAACTGTTGAAAGGCAGGGCTCTCAGCCCATCAGTCTGCCGTCGCAGCAGGCAAATGCCAATTGGTCGCAAAGCCCAGGAACTCCGGCCTATCGAACAACAAACGCCGCGCTGCGCGCGACACCGCAGCGGGTTTGGTCGGCCTCGATCGGTCAGGGGGACTCACGCAAGCAACGCATCACCGCCGAGCCAGTCGTTGCAGGTGGGTTGATCTATACGCTGGATGCAGGGGCAACGGTTTCAGCTGTCACACCCCAGGGCCAGTTGGCCTGGAACACGGATTTGATTCCCGCAAGTGATGGGGACTCGGACGCAACGGGCGGTGGAATGGCCTATGCCGATGGTGTTCTTTATGTCTCTTCAGGTTATGGTCGCCTGACCGCACTGGATGCGAGAACCGGTGCCATTCGGTGGCAGAAGCGTCTGCAAGCCACCGGCAGCGGCGCACCGTTGGTTAATGATGGCCTGCTTTATCTGGTGGCCGGAGATGAAACGGGTTGGACTATTGCCACCAAGGATGGACGTATCGCCTGGCAAATCGAAGGTACGCCGAGCGTGGGCAACGTGTTGGGTGCACCAGCGCCTGTGATCGCCTCGGATCTCGCTGTGTTCGCCTTCGGCTCGGGCGATATTGCGGCGACCTTTCGGCGGGGCGGTATCCGCCGTTGGAACGCATCGGTCGCCGGTGGACGCCGAGGGCGGGCCGCAGCCCAGATTGTTGACGTGACAGGCGGCCCGATGGTGTCGGGAAACACCATCTATATCGGCAACCATTCAGGCCGGACCGTCGCCTTTGACGTTGCTACGGGTGAACGTCGGTGGACCGCCGATGAGGGGGCCGTGGATGCCGTTTGGCCCGCAGGTAACAGCATCTTCCTGGTCAGTGACCGCAGCCAGCTGGTGCGTCTGAACGCGGCGGATGGCTCGGTTGTCTGGGCGCAGGATCTGCCGGGTTTCGTGAAAGACAAACGCGGCCGCCGTGGTCCGATCTTTGCGCATTACGGTCCGATCCTGGCCGGTGGCCGCATTGTGATTGCGTCCAATGACGGGTATTTGCGGTTCTTCAATCCGGTCAACGGAACACTGGTTCATCAGGTCGAAGTGCCCGGAGGCGCGACAACAGCGCCGGTTGTTGCCGGGCAAACGCTGTATGTCGTTTCGACCAAGGGTGATCTACACGCTTTCCGTTGACGGCAAGATGCGCTAAAGGGCGCATCTTGAGTCTTGAAAGTTGAGTATCATGTCGCTGACCCTCGCTATCGTGGGGCGCCCGAATGTGGGCAAATCCACTCTGTTCAATCGCCTTGTGGGCAAACGTCTGGCCCTGGTCGACGACCAGCCGGGCGTGACACGTGACCTGCGCGAGGGCGAGGGGCGTCTGGGCGATCTGCGCTTTACCGTGATCGATACGGCGGGGCTTGAGGATGCAACCGACGACAGCCTTCAGGGAAGGATGCGCCGCCTGACCGAGCGCGCGGTGGACATGGCCGATGTGTGCTTGTTCATGATCGATGCGCGCACGGGGCTGACCCCCACGGATGAGATGTTCGCCGAGATCCTTCGCAAGCGCGCGAAGCACGTGATTTTGGCGGCCAACAAAGCAGAAGGTTCTGCTGCGAATGCGGGAGTTCTGGAAGCTTATAATCTGGGGCTGGGAGAACCCGTGCGCCTGTCTGGCGAACACGGCGAGGGCATGACCGACCTTTATTCTCAGCTCATGCCACTGGCTGATGCGGCCGATGAAGCACAGGCAGAGGAAGCCCCCGAGACCGATATCGAACTGGATGAAGATGGCGAGGGTGAAACACCTCTGATCACTGCTGCCAAGCCATTGCAAGTGGCGGTGGTTGGCCGGCCAAACGCGGGCAAGTCGACATTGATCAACAAGATCATCGGTGAAGATCGCCTGCTGACAGGCCCCGAGGCTGGGATCACGCGAGACGCCATCAGTCTGCGTGTCGACTGGGCTGATCCTGATGGTGACAGCACCCCGATGCGTATTTTCGATACAGCGGGGATGCGTAAAAAGGCGAAGGTTCAGGAAAAGCTTGAAAAGCTCTCGGTGTCCGATGGTCTGCGGGCCGTTAAGTTTGCAGAAGTTGTCGTGGTCTTGCTCGACGCGGCGATCCCGTTTGAACAGCAAGACTTGCGCATCGCCGATCTGGCCGAACGCGAGGGTCGGGCCGTAGTTGTTGCCGTCAACAAATGGGACGTCGAAGAGAACAAGCAGGAAAAACTGCGCGAGCTCAAGGAGTCCTTTGACCGACTTCTGCCGCAACTGCGCGGTGCACCCTTGATTACAGTGTCTGCGAAAACGGGCCGGGGGCTGGAGCGCCTGCGCGCCGCGATTTTGCGCGCCCATGACATTTGGAACCGCCGGGTGCCGACTGCTGCGCTGAACCGCTGGCTGACCGCGATGCTTGAACAGCACCCGCCACCAGCGCCGCAGGGTCGCCGGATCAAGCTGCGCTATATGACTCAGGCCAAGACCCGCCCGCCGGGCTTTGTTGTGATGTGTTCACATCCTGATAAGATGCCCGCCAGCTATACCCGCTATCTGGTCAACGGCCTGCGCGAGGATTTCGACATGCCCGGCACGCCAATCCGTCTGACTCTGCGTGGGCAGGGGGATAAGAACCCCTACAAGGGTCGCCGCAAGAAAAACGCGGGCGCACTGGCCAAGCATCTCAAAGGGCGCGCGTAACTGCGCCAATTTTCAGCGTTTTTGCTGCGAGGGCGTGACAGCGTCCGTTCTGCGCGCTAGCATTCACTAGTGTGCATTTGTTTTACTGCGCACGCTTGTACCGGGGCCAACGGGGCATATTTTTAGTTTATATTTAACCGGGCCATCGTGGGAGAGGGCTGGATGGATCTGAGGGAATATACACGGCAATACGCTGTTCAGGACAACAGGCTGGCAGCGCTTGGCTATTTTGGAACTTTTGCGGTGTATTTTGCATCGCTGGCGCTTGCGATTGGATATGTGGATCGCTGGTATGTCATGGTTCCCGCAGGCGCGGTCTTTGCCTTTTCGGCGGTGCGTCTTTATGTTTTGCAACATGATTGCGGCCATCATTCGCTGTTTGAGACGCGCCAGCAAAATGAATGGGCGGGGCATGGGTTGTCACCGTTTACCTTTGCGCCCTTTGAGGTGATGAAACAGAATCATAACCTGCATCACGCAGGGATCGGCAATCTTGAGCACCGCGAAACAGGTGAAATTCACACAATGACCCTGCGCGAATGGAATCAAGCTGATTGGAGCAAACGTCTGTTCTATCGGCTGTACCGCAACCCTTTCATCCTGGTGCCCGTTGGCGCGTTGTTCACATACTTCATCCGGTACCGCTGGCCTAAGAATACCGTTCGGTTTGGGGTGAAGGGCGTGTTGTTGCACAACCTGTCCATCGTTGTTTTTCTGGGGCTACTCTACATGATTGCGGGCGGCACCGGAATTCTGGTCTGGCTTGTGTTCTCGCTTTTGGGTGGAATGTTGGGGGTTTTCCTAGTCTATCTTCAACATAATTTTGAAGATACCTATTGGGACCGACGCCCGGATCTGGATCCGCAACTTGCGGCCCTACAGGGTTCATCCGCGCTTGATTTTGGATGGTGGTTCGATACGGCGGTTGCATGTATAACATTGCACGACATTCACCACTTTAACGCGCGCATTCCGTCTTATCGCTTGCGTGCGTGCCATTACAGCCTGCCGCCTGAATACACCCCGCGGCGTATCAAATTCCCCGAAGCAGTCGCAGCGCTGAACCTTAAGCTTTGGGACGAGGATACCAAACGTCTGGTGCCGTTCCCCAAAAAAGGCCGGACGGCTGATTTGGCCCATAGTTAAGCAGAGTTGCGCCATTTGGTGCCGCGGCTTGAAGCCTCGTATATCTTGTGTATATACGTTAAATCAGGGAGACAGAGAAAGGATCCGGAATGACCGCAGTGACCGATGTTAAAGGTGTGGGAGAGGCGCTTGCCGCGGCTTTGTCCGCGAACGGCTTTAAGACAGCCGAGGCGTTAGCGAAGGCCAAACCCGAAGATCTGGTCAAGGTTCCCCGGATCGGTTTGGCAAGAGCTGCCGTGCTGATTGCTGCGGCGAAAGATGCCACGGCTTCAAAACCAGCTGCGCGCCAGGTTCCGGCCCGCAAACCCGCCGCCCGCAAACCTGCTGCCCGCAAACCAGCTGCGCGAAAACCTGCGACGCGACGCCCAGTTGCACGCAAGACCGTTGCGGCCGCCGCTGCCGAGAAACGCGCCGAAGAGGCGGCGAAGAAGGCTGCAGAAGAGAAAGCAGCCGCTGACGCGGCCGAGGCCAAAGCCCGCAAAAAAGCCAAGGCCAAAGCCAAAGCTGAAAAGGCCGCTAAGAAACGTGCCGAGATGGAAGCTGCGTTTTCGAAAGCAAAGGATAAGGTGAAGGCCAAGTCCAAGAAGGACAAAAAGTCCAAAAAGGACACAAAGAAAAAAGATGCTGGCAAAAAAGACAGCAAGAAGAAAGATAAGAAAAAGGATAAGAAAAAGGTGAAGAAGTAAGACTTCCTCGCCTTCCCATCTTATTGGACCGGCTCCCGACTGGGGGCCGGTTTTCTTATGTCAGCGTGCCGTCCAGCTGCAGGGTCAGCTTGCCGCCCAGATAGGGGCTCAGAACGTCTGGTAGGGTCACGGTACCGTCAGCGTTCTGACCGTTTTCCAGGACAGCGATCAAGCAGCGCCCCACGGCAAGGCCTGAGCCATTCAGCGTATGGACATATTCCGGTTTTCCACCACCCTCAGGGCGGAACCGCGCATTCATGCGGCGGGCCTGGAATTCACCACAGGTCGAGACCGAGCTGATCTCGCGGTAAGTATCCTGACCGGGCAGCCAAGCCTCGATGTCAAAGGTGCGGCGCGCGCCAAAACCGATGTCGCCGGTACACAGGATGACGGTGCGGTAGGGGATGCCCAGTTTTTCCAGAATGCCCTCGGCGCAGCGCAGCATACGCTTTTGTTCGTCATCCGATTTGTCCGGATGTGTGACCGAGACCATCTCGACCTTTTCGAACTGGTGCTGGCGCAGCATACCGCGTGTGTCCTTGCCCGCGCTGCCGGCTTCGGACCGAAAGCACAGAGAATGCGCGGTATAGCGGCGGGGCAGGTAGCTTTCCTCGATCAACGTGTCGTTGACGATATTAGTCAGCGAAACTTCGGATGTCGGGATCAGCCACCAGCCTTCGCGTGTCTGATAGCTATCTTCGCCAAATTTCGGCAACTGACCCGTGCCATGCATCATCTCGGACAGAACCAGTACCGGGCCGTTCACCTCGGTCAGCTCGTTCTCGTTGATATGCGTGTCCAGCATGAACTGCGCCAGTGCGCGGTGGATGCGGGCAACGCCGCCCGACAGCAGCACAAAGCGCGAGCCAGAGAGTTTGGCTGCGGTTTCGAAATCCATACCGTGCTGGACGGCTTCAATCTCGAAATGCTCTTTGGGTGCAAAATCCAACTTTCGTGGTGTGCCCCAGCGGTTGATCTCGACATTGTCGTTTTCATCGGCCCCTTCGGGCACATCCTCGGCGGGCAGGTTGGCGATGCGGATCAGCTGATCGGTCAGCAGAGCGTCCAGATCTTTGGCTTCGGTCTGCATCCGGGCAATCTCGGCCTTTTTCTCGGCCACCAATGCGCGCAGGCGTTCGAACTCTGCCTCGTCGCCACGACCCTTGGCAGCACCGACTTCTTTGCTGGCCTTGTTCTGTTCGGCTTGAGCTGTCTCGGCGGCCAAGATTTTGGACCGGCGGCTTTCATCCAGCCGCAGCAAATCTGACGACACCGGCGCGTCCCCACGGCGCGCAAGGGCGGCGTCGAAGGCGGCTGGGTTTTCGCGAATGGCGCGGATGTCGTGCATGTCTCAGATCCTTAAATGCGTGAATCACTGAAACCGCTTATGCACCATCTGTCGGGCGGGGTGTAGCACCGGTTACGACTTATCGTCCTCGGCGTGGATTTCATGCGCCAGATGGCCATCCCATTCCTCTGCCGGGATTTTTGGTTCCGGTGGGTCAGCCATATAAGAGGGCGTCATGATCTGTACGCCATTTTCATTGAACACGGCGACAATGTTGCGGTGCAGGTCCGAGCGTATTTTTGGAATGATGCTGCCGCGCGTTGTGTAGCCGTTGATCTGATAGTTGATCGCGTAGTCGGCCAAAGCGGTCCACAATACAAAGGGTTCGGGCTTGGCTTTGATCCCCTTGGTGCGATTGGCAGCTTCGATCAGCATCGCCTCGACCTTCTCTGGGGGTTCCTCATATCCAATGCCGACCGTCGTGTGCAGCAACAGCCCGCTGCCATCGGTCTTCTTCGAAAAATTCACCACATCCGAGTTCATCAGCTGGGCATTTGGGATCGAGATCAGTTCATTCTTGATGGATTTCAAATGCGTCTCCATCAGCTTGATCTGCACAACGTCTCCTATGTGATCTCCGATCTGGATACGGTCACCGATTGAGGTGGATCTTCGGTAAATAACGAACAGGCCCGCCAGCATGTTGGACACGACCGAGTTTGCGCCCAGCGAAAGCATCGCGCCGACCAGAATGGTCAGTCCCTGAAACGCGGCCGAGTCCGAGCCGGGGATGTAGGGGACAGCAAAAACCAACGCGATCAGAATCACGATGACACGGGCGATATTGAACGTCGGGTTGACCCAGTGTTTCTCGAAATCACCCATATCGAACGAGCCTGCTTCGACCGCATCGAAGAACACGCGCATCCCTTTGATGATATACATCGTGACCCATGTGATCAGGCCCAGCATGATCAAGTTGGGAATGTAGCTCAGGATACCCTTGAATATCAGCAGTACGGGTTCGGTCAGGTAAGTGAGCAGCAGCTGCGCGAAATACCGTGTTTCAGCAAATGCAAGAAGGACAAAAGACAAATAATAGTAGAAACCCAGAAAGAAGATAATCAGCAGGATGAAATTCAATCCGTACCGGATCAGGGCTGCGATCGCTTCGGCCTGGACGCTTTTGGCAGTCGCCGTTTCAACATCCTTCAAATACCGCTTTACCAGTTTCAGGGTACGCCGCCTGATCCGCCGATGCAGCCATAGGATCAGCGCCACGAAAGCGACAAAGCCAAGTGTCCATCCCGCAGCCTCAATTGCACCTGACACCCGCGCCTGGTCTGTGCGGTTGGCACGATAGGCGAGGATGGCCTCTTCGATCGCCTGACCATGGAGGAAGCTGAGAACATCCAGCTCCATCTGATCCAATTCGGCATCTGCAACGGTCACGATTGACACGATCACACCGTCAGCCCGAATGCGAACGCCCAGATCGGTTTCTTCGAATGCGATGTCGACCGCAGGACTTTCCGAAGCTTCGGCAACCTCAATGATCTTGTCCTGAACGCTTTCCGCCCGTTCCGGCGCGGGCAGGGCACTGGACCCACGCAGGAAGAACAACATTTCGCCGTCCACGATTACAGGCGCTTTGAAACTGTCCGTTTCATCTGCCTCGGGCTCAGTGATTTCAGCGGGTGTTTCCTGCGATTGCGCCGGGCCGGAAAGCGTCAAACCCACCGATATGGTGATCAGTAAATAACATAGCAAAAGGAAAGGCTTGAATGGCAGTGTCATATGTCCCCCTACGGTTAAACTATAACCGGTTTTGCATGTGTTCCTAGGACATATCTGCAACGCTTTTCCCTTAGTTGACGGGTCGTATTCTTTTTCACGTGGGACACATCACCGCCTTTGCTTGCAAACAGGCATCTCAAAGCATAGGTTCCGGCCAAATTTGCGGAACGGTGCCGCAAGATCTGAACAAAGGAATATCCCATGGAAGGTGGCGCAATCGCCCAGTTTCTCCCGCTGATCCTGATTTTCGCGATCATGTATTTCCTGCTGATCCGTCCACAGCAGAAGAAAATGAAAGAACATCAGGCCATGGTCGAGGCCGTGCGCCGCGGTGATCAGGTGATCACCCAGGGTGGGGTGATCGGCAAGGTGTCGAAGGTCAAGGAAGGCGAGAACGAGATCGAGGTCGAGATCGCCGAGGGCGTCAAGATCCGCGTGGTTAAATCGACCATCGCTCAGGTTCTGAACAAGACCGAACCTGCGAAGTAATTTCGCTCGACAATCCCTTGAAAAGGCAGGGTAATGCTGCAAATTGATACCTGGAAGCGGGTTCTGATTTGGCTGGTCTGTGTGACCGGCCTTCTCTTAGCCCTGCCAAACGCGTTTTACACACGGGTCGAACAATCCAACGACGCACAAGCGGCCATTGAGCTTGGTAACGATACGCCTGAATTGCAGGCTCAGGCTGCGGAATGGCCCACTTGGTTGCCATCTTCGCTGGTCAATCTTGGTCTGGATTTGCGCGGTGGTGCGCATTTGTTGGCCGAAGTCCGGGTGCAGGATGTATACGAATCCCGGATGGAGGCCATGTGGCCTGAAGTTCGGGACGCGCTGCGTGACGAACGCGCGACGGTTGGAACGATCCGTCGCCAGGAGTCTGCCCCGGATGAGATTCGCGTACGCATCAGCCAACCAGAGGGAATGCCCAGAGCGCTTGAAGTGGTGCGTGGACTTGCCCGCCAGGTGCAAACCCTGACCGGTGTTGGTGCCACGGATATTGAGGCGCGCGCTGATGGCGACACGATCGTTGTGCAGCTTTCCGAGGCCGAAAAGCTGGCATCCGATGATCGCACCGTGCGTCAATCGCTTGAGATTATCCGCCGCCGGATTGACGAAGTTGGCACCCGTGAGCCCACTATTCAGCGCCAGGGCGCGGACCGGATCCTGATCCAGGTGCCGGGCATCGGCAGCGCCGGAGAGTTGAAAAACATCATCGGAACCACAGCTCAGCTGACCTTCAACCCGGTTGTTAACAGGGGCACCGACCCGGATGCCAGCGTGGGCATCGGCGAAGAAGTTGTACCTTCGATCGACGAAAGCGGTGTCTATTACATTATTGAATCCGCCCCGGTTGTGACCGGTGAAGAACTGGTGGATGCACAGCCTTCGTTTGACCAAAACGGTCGCCCTGCGGTCAGTTTCCGGTTCAACACGTCTGGCGCCCGCAAATTTGGTGATTATACCCGCGACAATATCGGCGCGCCCTTTGCGATCGTGCTGGATGACGAAGTGATTTCCGCCCCAGTGATCCAAAGCCACATCCCCGGAGGATCTGGCATTATCACTGGCAACTTCTCGGTTGAGGAAAGCACCAATCTGGCCATCTTGTTGCGTGCGGGTGCGCTGCCTGCCGGTCTGGAATTCCTGGAAGAACGCACCATCGGTCCCGAATTGGGACAGGACAGCATCGATGCAGGTAAGGTTGCCACAATCGTGGCCTTTGTTGCCGTTCTAACCTTTATGGCGCTCAGCTATGGTCTGTTCGGAATTTTTGCCAACATCGCGTTGATCATCAACGTCGGTTTGTTGTTCGGCCTGCTTTCCCTGATCGGAGCAACCCTGACCCTGCCGGGCATCGCCGGGATCGTTCTGACGGTCGGTATGGCGGTGGATGCCAACGTGCTGATCTTTGAACGCATTCGGGAAGAATTGAAATCTGCCAAAGGGCCAGCCCGCGCCATCGAGCTGGGCTATGAAAAGGCGCTGTCGGCCATTCTGGACGCCAACGTGACAACCTTCATTACGGCGACGATCTTGTTCGCGATGGGCAGTGGCCCGGTGCGCGGGTTCGCAATTACCCTGGGCATTGGTATTCTGACATCGGTCTTTACCGCGATCTTCGTGACACGCCTGATGGTTGTCATGTGGTTCGAACGCCGCCGTCCTAAAACGATCGAGGTTTGACATGAGACTGAAACTCGTACCCCAGAACACCTCGTTCGATTTCTTCAGCCGCTGGAAGGTTTGGCTGGGTATTTCCGGCCTGATGATGGTCGTGGCTTTTGCTTCGTTTATGTTGCAGGGCCTGAATTTTGGCATCGACTTTCGGGGCGGTACGACCATTCGAACTGAAAGCACGCAACCGATTGACGTCGGCACGTACCGCGACGCAATCGCGCCATTGGAACTTGGCGATGTGACAATCACCGAGATTTTTGATCCGACCTTCGGAGAGGATGAAAATGTCGCGATGATCCGCATTCAGGCGCAGGCCGATGCCGAGGCGGTTGAGGCAGCAACGATCACGGCTGTGGAGCAAGCGCTGCAAGCCGTGATTCCGGATATTCAATTCGTATCGGTTGAATCGGTCGGCCCTAAGGTTTCCGGAGAGCTTATCCAGACAGCCGTTATCGCCGTTGCATTGGCCATCGGCGCGGTGCTTGTTTACATCTGGCTGCGGTTCGAATGGCAGTTTGCGCTGGGGGCGGTAGCTGCCCTTGTGCATGACGTGATCCTGACCATTGGCATATTCTCAGAGCTGCAAATCCGGTTCGATCTTGCCATCATCGCGGCGCTTCTGACTATCGTCGGCTATTCGTTGAACGATACAGTGGTTGTTTTCGACCGCGTGCGCGAGAACCTTCGGAAGTACAAGAAGAAAGACCTGAAAGAAGTTCTGAACATCTCGATCAACGAAACCCTCAGCCGGACGGTTATGACCTCGGTCACGACCCTGCTGGCGCTGATCTCGCTTTATGTTCTTGGCGGGGACGTGATCCGAGGGTTCGTCTTCGCGATGATCTGGGGTGTGATCGTGGGTACTTATTCCTCGGTCTTCGTGGCTTCGACCATCCTGTTATGGCTGGGGGTCAAACGCGACTGGTCCAAGCCGTCGAACACGGCAGGCAACCAGTTTGCCAATATTGATGCCTGAGCTTTTTGGCCAGCCCCCGCAAGGGCTGGCCATTATCCTTTTTGCGGCTTTTCTTGGCGGCGTTGTGCGCGGATTTTCGGGCTTTGGAACCGCGTTGGTCTTCCTGCCCCTTGCCTCCCCCTATCTCGGCCCATTCGGCGCGCTGATCGGGTTGACGATCATGGACATTTTTGGCCCGCTGCCCAATCTGCGCCGCGCGTGGAGCGATGTGGACAAAGGCGATCTTGCCCGCTTGACCGGAGGTTGCGCTTTGCTTCTGCCGCTGGGCTTGTGGGTGCTGACCCGCGTCGACCCCGATGTGTTTCGATATGCGGTCAGCCTGCTCGCGCTTTTCATGCTCGCGGTTCTGGTATTGGGGCTGCGGTATAACGGCCAAGTCACTCGCGCGATGGTCTTGGGCATCGGTGCCGCTGCCGGGTTTCTGGGCGGTGTCGCTGGGCTTCCGGGTCCGGCGGTGATCCTTTTTTATATGTCCCGTCCGCTGTCGGTTCAGGTCATTCGCGCCACGATACTGTTGTTTCTCTTCGCGTTCGACTTTCTCATTCTCGGTTACCTGACTGGGATGGGTCGTGTTATATGGGCGGCTGCAGCGCTGGGTCTTGCACTGGCAATACCGAACCTGGCGGGGAATTGGCTGGGCGGATGGATGTTCCGCCCCGAGCGTGAGAGGCTTTATCGTGCGGCAGCTTATATCGCCATCGCACTGGCGGCCTTGTCGGGCCTGCCGCTTTGGGGATAGAAAGCGCATATGCGCCTGAACGAGATCACCTACACCAGTGCAGTACCGGTCGACGGCTACGGCCCCGGCTTCTTCCGCGTCGGCGGGCAAGTCCACGACGGCCCGGTTCTAATCGGCCCAACCGGAACAACAAGATGGGGCGGCTATGATGACACAGTGCCGCTGCTGAACCTTGCAGATGACATCGACGTCCTGTTCATCGGCACTGGCAAGGAAATGTCGCACATTCCCCAAACCCTGCGTGCTATTTTGGAAAATGCCGGAATTGGCGTCGAAATTATGAACTCTCCCGCCGCCTGCCGCACCTATAACGTGCTGCTCTCGGAAGGTCGCCGGATCGCACTTGCCTTAATCCCACTTGGATAGGGTGTTGCAATCCGCCCTTGGCTATCCCCAAGCCAGCTAAGCCCTGCGGCAAATCTTGCCTTTTGCCTCTGAGGACAATCCGCTAAGCGGGTTTCATGACACTGACTGTATCCGACTTGTCGATCACCCGTGGTGGCATTCCCGTGCTGGAAGGTCTCAGCTTTCAACTGCGGCCTGGTAAGGCGCTGATTCTACGTGGACCAAACGGGATCGGTAAAACGACGCTTCTGCGTACTTTGGCGGGTTTGCAGCCGCCGCTTGAGGGTACCATCGAAGGTGCCGAGGACCAGATTGCCTATGCTGCCCACTCGGACGGGTTAAAGCCGACGCTGACCGTGACCGAGAACCTGACGTTCTGGGCCTCGGTCTTTGGCACCAGCGGCATACAAAGCGCATTGGATGCGTTTGATCTGAATGAGCTGGCTGATCGCCATGCCGGTAACCTGTCAGCCGGTCAGAAACGGCGGCTGGGGCTTGCGCGGATGCTTGTGACTGGACGGCCGATCTGGATGCTGGACGAACCCACCGTGTCGCTGGACAAAAACGCGGTGCAGATGTTTGCCGACGCGGTGCGGGCACATCTGGCGCAGGGCGGGTCGGCCCTGATCGCAACCCA
Organism: Ruegeria sp. HKCCE4148; assembly: GCF_017872495.1. NCBI lineage: Bacteria > Pseudomonadati > Pseudomonadota > Alphaproteobacteria > Rhodobacterales > Roseobacteraceae > Ruegeria > Ruegeria sp. HKCCE4148. Next base: position 312,550 of record NZ_JAEDOS010000003.1, read on the forward strand.
TATCGACCTCGGCCTGGACGGAGAGGTTCTGGATGTGGGACCCAACAAGGCCAAACCCAAACCCATTGACGATTTCGACGGAGGCTTCCTGTGATCGCCCTTTTGCTGCGCGACCTGAAACTGGCCTTCCGTGCAGGCGGCGGGTTTGGTTTGGGTCTGGCGTTTTTTCTGATCGTGACCGTGATGGTGCCGTTTGCAGTTGGTCCGCAATCTTCGCTGCTGTCCACCATCGCACCCGGTGTTCTTTGGCTGGGAGCGTTGCTGGCCTGTTTGCTGTCGCTCGACCGCTTGCTGGCTTTGGATTGGGAAGACGGGTCGCTGGACCTGTTGGCCACCGCGCCGCTGCCGCTGGAATCAGTTGTAACCATCAAGGCTTTGGCGCATTGGCTGACCACCGGTTTGCCTCTTGTCCTGGCCGCTCCGTTCCTGGGAGTTTTGTTGAATCTTCCTGTGCCGGGTTTCTTCTGGCTGGTGATTTCACTGCTGATTGGCACCCCGGCGATGAGCGTGATCGGAACATTCGGTGCAGCCCTGACCGTTGGATTGAAGCGTGGCGGTTTGTTGCTGTCACTGTTGGTGCTGCCGCTATACGTGCCCACCCTGATTTTCGGAGCCGAGGTCGCCCGGCGCGGAGCCACAGAGATGGAGGTGCAGACGCCGCTGCTTATGCTGGCCGGCATCACGGCGGCAACGATCGCGCTGTTGCCATTCGCCAGCGCGGCGGTATTGCGGATCAATCTGCGGTGAACCGTCTCAACTTTGACCAAGGTCAATTGAGAACCACCCCAATTCAGACTAGATAGGGCCCATGTCTATTGCAGCCAAAGCCAACGCCCTCTGGGAATATGCCAACCCGCGTAAGTTTCTTGCGACGAGTGAGCGTGTTCTGCCGTTTTTCTGGATCACCTCACTTGCCTGCATCTGTGTTGGCCTGATCTGGGGCTTTTTCTTTACGCCGGACGATTACAAACAAGGGTCGACGGTCAAGATCATCTATCTGCATGTGCCTGCGGCGCTGATGGCGATCAACTGCTGGCTCATGATGTTGGCGACGTCGCTGGTTTGGCTGGTAAGACGTCACCATGTCAGTGCGCTTGCTGCGCGGGCGGCGGCACCGATTGGGATTGTGATGACCCTGATTGCTTTGCTGACTGGTGCGATCTGGGGCCAGCCTATGTGGGGCACCTGGTGGGCCTGGGATCCGCGACTGACATCGTTTCTGATCCTGTTCCTGTTCTACCTTGGATATGTCGCCCTGTGGGAGGCGATTGAAGACCCGGATACGGCGGCCGACCTGACCTCGGTCCTGTGCCTTGTAGGGTCGGTTTTCGCGATCCTCAGCCGCTACGCGGTGAACTTCTGGAATCAGGGACTGCATCAGGGCGCATCTGTCATGCGCGCAGCAGCGGTTACCGGGACAGACACCGAAGAGAAGGTTAGCAACATATTCTTCTATCCGCTGCTGGTCTGCATCATCGGCTTTGTTCTGCTGTTCATCGCATTGGTGCTGTACCGTACCGGAACCGAAATTCGGGCACGTCGGATCAAGGCACTGATGGCGCGGGAAAGGGTAAGTGGATGATTCCCGATCTTGGAAAATACGCTGACGCGGTTCTGTCGTCTTATGCCGTGTCGATCGTTCTTCTGGTGGCCTTGATTGCGTTCAGTGTGATGCGAGGACGCAAAGTGCGTAAAGATATGGAAAAGGTCGAACAAAGGATGTCGCGCAATGGCTAAGATTTCGCCCTTGATGATCGCTCCACCTGTGGCATTTGCTGTGTTGGCCATTCTATTTGGTGGTGGATTATTCAGAGGTGACAAGGATGCCTTACCTTCCGCCCGTCAAGGTCAGCCAGCCCCTCCTGTCGTTCTGAGCGAATTCCCTGAGAAAGCCTTGTTCGATGATGCCGCGCTGCGGGATGGAGAAGTTAAATTGGTCAACTACTGGGCCAGTTGGTGCGCACCCTGCCGGGCTGAGCATCCCAACCTGGAAGCACTGGCTGCAGAAGGTGTCCCCGTCTATGGCATCAACTACAAAGATCAACTGACCAAAGCAGAGGCGTTTCTGACTGAACTTGGTGACCCTTACATTGCCATAGGTCGCGACGAGCAAGGCCGCATGGCGCTGGATTGGGGCCTATACGGCGTTCCTGAAACGTACGTGATAGACGGCGATGGCACTGTCATCCTGCGCTTTGCCGGGCCTATCACGCAACGGGTGATCGAAAGCACGATCCGCCCTGCCTTGGAAAAGGCTGCGGGTGGCTAAATACCTGAAAGCGGCAGCACTGGTTTTTACAATCGATAGCCTCCGGTAACGCCGAGGACTTCACCCGTTATGAAACCTACCGCATCAGAGGCCAGAAACCGAACGACCCGCGCGATATCCTCTGGCACACCGACACGCCCAAGGGCGGTGTCTTTGACGAACAATTCTGTCAGATCATCCGGGCGCGGGACCTCGGGGATGTTGATCGCGCCAGGGGCAATCGCATTGACGCGAATACCCTGCGGGCCCAGTTCCTTAGCCATGGCACGGGTCCATAGGTTGAGCGCAGCCTTGCTGGCCCCATAGGTCGCGGCATCGCGCGGCGGAAGGGTCGCATTCATGGAAGAGATATTCACGATGGATGCCCCAGCTTGCAGTTGGGGCAGGGCGGCGGTCAGAAGGGCCACGGGCACAAGCAAATTCAGGTCAAGAATGTCCCTGTGGTCCTGTTGATTGAACGCCTCTTTGGGTGTCGCGCGCACAAGCCCCGCATTGTTCACAAGAACGTCCAGCCGTCCGAATTGTGCGATGACCTGTTCAATAACCTGAGCCGGTTGATCTGGCTGAGTCAGGTCTGAACGGATCGCCAAAACATCGCTGTCCAACACATCCAGCTCAGGCGCGCTGTTTAACCACGTGAACGCAATTTTGTGATCTCGACCAAGGTCTTCGACGATTGCCCGGCCAATCCCTCGGGCGCCGCCGGTTATCAATGCAACTTTGTCCATAGGCACACCAAATCTGTAAAGTGGATGTGTTTCAACGCTTAATCTGATCGCCTTGGAATAGCGTCAGCTGCGCAGCAAAATCCAGATCATCGCCGCGATGAACGCAAAGGTTACCAGGTTCATCAGAGTATCTGTGAGATCACCGATCAGCATCGTGCTGGCCCTCCTCTCTGAGACCGCGGAACAGGCAGACCATCAGCAGGACTGAAATGAAGACAAAGGGCAAAGCACCCAGTGAAATCAGGATCTTGACCGAGTCCACTGACCCAGAAAGGATCATCGCCACGCTCAGCAGCCCCAGCAAGGCCCCCCATATCAGGCGCACGCGCGGAGGAGGGTTCTCGTCTCCTCCGGTCGAGAAGGTGCCCAAAACAAATGCAGCGCTGACGACACTGGTCACAATGAACAGAAACGCAGCCAGTACCGTTGCAAGTGTTGTGATCAAGGACAGCGGCAGCCGGTCGAGCAGAGCAAAGGTCACGCGTTCAATTTTTGTCTGCGTATAGGCCAGAAGTTCGCCTGCGCCGTTGAGTGCCTCGAACAGGCCAATGCCGCCAAAAGCGCCGAACCAGAGTATGGAAAACAAAGTGGGGGCGAACAGTACCCCGATCACGAACTCTCGTATCGTTCGACCACGAGAGATGCGCGCCACGAAGACACCCACAAAAGGCCCCCAGGCGATCCACCAAACCATGTAGGTGAGGGTCCAGTCGCTGAACCACCTGGTGACGTCGTCGCCAAAAAACGTGAAGGTTTGAAAGCCGCGTGGGATGACGTTTGTGACATAGTCGCCAAAGCCCTGAACCACAGTATTCAAAAGGTATTCAGTTGGGCCAAGAATAATGGTGTAGGCCACGAGGCCGATCGCAATCAGCATGGCAGCGTTAGATAAGCGCGCCATGCCTTGCCCCAGATCGATCAAGAGTGCTGGGATATACGCTCCGACCATTGCCAGAAACACGACGGTAATCAAAAATGCTCCGACCGTTTCCCGGCCTCCCAACACCGCAATTCCATCTGCGACCTGAAAGACGCCCATGGCCATTGAGCCACCCACGCCAATGGCAATCGCAATGATCGCCATGAAGTCTGAAAGCCATCCGACACGTTCGGCCCAGCGTTCACCGGGAAACAGGCTTTTGATCGGGGCGCTGACCATCATCCCGGTGCCGCGCCGGAAGCTGAAATAGGCGATGGTCAGCGCAGTCGATCCGTAAATGGCCCAGGCGTGTAAACCCCAATGGAAGTTTGTTGCCAGCATTGCCTGTTGTGCGGCGATGAATTCCGGTGCCATGCCTGAGATGAAATTGAAGTGGGTTAACGGTTCGGCCACCGCCCAGAACAACAGACCGACCCCCATCCCAGCTGAGAACAACATCGATATCCAGGTGGCAGTCGAGAATTCTGGTTCTTCGTCATCGCGACCAAGGCGAATGTTCCCATGTTTTGAGAATGCCAGAAACAGACACCCGATCAACATGCCCGAGGCGGCGAGCATCACGAACCATCCCCGGCTGTGGAAGGTCTGTTGGACAATACCACTGGCCCAAGTCACCAAACTCTGGATGTCGATGACACCCCATATCCCGATGACCGCAATGACGCTGAGAGAGCAAACCAGCAAGGCGTTTGGTTTTTGCATGGCGAACGGTTTCCGTGAGTGACTTTACCCAACAGTTTCAGGTTTTCGAATGAATGGCTAGAAAACAAAACCCCCGGCGCTTGGCCGGGGGTTTAATTCGCACGTTATGCTGTCAAGTCACGATGCCTTCGCAAGATTACGCAGTACATAGTGAAGCACGCCGCCGTTTTCGATGTACTCAATCTCGGGTGCGGTATCGATGCGGCACTTCAGGGTGATGGTCTTCTCACTTCCGTCGCCATAAACGATTGTGCAGGGCACCTCTTGCAGGGGCTCAACCGAATCCAATCCGTGGATTGAGACGGTTTCATCCCCTTTCAGGCCAAGCGTCTTGCGTGTGTCACCCCCTGTGAATTCGAATGGAATGACGCCCATACCAACCAGGTTTGACCGGTGGATACGCTCAAAGCTTTCGGCGATGACGGCTTTCACACCCAGCAACGCGGTGCCTTTGGCCGCCCAGTCGCGCGACGAGCCTGCACCGTATTGTTCGCCACCAAAGACAACCAGCGGTGTGCCCTGTTCCTGATAGGCCATCGATGCGTCGTAGATCGATGTTTGTTCGCCATCCGGGCCTTTGGTGTAGCCGCCTTCGACGCCATCCAGCATCTCGTTCTTGATGCGGATATTGGCGAAGGTGCCACGCATCATGACCTCGTGATTGCCGCGGCGTGAGCCGTAAGAGTTGAACTCGCGCGGCTGCACTTGACGTTCGATCAGATACTGGCCAGCGGGCGAGGTCGACGCAAATGACCCGGCAGGCGAGATATGGTCGGTTGTGACCATGTCGCCCAGAATCGCCAGCACCTTGGCCCCTTCGATATTCGAAATCGTGCCTGGCTCTACGCCCATACCTTGGAAATAGGGCGGGTTCTGGATGTATGTCGAGGTTGGTGGCCAGTCATAGGTTTCCTGTTGAGGCACCTCAACTTCGCGCCATTTCTCGTCGCCTTTGAACACGTCGGCGTATTTCGATTGGAACGCCTCGCGGGTCACGGTCGCCTCGACCAGTTCCGCGATTTCGCTCTGGCTTGGCCAGATGTCTTTCATGAAGACATCGTTGCCATCCTTGTCTTGACCAATCGGTTCGGATGTCAGGTCGATATCCATTGTTCCCGCCAGTGCGTAGACAACCACCAGCGGCGGTGAGGCCAGATAGTTTGCGCGCACATCCGGCGAGATTCGACCCTCGAAGTTGCGGTTGCCGGACAGAACCGACGTGGCAACCAGATCGCCTTCGGAAATTGCCTCGGATATTTCTTTCTGGATCGGGCCCGAGTTGCCGATACAGGTGGTGCAGCCATATCCCACAAGGTTGAACCCGATCTTGTCTAGATCGTCTTGCAATCCTGCAGCTTCGAGATAGGCCGACACCACTTGCGATCCCGGCGCCAGAGAGGTCTTGACCCAGGGCTTGCGATCCAGTCCCAGTGCCGCGGCCTTGCGGGCCACCAGACCCGCGCCGATCATGACGTAGGGGTTCGACGTGTTGGTGCAGGAAGTGATCGAGGCAATCACGACTTTGCCCGACTCCATGCCATAGTTTTCGCCCTTGACTTCGACCTGCTTGCCCATCGGGCGTTTGAAAGTCTCTGCCATTTCCTGCGTAAAGGCCGCCTTGGCGTCGGTCAGCGCAACATAGTCCTGCGGACGCTTCGGGCCCGAGATCGCCGGAACGATCGTGCCCATGTCTAGCGTCAGGGTATCGGTGTAGATCGGAGCGTAGTCCGCGTCACGCCAGAGGCCGTTTTCTTTGGCATAGGCTTCAACCAATGCCAGACGGTCTTCGTCACGCCCGGTGTTGCGCATGTAGCGTAAGGTTTCTCCGTCAATAGGGAAGAAGCCGCAGGTCGCGCCATATTCCGGGGCCATGTTGGCGATAGTGGCGCGGTCGGCCAATGGCAGGCGGTCCAAACCTTCGCCATAGAATTCAACGAACTTACCGACAACGCCCTTTTCGCGCAGCATCTCCACGACTTTCAGAACAAGGTCGGTGCCGGTGGTGCCTTCGACCATCGAACCCGTCAGTTCAAAACCCACAACCTCGGGGATCAACATCGAGATTGGCTGACCCAGCATCGCGGCCTCGGCCTCGATCCCGCCAACGCCCCAACCCAGAACGGCCATGCCGTTCACCATAGTGGTGTGGCTGTCGGTGCCAACCAGCGTATCGGGATAGGCGACTTCTTCGCCGTTTTGATCCGTGTCGGCCCAGACGGTTTGAGCCAGATATTCCAGGTTCACCTGATGGCAAATCCCAGTGCCGGGAGGCACCACGCGGAAGTTGTTAAAGGCATTCTGACCCCATTTCAGGAACTGGTACCGCTCCATGTTGCGTTCATACTCGCGGTCCACGTTCATCTGGAATGCACGCGGATTGCCAAATTCGTCAATCATGACCGAATGGTCGATGACCAGATCAACCGGGTTCAGCGGGTTGATCTTTTGTGCGTCGCCACCCAGCGCCTTGATACCGTCGCGCATCGCGGCCAGGTCGACGACAGCCGGAACACCGGTGAAGTCCTGCATCAAGACGCGGGCAGGGCGGTATGCGATTTCGCGCGGGTTCTTACCGCGGTTTACACCCCATTCAGCAAAGGCCTTGATGTCGTCGGTTGAGACAGAAAACCCGTCATCCTCGAACCGCAGCATATTTTCCAGAACCACTTTCAGTGCGGCAGGCAGTTTTGAGAAATCCCCCAAACCGGCCTCTTGCGCGGCGGGGATCGAGTAATAGGAAATGGACTTACCACTCACGCTCAGGCTGCGGCGTGTCTTGGCGGTATCCTGTCCGACTTTGATGGGCATCAGTGGCCTCCCTCTCAAATGACTTGGATAATAGGATTTGCTGTCTGATATCTGCATCACGAAGGCCCTTGGTTCAAGGTTGAACGGGCACAAAGGAGTAATTTTTGTATACCATTGCACACATTTACGGAGGTAAACATGTATTCCAGCCTCAAGAAACCTTGATTGGTCGTTGAATGCCAAAGCAGCTATTTCTGAAAATCAACCGCCCAAACCGAGAGTCCACATGTTCAGATCCGCCGCTGTAACCGCCCTGATGTCCTGGCTTTTGGCTGCCTCTGCTGCGGCTGAGAGCGACCCTGTGGTGGTTGAGTTGTTTACGTCGCAGGGGTGCTCCTCTTGCCCTCCGGCAGACCGGTTGATGCACGACCTGGCCAAGCGGGACGATGTGATTGGCCTGGCGTTGCACGTGGATTATTGGGATTACATCGGTTGGAAGGACGAATATGCCGACCCGGATCATACTTTGCGGCAGCGGGCGTATGCGCGGGAAGGCGGTCGTTCGATGATCTACACGCCACAGATGGTGATCAATGGGCAGCATGATGTTGTGGGCGCGCAGTCACGTGAGCTCGACCGCTTGATTGACGCTCATTTCAAGGCGACACCCGAAGCGTCGGTGACTGCAACCCGGACAGCAGATGAAGTAACCGTGAATGTCACGCCCGTAGTATTGCCGGAGGGCGAGACCTACGACGTGCGTATCGTACAGTATTCGCCGATGCGCCACGCCTCGATCCGCCGCGGAGAACTGGCTGGGCACGATCTGGACTATGCCAACGTTGTCGAAACATGGCAGATGGCAGGGCAGTGGGATGGGGCTGCACCACAAACCTTCTCAGCCCAGCTTGGGTCAGACCTGCCGGCGGTTGTTTTGGTGCAACGTGCGGGTCATGGTCCCATTGTCGCCGCAACGCGGGTTAAGTGATCAGGGCATCTCGTCCGGTGCAATGCCAAGCCCGTTCCAATGCTTCCAGCGGCGGTGGATCCAGAACCACTGACCCATATGCTGACGTACCATCTTCTCAAGGTCGTCATTGGTGAATTGCGTCATCGTTTTCGGGTCAGTGTGCGGAACCGGATCGTGCAGTATGATTTCGAAATCGATGCCGTTTGGCTGGCGCACGGCATAACATGGGATCAGTTCCGCGTTGTATTTCATCGCCAGTTCCGCGTTCAGCACAGATGTGACAGCGGGTTTGCCGAAGAATACAAGCTCTTCCCCGCCCATCGCATGGAGATCGGACACAATTGCAATGATCCCGCCCTTTTTCAGCGTGCGCACCATCTCAACCATTCCGCGCCGCCCCTGCTCGAACATGGGCGCACCGGTTTTATAAAAGGCCTCGACATAGGCGTCGTTGAAGTAAGGATTAGCCATGCGGCGATACAGGCAGCCAATCGGTTGGCCGCTGTGTTTTTGCAAGGCAATGCGCGCGGCCAGATAGTGCCCAAAATGCGCAGTGATCATCATGACCGGACGCCCTTCGGCGATGGCCGCATCAAAGGCCGCAATACCAGGGCCGGAAATTTTCGCTGTACTTTGACGCTCAGTAAATCCTTCTGGCGAGAAATGCTCCATGATCGCCCGACCGGCGTTGTCGGGTACGTCACGGCAAATCTTTTTGACCTCGGCTTCGGACAGGTCAGGGCAGGTGAGCTTCAGGTTCCGCCGGATGCGTGTACGAAACCCCACGACCGGGGTCAAAACGCGCATAATCGCGCCCATGGTTGAGATGCGCCGCTCATACGGGAGAAGGCGCATAGCACCGATAACCCCCTGAAGGAACAGATTGGCGACATAGTATTTTCCAAGCTCAAACTTGCTGAGCTCCGACTTTTCGACGGGCATGGAGGCGTCTCACCGCGTGATGGGTATTTCCGTGCCAGACATACAGGCCGATCTTGGCAAGCTCAAGCGTTCAGCAAGACGATGGGCAAACTGAGCATGTTAAGGGGCAAACCTGCTAACCTGATGCTACTCAGCCTCTTCCTCAGTTTCGACCAGAGCGATTGTTCCTGCATCAACCAGTGTTCGAATGGCGCCAACCACCTGAGTCATCGCTTCTTCGGCCTCGGATTGTTTGACTCGTCCGCGTTCACCCATTTCCTCACGCAGGTTTTCCGCCATGCGTGACGAGATATTTGTCAGCAGAAATTCAACCGATGCCTTGTCGTCATCTGCCGCAGCTCCGGCCAGGGCTGTTACAAGCACGGCTTGGTCCACTTCGCGCAGGATGGCCGGAACATCGCGGGCTGTAATGCGGTTCGAAATATGCGCAAAGGTGAAGATCGACTGGCGTACGAGTTCTGCAAAGGCGGCATCGTCTTCATCCAATGCGTTCAACAAGTCGTCGCGGGTGGCCGCGGCTGACTGGTTTAAGATCGCGCCAACGCGTGCGCTGGGGCCGTCATCAAACGCCTGCACCGGGCGCTGATCCAGTTGCGCGGCCAGAGACCAGCCGATCCGCTCGACCGCCTCTGGGGTAACGTTCGCTGTTTTCGAGACAGCAAAGGTGATCCTACGCGCCACAGGGCCGGGCATTTGCCCAAGCATCTGAGCGGCTTGCGCGGTATCCATCTTTGACAACATCACTGCGGCCACTTCGGTGCTTTCCGCTTGGGCCATGGCTGCAAGATCTTCGACAGGGATGTCGCGCAGCCTTTGCCACGGGTCACCAACCTGTCGTATCCCGGCCACCTTGCGCAGGCGTGCCGCTGTTTTCGGGGCAATCTTGCCGGTTACCGCATCCAACGCCCCAGCCAAGCCATGCGGAAAGGCCAGGCCGATGTTATCCAGTGCTTCGCCGAACTCCTGCGCCACGGCATCCAGTGTCACGCGGTCCACAAGACCCATTTCGCCAAGCTGATGGGTTAATTTTTCTTGCAGATCGTCAGGGAGTTCCTCAAGCGGAAGATCCGCGCCTTCGCTCAGCAGAAGGCGGACGACAATCGCTGCTTTTTGTCGGTTGCTCAATGTCCGGGGAACAAGCCGTGGTTTATCGTCATTCCCCTTGGCAAGCGGAGCAGCTGCTCCGGGTGCCGTGTGTATCAACGCGTTTGTGTCCTGCATCTGCCTGTGGTGCCAAAATTTCTGAACCACAGGCAGATTACGGAGAATCGGGTTAAATAACCTTGAAGTTTAGTAGTTATAGGTCAGCCCGGTGCGGATGGCTTCGCGCAGCGATGCCTCGGCCCAGGTTCCTTCGCCGCCACGAGTTTTGATCTCGCGCCATTGCTCGATCGCCAGATCGGTTCTGCCTTCGGCGACAAAGCCCTGTCCCATATAACTGCGGGCAAGGATGTTGTCGGGGTTGGATTCGATGGCGTTGGTGTAGAAGGCGTTTGCCAGCTCAAGCTCACCCATTTTGCGGTAAGTAAAACCCCAATATGTCAGGACGCGATCATCGTTCTGATCCATGATGCGCAGAATGTTCTGAGCGTTCTCGAATTGCCCGTCATAAGCCAGCTCGCGCACGGCGTCATACAGTTCATCATCGGTGAAATTGGTCTTGTTCGGTTTGACACAACGCCCCGCGTCCTTGTCGTAGACGCGGCCAAAAAGGCATCTCTTGGTCGTGTTCGTTGGTTTTGGTGGGGTCGTGGTGCTGCCACCGTCGCCGGCTGCATACAAAGCCGGCGCAAAGGCAAAAGCCTGAAGGGCAATAGCTGAAACTAAAACAAGGCGCATTTTCCTACTCCGTTCTCTGGGCTGCTCTGATCAAGCATAGCGCGATTTGATAAAAGGCTAACAATTGCGCTGCCTCTTTTATTCACAAGTAGGAAAGAAAAACCTCAGCTATTGACAGTTTTTACGCAGCTATGGGCTTCGGCGTCCCATTGTGTTCCCGGCGCGCAGGACTGCGTTTGTTCAGTATGGGCGCTGCAGGCCAAGGCGACAGAGGCTGAGCAGCCAAGGGCCAATGCGCAAATCAAAGTCCGGATCATCAAGCTTCTCCTGTTCGGGAATGCGCGGACAAGATAACCGATTTTTGATGATCCGGCAAAAGAACAAGGCCCGGATCGCTGCGTACGAACCGGGCCCCTGAACTGTTTGATCTGCTTGATTTTTACTCGCCAAACACACGGGCAAAGATCGTATCGACATGCTTGGTGTGATAGCCAAGGTCGAATTTTTCTTCGATTTCTTCAGGGCTGAGCGCAGCGGTGACATCCGCATCTGCCAGCAACTCTTGCTTGAAGTCGGTCCGGTGTTCCCAGACCTTCAGCGCGTTGCGTTGGACCATGGCGTATGCGTCTTCACGGCTGACACCGGCTTGGGTCAGTGCCAACAAAACCCTCTGGCTCATGACAAGGCCGGGGAACTTGTTCATGTTCTCGAGCATGTTCTCGGGGAAGATCAGCATCTTGTCGATCACACCTGTCAGTCGTGCCAGCGCAAAGTCCAGGGTGATTGTCGCGTCCGGTCCGATCATGCGTTCGACTGAAGAGTGCGAGATGTCGCGCTCGTGCCAGAGCGCCACGTTTTCCATCGCCGGGATCACGGCCGCGCGCACCATGCGCGCCAGACCTGTCAGGTTCTCGGTCAGAACAGGGTTTTTCTTGTGTGGCATGGCCGAGGAGCCTTTCTGACCCATCGAGAAGAACTCGGCGCCCTCCAGCACTTCGGTCCGCTGCATGTGGCGGATTTCTATGGCGATATTCTCGATGCTGCTGGAGATCACACCTAGCGTAGCAAAGAAGGCCGCGTGGCGGTCGCGCGGGATGACTTGTGTGCTGATCGGTTCCGGCACAAGCCCCATCTGGTCGCAGACATGTTCCTCAACACGCGGATCGATATTGGCGAAGGTGCCAACTGCGCCGCTGATCGCGCCGGTGGCGATTTCCGCGCGAGCGTCACGCATCCGAGACAGGTTGCGATCCATCTCGGCATAGAACCGGGCAAAGGTCAGGCCCATGGTGGTAGGCTCTGCGTGGATGCCATGGCTGCGACCGATGCGAACGGTGTTTTTGTGTTCAATCGCGCGACGCTTGAGCGCGGCCAGAAGGCCTTCGAGATCGGCGATCAGCAGGTCCGCAGCACGGGTCAGCTGTACGTTCAAACAGGTATCCAGCACGTCCGAGCTGGTCATTCCCTGATGCACAAAACGGGCTTCTTCGCTGCCCACATGCTCGGCCAGATGGGTCAGGAAGGCGATGACATCGTGTTTGGTGACGGCCTCAATCTCATCAATGCGGGCTACGTCGAACTCCACATCCTTGGCTTTCCACACGGCCTCGGCATTTTCGCGCGGGATGACGCCCAGATCGGCCATGGCGTCGCAGGCATGTGCCTCGATCTCGTACCAGATGCGAAACTTGGTCTGAGGCGACCAGATGGCGACCATGTCAGGGCGGGAATAACGGGGAATCATTGGCGGCAGCACCTTTATGTGGTTGGGATGAGGCGTTGGCGCGGGGTTTAGCCCCGAGCGCGTTAGGGAACAAGACGTGAGAGCGGGTATGAGACGGTTTGCCCTGATTTTGGCCCTTTGGCCGGGTGTTTTGGCCGCAGATGGCTTCCAGAAATTGTCCGGCGAGGAAATCCTTGCAGCTTTGACGGGCCAGAAATTGGAATATGGCAGCGGGGTCTGGCAAACTTTCGACTCCAGTATGGTCACGCAATATTTCTCGGGTGGGCCGAGTGCAGGTCGCTGGGTGGTGCGCGAAGACCAGTATTGCTCGATCTGGCCACCTTCGGACCTTTGGGCTTGCTACGACGTTTTTCGGAACGAGGATACGATCCGTTTCGTCGACGATGCCGGGGGGCGGACAGATGGCACATTTGCCCAATAAGCGGGCGTGCTGACCTAACGCGTTCAAGACCTGTTGGCACTGGCCGCAGCGCCAGGAAAGTGGATATGCGCGGGTTCAATCCACCTGATCACGACGCGCCAGCACTGGACAAACCGCGCCTTGAAAGTTCAAGCTGTGCGTGAGGAAACTATCAGGTTATTGAGATATGCGTTTATTTTCAGGTCCATTGCTTGCTGCATGCGCTGCCATTTGGTTGGGTGGGGTAGGGTCCGCAGCAGCTGATACCCCGGTGACTTATACTCAGGATGGCCGCGCACTGTTCGGCTTTCATGTTCCAGACTTTTGGGCGCTGCGTACAGGTGGCCCGCGCGAAATCGAAGATACCGAGTTGGGGGATACGCGTGCCGTGTCCCGCGTCATGGGGATGCGCCCGGTTACTGATGATACTGTCTGGATGGGCTTTGTCTCGCCCGCTGGTGTCGCGACCATTGAGGATGGCGTCCGCTATTTGCAGGATATCGACAAGTTTCTGGTCAAGGACCCGACCATCACCAGCACCAGCGACACCCGCATCGGTGGATTGCCGGCGCGTGTTTTTCGGGGAACCGGGCGTCGGGAAAGCAAAGGAGTCAGCTTTACCGCGGCCCTAATTGATCTGCCAAAAAACCGCGTTGCAGTTGCCGTGGCCATCCTTCGTGACGGCGCTAATCCAGATTATGCCGACGATCTGAACGCGGTTTTCGCGTCGTTCCGGTCGTTCCAGTAAGGGGAGGGTGCTATGAGTTTGCGAAACATCAGACGGATTTCTCTTGCGCTGGGGCTGGGGGCTGCGACGTTTTCACTGTCGGCCTGTGATGGTGTCTCGGTCGGGGTCGGTTATGGGTATGACCCGTTTTATGACTCGATGCTCTGGAACGATTACTACCGTCGTGACGTCAATATCGACATCGATCGGCCAGATCGACCAAACCGTCCAGATCGGCCAACGCGCCCTGATCGGCCACAGCCGCCGGTTGCCAAACCGCCTGCACGGCCAAGGCCGCCAACGGCGCGCCCGCCCGCTGCACGGCCGCCTATTCACCGGCCATCGCCGCGTCGTTGATCGCAAAGGCCGCACAGGGGCGGCCTTTTTCTATGGCAGAAGCTCAGTTGTTATATGGGCTGAACCCTCAAGCGTCCGGTGCACAGGGCACTTGTCCGCAATTTCCAGCAAGCGTTGCTTTTGCGCTTGATCCAGCGGGCCGATCAATCGGATTTTGCGACGGAACTGATCCACCTTTCCTTCATTCGCCAGCCCGGCGTCCTGAGCGTGAACCTTGTCGTGACAGACATCCACGCTCACCTTTTTCAACGGCCAGTTCTTTCGGCGCGCATACATGCGTATGGTCATGGATGTACAGGCACCCAGACCGGATGAGACAAAGCCGTAAGGCGACATGCCCTTATCCGTACCGCCGTAAGAAGCTGGTTCATCCGCGACCGCGTGGTGATGCGGACCGGCCTGAATATCCTGCATATAACCGCTTGGGTCTGCTTCGGTCACACGGACGACGCCTTCCGGGGCGCCTGGCGGCGGGGCGGGCGGGCACAGTTTCACATACCGCGAAACCCAAGCTGATATCACATCGGCTGCGTATTCGGCATCGGCCGCGCGCGTGATCAGATGATCGGCATCATCAAGGGTCACAAAGCTTTTTGGATGCTTCGCCGCCAAGAAGATGGTGCTGGCATTGTCTATGCTGACCGTTTCGTCGCGTGGCGCGTGCAGGATCAATAAAGCGGCTTTTAGGTCGGTGATCGCTGCGGTCAGGGCGGATTGGGCAATGTCATCCACAAAGGCCTTGCCGATGCGGAACGGGCGCCCACCCAAAGTCACCTCGGCGCTTCCGTCCTGTTCGATCTGAGGCAGCGCCTCTTCGAAGTGATGTGAGACGTGACCGGGATCTGCTGGCGCGCCCAGTGTCACAACAGCCTTTACCGTTGGAATGCCAGCGCGTGCACGCAAAACCGCCGCACCGCCCAGCGAATGGCCGATCAACAAGGACGGTGCCATGTTCCGCCCCGCCAGAAATTGCGCAGCAGCGATCAAATCCTGGACATTCGAGGTGAAGGTCGTATTGGCAAACTCGCCCTCAGAATGGCCCAGCCCCGTAAAGTCAAAGCGCAGTACTGCAATCCCCATCGCTGCCAAGCGCGCCGAAATGCGCCGGGCTGCGGGGATGTCTTTGGAGCAGGTAAAACAATGGGCAAAGAGCGCTGTCGCCAGCACCGGGCCGTCAGGCAGATCCAGTCGTGCGGCCAATTGGCTGCCGTCATGTCCGGCAAAGGTAATGCGTTCCGTGGGCATGTCGGCTCCTTGAATGGGTTGGGGGAACACGAACAATACTGTGTTCATGTTGGTCTGGTCTCAACCCTTATGTCAGTCGCGTCACGGGAAGGTGAGAACTGAGCACGTGTCGTTTCACCCGAATATCATCACTACGCTGAAGGTTTGAAAGGCGATTTGCATTTCTGGGAGTCACATCAAGTATTGTGAAGTAATGTCGGCCAAACATTCATTTCACTTATTCTCGGTGTGAACACAACTATGCAGCGAAGATGTTGCATTAGGAGATATACATGTCACACGCAGAATTCACCGCCCGCCCGAGACGCGCCCGCTGTGGGTCATCGCGCTGCTGCTGGCCGGTCTCATTGGATTTGCAATCGGACAGTCCTGGCCCGCAAATCTAACAGGGCCACAGGTTCAAGACGAACCAGTTCTTGAAGACTGGCACGGAAATGTCCGCAGATCGCACTGGTCAGAGTGAGGCTTAGGTCTCACTCCAACCCCATCAAGCGGGGATCAAATGGGTACTTGGTCAGGTTCTCGTACCCGTCTTCGGTAATGAGAACCTGATCTTCTAGCTTGATGCTAAAGTCACCACCGACCTCGCCAACGCAAGCTTCGACACACAAAACCATTCCC
The DNA here is from genome assembly GCF_017872495.1 of Ruegeria sp. HKCCE4148. NCBI lineage: Bacteria > Pseudomonadati > Pseudomonadota > Alphaproteobacteria > Rhodobacterales > Roseobacteraceae > Ruegeria > Ruegeria sp. HKCCE4148. The sequence continues at coordinate 328,722 of NZ_JAEDOS010000003.1, forward strand.
GGTTCCAGCGCATAGTCATAGGATCCTTCGACGGCCTTATCCGGATAAGCCACAAGCGGCCATTCGTCACAAAGGCCAACGCCGTGCATCAGGCAGCCGTATTTCTGCGCCTGAAACTTGTCGTCCAACCTGTGAGAGTTTGCTGTCAGTTCCGGAATCATCACGCCGGGTTTGAGCATTTCCATGTTGGTCATGATGTGTTCATGCGCGTGCTGCATGGCATAGATCATGTCTTCACGCGGCTTCTGATCGCCAATCCACCAACTGCGGGAAATGTCGATGCAAATCCCGTATGACCCAATCAAGTCGGTGTCGAACGAGATGATCTCGTTCTGCTGGGTGATCCGAGGGCCGCATTCCTGAAACCAAGGATTGGTCCGCTGGCCCGAGGCCAGAAGGCGCGTTTCGATCCATTCTCCGCCACGTTTGATGTTTTCTGCATGCAGGACAGCCCAAATGTCGTCTTCCGAGGTTTTCCCATCGCCCACATTGGCACGCGCGAACTTTTCCATTTCTGCGACCGCTGTCTCGCAGGCGTGGCTGGCGCAGCGCATGGCGAGGATTTCGTCAGGCCCTTTGATGGCACGGGTCTTTTCGGTCAGCTCTTCGCCTTCCATGATCTCGAACCCTTGCGCCTCAAGTGCACGCAGGCCGTGCAGCATGATCTTGTCGACGGCCAGTCGCTTGTTGCCGCCACTGTGTTCTTCGATCAGCACCCGCACTTCGTTCGAGAACACATCCGCAGCAACGTCGACCTTGTCACCCCGGTCAAAGTAAAACAGATCGGCGCCCGAACGTTGTTCACGCACCAGGGGGTTGAATGTGCTGAGGAAGGGCGAATTCTTGTAGTCCCAAATCACCATATAGCCATCAGCGCACAGCAGAACCGCGCGAAACGGGTTATGCGTGTTCCAAAGCTGCATGTTGGTGCTGTCGGTGGCATAGCGAATGTTCAACGGGTCAAACATCAGCAAGCCGCCATAGCCGCGATCTGCAATGGCCCGTGTCAGTCGCTTCCAGCGGTGTTCCCGCATCCGCGTCAGGTTGGGCAGCTCAAGCCCCGCAGCGGCCCATTCGTCAAAGGCCAACTGCGTTGGCCCGATCTCAATCCGATCATTGTCGTTCGGAGTACCGTCACCCAACGTCGCGCCTTTGCTGGGGTCAATCTTGCGCGTGTCTCGGTAATGTTGATTCATGGCGGGCCTCTTTAAGTGCTGCGGCAAAACTAAAGAGCCGACCCGTATCGTCTGACAAAATTGCGACGGCGAGGCTGTCGTTTTCGACCGACACGTGGCTCCGTGCGTGCTAAGTCTTTGTCATGAGGCAGATTCTACAAAACACAATCCCGTATGATGTTGGTAATCCACGTGCTCTGCCCGGGATACAGCCCACAACACTTGAAGATTGGCTGCATCAGGACGAGGCGTTTTCCGGTCAAATGCAGCGCCGTGAAGAGCTGCTTTGTGATCACCGAGACGACGTTCTGGCCCTTGATCCGCAAGCCGAACCTGCCGCCCAAGAGCTGCTGGATATGGTCTTGGCGCGCGTTTACCCGTCAGCAGCTGAGGCAGTTGTCCGACCCGATGGCGCGACGGTCCTCATTGATCGCAGCCAACCGTTGGATACGTTGTGCAAATTGGTGCAGGAAGACTTCTGCATTCTTCAAAAACTCGGTGAAGAGCATGTTTTGACCGGGGCGATCCTGTGCTTTCCGGCCAGTTGGCGCTTGTTGGAAAAATTCATGCGGCCTCTGGTCGACATTCATGTGCCGGTTCAGAGTTACGACGCCAATATTGCAAAGCGTGTGCAAAGATTGTTCGACGGAATTCAGCCCGGTCGTCCGTTGTGGCGTTTCAATGCTCTTTGGTATGAGGATTCCGAGCTGTTCCAGCCCCGCAGTGCCCATGCCCGACGAGAAATCCCGGATCGGCGCGAGAACTCGTTTTTGCGGAGCGAGCGGCAAACTTTATTGCGTCTGCCCGAAACAAACGCGGTCGTGTTTTCCATCCACACTTATGTGCTGGCCGCGCACGCAGTTGCAGAAATGGAAAACCCCGCCTGACGGCGGGGCCTCCAAGGAGGGTCTTGGTAATTCAGTTACATGCCCAACGCATCTGCAACATCGGCAAACGCATTGCTGGCGTTCAGTGCTACAATGGCAAAAGTGAACACAAGCACCTGGGTATTCAGGCGGAAATCTTCGCCTCGGATCAGGTTGACGGCGGCCATTGACACAGCGATTGGCGCTGAAACGCTGGCCAGAACACCTGTCATGCACCAGCTGCTCAGCCGCAAGACATCGCTTGGGCGTTCACCATCTTCTGTTATTTTGGCTCCAGGCGCGGTCTGGTCAAACGGGGGCGTGTCTTCGCTGCGGAACGCGATGCTGAGCAATTGCTCATCTGTAAGCTGGATCGGACGTGCCGTCGGGGCGTGAAGTGCACTAACAGTGTCGTCCAGCTCGGGCAGGTTGACGCCGGTGAACTGACCGGTCAGTGACTGAAAAATCTGTTTTCGGTCGCGCGTTGCGGGATTAGGCGCCAGGGTGTCGAAGGCGCTCATGAATTGTTCGACCGTTAGCACCGTGCTCGGCGAAAGCCATTCGACTCGCCGGGTCGAGCAGATATCGACCATGCGATACAAAATGACCACCAGCATCAGTTCCGAAATCTCAGTATCATCCAATAACGGGGACACGGGGGTGACTGATAGCACGAGCCGGTTTTGAGGATGTGACACGCGGGGTTTTGTTATGGTTTTTAACCCCGCGGCACGGTCCATACGCTCGTAACGGTCTTCCTGCTCGGGTGTGCCTGTATCCAGCGTAAGGCGAACCAAGTATTGGCTCGATACGATGCTGGCTTCGGAATAACTGAGCAACGCTTTGCGTTCGACCAGATGGCCATAATCTTCAAGCGTTGTGGCAACGATGGTTCCAAAACGCTCAAGAGCGCCGTTTGCGTCACCATCAAATTGCAGGCCGCCATGGTAGCTGTGCTTCCGAGCCACTGCTTTGTCCTTATTCAAGCTTTGTTCGAAAGACACTCTAGCAACCGTTCTGGGGCAGAATTTGGCGAAAAATGCAAAAAACCGAAATTTTCCCGCGATTGATTACGCTTTGGAAACCAAGAAACTAAAGGCTTTTGTTTGTCACTGTGGCGGAAATGTGGCGAAAACGGGTGCTGCGCATGTTTTCCGTGCGGCGACGTTATTGATCGATTCGGGAGGCCATGATCGCGATGGATTGCTGATACACTGAGGCTGCGTTCCACTGCTGCAATACACGGAAATTTGGCTCTCCTGGCTGATAGCCGCGCCCCGGTTTCCAGCCCTTCTTGCGAAGAAAATTTGCGGTTGAAGCCAGTGCGTCCGTCATGTTGTAGAAATCCACACGCCTGTCGCCGGTGGCATCGACCCCATAGGTCAGAGCATTGCCTGGCAGGAATTGCGTGTGGCCCAACTCGCCATGTTTTGCCCCTTTTGTCGCCATTGTGATACTCCCCTTGTCCACCAATTTCAGCGCCCCAATTGCGTGCGGAATAAAGAACTCGGATCGGCGACAATCATAGGCCAAAGTGGTTATTGCGGACACAACCTGGCTGTCGCCCATGAAGTTTCCAAATCCGGTTTCCATGCCATGAATGGCGATCAGCACGCCTGCTGGTACACCGTATTGGCGCTCGAACGCAGCATAATAGTTGGGGTTGGCGGCTTTGCGTTTGCGCCCTTGAGCGACGATAGTGTCGGCCCCTCGGACCCGCATGAATTTGTCCAATGAGTATTTAAAGCTTTTCTGATTGCGGTCCGCCTCGATGGTGCGCGTTGCGTATTGCGTTTGCGACAGCGCACGTAATCCCTTTTTTTTCACCCCGGCCTTTCGTGCCTGTTTCGCAAAATCGGTTTTCCACGCCTCAAAGCCAGCGCTGGTATTCCCGCATGGGGCGGCCAAAACGGGGGCGGTAAGAGACAAGGCAAGGATAGCAGCGAGGCGAAACATAGGTTCAATCCAACGAAGAAGAAATCTGACTTCAGCGTAGCGCGGGTGTCGAGATCGGAAAAGAAGCTAGTAGAGATCTAGCTCTCCTTTTTCCTTTAGCGTCTCAAACCATTCATTAGGGGTGGCCTTGATCCGGGCATGTTTTACCATCATGGCGTTCATGTTTGGCAGGTTGGACGCATCTGGCCACGCGTCGGGTTGCCACAGGTTTGATCGGATGACGCATTTGGGGCAATGCGCAAACACCGTATGAACGTGGATCAGCAGCGCCAGTTTAGGAGCATGGCCAGAGATGGCCATTTGCTCCAGTAGCTGCGGGTCCGCGCAGATTCGGGCTTCGCCTCGTAGTCTGAGTGTCTCCATCTTGCCAGGCACAAAGAATATCACACTGACACGCGGGTCCTTTAGAACGTTGTGAAAGGTATCCACCCGTTTGTTGCCTGGCCTGTCCGGGATCGCGATCAGTGTGTCAGACAATACCTGAACAAAACCAGCCGGGTCCCCCCTTGGTGAGATGTCCAGGTATCCGTCAGGGTTGGCCGAGGCGATCAAGCAGAACGGAGACGTTGCGATGAAGTCGCGGCACATCCGGTCCAGCGCGTTCAGTTCTTTGGCGAGGATCTGAGGCAGAGGGGAGCCTGTGATACGCTCAAGGTCCTCTGCCGTGGTCACAATGTTGGAAAACTGTGAAAAAGCGTTCATGCGATCTCTCCTGCATTGGGATCGATGGGCAGGAGTGTGAAAGATCAATACTAACGAAACAAGGGCGCCCGATTGGACGCCCTTGCAGATTTAAACCCAAGCCCAGCTTAGCAGCTGTAATACATGCCGTATTCAACCGGGTGCGGGGTGTGCTCGTAGGTTTCGACCTCTTCCATTTTCAGTGCGATATAGCCGTCGATCTGGTCTTTGGTGAAAACGTCGCCCTGCAGCAGGAAGTCGTGATCAGATGCCAGAGCTTCCAGAGCTTCGCGCAGGCTGCCGCAAACGGTCGGAATGTCGGCCAGTTCTTCGGCAGGCAGATCGTACAGGTTCTTGTCCATGGCTTCGCCCGGATCGATCTTGTTCTTGATACCGTCCAGACCAGCCATCAGCAGTGCGGCAAACGCCAGATAGGGGTTCGCAGCCGGATCCGGGAAGCGGGCCTCAACGCGCTTGGCTTTCGGGCTTTCCGTCCACGGAATACGGACACAACCCGAACGGTTACGGGCCGAGTAGGCGCGCAGAACGGGCGCTTCGAAGCCGGGGATCAGACGCTTGTAGCTGTTGGTCGCCGGGTTGGTGAAGGCGTTCAGGGTCTTGGCGTGCTTCAGGATGCCGCCGATGAAGTACAGTGCTTCGTCTGACAGGTCGGCGTATTTGTCACCTGCGAACAACGGCTTGCCGTCTTTCCAGATCGACATGTTCACGTGCATACCAGTGCCGTTGTCACCCGCGATCGGCTTCGGCATGAAAGTCGCCGATTTGCCGTAAGCATGCGCAACGTTGTGGATAACGTATTTGTACTTCTGCAGCTCGTCCGCTTGTTTGGTCAGGCTGTCGAAGATCAGGCCCAGTTCGTGCTGGCACGAGGCAACCTCGTGGTGGTGCTTGTCGACCTTCATGCCTAGACGCTTCATGGTCGACAGCATTTCCGAACGCAGATCCTGCGCTTCGTCAACCGGGTTCACCGGGAAGTAGCCACCCTTGACGCCCGGACGGTGGCCCATGTTGCCCATCTCGTACTCGGTGTCGGTGTTCCACGACGCGTCGGTCGCATCAACTTCGTAGGATACTTTGTTGATACTATTGGAGAAACGAACATCGTCAAACAGGAAGAACTCGGCTTCCGGACCCATATAGGCAACGTCGCCGATGCCGGATGCTTTCAGGTAAGCTTCGGCTTTCTGAGCAGTACCGCGCGGGTCACGCTCGTATGCTTCGCCAGTGTCGGGTTCAACAACCGAGCAGTGCAGGCAGATGGTCTTTTCCGCGTAGAACGGATCGACATAGGCGCTGCCTGTGTCGGGCATCAGTTTCATGTCCGAAGCTTCGATCGATTTCCATCCCGCGATGGACGAACCGTCGAACATAAAGCCTTCTTCCAAGAAGTCCTCGTCGACCTGATCGGCCATGATCGTCACGTGCTGAAGCTTACCGCGCGGGTCGGTGAAGCGGATGTCGACGTATTCTGCGTCTTCTTCCTTGATCAGCTGAAGAACTGCGTCCTTGCTCATTCTCTTGTTTCCTCTGACTTGAAGATTTGAGTTTTACAGCGCGTCCGAACCGGTCTCGCCGGTACGGATACGGATGGCTTGTTCAATTGGTGAGACAAAAATTTTGCCATCACCGATTTTGTCGGTTTTTGCGGCCGAAACGATGGCTTCGATGGCGGCATCGACCTGATCATCGTCCAACACGACCTCGACCTTCACCTTGGGCAGAAAGTCGACGACATATTCTGCGCCACGGTAGAGTTCCGTGTGTCCTTTCTGGCGGCCGAAGCCTTTGACTTCGATCACGCTGAGGCCCTGGACGCCGACGTCCTGTAATGCCTCTTTCACTTCGTCCAGTTTGAACGGCTTGATGATCGCTTCGATCTTTTTCATCCCGGCTCACCTCGCATGGTTGTCAGACCCGCAGTGATCACGTCTAAGATCAGGCGGCAATGTGATTGCGGAATTGTTGTGCGGCGGGCAGGGCGAATTTCGAGGCTGGGTGAGATTTTGGGCATGTTGCACAAAAAGTAATCGAAATTGAATCGCGGAAAGGATTGAGATGACAGAGTTGCTGACAGCGGCCCAAATGCGGGCGATTGAGCGGGCCGCCATCGAGTCCGGTAAAGTGACAGGTCTGGAACTGATGGAACTGGCCGGGCTGGGCGTTGTCGACGCGATCTTCGAGGAATGGCCGGAGTTGCGGGATCGAGGGGCCAGCCCCTCGAGCTCCCCGAGGTATTTGGGGCCAGATGAAGGGGATCCCCGGCGCGCGGTGGTTTTGTGCGGGCCTGGGAACAATGGTGGCGACGGGTTTGTTGTTGCGCGTCTTCTGCGAGAGTTAGGATGGGAGGTTGAGGTTTTTCTGTATGGGGAACCAGAAAAGCTGCCTCCGGATGCGCGGGTGAATTATGAGCGGTGGGCCAAGCTTGGCGAAACGCATGCCAGGGTCATCGATCCTGCGCCGTTTCATGACGATTATTTGCGCTTTCCCGACAGATTTGACCTGATTGTTGATGGGCTGTTCGGAACCGGGTTGACGCGTCCCTTTAGCGGCGTGTTTGCTCACTTGGCTCTCGAAGAAACAAGATCTCTAGTTCGAGAGAAGGGCGCGCGCATCGTCTCGATCGACACCCCAAGTGGTCTGTGTGCAGACAGTGGTCATGTGATCGGGAATGCGATTGAAGCCGATCTGACGGTCACCTTCCATGCAAGAAAGATTGGGCATGTGGTGGCCGATGGACCGTTGAAGTGCGGCAACGTCAGAAACAAGTCCATCGGTCTTGCTCATTCTGAACCCGACCAAGTCGTACGCTTGATGTCTTCACAGGATGTTTTGGTCGCGAAAGAAGTCTCTGGTCACAAATACACCCACGGTCACGCCCTAATCCTGTCGGGCGGTTCCGGAAAAACCGGCGCGGCGCGGTTAGCGGCGCGGGGGGCGCTACGAATTGGGGCCGGGTTGGTAACATTGGGGGTACCGCCCTCGGCACAGATGGAAGTGGCCAGTCAGATCACAGCTTTGATGATGCAACGGGTTGAGGGGGCGGAGAGTTTGGCTGAGGTCCTGAGCGACACGCGCCTGAATGCGCTTTGTCTGGGGCCAGCGCTTGGATTGCAGCGAGCTCGTACGTTGGTTTCTGTGGCTTTGGCGGCGAGACGGGCGACAGTGTTGGATGCCGATGCCTTGTCAGCTTTTGCAGACGATCCGACCGTCTTATTTGAGCAGATTCACGAGAAATGCGTTCTGACTCCGCATGGTGGAGAGTTTGCGAGGCTTTTCCCGGACATTGCAGAGAAGCTGAATGCGGTGCCAACCAAAGGTCCGGCTTATTCCAAGGTTGACGCTACGCGGGCCGCGGCGAAACGGGCGGGGTGTGTGGTTCTCTTCAAAGGGCAGGATACGGTGATTGCGTCACCAGATGGGCAATGCTCGATCAATGCGGCGTGTTACGAAAGGGCGGCCCCCTGGCTGGCAACCGCTGGGTCCGGCGACGTGTTGGCGGGTTTCATCACGGGTTTGCTGGCTCGTGGGTTTGCACCGATGCAAGCGGCCGAGACGGCGGCGTGGCTGCATATGGAATGCGCGTGCCAATTCGGGCCCGGTTTGATCGCCGAAGATATTCCAGAGCAACTGCCCGAAGTGTTTAGAAAGATGAATATTTGAGTGTGTTGGCGGGGAATGGCTCAATCCACACAAAACCGGCAAAATTCCGCCGATCGCGTCTGTATGATGACAGAGCGAGTGTTTGCCAGACACACATTCGGACGGCACAGTTTTTCTGAGCACCTCCGAAACGGATTGGCGGTGATGTGTTTAAGTTAATGAAATACATTGTAAAACTTTCACGACCGCTGTGCCCAGTGTTGCGAATTTGCAATTCCTTTACAAAACAGCGCGCTGTTATCTGGAACGTCGATGCTCGGTAATCAATTAGACGGGGTGAAAGACCCGAACCATTCATGGTGAGTGAAATGACTTTTAAATTCAAAACCCTATCCGTTGCCGCCACGTTGACAGCGACGACGGTCATCCCGGCTGCGGCAGAACTGAAATATGAAAACAACACTGGTGGTTATGTTCTGCTGTACGGGCAACTGCACCCTGCGCTGATCTCGGTCGATGACGGACAAGATACCGAGACCCGCGTTCTGGACAACGATTTGTCGAACAGCCGCGTGGGCCTGCGCCTGATGCAGCCATATGGCAGCAATGAGTTCCAGTTTTGGTTCGAAACGGGTCTCGGTTTGCCGGGGTCCGCGTCGGCCGATCAATTTGGAACCAACGCTGATGGCTGGAATCGCGAAGACATTCGCCACGTGGATTTCTCGCTCAAGGGCGGCTATGGCAAGTTCTCAGCCGGTCAGGGCAGTATGGTCGCTGATGGTGCCGCAGAGGTCGATCTTTCGTATGTCGGAACTGCGTTGTATTCGTTTACCAATGATGAAAACGCAGGCTTCTTTTACCGCGATACGACCGGTTTGCTGAGCGGAATTACTGTCGGAGACAGCGCAAGCAACTTTGACGGCGGGCGCCGTGGGCGTGTGCGGTATGATACGCCATCGTTGAATGGGTTTTCGGCTGGTTTTGCGTATGGTCAGAATATTCTGTCCAGCAGCGATGATGATGACTATTACGACGTTGGCCTGTTCTATGAAAACACCTTTGCCGGTGGTGTGAAATTCGCAGCAGCCATTGCTTATGCGGTGAGAGATCGGGATGACAATTCCGGGGATAGCAAAGACACGATAGGCTCTGCGTCGGTTCTGCTGCCGAGCGGTCTGGGATTTACGATCGCGGGTGGTACGCGTGACGATGATCAGGCTGGTGCAACGGATCCGAATTACTGGTACGGCAAAATCTCGTACGAAGGAAACTGGATTTCATGGGGAAAGACGGGTGTCGGTATTGATTACTATGACGGTTCGGATTTCGACAGCAACGGGTCGGACACCAAGGCCTGGGGTATCGCGGTGGTTCAGAAAGTCGACGCGATCGATACAGACGTTTACCTGAAATACCGCAACCACGACTTTGATGACGGATCATCCTTTGACAACAACGAAGCCTGGGTTCTGGGTGCGCGTTGGAAGTTCTGATCGACGTGACAGCGCCAAACGTAAACGCCCCGGTTTCCGGGGCGTTCTTTTTTGCGGTTTAGGCGATCAAATGCTGTTGGATTCCGCCTTTGCCCCTTGCACGTAAGCTGCTGGCCAAATAGAAGGCGTCAAATTTGCCCGGCGCGCCCTTTTTGCGCGCCCCGAATCCTATGGGGACTACCATAATGCAGGTTACCGAGACGCTGAACGAAGGTCTGAAACGTGGCTACAACATCGTTGTGACCGCAGCCGAGCTGGACGACAAGGTCAATGAAAAGCTGACCGAAGCGCAGCCGGAAATCGAAATGAAAGGTTTCCGCAAGGGCAAGGTGCCGATGGCGCTGCTTAAGAAGCAGTTTGGCCAGCGCCTGCTGGGTGAAGCGATGCAGGAAAGCATCGACGGTGCGATGAACCAGCACTTTGAAGACAGCGGTGACCGCCCTGCGCTGCAGCCCGAGGTCAAGATGACCAACGAGGATTGGAAAGAAGGCGACGACGTTGAAGTGGCGATGTCTTATGAGGCACTGCCTGCAATTCCCGAGGTTGACCTGAAGTCGGTCGAGCTGGAGAAGCTGGTTGTCAAAGCTGACGATGCTGCTGTGGAAGAAGCACTGAACAACCTGGCCGAAACTGCGCAGGATTTCAAAGCGCGTCGCAAAGGTTCGAAAGCCAAAGATGGCGATCAGATCGTATTCGACTTTGTCGGCAAGGTTGACGGCGAAGAGTTCGAGGGTGGATCGGCCGAAGATTATCCTTTGGTTCTGGGCTCGAACAGCTTCATCCCTGGCTTTGAAGAGCAGTTGGTTGGTGTGAAGGCTGAAGAAGAAAAGGACGTCAACGTCACTTTCCCCGAAGAATACGGTGCCGAGCACCTGGCTGGAAAAGATGCCGTTTTCACTTGCACCATCAAAGAAGTGAAGGAGCCGGTGGCCGCAGAAGTAAACGACGAACTGGCCATGAAATTCGGCGCCGAAGATCTGGACGCCCTGAAAGCGCAGATTTCCGAACGTCTGGAAGCAGAATACGCCGGTGCATCGCGTGCGGTCATGAAGCGCACTCTGCTGGATGTGCTGGACGAGAAAGTCTCGTTCGACCTGCCGCCGTCGCTGGTGGAAGCCGAAGCCAAGCAGATCGCGCACCAGCTGTTCCACGAGGAAAACCCGGACGTGGAAGGCCATGACCACGGCGAAGTGGAGCCCACGGAAGAGCACACCAAGCTTGCAGAGCGCCGTGTACGTCTCGGTCTGCTGCTGGCCGAGTTGGGCCAGAAGGCCGAGGTTGAAGTGACCGACGCGGAAATGACACAGGCGATCATGAACCAGGCGCGTCAGTACCCGGGTCAAGAGCGTCAGTTCTTTGAGTTCGTTCAGCAGAACGCTCAGATGCAGCAGCAAATGCGTGCGCCGATCTTTGAAGACAAGGTTGTCGACTATGTGTTCGAGCTGGCTCAGGTCAGCGAAAAGGACGTGAGCAAAGACGATCTGCAAAAAGCCGTAGAGGCTCTGGAAGAGGAGTAATCCTCTTCCGCCCATTCCCAATGGGCACAAAGCAACGGAGCCGCCTGTTGATCAGACGGCTCCGCATGGGTGGCTTTTGTATCTATGAGGTGAGGGGGTCAGGCCTCATGAGCAAAAGCGCGGGGGGTTTCTAAAAGAGCGGTTCTCTGCTCTGGGGTGAACGTGTCCATCAGCGTCTCTATCAGCTTAAGGACATCCTGCCGCTCAGCTTCGGTTTTTGCGGCGTTCATCTGTTCCACAAAATACTTCTCAAGATCGGTGAGCGGTTGGTGGTTGGTGTTGGCTGGCGCTTCAGTTTTGCCCTGAGCAAACAGTTCCAGCGCCTGTTCATCGGACATAAAGACATCGTGATCGATGCCAGCATAGTCGCGGATGCCCGAAATACGCTCGTCTGAGCAATCCATCAGAGCTGCCATTGCCACCACTTTACCCATAGGTTTGGCTGAGCCAAGGTAGTCATATGGAGCGTTTCCTGATCGCTGGAGAACGCGGTTCATGACCGGGTCGATGACGGCGATCGAATCCAGCACGCCAGCGGTTTTTGCATATTCGAACGATCCGATCATGACCTCGCTGGTGACATAGGACACAGAGTTTTTGCCGCGGCCGCGGCCCAGTTTCTTGGTGTCGACGCAGAAACGGGTTGCTTCCCAAACCTGCGAACTGCGGAGTGGTGGCTCTCCGTCCAAGATCGAGTTGAATACGTCCGACAACATGTGTGGACCAGTTGTCTGCAACAGGCGCATACAACCGACGACTTCCCCCTCGTCGTTGATGCTGACCACATGCGCAGGATTTAGGTCGTCGAACATGTCGCGCTCGCGACCGTCCACGATATTAACTTCCCAGCCCAAACGATCCCCGAACACACGAGCCCGAAGCTTGAACATATCGTCCAGGACGTCTTTGAATTTATGTTGGTTGATACCATCAATTACGATGATCATTTCCATCCCCCTGCAGTCTGGTTACCGTGACACAACATTTAACCATATTGTGATCGGGGACTATTGGGGATTTCCCGTATTTTTGCGATTTTTTACTTAACCCGGTGCTATTAAGCCCAGACCTATTGCCCGTCCGATGGCTTGGGGAGTGGTCAGCGCGCCCAGTTTTTCCCGACCCGACCGCATGTGAACCTCAACCGTTCGGTGCGAGATAGACAAAATATCGCCGACATCTTGTTGGGATTTGCCTTCGGCAACCCATTGCAAAATCTCTTTTTCGCGCGTGGACAGGGCAGGGAGGTAAAGCGCTTTGGCCAGAACGCCAGACTGCATAACCATGTCATGAGCATGCACAGCCGCCATTTGCAGATCGCCCATAACATGCTTTTTCAGCTTTTCCCACTCACCGTCTGAACAATCGCGTGTCACGCTGAGAATCCCGCACTCGCCATAAGGACCACGAACAGGGACAGTCAACCCGCGTGGGGTAATGCCAAAGTCATGCGCGTCGCGAAAAACAGCGTTGAAGTTTTCGTCCTGATTAAAGCGGCTCCAATCGACCGGGGCGATGCTTAGAACGGATTGATAGATTGTGGGATCGAAATGGTGATACCCGTGGCTGCCATAATGAATCTTCCACTCGTCAGGATAGTTTGCATATCCTTGCACATCCCCTTTGACAGGGTTCATCGTGGCATAGGACGCGTAGTCGAATCCAAGCTCCTCGCAGACAGAATTTATAACGTCTGCGGTCGACTTTTCCTCGTGGTCAAGCGCGGCCAAGTCTATCAGTTTCACCTGTCCAACCTTTGTTTAGCCCTTCCCATCCCTCAAGAAGTGCCAAGTTTGTCCGTATTCAACGCTACGTTGCGTCAACCGATGCGCAAAGCGCAAGGGAAGTGTTCATATCTCGCAGTTTGGTGCGTGTTTTGCGCAACATTAAACCTCGAATGCGGCTGAATATGGTGATATTGCGGGGGATTTGACGTGAATTCGCGTCGAATGTCCATAGTTAATCGCTAGATTGTGCAGACTGCTACTGCGATTTCAATCCAGTTTCTACCAGCAATCCGCGGGCTTTGGCCTCGGGCCAATACCCTTTGGCATACAGAAAGATCGCGCGTTGCTGGTCTCCATCAGACAGCAACCATGCCCCGCGCAGGTATTTGCCTGCGAATTCTAGGTTGGTATCCGCGTCCAGCAATCCTTCGGCATTGCCTTTGTATCCCATGGACCGTGCTGTGGCTGGGAGGATCTGCAATAGCCCATAATATGGGCGGTTCACTGCCCATGGGCGGTGTGTGCTTTCGCGGATGGCCAGTTTATGCACAAGCTCACGGGGCAGCTCGTAATGGTCTGCCCATTTGTTGATCGACGCTCTGAGTTCAGGGGTTTCGTTTGGATATAGCGGTGGGTTGTATAGGGACGTGTCCGCTTTGGAGACTTCTCCGCCACCACAGGCAAGCAGTGGCGTTGCGAACAAAAGAGCAAGAATGCTGCGGCGAGGGTAAACAGGCATCATGAATCTCCGGTCAATAGGGCGCTATGATATGGAACGTTTGTCCGGTCGCAACACTAGCGATCAATTTGGGCCGAAATTTGCTGGTGTGACTGCGGCGCACAAAAAAGGCCGCACAAATTGCGCGGCCTTTGGATTGGTAGGTTCGAAACCTGATCAGGCTTTCGCTTCGTCTTCCTCAGCAGGAGAGACTTCGGCAGCCAGGTCATCATCATCTGACGCAGCCGAGCCGATGTCGTCGAACAGTTCGGCGATTTCGAATTCAGCAGCGGCTTCTTCTTCAGCAGCCAGTTCCTGGATCGATTTACCCGATGCCTGAAGTTCAGCTTCTTCTTCCGAACGAGCAACGTTCATCTTGATCGCGACTTCGACCTCGGGGTGGAGACGAACACCAACGGTGTGCAGACCCAGTTCCTTGATCGGAGCAAGCAGGACGACCTGTTTCTTGTCGACGGTGAAACCGGCCTCAGTCGCAGCGTCTGCCGCGTCACGCGGGGTGACAGAGCCGTACAGAGCGCCAGCATCGGATGCCGAGCGAATCACGATGAACTGCTGACCGTCCAGCTTTTCAGCCAGTGCTTCAGCTTCTTTCTTGGTTTCCAGGTTGCGGGCTTCCAGCTGCGCTTTCTGGGCTTCGAACGAGGCGATGTTCGCATCGGACGCGCTCAGCGCTTTGCCTTGGGGCAGCAGGAAGTTGCGGGCATAGCCGGGCTTGACGTCAACGACGTCGCCCATCTGACCCAGTTTCGCAACGCGTTCCAGCAGGATAACTTGCATGTCAGTGTCTCCTTACTTCACGGCGTAGGGCAGCAGGGCGAGGAAGCGGGCGCGTTTGATAGCACGGGCCAGTTCACGCTGCTTTTTCGCCGAAACGGCGGTGATGCGCGAAGGAACAATCTTGCCACGCTCAGAGATGTAGCGCTGCAGCAGACGGGTGTCCTTGTAGTCGATTTTCGGCGCGTTCTCACCCGAGAACGGGCAGACCTTACGACGGCGGAAAAATGGTTTTGCGGCCATGGTTTAGTGTCCTTTCCTCAGGCGGTGATCAACGACGCTCGCGGCGGTCGCCACGTTCGTCACGCTTCTGCATCTGAATCGACGGGCCGTCTTCGTGGCCGTCGACCTTGATGGTCAGAACACGCATGACATCGTCATGCAGGCGCATCAGGCGTTCCATTTCCTGAACCGCACCCGAGGGGGCATCGGTCTTCAGGAAGGCATAGTGGCCTTTGCGGTTTTTGTTGATCTTGTAGGCCATCGTCTTGACGCCCCAGTACTCGCTGTCGACGAGGCTGCCGCCATTGTCGGCCAGTACGGTGCCAAAGTGTTCGACGAGGCTTTCCGCCTGCGCGTTGGACAGGTCCTGACGCGCGATCATTACATGCTCATACAGTGGCATGTGCACTCCTGTTTATATCAAGGCGCATTTCATAGGCGGGGCCATCTGGTCCTTCGCGACCCTGCCACGAGAGGCTGCGCGATTCATATGACTGCGAAGGATGGCCCCGTATACACGTTTGAGCGGGCGGGGCAAGCCCTGCCACATATGCCTTTGAGACGCCGCCCAATTTCCTTTGGGGTGCCCAATTGCTGACGCTTTTCGGCTCAAAGTTGTTTTGCATACCGGACGATACCCGGAGCCAATTTTTATTCGACAGTAACCTGACAAAAGGTGAAATGTTATGACCGCGATGAACACAAACACATACCGGGAAGATGCGGCGGGATCGCGTTTTGAGCACTCGGTCCCGGTAATGATTGCCTTCGCGCCGAATTGGAAGGCGCGTCTGATCCTGGTGCGGATGGTTGGCGCTTTTCTGATCGTATCGGCGTTTTCCATGTGGCTGATGCCGGGGTCCGTCATTGAGGCTGAAGTCTGGCCCATCAAGATGGCCGCTTCGATGCTGTTTTTGATCGTTGGTGTCAGCCTGCTGACAATCGAGGTTCTTGATCCTCGTCCTGATGCCTATTTCGACCCAATTCGCCGCGAAGTACGAGTGCTGCAGAAGAACGAGGACGGGCGTCCGCAGACTGTTTTGCGCCGCAGCTATGACTCTTTGGGTGGTGCGCGTTTTGAAGAGAATGAAGTTCATCTGTTTGACGTGGACGGAAGCTTGTTGATGAAGCTGCCGCTTGAATCGGCGGATGTCAGCCGAGCTCTGAAAGGACAGCTGAGCAAAAGCGTAACAATTTTCGGCTGATATTTATTCTGTTCAAAAAGGAACAGAAATTGTTAGCCAACAGAGGTTGTGTGCCGCCCTAGGGCGGCACATCTTGTTTTTGAGCAACCCCATCGGCTTGCATTCACAAAAACGCGGAGATTGTTATGAAATCCACCCTTCTTGCTGCTGCTTTGGCCGTTTCGGCGACTGCTTCGTTCGCCAGCGCTGAGAAATACGTGCTGGACCCCAGCCACAGCCAGGTTCTTTTCAGCTATGACCACCTTGGGTTTTCGACCACCTATGGCATGTTCTCGGGCTTTGAGGGCGAGATCTTGTTTGATCAGGAAAACCCTGCGGCGTCCAGCGTCAGCGTTTCGATGCCAGTCATGGAGATGTTCACCGGCTGGAAGCCGCGCGAAGATCACTTTATGACCGAGGATTTCTTCGGCGCTGCCGAGGGCGATCTGATCACTTTCACTTCGACCGGTATCGAGGTGACGGGCGACGACACCGCCAACATCACCGGCGATTTGACCATGAATGGCGTCACCAAATCCGTTGTTCTGGACGCCAAGTTGAACAAAGCGGACAGCCACCCGATGGCCAACAAGCCTTGGGCCGGCTTCAACGCAACGACAACTTTGGTTCGCAGCGATTTCGATCTGGGTCAGTTTGCACCGTTTGTCGGTGACGAAGTTCAGGTTCAAATCTCGATAGAGGCCCAAAAGGCCGACTAAAGCCCACATTGCTAAAGACAAAGCCGCCGGTGAGCATTTCACCGGCGGTTTTTTGTTGAACCGTCCTTTTTCCGCGTGGATAGCCCTAGGATCATTCCGCGCGGGTAGCTGTAAGGTCGACGGAAACAGAGACGGCAAATCCCAGGGATTCCTCGGTGGGCTGTGACGTGCCGACATCAAATTCCAAGCGGTTCAAATCAACCGAGCCAGACATTACGGCTGTTTCACCCTCAACATCCAGCGAGAAGGGCAGCACGATATCAATCGTTTTGTCGCGAATTGTCAGGGGGCCGCGAGCTTCAAACCCGGTTTCGGTCCTGAAGAGGTCAGCAGTGAATTGAGTAGTGGGGAATTGCGCCGTATTGAAGAAATCGGCACCCATGGCCTGCTCGGTAACTGTACCAAGATTGAGCGAGCCAATGGCAATGGTGACGTCCACTGATCCCGCAGGTCCGACTTGCGCCGGGTCGTCGAATGTGATGGCCGCCGTCCAGTCTGTAAAGGAACCGGTGACGGGGCTGCCCAGTTGCGAGATCGTAATCGACAGAGTGCCTGTCTGAACTTGCCAGTCTGATTGAACCTCGGCCAGTTCGATGTCGGCGTCTCCAGCTTCCCGAGCGAATTCACCCGTGACCCAACCGCCCGTCAAAACCATAGCCCAGACCGCCAAAGCGGCAACTGCGGGAACGAGAGAATGGTGTTGTCGCGGGGGTTCAGGCGCATCCGAACGTCCTGGCAGCATTCTGCGCAACGTGCTGTCTTTATCGACGACATGGTGTTTCAACGCGCCAGCGATGTGCAGAACCAGAGAACCGACCAAAACCCACATGAACAGCCAATGAAGCACGCCTGTAACCTCGGCCAGTACGTCGGACTTGGGAACAAAGGGCAAGTTTTGCCCAAAAGGCCATAGGATCGGAGCAAAGCCTTCTGTTGCGGCGTGGTGAACCCACCCGCTGAGAGGAACAAGAACCAAGGATCCATAAAGAAGCCAGTGAACGGTCTCTGCGGCGAAGGCCTCAGGCTTGTTTTCGGCATTCAAAAGGCCGGGCTTTGTTTGGGTGAGGGCCCACAGGATACGCGCCAATGCGACGAAGAACACTGCGATCCCGACTGTTTTGTGCAGCGAAAAGACGCGCGCTGCGCGGGCGATCTCGGCTTCGGTTGGTGCGGTGTCTGCGTGAAGAACCGCATATGCAAGGTTGTCTGCGACCCAGCCGAGCGGCAAGGTCGTCAGGATCAGCAGGGCTGTGAGCCAGTGAAACGTCTTTGCAACGCTTCCGTAGCTGGAAAAGGAATTGGTCGCGGCCATGGGTCGTGGACTCCGAGATTCTTGATCTTGTCCAACGTAAAGCTGACAGAATGAGACACAAGTAAGCGCGGGCGCACAGCAACAGTGCCAGAATGCAGAACGCAGGCAGCGCTTGTGCCAGACGAGCAGTCAGTTTACACCCCGCCGCAACCTAACAGCATGCATGAGGTTGCAATGACACTCGCGTTCGTTTTTCCGGGGCAGGGCGCCCAGACAATCGGTATGGGCAAAGCGCTGGCCGAGGCTTACCCGGCGGCGCAAGCCATCTTTGATGAGGTGGACGACGCTCTGGGTGAGAAACTGAGCAGCCTGATCTGGGATGGCGATATCGCTGAGTTGACGCTGACACAGAATGCGCAACCCGCGTTAATGGCAACGTCAATGGCCGCAATGCGTGCCTTGGAGGCCGAGGGTGTTTCAATCAGCAAGACCGCTTTTGTGGCGGGGCACTCGCTTGGTGAATATTCCGCTTTGGCCGCTGCTGGAGCGTTATCGGTTGCCGACACCGCGCGCCTGTTGCGCACGCGCGGGCAAGCCATGCAAAGCGCCGTGCCCGTGGGTGAGGGGGCCATGGCCGCTGTTCTCGGGCTGGACCTTGAAGCGGTACGCGCCGTTGCCGAAGAGGCCGCGCAGGGCGAGGTATGTCAGGCGGCCAATGACAACGACCCAACCCAGGTTGTTGTGTCCGGTTCAAAAGCCGCCGTTGAGCGTGCTGCTGAGATCGCCAAAGAAAAAGGGGCTAAACGTGCAGTTATGTTGCCTGTAAGTGCTCCATTTCACTGTGCGCTGATGCAACCTGCTGCAGATGTAATGGCGGAAGCCCTTGCTGCAGTCGAAATTAAGGCACCTGCAGTGCCGTTGGTCGCCAATGTACGCGCTGAGGCGGTCAGCGACCCTGATTTGATCCGTCAGTTGCTTGTCGAACAAGTGACGGGCTCGGTGCGCTGGCGCGAAAGCGTGCAGTACATGGCTGCGCAGGGTGTGACCGAGACATGGGAGATTGGCGCCGGCAAAGCACTCTCTGGAATGATCCGTAAAACCGACCGTGCCATCGCCGGCAAAGCTGTGGGTGCGCCGGAAGATGTTCATAAGGCCCTTCAGGCCGAATCGTAAGCTGAATGCGCGTCTTTGCCGACGCACCAAGAGGGAAACTGTATGTTTGATTTGACAGGTAAAAACGCACTGATCACTGGTGCGTCAGGGGGCATCGGTGGTGACATTGCACGTGCACTGCACGGCGCGGGTGCAACGGTTGGGTTGTCCGGTACACGGGTCGAACCGCTGCAAGCCCTTGCTGATGAGCTTGGCGAGCGTGCACATGTACTGCCTTGTAATCTGAGTGATCCCGAAGCTGTGGAGGCGCTGCCGAAGCAAGCGGCCGAGGTGATGGGATCGGTCGACATTCTGGTCAACAACGCCGGTATAACGCGCGACAATCTGTTTATGCGTATGTCAGACGAGGAATGGCAAAGCGTCATTGACGTGAACATGACCTCGACCATGAAACTGTGTAAAGGCGTGATCCGGGGCATGATGAAGGCCCGATGGGGGCGCATCGTGAATGTCTCGTCCATCGTGGCGGCTATCGGTAATCCGGGGCAAACTAACTACGCCGCTTCAAAGGCCGGAATGATTGGTTTTTCCAAGGCCTTGGCCCATGAAGTTGCAACGCGCGGTATCACCGTAAATGCCGTGGCGCCGGGTTTCATCACAACGGCAATGACAGAAAAGCTGAGCGAGGATCAGAAAAAGGGTTTGTTGACCAAGGTTCCGGCGGGCCGCATGGGCGACCCCAGAGAAATTGCTGCGGCGGTTCTGTACCTCGCAAGCCCCGAAGCAGGCTATGTCACCGGAAGCACCTTGCATGTGAACGGCGGTATGGTCATGTTGTGATCGCATCAGGGGCGAGCGCGAAAGCGTTTGCCTCTTGCGTCGACTATGCTATAGGCGGCGCATCTATGCGGGGCCGGTCTTTCAGGTCGGCCTTCTACTTTCCCGGTTTCCCGGGACCCAAACCGCCCGAAACGGGCAAATCAAAGCCAACCCGTGCGGGCAAGGGCAGAATCGGGCAGACCGCCCTGTAAAGGAATGAGGAATAGATATGAGCGACGTCGCAGATCGCGTTAAGAAGATCGTTGTTGAGCACCTGGGTGTTGAAGAAGATAAGGTCGTTGAAAACGCGTCCTTCATCGACGATCTGGGCGCAGACAGCCTGGACACTGTTGAGCTGGTTATGGCCTTCGAAGAAGAGTTCGGCATCGAGATCCCCGATGACGCAGCCGAAACCATTCAAACATTCGGCGACGCGGTTAAGTTCATCAGCGAAGCGTCCTAAGCGTTTCTATCTGATCAAAAGCGGCGCTTCCGAGCAACGGAGGCGCCGTTTTTTTGTGCCCGATCAAATTTCGGTCTTGCGTGGTCATTTTCCACTGCGCACTGTTTCCATTGAGGCAAAACTCAAAGTGGACAGGGCATGATAAGATCCACTCCAATGATAAATACCGCGCGTTTGACGCTTTGCGCCATGCGCCCCGAGGATTTTGAGCGGTTCGCCGAAATCTGGCGTGACCCTTGCGTCGTTCAGAATATTGGCGGGACGCCACGGTCACGTGGCGAAGCGTGGGATTCGTTTCTGCGAAATGCTGGGCATTGGCAAATGGCCGGATTCGGCCAGTGGGGCGTAATGCAGCAGTCAACGCGTACGCTGATAGGGCAGGCAGGGTTCTTCTACGGCAACCGACGTATGGGGGAGGATTTTGACGGTTTCCCCGAAGCCGGTTGGATCCTAGCCCCCGAAGCTCAGGGCCAAGGGTTGGGATATGAAGCGGCCAAGGCCGCCCATGATTGGTTTGATCGGGTGATTCCCGGACCTTTGGTTGCAATGGTGAACGCGTCGAATACGTCTTCGCAGAAGCTCGCGAAAAAGCTGGGCTATGTTCTGATCCGTGAAGGGGTATATAATGAAACCCCGGTGCATTTGTTGCGGCGCAACGGACCACCCGCCCGCGCGTAATTCCGCCAGTTCGCCTATATGCCGCAAAATGGCCAAACTGTGCCGATCCCGGTAAATCGGGTTTGGAATGTGTGATCTATGCTGCCGGGGATTTTCAGAGCGATTGAGCGGAGGAGCAAGCTCATGAGGATTTACCCCACGATGGAACTGCAGAACGGCCGGTGTGTCACGCTGGATAAAGGCCGTCTGGATAACGCGATGATCTGGCATGTGAATCCGGTTGAAACCGCGCGGAGCTGGGCCGAGGCAGGTGCCGAATGGATGCATCTGACTGATTTCGACGCGATTGAAGGCAAGGACACCAACGCCCAGCTGATTGAGGAAATCATTCGCGGAGCAGAGATTCCCGTGCAACTGGCCGGCGGTATGCGCACACGTGAACAGGTCGAATACTGGATCGACAAAGGGGTGGGGCGTGTCGTTATCGGCACGTTGGCCGCGCTGGAGCCGAATCTGGTCAAAGAACTGGCCAAGCTCTATCCGGATCAGATCGTGCTGTCTGTCGACGTCTGGCAGGGATTTGTCATGACGGATGGCTGGCGTAACCAGAGCGCCTTTACACCCGAGGCATTTATTGACGCGTTTGAGGGCGTTCCGTTTGCAGCGATTGTCGTCACGGATATCGATAGCGACATGGAAGATGTAGACGCGCAGCTTGGTTTGATTTCCGGGATCGCCGGGCATTCCCGGACCCCGGTAATTGCAAGCGGAGTCGTGCGCACGGCGGACGATATATCCCGTCTGGCCTATATCCCGAACATTTCGGGCGCAATTGTCGGGCGGGCGCTGTTCCGAAAGTCGCTGGAATTGTCAGATGCTCTGGAGATGGCTAAGGCCGCACACGAGCCAGTGGCGCAGTTCCAATAAGCCGAATAAACAAACCATCCCGCCCTTTCTGCTGCGCGCGTGAAAGGGCGGGTACTGTGTTTTCCTTAAAATACGCGTTTCTCTGGGTGATCGGCGGCAGGATGCCGGCGCGGAAATCGCCCTTGCTCTTGCCCCCGGACCCCGGGCCGGGGTATGAGCGGTTCTCATAACAGGAAGCAGGCAAGAGGCACTTCATGCGCAGAGTCGTTGTAACCGGTCTTGGATTGGTCACTCCTTTGGCCAGCGGGGTCGAGGAAACATGGTCGCGGTTGCTGGACGGGGAATCCGGCGCAGGCCCCATCACGCATTTCGACGCTGAGGCAAGCGGGGTCACAACGACCTATGCCTGCGAGGTGCCGCGCGGGGATGGTACCAACGGAACGTTCAATCCTGACGATTGGATGCCGCCGAAAGAACAGCGCAAGATCGAAGACTTCATCCTGTATTCGATTGCGGCCGCGGAAATGGCCTGCAAGGACGCCAACTGGTTGCCGGAGGATGAGGAAGACCGTCTGCGAACAGGTGTTCTGATTGGTTCGGGTATTGGTGGGTTGGGCTCGATTGCCAACACCGCTAATCTGATCCGCGACAAGGGTCCGCGCCGGGTGTCACCGTTCTTTATTCCGGGTGCTCTGATCAACCTGGCCTCGGGTCAGGTGTCGATCCGCCACGGTTTCAAAGGGCCGAACCACTCTGTTGTGACCGCATGTTCGACTGGTGCCCATGCGATTGGCGATGCCAGCCGTATTATCCGCGCGGGTGATGCGGACGTCATGGTTGCAGGTGGCGGCGAAGGCTGCATCTGCGAGATCGGGATTGCAGGTTTCAATGCCTGTAAGGCGCTGTCGACGAAATATGCAGACGACCCGAAGAAAGCCAGCCGTCCCTATGACGTCGACCGCGACGGGTTCGTCATGGGCGAGGGTGCGGGCATCGTGGTGTTGGAAGACTACGAACACGCAAAAGCACGTGGAGCCAAGATTTATGCCGAAGTTCTGGGTTATGGCATGTCGGGTGATGCGTATCACATCACCGCGCCGTCAGAGGATGGCGATGGGGCCGAACGTTCGATGAAGGCCGCGCTGCGCAGTGCCGGGCTGGAGCCGAAAGATCTGGACTATATCAACGCGCATGGCACCTCGACCATGGCGGATACGATTGAGTTGGGTGCTGTGGAACGCCTGCTGGGCGATCATGCGTCAAACGCCACAATGACATCGACAAAGTCAGCCACTGGGCACTTGCTGGGGGCTGCGGGCGCGATTGAGGCAATTTTCTCGATTCTGGCAATCCGTGATCAGGTTGCGCCGCCGACGATCAACTTGGACAACCCGGCGGTCGAAACACCGATTGATCTGGCACCGAATGCCAAGCGCGAGCGTGAGATCAACGTGGCTCTGTCAAACTCGTTCGGGTTTGGCGGTACCAATGCCAGCGTGATCTTTGGAAAGGTCAGCTAAATGTGGCGGGCCATTGCTTCGAATGCTCTGACCATGTTGGTGGTCGGCCTGTTCCTGATGGGCGGTCTGATCCTTTGGGGGCAATCCCAGTACAAGGCGGAAGGCCCGCTTGAAACCGCAATCTGCCTGCAGGTCAGAAGCGGATCGAACATGACGCGTGTCAGTCAGGAACTGCAAGAGCAAGGCGCGATTACCAATGCGACGCTGTTCCGGATGGCAGCGGACTACACCGACCGCGCGCAGCAGCTGAAAGCCGGTAGCTTTCTGGTGCGCGAAGGCGCGTCGATGGAGCAGATCATCGCTGAGATTACCAGCAGCGGTGCCAGCACCTGCGGATCCGAGATCGAATACCGCATCGGCGTGACCCGTGCCCAGACACGGGTGCGCGAGCTGAACCCCGCGACGTTGGAGTTTGATGAAATCGCGTCTTTCGATGCGTTGGAGGAAGAGGCGCCAGAAACCTATACCAAAAAACGTAACGAGGCCGATACCAGGTACCGTGTGTCGTTGGCCGAAGGCGTGACCTCGTGGCAGGTGGTTGAGGCGTTGAAGTCCTTCGAGGCGCTGGCCGGAGAAGTGACTGAGATTCCGGCCGAGGGGATGTTGGCTCCAGACAGCTATGACATTGTGGCCGGTCAGGACCGCAACGACGTCCTGCAAGCCATGCAAGATAAACAGCAGCTTCGGATCAATGCGGCCTGGGAAAACCGTCAGGATGGCTTGCCGCTGGAAAGCCCCGAAGAGATGCTGATCCTTGCTTCGATCATCGAAAAGGAAACCGGAGTTCCCGAAGAGCGTGGTCAAGTAGCCAGCGTGTTCGTGAATCGCCTGAATCAAGGGATGCGGTTGCAGACGGACCCGACGGTCATCTACGGCGTGACCAAAGGGCAGGGCACTTTGGGTCGGGGTTTGCGGCGCAGCGAGTTGAATCGCCCAACGCCGTGGAACACGTACCAAATCGATGGGTTGCCGCCGACCCCGATTGCGAACCCAGGTTTGGCAAGTCTTGAGGCTGCTGTTGCGCCGGATGACACCAGCTTTGTGTTCTTTGTGGCCGATGGTACCGGCGGTCATGCGTTTGCAGAGACGTTGCAGGAGCACAATCGTAACGTAGCCAAGTGGCGCGAGATTGAAGCCGAGCGGAACTCGGGGAATTAATCCGAACCTTAAACGCTTTCAAAAGAAACGCCGACGTCAGAGGGTTGTCTGACGTCGGCGATTCATTTTGAATTAGGTGTGGGCGCTACGCAGCAGGACGCCTGCGGCGGGGACGTCGACCTTTTGACCCTGAAGGTTTGCCAGCACCATTTGCCGGTTTGGGCTTGAACCCCCGGCGGCGGTTGTTCTGGCGACGCGCCGGTTTTTGAGTTTCTATCCCTTCGGGCATGGAGCCGCTTGCCACTGGAATTTCGATCTTCATCAGCTTCTGAATCTGAAGCAACAAATCGACTTCTTCCGGAGAGCAGAAGGCAATAGCCTCACCTTCGCGCCCGGCACGGGCTGTGCGGCCGATACGGTGGACATAATTATCTGGCACTTCGGGCAGGTCGAAATTGATGACATAGGCAACACCGGGGATATCGATACCACGGGCTGCGACGTCGGTGGCCACCAGGACATTGACCTCGCCTGCGCGAAACGCCTTGATCGCGCGGTCGCGTTGCCCCTGGCTTTTGTTGCCATGGATCGAAGCGGCGTTGTAGCCGTCGGCCACCAGTCCCTTCATCAACCGCTCGGCCCCGTGTTTAGTGCGCGAAAACACCAGCGTTAGGGCATTGCTGTCTCGTGAGAGAATCTCGCGCAGTTTGGCTGGCTTTTCGGGTTTTGAGACGAAATGCACGGACTGAGTAATTTTATCGGCGGCCTTGCCCGGAGGCGAAACCTGCACCCGTTGCGGGTTATTCAGATAGGCTCGGCTGAGTTCTTCCATTTGCTTGGGCATGGTCGCGGAAAACAGCATGGTTTGACGCGGCGTTCCCAAAGCGGGTGCAATGCGACGCAATGCGTGAATAAAGCCAAGATCAAGCATCTGGTCTGCCTCGTCAAGCACGAGATGCCGGACTGCGCCGAGGTCAACCGCGCCTCGGTCCATTAGGTCAATCAAGCGACCGGGGGTTGCGACCAGAATATCAGTGCCACGGGACAGGAACATGATCTGCTTGTTGATCGATTGTCCGCCCACAACGATCGCCACACGCAGCTTGGAGCCTTTGGTTAGGAAGCGCAGGCTGTCGGCGATTTGGTTCACCAGTTCGCGGGTCGGTGCAAGGATCAGCGCTTTGGCTGTCTTTGGATCAGGTTTTCCCGGCTGAGCCAGCAGGTGGTCGATCAGAGGTAGGCCAAAGGCCAGT
Organism: Ruegeria sp. HKCCE4148; assembly: GCF_017872495.1. NCBI lineage: Bacteria > Pseudomonadati > Pseudomonadota > Alphaproteobacteria > Rhodobacterales > Roseobacteraceae > Ruegeria > Ruegeria sp. HKCCE4148. The sequence goes on from NZ_JAEDOS010000003.1 coordinate 354,399, forward strand.
GTCTTGCCTGTACCAGTTTGGGCCAGCCCGAGGATATCGTGCCCATTCAGCGCCAGCGGAATGGCTTGATTCTGGATCGGGGTGGGTTGTGTGAAATTGGCGCTCTTCAGTGCTTTGTTGAGTGCGGGGGCAAGGCCCAGCATGTCGAAGTCGAACAAAAAATTATCCTTTTTGTCCGGAGCTATCGCCCACGGACAGATCGTGACGGGTCGCATGTGGCGACCAGCAGGGTTGTGCGAGACCTCGGGACGGGCAGGCGCACCCTGCGCTATCCGGTCGTCGCGTCAAGAACCCTGCGTGATGGGGAACTGTAATGTGGATCGGGCGCTGTAGGGCGGAAGAGGTCCGCGCAAGCTCACGCAGCAGCGCTTTGATTGGCGGCAAATGGGGGTTGAGGGAAGGATTGTCAAGCTAGCATTTGTAAATGGAGCCATGCGTTGGCAGCGAGGGTGTCAAATTTAACGCGTTTCTTAGCCCGGTTTTGAGTGACGTCCTGAAGCAAGAGGGTGGTTTTGATGGTTTTTCAACGAGAGCAGTATTCGCGAAGCAGCTATGCTGGGGGCTGAAAGTCTTACTTCTGCGTACGCTCCCTGTTGCGTTCGTGTTGCGTAACTAATTGACATTGCGAACTTAAATCCATATAAGTTGTGTCATGCTAGAAGAAGTGGGCAACGGCCACGGGGAAACCCAGCGGCCGTTTTTCGTTTCTCTCGTGCGGAGAAAACTCACGCATGAGGTCACAGGCAAACATGACTTTGATTACCCCGGAAGAGCGGATTTCCCAGACGGCTGATTTGTTGCAGTCGCTTGAGAGGTCCATTCGCGATCTGCGGCAAGCGGCGGAAGACCTGCGCAAACAGATCGGTGCCGGGGAGGATGCAGATCTTGCTGGTTCAGCCAGGCAACTCGGGCAGTTAGAGGGGCTGATCCGAAGTTGTCAGAAAGTGGAGACAAGCTTTGTCGAACAACATCACAGACAAGCCGGAATTGCCCAAGGGGGGTACGCGCTCGACCTTGAGCGCGCTCGATTTGAAATCGGGTGCAGGTTGGCTCGCCTCCGCCGATGCTGCGGTGCGGGAGAGATTTCTGAGTGAGATCGGGGAGGGGGGGCTGTGTGCCCTCCCTTTCCTGTTCGAGTTCTGGGCGCTGCCGCATCAGTTGCCGCCCGAGGGCGATTGGCGGTCATGGGTGATCATGGGCGGGCGCGGCGCGGGCAAGACGCGCGCCGGGTCTGAATGGGTACGGGCGATGGTTGAGGGGGCCAAGCCGTTGGATCGTGGCGAGGCCAGTCGCGTGGCGTTGGTTGGCGAGACCTTCGATCAGGTGCGCGATGTGATGATCTTTGGCGACAGTGGAATTTTGCAATGCTCGCCGCCGGACCGGCGGCCTGTGTGGAAGGCATCGGAGCGCAAGTTGATCTGGCCCAACGGGGCCGAGGCGCAGGCGTTTTCGGCGCATGACCCGGAGGGGTTGAGGGGACCACAGTTTGATGCGGCCTGGGTGGATGAGCTGGCCAAGTGGAAAAAAGCCGGGGAAACCTGGGATATGTTGCAATTTGCGTTGCGGTTGGGGGAGCGGCCTCAGGTCTGTGTGACCACGACACCGCGAAATGTGAAAGTTTTGAAGGATTTGTTGGCCTCGCCGTCCACGGTGCAGACCCATGCGCCGACGGAGGCAAACCGTGCCAATCTGGCGGAGTCGTTCTTGCAGGAAGTGCGCGCGCGATATGCGGGCACGCGGCTGGGGCGGCAGGAATTGGACGGAGTGTTGTTGTCGGATGCTGAGGGTGCGTTGTGGACGGGATCGATGCTGGATCCTGCGCGGTGTGCGCAGGTGCCCGAGTTGGACCGTGTGGTGGTGGCGCTGGACCCGGCGGTGACATCCGGTTCAGGCGCGGATGCCTGCGGGATCGTGGTTGTTGGTGCTCAGATACAGGGCCCGCCCGAGGAGTGGCGTGCCTATGTGCTGGCCGACCGGACGGTGCAAGGCGTTGGCCCGGCAGGCTGGGCACAGGCGGCAATTGACGCGATGGATGAGTTTGGGGCCGAACGGCTGGTGGCCGAGGTCAATCAGGGCGGGCAGCTGGTGGAAGAGGTCGTGCGGCAGGTGGACCCTCTGGTCCCGTTCCGCGCGGTGCGGGCCTCACGCGGCAAGGTGGCGCGGGCCGAGCCCGTGGCGGCCCTGTACGAGCAGGGGCGGGTGAGCAATGTGGCGGGACTGGACGCGCTGGAAGAGCAGATGTGCCAGATGACCGCGCGCGGGTTCGAGGGGCAAGGCTCACCCGACCGGGTGGATGCGCTGGTCGACCGCGGCCGGGTCGATGTGGTGTCGGGTCCTGCAAAAGGGCTGTGGGCCTCGATCAAGCGAGACCGGCAAACAGGACGCGGGCGCGAGATCACGCTGTGGTCAGGGTTTGGCGAAAACCTGGTCGCGGGCGACTTGGTCCGACTGCGGGCAGGGTGTGACAAACGCATGAAGACCTGTCGGTCGAAATTCAACAACATTCTGAACTTTCAAGGTTTCCCGGATCTTCCTGGGGAGGATTGGGTGATGGCTGTTCCCAAGAAAGGCAAAGCCAACAACGGAGGAAGCCTACGGTGACACTCAAGAAACAGGACATTGTCGCTGAGGCACGCAGCTGGGTTGGAACGCCATATGTCCATCAGGCTTCAACCAAAGGAGCAGGTACGGATTGCCTGGGTTTGCTGCGTGGTGTGTGGCGTGCCCTGATCGGGCAAGAGCCCGAAGCCGTTCCGATCTACAGCCTGGATTGGTCCGAGCCGCAAGGGGAAGAACGCATGTGGGCGGCCGCGCAGCGGCATCTGGTCGAAAAACCGGTCTCCCGGTTCGCACCCGGAGATGTGCTGTTGTTTCGGATGCGCGAGGGTAGCGTGGCCAAGCATCTGGGCATTGTCAGCGCGACGCAGCCCACCCCGCGTTTCATTCACGCGTATTCCCGTCGCGGTGTTGTCGAGAACGCTCTGAGCGTCCCGTGGCAGCGCCGGGTCGTTTCCTGTTTTGAATTTCCGTTGGAGGAGCTCTGATGGCTACCATTCTTCTTTCTGCAGCTGGCGCAGCACTGGGCGGTTCGATCGGTGGTACGATTGCTGGCTTGTCGACGGCCATCATTGGGCGGGCCGTGGGCGCCACGATCGGACGGGTGATTGACCAGCGTTTCTTCAGCCAATCTGTCATGGGAAGCGGCAGCGAAGTTGTCGAAACCGGGCGGATGGACCGCTTTAGGCTCACTGAAACGGGCGAGGGCGCACCGGTCAGCACGGTGTTCGGGCGCATGCGCGTAGGCGGTCAGGTTATCTGGGCCTCGGATTTCCTGGAAACGCAAACATCGACGACCGAGGGGGGCGGTGGCGGTGGTAAAGGAACGCCCAGCACACCCGAAGTCACAACCATCTCATACAGCTACTCGGTTTCGTTGGCTATCGCGGTCAGCGCGGGCGAAATTGCGGATGTGGGACGTGTGTGGGCGGATGGTGAAGAACAAGAACGATCCAGCCTCAATATGCGGATCTACCATGGTACGCAAAATCAATTGCCCGACCCGCTGATTGAAGCCATTGAGGGCGCAGGTACTGTACCGGCGTATCGGGGAACGGCCTATGTGGTCATCGAAGATTTCCCGCTTGCCGCCTTTGGTAACCGCGTGCCGCAGTTTTCATTTGAAGTCGTACGGCATGCACAGCGTGACATGCCCGATCATGACAGTGCGGTCTCGCAGCTCGTACGGGGGGTCGCAATGATCCCCGGAACCGGTGAATACACATTGGCGACGTCACAGGTGAACTTTAAGAACAAAGGGAAAAGTTGGGCCACCAACGCGCATTCAGCGTCTGGAATGACCGATTTTCTGGCTTCGACGCGCGCTTTGCGAACTGAACTTCCCAATTGCGATGCCGCATCTTTGGTTGTGTCTTGGTTCGGCGACGACCTGCGGTGCAACGCTTGCCAGATACGTCCAAAGATTGAACAAAACAGCCTGGATAGCAGAGACATGCCGTGGGCTGTGTCGGACCAGAATCGAGGCAATGCGGGTGTTGTGGCCAAGGAAAATGGCCGCCCGGTCTATGGTGGAACACCCGCGGATGCGGCTGTGGTCGAGGCGATCCGCCATCTGAACAAGACCGGCAAAAGGGTCATGTTCTATCCATTTATTTTGATGGAGCAATTGAAGGATAACGGGCTGCCGGATCCATGGTCTGACGCGACAAACCAGCCACATTTGCCGTGGCGGGGGCGGATCACGCTGGACGTGGCGCCTGGGCGTGCCGGGTCACCGGATCAGACAGCCGCCGCAGATGCTCAGGTGGCTGCGTTCTTTGGAACAGCGCGGGCGCAGGATTTTACGATCAACCCCGAAGCACTTGACCCGGATAATGACTCTGATCGCGACACACTTACGCCGCCATTGCTTGGAGGGCGTGCGGATGATCAAGGGCGAGGAGAGCTGATTTGGTTCGGCGAAAACGGTTTGTTAGCGGGGCTTGGCGTTGGCGAAGGACCTATTATTGCAAAGGAAATCATCTCGTATTCAGGGCCGCAGGAATGGAGCCTGCGCCGCTTCATTCTGCACTATGCCATGTTGTGCAAAGCCGCGGGTGGTGTGTCGTCTTTTTGCATATCCTCAGAAATGCGTGGTCTGACGCAAATACGCGGGGCATCTGGCTTTCCCGCCGTTGCGCAACTGCGAGCCCTGGCGGCAGAAGTCCGTCAGATTCTGGGCCCGAATACGAAAATCAGTTATGCAGCGGATTGGTCCGAGTATTTTGGCTATCAGCCTGAAGGCAGTGATGACAGGTATTTTCACCTCGATCCACTGTGGGCAGACGACAACATCGACTTCATAGGCGTCGACAATTACATGCCGTTGTCCGATTGGCGCGATGGTGAGAACCATCTGGACGCCCAGGCCGGTGCCCCGTCTATCTACGATCTGGATTACTTGCGCAGCAACATCGAGGGCGGGGAAGGTTATGACTGGTATTACGCCTCGCCCGAAGAGGCCGATGCACAGATCAGAACCCCCATCGAAGACGCAGCGCATGGCGAGGCATGGGTGTGGCGTTACAAGGATCTGCGCAACTGGTGGTCGAACCCCCATCACGAAAGGATCGATGGGATGCGCCAACCCAACCCAACGGATTGGGTGCCGGGTTCAAAGCCGATCTGGTTCACCGAACTAGGCTGTGCAGCAATTGACAAAGGCACCAACCAGCCCAACAAGTTTCTGGACCCCAAGTCTTCGGAATCGCTGTTGCCTGCGTATTCGAACGGATTGCGGGATGATTTCATTCAGGCGCAATACCTGACGGCGACTCTTGGGTATTGGAACGATCCCGCAGTCAATCCTGTGTCACATATCTATGGCTCTCGGATGCTGGACTTGGCGAACGCTTACGTCTGGGCCTGGGACACTCGTCCATTTCCTACGTTCCCCAATCTGCAAAGACAGTGGGATGATGGTAAGAACTATGCCCGTGGGCATTGGCTGAACGGGCGGTCCGGATCGCGCACGCTTGCATCTGTCGTGACCGAAATATGCCATGGGGCAGGTGTGACGGATATTGACGTCTCGCGGCTTTATGGCGTGGTTCGGGGATATGTCATCGAAGATGTGACCAATGCGCGATCTGCGTTGCAGCCCTTGATGCTGCGGTATGGTTTCGACGCGATCGAACGGGACGGTCAATTACGGTTCCATATGCGCGACGGCTACGGTGCGGTCGCGCTGAACTCCGATCATCTTGCTGTAAGTAGCGATCTGGAGGGTACGCTGGAACACAGGCGCGAGGCCGAAGCCGAAATGACCGGGCGGGTTCGTCTGCGATTTGTGCAGTCAGATGCCGACCATGAACTGGTTGCCGAAGAAGCCGTGCTGCCCGAAGATAAAACCCATGCTGTGTCCGTGAACGAAATGCCCTTGTCGATGACGCGCACGGAAGGCCGTCAGACGGCCGAAAGATGGCTCAGCGAAGCTCGGGTTGCGCGTGATACTGTCAGGTTTGCATTGCCACCTTCGCAATTGCATCTGGGGGCGGGGGACCTGGTTCGGTTATCGGATGCTGAAAACAGCCCTATCTACCGCATCGACCGTCTGGAAACATCTGACTTGCAATTGGCCGAGGCGGTCCGGGTTGAACAAGGCGTCTATAAAGCGTCGGAATTGAAAGATGACAGGCCGACAGTCAAACCCTATGCCGCGCCAACGCCTGTATTGCCGATCTTTCTGGATCTGCCGTTGATCACCGGGGCGGAAACGCCGCATGCTCCGTATCTTGCCGTGTCGCGCGATCCTTGGCCTGGTGCCGCTGTTGTTTACTCTTCGTCCAGTGACGAATCGTACACTTTAAGCGACATCATCCAAAGGCAGGCAGTTGTTGGCACCACGGAAACACCACTGCACCGCGCCAAAACGGGGGTTTGGGACGAAGGCCCCGCGCTGCGGGTCAAGCTTGTCTCGGGTCAATTGGAATCGCGTACGCGCGGATCGGTTCTGAATGGCGTTAACCTGGCGGCCATCGGTGATGGGTCGCCCGGTAATTGGGAGGTATTCCAGTTCTCTGACGCGACCCTGGAAGCGCCCGGTGTTTATGCCCTGAGCGGCCGTCTCAGGGGGCAACTGGGTACGGATGCGCTGATGCCGGATGTCTGGCCGGATGGGTCCGTGTTTGTGTTGTTGAACACGCAGATCCAGCAGATCAACTTGCGACGCAATGAACGTCGAATGGCCAAGCACTATAGGATCGGCCCGGCAAACCGACGCTATGATGACCCGTCTTTCCAACATCTGATCGCCTCGTTTGATGGTAACGGACTGCGCCCTTACGCTCCGGCGCACTTGAGTGTGCAATCCAGCTTATCCGGTGATGCATTTAGCTGGATACGGCGCGCGCGTCTTGACGCTGACGATTGGTCGGGATTTGAGATTCCATTGGGCGAGGAAAGCGAATCTTACCTTGTGCGCATCCGTGCCAATGGCACCTTGATGCGCGAAGAACTCATCGCCGAGCCGTACTGGACTTATTCTGCGTCCATGAAGGCGGCGGATGGGGTCACTGGCGCGTACGAGCTTAATGTGGCGCAGGTGTCGGCGATCTATGGCCCCGGTTTGTCGTCGCGTTTGACAGTGCGGCTGGTGATCTGATGCGCCCAGTCCTGCACGGAGATGTCAGCGCAGCGGCGCGCGCGTTGCTGACCGTGCCGCAAGCGGAACGGACCCGTCTATGTGTTCGGATGATCCATGAGGCGGAACTGGCCGACGAGCATCTTAAAAACACCGGGCGGCTTCATCCCATTCACGGCAACGGCTCTCTCATGGCCGTTGCTCGCAACAGAGCCCTGGCAGATGAGCCAGGGTTCGACAACTTGCAATATTGCCAGTGTTTTGAAACGGTTTTGCACCATCTGTCCAGATTTCTGATCACCCGGCAGCGCAGCTAACGCATTTGCTGGCAGCCAAGTCCAAAGACAACCGCCCATCCGGGATACGATCGCCGCAATCTTCGCAATACCCGTACTCTTCCTCCTCAATCCGTACCAAAGCGGCTTGAAGCCGACTCTTTTCAATGTCGCGGTTGGCCTGCTGTGCTTTTGCCATCGCCTGGTTTTGCAAGGCGTCCATTCGGCTCAGCCGCCCAATAGCCTGCTGATCCAATTCGACCACCGCCTGCGCCTTTAGGGCTGACGCAGAAAGCTGCTCAAGCTCGGCCAGCCGCTCGCGAATTTTTGTTTCGAAATATGTGCTTTCGGACTCATTCATTTTTGTTGCGCAGCAGATCATGGGTTTGCGTTTGGTCTTTTTGCCACTAAATGGCATTCTAGGCGCAGCAAAGGATCAAAAGCCATGTTTGAAAAGCGCAGCCATGTGACGCCGGTCGATCCGGTGTGGAACCGCATCACATCCGAGGCCCATGCGGCCGTTGAACAAGAGCCACTTATGGGCGGCCTTGTGCACGCTTGTATCCTGCATCACCGCAGTCTTGAGCGCGCGCTTTCCTATAGGATTTCGGCCAAGCTGTGTTCTAACGAAATGTCGATGATGGTCCTGCGCGAGATTGTCGATGAGGCTTACGGTGATGATCCCAATGTGATCGAAGCGGCGCGGGCCGATTTAATGGCTGTTTACGAACGTGATCCAGCATGCCACCGCCTTTTGCAGCCAATCCTGTATTTCAAAGGCTACCAGGCCATGCAGGCTTATCGCGTCGCGCATTGGCTGTGGAACAAAGGTCGCTATGATCTGGCCTACTTCTTCCAGATGCGCTCGTCCGAGATTTTCGGAATCGACATTCACCCAGCCGCAAAAATCGGAAAGGGTATCATGATCGACCACGCGCATTCGATTGTGATTGGTGAGACTGCTGTTGTGGGTGACAATGTTTCAATGCTGCACTCTGTAACGCTGGGTGGGACCGGCAAGGAAGAGGAACAGCGTCACCCCAAGATCGGTAACGGTGTTCTTATTGGAGCCGGGGCAAAAGTGCTGGGCAACATCGAAGTGGGCCATTGCAGCCGTATCGCTGCCGGTTCGGTGGTATTGCAACCCGTGCCAGCGTGCAAAACTGTTGCAGGTATCCCGGCGAAGATCGTGGGCGAGGCGGGATGTGACCAACCCGCAATTTCGATGGATCATATGCTGGGCAAAGACCAGTAGGTAAAAATCACTTCAAGCGGTTGGTGCGTTTTTCCAACGGCTTGCGCTTGCGTTCCTCTCGTTTTTGCTGGCGCAATTCTTTGCGCCGCTTTTGTTCAGCTTTCTGCTCGGCAATCGCCGCAGGATCGTTGGAATTGAATTTCGAGTGCTCACCCGGATAACTGTTCGGTTTCGCAATCGCCTCGTCTGATGCCGTTCCGGTCAGAAAGGCCAAAATTATCAGGCTTTGAACAAGGTTCTTGCGGGTCACAGCGCACTCTCCTTCTGTCTTAATCTTAAAGAACAAGGTGGGAGAGCAGACTGCTTTAGGCAATTGATGCGCCGATCACGTGGGCTCAATTCGGCGCCAAGAGATAGGATGCCCCCGCCCGGCAAGAGCTTGGACGGGGGCATGATTCAGTTCCTCAGGCCAGCATGACCATCGGGTTTTCCAGATTATCGACGATGGCCTTGAGAAGTTCCGCCCCCAACGCCCCGTCGATGACGCGATGATCCACGGACATTGTGACAGACATCACGGTTGCCACGGTCAATTCGCCATCATCTCCGACAACAGGCTTTTTCACACCGGTTCCTACAGCCAGAATTCCGGCATGCGGCGGGTTCACAATGGCGTCGAAGTTATCGATGCCGAACATGCCTAGGTTCGAGATGGCAAAGGTGCCGCCCTGGTATTCATGCGGGGCCAATTTGCGCTCACGGGCGCGGCCTGCAAGGTCTTTCATCTCGGTAGACAGGGCGGACAGCGACTTCATGTCAGCATCTTGCAGAACCGGGGTGAACAAGCCGCCTTCGATCGCAACAGCAACAGCCACGTCCGAAGGTTTCAATTGCAGCACCCGGTCGCCCGCCCAAACTGCGTTGCAGGCTGGAACCTGTTGCAGCGCGTTTGCGACGGCCTTGATGATGAAATCATTGACGCTCAGCTTCACGCCACGGCCTTCCAACTGCTTGTTCAGTTGGCTGCGGAACTTGAGCAGCGCGTCCAGTTTGATGTCGCGACGCAGGTAGAAATGCGGGATGGTCTGCTTGGCTTCGCCCAAACGCGCGGCAATGGTCTTGCGCATACCGTCTAGCTGAATTTCTTCGTACTCGCGACCTTCGTACATGCGTGCGACCATATCTGCCAAGGGGCCGGCAGGTGCCGCAACAGGAGCCGAAGCAGCCGCAGTTGGGGCCGGTGCCGCAGCAGCCGTAGCAGTGGTCGCCGTGGTGCTTTCAACATCTGCCTTGACGATACGGCCATGCGGCCCCGAGCCGCTGATCTGCGAAAGATCCAGACCTTTTTGTGCCGCGATCCGACGGGCCAGAGGTGACGCAAAGACGCGACCGCCATCTGCCGTGACCGGAGCCGCTGGGGCAGGTGCAGGCGCCTCAGTTGTCGCTGCCGAAGCAGCCTCTGTGCCCGCAGCGACCGCTGGTGCAGCCACAGGCGCTGCGGCATGCGTTGCTGCGATGTCATCCGCGCTTTCGCCGTCTTCCAGCAGAACCGCGATGGCGGTGTTTACCTTGACCCCTTCAGACCCCTCGGGGATCAGGATCTTGCCGATGGTGCCTTCGTCAACGGCTTCGAACTCCATCGTGGCCTTGTCGGTTTCGATCTCGGCCAGCAGGTCGCCGGACGAGACTGCGTCGCCCTCTTTGACGAGCCATTTTGCAAGCGTGCCTTCCTCCATAGTTGGGGATAGGGCGGGCATCAGAATTTCGGTGGGCATGTCTTCATGTCCTCTTACTTCGAAAATGAGTATATCAGCGTTGCGATGTCGATCAGGAGAATGGCCGCGCAGAAGGTGACGAACACCCCCACGACCACAGAGCGCGCCTTCGAGACGCGTGGATGGTTCTTTTCGAGCCACTCGGTGAACAGACCAAGCGCTGCGGCGTCGCTGTGTTCAATGGTTGCCAGATAGTCCATACCCAGTTGCAGGCGCTGCTGCTCGAGTACGATGTAAATGACCGAGGCATAAGACACGACACAGGCAACAGACAGCATGGCTCGGATCGGCCAAGCGCTGGTCAGGTTGCCCTCGACCGATAGCAGATCGAAAGAGATCTGGTCGAAGGCCTCAAGATTGAACGCAATACTGACAAAGGAAACCACCAGGAACGCCGCACAGACATAAAGCAGGTTGCGGTTGTTATCCTTGCGCGCGGAGACGAGGCTTTCGAACAGCCAGTCCACGCCCGCAGGATTATGTACGTTCCCGGGGGTCATCGCCTATCGGTAGGTCACTTGTTTGACGGCGGCGATCACCTCATCGGTGGTGATCAGCGCCAGCTTTTCCAAGTTCGCGGCATAGGGCATTGGCACATCCTTGCCGGTGCAGTTGATGACCGGGGCGTCGAGATAGTCGAACGCTTCCTGCATCACCACTGAGCTGATGTAGCTGCCGACGGAACCCTGCGGCCAGCCTTCTTCAACGGTTACCAGACGGTTGGTTTTCATAACCGAGTTGATGATCGCGCCGGTATCCATCGGGCGGATGGTGCGCAGGTCGATCACTTCGGCGCTGATGCCTTCTTCGGCCAGCTTGTCGGCGGCTTCAAGCGCGTATTGCATGCCGATACCGAAGCTGACGATGGTCACGTCGGACCCTTCGCGCCAAATGCGCGCTTTGCCCAGCGGGATGGCCAGGTCATCCACTTGCGGTACTTCAAAAGAGCGCCCGTAGAGGATTTCGTTTTCCAGGAAAACTACGGGGTTGGGATCACGGATTGCCGACTTCAGCAGACCTTTGGCATCCGCGGCCGAATAGGGCATCACAACTTTCAGTCCAGGTACCTGCATGTACCAGGCAGCGTAATCCTGAGAATGCTGAGCAGCCACGCGCGCGGCAGCACCGTTGGGGCCACGGAATACGATTGGGCAACCCATCTGACCGCCTGACATGTAAAGCGTCTTGGCGGCAGAGTTGATGATCTGGTCAATCGCCTGCATGGCGAAGTTGAAGGTCATGAACTCGACAATCGGCTTCAGACCACCAAAGGCCGAACCAACAGCGATACCTGCAAACCCATGTTCGGTGATCGGGGTGTCGATCACGCGTTTGCTGCCGAACTCGTCCAGCAGACCTTGGCTGATCTTATACGCTCCCTGGTATTCGGCGACTTCTTCACCCATCAGGTAGACGTCTTCGTCGCTGCGCATTTCCTCGGCCATCGCGTCGCGCAGTGCTTCGCGGACGGTTTCAGACTTCATCTCTGCATCAGCAGGCCAGTCAGGCGACAGATCGACCACCGGTGCGGCAGGTGCAGCAGCGGGGGCAGGGGCCGCTGCGGGGCTAGCCTCGGCTGCCGCTTCTGCTGCAGGAGCCGCTGCGGGCAGGGCAGAGGCGTCTTCGCCGTCTTCCACCAAAACCGCGATAGGGGTGTTCACCTTGACCCCTTCGGTCCCTTCAGCGATCAGGATTTTTCCAACGATCCCTTCATCGACCGCTTCGAATTCCATCGTCGCCTTGTCGGTTTCGATCTCGGCCATAATATCGCCTGAAGATACAGTGTCGCCTTCCTTAACCAGCCACTTGGCCAGCGTGCCCTCTTCCATTGTGGGCGAAAGGGCGGGCATGAGAATTTCGGTTGCCATGTCTTATTCGTCCTCTCAGGCGTAAATGTCGGTCCAGAGCTCTTCGACGGAAGGCTCGGGGCTTTCTTTCGAGAATTCGGCGGCTTGATTGACGATCTCTTTGATCTCTTTATCGATCGCCTTCAGATCATCCTCGGTTGCGTGTTTGCCGGTCAGCAGAAGCTCGCGCACATGTTCGATCGGATCGCTCTGCTCGCGGACCTTCTGAACCTCTTCGCGGGTGCGGTACTTGGCCGGATCAGACATCGAGTGGCCACGATACCGGTAGGTTTTGACCTCAAGGATGTAAGGGCCTTTGCCCGCACGGCAGTGGGCAACAGCTTTTTCACCTGCGGCCTTAACCGCCAACACATCCATACCGTTGACGATCTCGCCGGGGATGCCAAACGCTTCGCCGCGCACGTAGATGTCCGGCGACGATGTCGAGCGCGCCTGCGCTGTACCCATGGCGTATTGGTTGTTTTCGATCACAAAGACCACAGGAAGATCCCAGAGAGCGGCCATGTTGAACGTCTCATAGACTTGCCCCTGGTTGGCCGCGCCATCACCGAAATAGGTGAATGTCACGCCACCGTTCTCTTTGTATTTGTCAGCAAAGGCCAGACCTGCACCCAGCGGAACCTGTGCGCCAACGATGCCGTGGCCGCCATAGAAATGCTTCTCTTTCGAGAACATGTGCATCGAGCCGCCCTTGCCTTTGGAAAGGCCGCCTTCGCGCCCGGTCAGTTCGGCCATAACGCCGCCCGGATCCATACCGCAGGCCAACATGTGGCCGTGATCGCGATACGAGGTGATGCGTTTGTCCCCTTCCTGAGCTGCCGCTTCGAGGCCGACAACAACGGCTTCCTGTCCGATATAAAGGTGGCAGAAGCCGCCAATCAGACCCATACCATAAAGCTGGCCTGCTTTTTCCTCGAATCGGCGGATCAAAAGCATCTCGCGGTAGTAGGTCTTGAGTTCTTCCGCAGAAACGTTTGGTTTCTTTGTGGTTTTTCGCGCAGCCATTGTGGCGATCCCCCCCCTTTCGGACAGATAGTTTAGCGTTAAACTATCTCATAAAGCATTTGATGCTATCTGGCGAGGGTAAATGTGACGCAGCGTCGGATTGCGCTGAGCCACGCTTGTCGAAGCAGGGTAAAATTTTGGATGTGCCAGATTTTTCGACGAAAAATCCAAATCAGGTCAGCGAATGACAATCTCGTCTGCGCGGATCATACCCAGAACCGAACGTGCCTGTTGGTCCAGAAGATCTAGATCAAGGTAGGTATCGGACAGCCTTAGGGTCAGGTTTTCCATCTCGGTGATCTCGGCGTTCAGTTTCGCCAAGTCGCGCGACAGAGCGTCCCGTTCCGCTGCAATCTCGACCCGCCGAAACAGACCATAGTCTCCTTGCACGGCAGCGAAGGTGAAGTAGACACCCAGCATGAAAGCCACCGAGAAGAAAGCAACTGCGCCCAAACCGGGCCGATGGGAACGGGACACTCTGTTTACCGCCGTATGAAAACTTGCCTCAATAACGGGTCCTTTTTGGACCTCTTTCAGCACTATGTCACAGGTGATTCGGCTTGTGAATCCCCTGACGCGGAAAAATCAGGGGATGAGTCAGAATGTCTCGGCACGCGCAGTAAAACCTTACTGCTCCAACGCTGCAACGCCAGGAAGGGACTTACCTTCCATCCACTCCAAAAACGCGCCACCCGCGGTGGAAATGTATGAGAAATCATGCGCTGCACCCGATGCGTTCAGGGCTGCAACAGTGTCGCCGCCGCCTGCGACCGAAACCAATTGTCCCGAACGCGTCAAGGCGGCTGCCTTCAGAGCCGCTGCATTGGTGGCTGCATCGAAAGGTTCCAGCTCGAACGCGCCCAGCGGGCCGTTCCAGATCAGGGTTTGGCTTTTTGAAAAGATGTCTGTGATGACAGCAACACTTTCGGGGCCTGCGTCCAGGATCATGCCGTCTTCGGGGCATTGATCTGTGGGCAGCGTTTGATGTGGTGCATGGGCTTCAAACTTCTGTGCGACCACGATGTCCTTTGGCAGAACGATAGTGCAACCGGAGTTTTCGGCTTTGGCCAGAATCTCAGCTGCGGTCCCCTGCATGTCGCGCTCCGCCAATGATTTTCCGACGTTGATCCCTTGGGCAACCAGAAACGTGTTGGCCATTCCGCCACCGATAACCAGATAGTCCACCTTGTTGATAAGGTTGCCAAGCAGCTCCAGCTTGGTCGAAACTTTGGCGCCCCCGACAACTGCCGTTACAGGCCGTTTCGGAGCACCCAAAGCGCCTTCCAGTGCCTCAAGTTCGGCCTGCATTAGACGGCCTGCACATGCAGGCAGAAGCCGCGCCAGTGCTTCGGTTGAACTGTGGGCCCGGTGTGCGGCCGAGAACGCGTCATTGCAATAGACATCACCAAGCTTGGCCATGCCTGCGGCCAGATCGGCGTCGTTCTTGGTCTCGGCAGCGTGAAAACGGGTGTTTTCCAGCAGCAATACCTGACCTGGTTGAAGCGCTTCGGTCGCCAACTCCGCCTCGGTTCCGACGCAATCAGCGGCAAACAAGACCGGCGCGCCGAACGCGCTTTCCAGTGTTGGCACCAACTGCTTGAGCGAAAGATTCTCGCGTCGCTCGCCGCCCGGACGTCCAAAATGCGCCAGCAAGATCGGCTTTCCGCCCGCAGCAAGGATGTGGCGCACTGTGGGCACGATCCGTTCAATACGCGTTGCGTCGGTGACAGTGCCGTCCACGACCGGTACGTTAATGTCCACACGCACCAAGACGCGTTTGCCACCCAAGTCCATATCGTCCAGTGTTTTCCAGCTCATCTTGCGATCCTCGTCATTGGCAACCGATTTAGGCGGTTCTTTTCCTGCATTTTACCCTCAGGTCAATGCGTCACTTGGCATTCACGCGCGTGCGGCATAGGTATTTGCGCAAGACAAACGACAGGAGGGCCACATGGCCGAGATCAAAGATCCCGAAAACACAATCATCATCGAGCTGAAGGGCGGCAATGTCGTCATCGAGCTGCTGCCGGATGTAGCACCGTTGCACAGCGCGCGGATGAAGGAACTGGCCCGTGGCGGAGAATATGACAACGTGGCCTTTCACCGTGTAATCGACGGCTTCATGGCGCAAACCGGTGACGTTCAGCACGGCGATATGGAAGACGGCTTCAACCTGCGCATGGCGGGCACCGGCGGGTCCTCGTTGCCGAACGTTCCGGCAGAATTTTCCAAACTGCCGCATGATCGGGGCACGCTGGGCGCGGCCCGGTCGCAAAATCCGGATTCGGCCAACTCGCAGTTCTTCATCAACTTCAAGGACAACCACTTCCTGAACGGTCAGTATACCGTCTATGGTCGCGTGATCGATGGCATGGAGCATGTGGATGCGATCGTTCGGGGCGAGCCGCCTGCGAACCCGGATCGCATGATCAGCGTCAAGGTGGCCGCCGATGCATAAGCTGGCTGCAGCCTTTGCACTTCTGGCCAGTCCCGCGTTGGCCAGCGGTTTGCAGATCGACGTCGAAGGGGAGGGAGCCAACGGCACCATCTCGATCGACCTGTTCGAGGATGTCGCACCCAAGCATGTGGAACAGATCACCGCCTTGGCCGCCGACGGTCAGTATGATGGCGTCGTGTTTCACCGCGTGATTGACGGCTTTATGGCGCAAACTGGCGATGTGGAATATGGCAACTCCGGCGCGGCCGGTTTCGACATGCGCAATGCAGGACGTGGCGGATCTGACCGTCCTGACCTGCCGGCTGAGTTTTCCGATGTCACCTTTGACCGGGGCGTGGTCGGCATGGCCCGTTCGAATGACCCGGATTCAGCCAATTCGCAGTTTTTCATCATGTTCGAACCCGGCCCGTTCCTAGACGGGCAGTACACTGTAGTCGGTCAGGTGACTGACGGCATGGATGTGGTGGACGCAATCAAGCGCGGTGCCGGTCAAAACGGTGCGATCATTGGCGCACCGGACGTGATGAAGAAAGTCACAGTCATCGAATGAACGAAAAAGCCCGACGCGCGTTACCGCATCGGGCTTTTCCATATTGTGGGTTGCACGAACCGGAATCAATCGTCGGGTGACATCATCTTCCAGATCACCGCGCCGATCGCTCCACCGATCAATGGGGCCACCCAGAACAGCCAGAGCTGCGCCAAGGCCGGGCCATCCGCGAACAGCGCCACTCCGGTAGACCGCGCCGGATTCACCGATGTGTTGCTGACCGGGATCGACACCAGATGAATCAGCGTCAGCGCCAGACCAATTGCAATCGGCGCGAACCCGGCGGGTGCCTTTTCTGACGTTGCACCCAGGATGATGATGATGAAGAAGGCGGTCATCACAATTTCGATCACCAATACGGACATCATCGAATAGCCCTCGGGCGAGGCGTCTCCGTATCCGTTTGATGCAAACCCTCCGACGCCTTCGAAGCCGGGTGCGCCGCTTACGATCAGATACAGCACGATGGCAGCTGCAATCGCGCCGATGACCTGAGCGCCCCAATAGGGCAACAGATATTTGGCCGGAAACCGCCCGCCGATCATCAACCCCAAACTGACGGCCGGGTTGAAATGCCCACCCGAGATGTGACCAACCGTGTAAGCCATAGTCAGAACTGTCAGGCCAAAGGCGAAAGACACGCCAAGCCATCCGATGCCGACATCCGCGACACCGGCTGCTAATACGGCACTGCCGCATCCCCCAAGGACCAGCCAGAATGTGCCGAAGAACTCGGCAAGTAATTTCGATGACATGAAAAATCCTCCGCAATGTTATGAGGTTAAGTGTAATTCAAAAATTAGCTTTTGTTAAATTATGACGAACGGGGAATTTGTCGAATGACCTGTCACCTTGGGTAAAAGCGATCAGCGCCACTGTACGGGGTCCAGATGAAACAGTTTTGACAGCTGTTCATAGACCTCCGGATCAGAGTTTCGCAGCGCCCTGGGCCGTTCAAAAAACACTTCAACCGAAACGGCGAAAAACTCTTCGTGCCCTTCCGCACCGTAGGGATCAATCACAGTTGCGCGCCCCATTTCAACGGCCTGTACATGGGCGTCGTAAGCCGCCAGAAACGCGGCCTCCCACTCGGAAAAGCTCTGGTTGGCGCTGAGAACGGGCACACCATTGGCCGAGCCTGTCAGATCGTCGATCTGATGTGCGAACTCGTGGAAGACAACATTTTGCCCGTCGTGGTCGTTCATCGCGCCGCGCCGGCTGTGCGCCCATGACAGGATCACCGGGCCGCGATTCCAGCTTTCTCCGGTGCGTACAATTTCCTTTTCGGTGACAACATAACCGCTGTGGCGGCTCTGTCTGGATTTGAAGGCGCTGGGATAGATCAGGATGGTGGTGAGGTTGTCGTACCAAAGCTCGGTGTTCACAACCAACAGACAGGCTTGCGCGGCGATAGACATTTGCATGTCTTTGGTAACGTCCAGACCGTCGCAGCCGATGAACTCAACCTGATCGAGAAACAGGTTGATCTTACCTTCCAGCTTAGCGCGCAAGCCTTGCGGCAATTTCCGCAGGATCGGGACCTGAGCGTCGATAAGGTGCCGTTCCTGATCCGTCAACGGCGCGGCCAACAGGGCCCGGCGCGCCTGTTGTTTTGACCAAAAGTAATAGGCCGCACCACAAGCAATCAGCGCAACAAGTGTCAGGAATATCAACATGACCCGACCCTAACGCGATCCCCGCACGATCAAAACCTGTTTCCCGAACTGAACAATGCCCCAAAAGAAAAGACGCCGCGGGTTTCCCAGCGGCGTCTCGGGTTTGACCAGAAAGGTCGCGTTATTGTTTGACGTCAGCCGCTGGGTTCGATCCCGATTTGCTACTGCGGCCAGGGTTCAGCGGGTCGTCCTGACGCTGCACTGAACCTTCAAAATGCGCGCCGCTTTCGATGGCGATGGTCTTGTGGATGATGTCGCCTTCAACACGCGCAGTCGAAGTCAGGCGCACCTTCAGGCCACGCACACGGCCCACGATACGACCGTTGATCACCACGTCATCTGCGGTGACTTCACCCTTGATTGTTGCCGATTCACCAATGGTCAGCAGGTGAGCACGAATATCGCCCTCCACGGTGCCTTCCACCTGAATGTCACCGGAGGTCTTGATGTTGCCGGTGATGTGCAGATCCGAGGACAGAACCGACGCCGGCGGCTTTGGCTTGGGCGCAGTGGCAGGTTTCGTCTCGGTCGGTGCAGGGGCCGCTGGGGTCGCCGGAGCGGCAGGTTTGGCCGCCTCAGGTGCCTTGGATGCGGGCTCGTTGATTTTGCTTTTAGAAAACATTTCTCGCAGCCTTGATGTAAGTCATTGGGTTCACGGGCTTTCCGTTCACGCGCACCTCATAGTGCAAATGCGTGCCGGTGGACCGTCCGGTGCTACCCATATCAGCAATATGATCCCCGCGCGAGACCCTTTGGCCAACCTTCACGTTGATCTTGGTGTTATGAGCGTAAAGTGTCTCAATTCCGAACGCGTGCTTGATTTTAACAAGCCGTCCGAAACCCGACTGCCAGCCTGCATGAGTGACCACACCATCCGCAGTTGCAAAGATGTCAGTGCCGTGCGCACCAGCAAAGTCCGCGCCATTATGCATACGGCGACCACCGGTTTTGGGGTCGCGACGTGTGCCAAATCCGCTGGTATAGCGCACAGCACTGTTGACCGGGCTGGCGAAGGGGGCCTTTTCCGCAGCAATCCGGTACAGGTTTAGTTGGTCCATCTGCTCAAGTAGAATGTTTGCACGGGCTTCTTCAGCGGACAGCTCGTCCTCCTCACCACGCGTGCTAAGGGATAAAGGGGTCAGCGGACCGCCCATACCGCTATATCCGCGCCGGACCTCTTCGATAATGCGATCGGTCGGCATGCCGGCCTTACGGAACATCTTGTCCAAAGGTTCGACCGAGATCACCATGGCTTCTTCCAACTGGCGGAAAATCTCGTCGCTGCGTTCCTGCATCAGACGGATTTCCAGTTCCAGCTCATCCCGTTGGTCCAAAGCCTGACGCGCGTCCGAGGCGATTTGATCGCGTTCTTCCGCGGTGCGGGAAAGGGCATTTGTCATGAAGGCCATCTGCACCGGGGTGCTCGAGGCCGTCACGTACATGTCGGCATCATTGGTTTCCTGCTTCAGAACAGCCAGCTCCGTGCGGGCTTCTTCCCGTTGCTTCATCGTGCTGCGCAGCGTCGTCTGGATGACCTCGATACCGGTCTCAAGCTCGCGGCGGCGGTTTTCCGACGCCAGCAACTCGGACTGCATTGCGGAAATCTGTTCCAATGCGGCGTTAAAGCGATCTTGTGCGGCCAGTGCTTCTTGCGCGCGTGCGTCCCGTTCGGCTGACAGGATATTCAGGCGCTCTTGATATGTCGCCTGATCGCGCTTGGCTTGTTCTCTGAAGTTGCCCGACCCGATGCTGTCCATCAGCAGTATGGCCGTTGCAACCGTTGTCCACCCAACCATCACCGCGACACCGGTGACTGCGATCACCTGCGTTTCCGAACTCAGCCGAATGAACCGCGTGTCCTTGTCAGATTTCAGAAAGACCCGGCGTTCCGGGAAATACCGCTCAAGCAGTGAGTGTAGCTTTATTGCCAGACGTGTTCGCACGCGCCTTACCTCTCGTCCCCAAATTCGGGACCGGTCGTGGTGCAGTAGCCGTCCCTTGGGCCGAGTGCATAAACGGCTCGCTACGATCGGGCAAGTTTGTTGACCTCTTTGCGGCAAACAGCGCAAAAATCCCCCGAAGATCGGCGGGAATTCGCCGAAATTCACATATAAGTGTCAGTTCGTGACTTCACCCGGCGCGGGCAGGTCTTCTGTCAGCGGCCAATAGAAATCGGGGGGCAGGCCAGCTTCGGCGCGCTTCTCCTCGTTAAAGGGCGGTTTCAGGACGCCGTGGAAATACCGCCGGACCAGGGCGTGGAACACGTCCTTCGGGTCGGCGTTTTCCCGACCGCACAGGAAATGAAACCACTTAGAGCCATAGGCGACATGGCCGACTTCTTCCGCATAGATCACCTCCAACGCGGCAATGGCTTGGTCCGCTTTGGCCTTTCGGAAGATTTCGATCATGCCGGGGGTGACATCCAGACCGCGTGCCTCAAGCACCATGGGAACAACAGCCAGCCGTCCCATCAAGTCTTCGGCAGTATCTTCGGCGGCGCGCCACATTCCGGCGTGGGCGGGCAGGGCGCCATAGTGGCTGCCCATCTGCTCTAGGCAGTCGCACACCAGCTCGAAATGCCGCGATTCCTCTTCGGCGCATTTCACCCAGTCATCGTAAAAGCCGATCGGCATCGGCACATGACCAAACCGCGCGATGATGTCCCAGTGCAGATCGACGGCATTCAACTCAATATGCGCCACAGCGTGCAACAGGGCGATACGCCCGGCCTCGGTCCCGGGTTTCCGCTTTGGCACTTCACGAGGCGAAAGAAGCTCGGGCTTGTCCGGGCGGGCGGGGTTCAAGGGGGGCGTTGCCGCGCCAATTTCGATTGGGTCAGCTTCGCCCTTGCGAGCAGCGAACCATGCGGCGGCGTGCGCTTTGGACAGGGCGGTCTTGGCCCGCCCGTCCGCAGTTGTCAGAACCTCTGTCGCCATCTGTGTCAGTGTCTTGGGCACGGGATCACTCCGACTCTGTCGTGTCGAGGCGGGTCATAAACCGGATGGCATGGCAGGTCGAGAGTGCGCTTACAGCGCCTTCACCGCCTCAAGCACCTCGTCCACATGACCGGGCACTTTGACTTTGCGCCAGACCTTAGCAATGCGACCTTCGGCATCTATGACAAAGGTCGAACGTTCGATGCCCATCGACTTGCGCCCATACATGTTCTTTTCCACCCACACGCCATAGTCCTCGCAAACGGTCGAGTTTTCGTCCGATAAAAGCGGTGTGGTCAGACCATGCTTGGCAACAAATTTGTCATGCTTGGCGACACTGTCGCGCGAGATACCGAAAACTTGAGCACCTGCATCCGCAAAGGCCTGAAGCTGTTCTGAAAAACCAATGGATTCCTTTGTACAGCCCGGCGTATCATCACGGGGATAGAAGAACAAAACCACGGTGCCACCGCGCAACGCCGAAAGCGTCACCTCGCCGCCGCCGTCGCGTGGCAGGGTGAAGTCGGGGGCCATGTCTGAAATATCGGGCATTGGAAACTCCGCTAAAGGTTTTTAAAGGCTGCCTGATATCATAGGGCAACACGTGCGGGTTGGAAGGCGTGGACAGTAAATTGAAGCAGCATGACGACGAACAAGACGAACCGGTACAACCGGTGCGTCGACGGTCGCGTCGGAGGGCCGCTGGTC
The DNA here is from genome assembly GCF_017872495.1 of Ruegeria sp. HKCCE4148. Lineage (NCBI taxonomy): Bacteria > Pseudomonadati > Pseudomonadota > Alphaproteobacteria > Rhodobacterales > Roseobacteraceae > Ruegeria > Ruegeria sp. HKCCE4148. The sequence goes on from NZ_JAEDOS010000003.1 coordinate 375,983, forward strand.
TTTGGGCCATGCGCGGTGCTTTCATGCTGGCGCTTCTTGCGCTGTTCGCCGGTTTCATGGTGGTGGGGCAAAGGATGCACGCGCCTGCCTGGTTGCGGGACAGGGTCGAAACGCGGCTTGAACAGGCGCTGGGTGGTCTGCAAATCCGCTTTGGCGATGTCAGCTTCATCATTCACGAAGGCTGGCGGCCCCGTCTGCGTCTGACCGACGTTGCCATCAGCGACGCGGCGGGCCAGCAGATTGCGCAGGTCTCGGACATGCGTGCCAGCCTTGCCATGCGCCCTTTGTTGCGCGGGCATGTTCGCCCAAAACGCATCATCCTGAGCGGAGCTCAAATCGCCCTGACCCGAGGCATGGATGGGGCGTTGACCCTGACCGTGGGGTCTGGCAGCGCTCCGGTACAAGAGGCACCGAACCTGGCAGAGCTGATCGAGGCGTCCGATCAGGTATTCCTGTCTCCGGCTCTGTCTGCTCTCACCTCGGTCGAGCTTGATGCAATCACGCTGGATTACAGCGATTTGCGACAGGGTCGGTCCTGGGTGCTGGATGGTGGTCATATTCAGGCCAACCGCAGTGACAACGAAGTACGACTCGCTACCGGGTTTTCGGTTCTTTCGGGGCGGGATTACGTCAGTGCCATCGAGGCCAACTATACCAGCATCCTTGGCACCCCTGCCGCTCAGTTCGGCATCTCGGTCTCGGACCTGCCTGCCGAGGATATCGCCGGTCAAAGCCCTGTTTTGGCGTGGCTGCAGGTCTTGCGGGCCCCCATATCGGGTGCCTTGCGCGGCAGTATCGACGATAGCGGTGCCATCGGAACGGGCTTTGCAACGCTCAACCTTGGGGCAGGGGTCGTACAGCCCAACCCTGAAACGCGCCCGGTGCCTTTTGAATCTGCCCGCACCTATTTCACCTATGATCCTAAAACGCATGCGCTGGATTTCAACGAAGTGTCAGTAGTATCGGCTTGGGGCGAAGTGCAAGCAGACGGTACGGCGTTCCTGCAGGGGGTGGAAGATGGTGTCCTGGACAGCCTGACCGCGCAATTGCGTTTGTCGGGCCTCAATGTGAACCCCGCCAACCTGTTTCCAGAGCCGATCCAATTGTCCCGCGCCAGCGTGGATTTCAAAATGGTGTTGGACCCTTTCGAGTTGCGTTTGGGACAGGTCACTGTTGAAGACCCAGGTCACATCATACGCGCCTTTGGAGTTCTGAGCGGCCGGCCCGACGGCTGGGCAGTGGAATTGGATGCACATCTGGATCAGATGACCTCGGACAAGGTTCTCAGTTACTGGCCCGAACTTTTGGCACCGAAACCGCGCGAGTGGGTTACCAAGAACCTTTACGAAGGCGTTCTGTCGGACATGGATTTTGCCCTGCGGCTTGAGCCCGGATCCAAGCCCGATATCTATTTGGATTTCGGATTCGAAAAGGCCAAGATTCAGTTCGTCAAAACCCTTCCACCGATCGAGGACGCCCAAGGGCAGGCCAGCCTGATCAATCAACGATTTACTGTCACCGCGCAAAAGGGGGTGGTGATCGCTGACGAAGGTGGTGCAGTGGATGCCGCGGGCACGTCCTTCATAATACCCGATACGGACATAAAGAAATCCGCGCCTGGAATTGCGCGTATACGGGCCAAGGGCAGTGTGACCGCTGCACTGTCGCTGCTGGACCGCCCCCCACTTTCATTGCTGAGCAAAGCAGGATTGCCTGTCGAGCTTGCCAAAGGCACCGCTTCGCTGACTGGCACGCTGTCATTGCCGCTGAAAAAGGAGCTGAAGTTTCAGGAAACCGAATTCCATTTCGACGGCAATCTGGCAAACCTTTCCAGCGATCGTCTGGTGCCGGGGTTCACGGTCAGCGCCGCTTTGCTGGATCTGTCCGGCAATCAGTCGGGCGTTCAAATACAAGGGCAAGGGCAATTCGGAGATGTTCCTCTTGAGGCGCTGTGGCGGCAGCCGATTGATGGAAAAACGGCGCAGCGCAGTACGCTGACAGGCCAGATCGAACTGTCCCCACGCTTGATGGATCAGATCGGGGCCGGGCTACCCCCTGGGATGCTGACCGAGTCGGGTGTTGCGGACATTACCCTGGGTCTTGGAGCAGATACCCCGCCGAAACTGTCCGTTGCGTCGGACCTACAGGGTGTGGTGCTGGCGATCCCGGAACTTGGGTGGCGTAAGGCGGCAACCGCACCGGGCTCACTGACAGCCGAAGCGACATTGGGCAAAGGGTTGAAGGTGGACAGTTTGAACATCGAGGGCGCTGGTCTGCGAACAAGCGCATCGATTACCTTTCGCGAAAACGGAGATTTTGACCGCATACGATTCAGCTCATTCGATCTGGGGAATTGGCTTGCGGTCCCGGCTGAGATGATCGGGCGCGGGGATGCCGTACCAGATATCCGAGTTCTTGGCGGTGTACTGGACATGGGGAAAGCGACGTTCGGCGAAAGCGGCGGCGGCGGGGCAGGTCCGAAGCTGGACGTTGCCTTGGATCGCTTACAAGTGACCGAAGCGGTTGCGCTTACGGGATTTCAGGGAACGTTTCAGACGACTGGTGGCGTAAACGGAGGGTTTACGGCACGGGTGAATGGGGGGGCGGCGGTCTCCGGGCAGGTGACCCCGCGCGGAAACCGCAGTGCCGTGACCCTGACATCGCAGGACGCCGGGGCGGCGTTGCGTTCTGCTGGCGTGCTGACCCAAGCGCGCGAGGGCACATTGAACTTAAGCCTCGAACCGGTGGCAGCACCGGGAAACTATGACGTGGTCCTGAAAATCATCAACACGCGTATCACCGATGCCCCGGCCATGGCGGCCCTCTTGAACGCAATCAGTTTTGTTGGATTGTTGGACGAGATGGCCGGGCAAGGCATTTTCTTCTCGGCGATCGACAGTCGCATGCGGATTACGCCGACGGATATCAAAGTGCTCAGCGGCAGCGCAGTTGGACCATCCATGGGACTTTCGTTTGACGGCACCATCGACACGGTCAACGAGATGCTGAACCTGCGCGGTGCGATTTCGCCAATCTATCTGCTCAACGCCGTGGGCAGCGTTTTCACGCGCAAGGGCGAGGGTGTGTTCGGATTCAACTACACCCTCACCGGGCCGCTGGCTTCTCCGAAAGTTTCGGTGAATCCGCTTTCTGGACTGGCCCCTTTGTTTTTGCGCGATTTGATGCGTCAACCTGCACCAAAGGTATCGGATGGCCCAAACGCGACACCGCAAAAACCAGATGAGCCCAAGCAGACATTCGGGTCACAGCCCAGCGATCGCTGACGACATATGGCCGAATCTTTTGCGGGGATGTAAGGCGCGCGCATGAAACTCAGCGATTTTGACTTCCACCTGCCTGACGACCTGATTGCCACGCGGCCTGCTAGCCCGCGATCCTCTGCGCGTCTGCTGGTGGCGCAGGGGGATCAGACAACGGACAGCCACGTCCTTCATCTGCCCGATTTTTTGCAACCCGGTGACAGGCTAGTGCTGAATGACACGCGCGTCATCCCGGCACGGCTTAATGGTCGCCGCCATCGGGACAGTGCCCAAGGTCCAGTGTCAGCCGGGATCGAGGCGACATTGCTGGATCCTCAGGCCGATGCAACTTGGTCAGCTCTGATCAAGCCCTTGAAAAAATTGAAGGTTGGGGAAGAGATTGTCTTCTCGGATGACCTGAGCGCCACGCTGGACCGGTTTGAGGATGGGCAGGCCTATCTGCGGTTTAACCTGAGTGGCGAAGATTTTGATAAAGCACTGGAGCAAGCCGGGGCGATGCCGTTGCCGCCGTATATTGCGGCCAAACGTCCGGCGGATGAACAGGACAAAACCGACTATCAAACCATCTGGGCGCGTAATTCGGGTGCCGTAGCCGCGCCGACCGCTTCGCTGCATTTCGATGATGCCCTTCTGTTGGCTTTGGCCGAGCGCGGCGTGAATTTCACTCATGTAACCCTGCACGTGGGGGCAGGCACGTTCCTGCCGGTCAAAGTTGAAGAAGTGACAACCCACAAGATGCACGCGGAATGGGGGCAGGTCAGCCCCGAGGCGGCAGCCGAGATTCAGGCCACCAAAGACGCAGGTGGACGGGTGATTCCAGTGGGCACCACAGCCCTGCGTCTGATCGAAAGTGCGGCCCGGTCCGGCCGCATCCAACCCTGGGAAGGGGATACGGATATTTTCATCTATCCGGGCTTCCAGTTCCATGTCACGGACGCGTTGATGACCAATTTCCACCTGCCGAAATCAACGCTGTTGATGCTGGTGTCCGCGTTGATGGGGCAAGATCGAATGTTTGATTTGTATCATCATGCAATAACACAGAAATATCGTTTCTTTTCCTACGGCGACGCGTCGCTTTTGATCCCATGAGGGGCGCGCATGAAGTATCAAAACAGTTCAATGTCGTAGACAAGCGCGACAGAAGCGGTCTTTGATCGCAGTACACAGCGCAACTTAGTTTGGCATCACTCGGAGACCCCAATGATTCAGGTTCTTTCCAGCGCGTGGGCGTTGCTGCTCGGCATGGGGTTGCTGATGGTCGGAAATGGCCTTCAGGGCACTCTTTTGGGTGTTCGCGGCGAGATCGAAGGGTTTTCGACTCTGCATATGTCTATTGTGATGTCCGCCTATTTCGTCGGCTTTCTGGGCGGCTCACGACTTGCCCCTGAAATGATCCGGCGCGTCGGCCATGTGCGGGTCTTTGCAGCGCTTGCGTCTTTCATCTCGGCCGTCATGATCATGTACCCCATGCTCACGAACCCAATCGCCTGGGCACTTGGGCGGGTGGTGATCGGCTTTTGTTTCTCGGGTGTGTATGTCACCGCAGAAAGCTGGTTGAACAACGCGGCCAGCAACGAAAACCGAGGCCAGGCCTTGTCTTTGTACATGATCGTTCAGATGACCGGAATCGTCACGGCGCAGGCCCTGTTGCTGGTGGGCGATCCGGCAGGGTACGAGACATTTGTGATCGCCTCGATCCTTGTTTCGGTTTCCTTCGCGCCGATCCTGTTGTCGATTTCACCAACACCAGCCTTTGATACAACAAAGCCTATGACACTGCGCAAACTGATGGAGACATCACCATTGGGCTGCGTCGGCATGTTCCTGCTGGGTGGAATATTTTCGGCTCAGTTCGGGATGAGCTCGGTCTACGGCGCGCAAGCCGGATTGTCGCTGGTCGAGATTTCAACCTTTGTGGCCGCGTTTTATGTTGGCTCGGTTCTGTTGCAATACCCGATTGGTTGGTTCTCGGACCGTATGGATCGCCGGATTCTGATTCTGACGGTTTCCGTCGTCGGCGGCTGCGGCGCACTGGTGGGAATGTTTTTCGGGGCGACCTTCTCAATCCTGCTGACCGGTGCATTTGTTATTGGAGGCATGACCAGCCCGCTTTATTCCCTGCTGATCGCCTACACCAACGACTATTTGGAATATGACGACATGTCTGCTGCTTCGGGCGGGCTGATCTTCATCAACGGCCTGGGCGCAATTGCCGGTCCGCTGATAACCGGTTGGCTGATGGGCAACGGCATCATGGGCCCTGCAGGTTTCTTCCTGTTTATTGCGACGCTGATGTTTGCGATGGCGTTCTACGCGCTCTACCGAATGACCCAGCGTGCTTATGTACCTGTTGACGAAACCGGAACAATTGCACCGATTATGCCGACATCGTCGCCAGTAGCTTTGGAAGTTGCGCAGGAAGTTGTGATCGAAGCAGCACAAGATGAGCAAGATACGCAAGAAGTCGCTTAAGAAACGAAAATATGTCGCAAATGTTGCAATATGTTACTGTCACAATTCTGTAAAACATTCTTAAATGACCTTACGTCCCTGGGGAGGGCAAATTACGGAGTTTAGGGCAATGGTAGGTCCTGAAGAAGTATTGAGTTTTTGGTTAGATGAAGTTGGTCCCAAGGGGTGGTATCTGCAGGATGACGCATTGGATGCGGAAATCCGAGACCGTTTCTTGTCAACTTGGGAAGCAGCGGTTGAGGGCAGATTTTCGCTTTGGCTGACATATCCCAGCGGATCGCTGGCGTATATTATCCTGACAGATCAGTTTCCACGTAACATGTTCCGGGGGCAGGCCCGTGCATTTGCGACTGACCGAGCGGCTTTGGCAGCTGCCAAATGCGCGGTCGACAAGGGGTGGGACAAAAAGATCGACGAACCCGCGCGGCAGTTCTTTTATCTGCCGATGATGCACTCGGAAAATCTGTGTGATCAGGAACGTTGTGTGCGTTTGATCTGCGAAAACCTGAGCGGTGACACAAGCAATCTATTGCACGCACGGGCGCATCGCGAAGTGATCCGCAAGTTCGGTCGGTTCCCCTATCGGAACGAAGCACTGTCGCGTCATTCCACACCACATGAAGTTGCCTATGTCGACATGGGTGGTTATGGGACCACCGTACGCGAGCTTCAGGCAACCGTTTGACCGTTTGAAAATGCTGGCATGCCGCGCCTTGTTCGCGCGGCATAACCTTATGAGCCTGGTTCACACCCTTTGAAATCCAAAATGCGCTTGGACACGACGTCCGCGCCGCTATTGATGGTCTGGGCTATCAAAACCTGAGGCTCGTCTGCCAGACTGATCAACCTATCCTGTGCTGTCTGCAACTTTTGTTCCAAGGAATTTAGTCGGGCTAAGGTCGATTGGATATCCTTGGTTGTTTGACTGTCTAAACCAATTGCCTTTTTCGGCAACGCGGCTAAGTCGTCTCGTAATGCCGCAAGCTCTGTTCGAATGTTCGTTGTCTCCTCTCGGAGCGGAGCAACGACTTGCACTGTTTCAGAAAACTCCGCCGTGATGCTCTCCACCTTTGACGCCAACTGCCAGCCCAGAAACAGGCACAAGGCCACAAGGATCAACGTGGCGTTGAGCAAAGCAAGCAGCAGGTCTTTGAGTGTTTTCGCCATAGTCAGCCTCTTGAATGTCCTTTGTTAAGAAATGCCCGAACGGTGTCGACAGTTCAGTTCTAGCCATGGAGCGGGCTTGGGTATAGGCTGAAATCCACGTCTTCAGGTGTGGCTTACCTCGCGTCGCTTTTGTCGCGGGGCGCGCCTGTTGATGTGTTTTGAAAAGTAGTTTAATGGTAAACTAATTTTTCAACACCTGCGCCGAGAGGGACACATGGCTGCACAATCTTATGATCTGATCGTAATCGGGGCTGGCCCCGGCGGCTATGTCGCTGCAATCCGTGCCGCCCAGTTGGGTCTGAAAACCGTCGTTGTCGAACGCGAACATCTTGGAGGCATTTGCCTGAACTGGGGTTGTATCCCCACCAAGGCATTGCTTCGCTCATCCGAAGTGTTCCATCTGATGGAACGCGCCAAGGATTTCGGCTTGAAAGCTGACAAGATTGGTTACGACCTGGATGCGGTAGTCAAAAGGTCACGGGGTGTGGCCGGACAACTTTCAGGCGGGATTGGTCATCTTCTGAAGAAGAACAAGGTTGCTGTTGTGATGGGCGAGGCCACGATCGCTGCCAAGGGCAAGGTCAGCGTCAAGACCGACAAGGGCACCGAAGAACTCACCGCCAAGAACATCATTTTGGCCACCGGCGCGCGGGCGCGGGAATTGCCGGGGCTTGAGGCGGATGGTGATCTGGTCTGGACCTACAAACATGCGCTGCAACCGCCACGTATGCCGAAGAAACTGCTGGTCATTGGGTCCGGCGCGATTGGCATCGAATTCGCCAGCTTCTACAACACGCTTGGCGCGGACACGACCGTGGTCGAAGTGATGGATCGCGTTCTGCCGGTTGAGGATGCCGAGATCAGCGCATTGGCGAAAAAGGCCTTCACCAAGCAAGGCATGACCATCATGGAAAAGGCGATGGTCAAGCAATTGGACCGGGGTAAAGGTAAAGTGACCGCTCATATCGAGGTTGAGGGCAAGGTCGAAAAGTATGATTTCGACACCGTGATTTCGGCGGTAGGCATCGTCGGTAATGTCGAAAACCTTGGCCTCGAAGCGCTGGGGGTCAAGATCGACCGCACGCATGTGGTGACGGATGAATTCTGCCGCACCGGTGTCGAAGGGCTGTACGCAATCGGTGATATCGCAGGTGCACCATGGCTGGCGCATAAGGCCAGTCACGAGGGCGTCATGGTCGCGGATCTTATCGCGGGTAAACACGCACACCCGGTCAAACCCGAGAGCATTGCAGGATGTACCTACTGTCAGCCTCAGGTCGCGTCCGTTGGCTACACCGAAGCCAAAGCCAAAGAACTGGGTTACGACATCAAGGTCGGGCGCTTCCCGTTCATCGGCAACGGCAAGGCTATTGCCCTGGGGGAACCAGAGGGGCTGATCAAAACCGTCTTTGACGCCAAGACAGGAGAGCTTCTGGGCGCACATATGATCGGCGCGGAAGTGACGGAACTGATCCAGGGCTATGTGGTTGGACGCCAGCTGGAGACCACCGAAGAAGATCTGATGAACACGGTCTTCCCGCACCCAACCTTGTCAGAGATGATGCACGAAAGCGTTCTGGACGCTTACGATCGCGTGATCCACATGTAAGGGAAGGGGGCTCTGCCCCCGCCGCGGCAAGCCGCGACTCCCCCGAGGTATTTATAGCCAGATGAAGCAGGGGATCCGCACTTCATCTGGCCGAAAATACCTCGGAGCGCGAGGCAGAGCCTCGCAAAAACACTTTACTTGTTCAAAGCATCCAGAATGCGGGCCCAGGATCGGATGCCCTTGTGAAAGCTTTTGACATCATATTTCTCGTTCGGTGAGTGAATTGCGTCATCATCGTTTGCATAACCGACCAGCATGGAATCGAGCCCGAGAACGGTGTTGAAGTACCCGACCACCGGAATAGAGCCACCCATGCCAGTAAAGACCGCCTCGCGATCCCATTCGTCAGACAAGGCGCCGCGCGCGGCTTCGAACTCTGGGCGGTCCAAATTCATGACAGAGGCTGGTGAGCCTTCAAGGTCATTGTCCCAGATCACTTTGGCGTCCGGAGACAGACGCTCCTCGACATGTTTGCGAATTTTGTCGCGCAGAGCGTCGGGATTCATGTCACCGACGAGACGGCAGGTGATTTTGCAATGTGCCTCGGATGGGATCACGGTTTTCGAACCAGCCCCGTTGTAACCGCCCCAAAGCCCGTTCACCTCAAGCGTTGGACGCGCCCATTGCTGCTCGAGTGTCGAATACCCCTTTTCACCATGTGGTTGGGTGTAGCCGACCGAATTTAGGTAGTCTGCTTCGTCGAAACCGCAGTTTTGCCACTGGCGGAGTTGATCCTCGGGTACTTCGTGTACGCCTTCGTAAAATCCGTCAACGGTTACGCGGCCGGTTTCGTCATCGTAGAAAGAGGCCACTATTTTCGACAGTTCCCGCAAGGGGTTTAGGCCTGGGCCACCGTAGTGGCCGGAATGCAGATCGATACGGGGTCCGATGATGGTGAATTCATCCTTCAGCATACCGCGCAGTTGGGCAGCTATGGAGGGAACCCCGCGTGAGACCATCGAGGTGTCGCAGACCAGTGCAAGGTCGGCTTTGAGCTCGGCCGCGTTTTCCTTAAGGAACGGGACTAGTGATGGAGACCCCGATTCTTCCTCGCCTTCAAAGAAGAAGGTGATGCGACAGGGCAGGGATCCATGCACAGCCTTCCAGGCGCGGCAGGCTTCGACAAAAGTCATCAGTTGCCCTTTGTCATCCGATGCGCCACGCCCACGGATAACGGGGCCGTGCTCGGTATCTTCGATTGCAGGATCAAATGGGTCGCGTGTCCACAGGTTCAGCGGATCAACCGGCTGCACATCATAGTGGCCGTAGAACAGGATATGCGGAGCGTCTGCGTCTTCTCCCACATGGCCAACAACCATGGGGTGGCCCGGCGTTTCTCGCTTTTCCGCGTCTATTCCGATACTGCGAAGGTCGTTGACCAACCAATCTGCGGCGCGGTTGACCTCGTCCTTGAACGCGGGATCGGTTGAAATGGATTGGATGCGCAATAATTCCATCAGGCGGTCGATCGAGGTTTGCAGATCTTCGTCAATCCGGTTCAGCACGGTGTCTAGCGACATAGGGGGCTCCTGCTTTTCTAGGTTGGGCGAACCCTAACAGCGTGATCAGCGCCGTCCAGAGCGGTTTTGACGAAAACCAAAGTATCGTACGACGCATTGTGATGCGACTGTACCTGCGTCGTTTCCACGCGTTCGATAGCCGGAACTTTACTTGTCGTAGGGGGCACAACCTTTTATTTGATGCAAATCAAAGTTGGGTTCACCTGTTCGGCTGTAACCAGCTAAACTAAGGAACGCAAAGCCGCTGAAACACGTTGCACTGTGTAGGGTGGCAAACTATTTGCCCAAGGGAAACCAATTTGGGCGCTCAAGGAGGGTCCGTTGGACTATACTGCTCAGCTCGATTCAGCGATTGCCAGGCTGCATGATGAAGGACGCTACCGGACCTTCATTGACATCGAACGTCGCAACGGACATTTCCCTCATGCGGTGCGCACGCGTCCGGATGGGTCGCAGCAGAACATCACCGTGTGGTGTGGCAACGATTACTTGGGCATGGGGCAGCACCCTGTTGTTCTGAATGCCATGCATGAGGCTGTGGACGCAGCAGGTGCAGGGTCTGGCGGGACGCGCAACATCTCAGGCACCACGGTTTACCACAAAAGGCTTGAGGCCGAGTTGGCTGATCTGCACGGCAAAGAAGCCGCGCTGTTGTTCACCAGCGCCTATATCGCCAATGATGCAACGCTCAGCACTCTGCCCAAGCTGTTCCCCGGCCTGATCATTTATTCCGACGCGCTGAACCATGCCTCGATGATCGAAGGTGTGCGCCGCAACGGCGGTTCTAAGCGGATTTTCCGGCACAATGACGTGGCGCATCTGCGTGAGTTGCTTGAAGCTGACGATCCGCAAGCGCCTAAACTGATCGCCTTCGAGTCAGTCTATTCTATGGACGGCGATTTTGGCCCGATCGAAGAGATCTGTGATTTGGCCGATGAGTTTGGCGCGCTGACCTATATCGACGAAGTGCACGCGGTTGGCATGTACGGCCCGCGTGGCGGCGGCGTGACTGAACGTGACCGTTTGGCCCATCGGATCGACATCATCAACGGAACCCTCGCCAAAGCATATGGCGTTATGGGTGGCTACATCGCCGCCAGTGCCAAGATGTGCGACGCTGTGCGCTCTTATGCGCCGGGTTTCATTTTCACCACTTCGTTGCCGCCAGCTGTTGCCGCAGGGGCTGCCGCTTCGGTTGCGCATCTGAAAACCGCGCAGGAGCTGCGTGACCAGCATCAGACTCAGGCCAAGATCCTCAAGCTGCGACTTAAAGGGATGGGTCTTCCCTTGATTGATCATGGCAGTCACATTGTGCCCGTGATCGTCGGCAACCCTGTGCATACCAAAAAGCTCAGTGATATGTTGCTGGATGATTATGGCATTTACGTGCAGCCGATCAATTTCCCGACTGTCCCGCGGGGAACCGAAAGGCTTCGGTTTACCCCGTCTCCGGTGCATGGACCCGACGAAATGAACCGTTTGGTGCAGGCGATGGACGAACTTTGGTCACATTGTGCGCTAAATCGCGCCGAACTTGCCGGTTAACCTCACGCCAAAGTGTGCAACGTGATTGCCGCGTGTTAAGCTTAGGCTAACAAAATTGGCAGACGAATCATTGTGGGGATGATTCGCCGCTAACGCGAAATACGCGACAGGCAGAATGGGGCAGCAGGGATGATTGGGCGCAGATCACAGCGCGAGTCCGAAGAAGACGTGGACGTCAGACCAAAAGGGTTTGATGACTACGAGATTCGTCTTGGTGACAAGATGCGCGGTGAGCGCGCGACAATGGGCAAATCTCTTTTGGATGTTCAGCGCGAACTGAGGATCAAAGCCAACTACATTGCTGCAATCGAAAACGCCGACCCTGATGCGTTTGATACACCCGGCTTCATAGCCGGGTATGTGCGCTCATATGCGCGCTACTTGGGAATGAACCCGGATGAGACCTTTGCAACCTTCTGCCAGGAAAGCGGTTTTGAAGTGGCCCATGGCATGTCGGCCGAGGCATCTGTGGTCCGCAAATCCACTGGCGGTCTTCCGTCGCGCGGTCCTATGGGGCGCGACCCGTTCATCTCGCCCAATACGCCCTATATTCCGGGCAAAGAGCCGCTGGTCAGTCAGATCGAACCGCGCGCCATCGGCTCTTCGCTGGTGTTGCTGGCGGTCATTGGTGGCATCGGCTATGGCGGCTGGGCTGTTTTGAACAAAATCCAGCAGGTGCAGGTCAGCCCTGTTGAGCAAGCCCCTGTGGTCCTGTCCGACCTTGATCCACTGGATGCGGTGCGTGGTGCCGCGTCAGACGATACGGTTGAAGTGGCCAGTACCGAGGCGTTGGATCGTCTTTATCGTCCACAGGCGCTGGACGTGCCGGTTCTGGTTGCTCGTGATGCCCCGATCTCGACCCTTGACCCACGTGAGGTCGGAACTTTCCGTCCGCCCGAGTTGCCGCAGCTTGAACTGGCCAAGGTTCACACGGTCGAACGACCCGCGCTGCCGCAGGTCGTGGAACAGATTGATACGACGCTTAAAATTGTGGCTGTTGACCCGGCATGGATGCGTGTGACGGCTGCAGACGGCAGTATCATTTTCGAAGGCACCCTTGGCACGGTTGAACAAGGCAGCGTTTTTGAAGTGCCTCTGACCGAGGAGCCGCCGCAGTTGCGGGCCGGGGCCTCGGGGTCGGTCTACTTCTCTATGAACGGCGAGCATTACGGTCCGGCGGGTGCGCCGGGTACGGTTGCCAAAGGTGTCGTGTTGTCGAAAGACGCAGTGTCCGAGACGTATGCCGTAGCCGATCTTGAGGCCGAGCAGAACAGCGCTCTAAAGCAACTGGTGGCGGAACTGCAGACCGAAGCGACTGAAACGCCCGCGGAGTGATCTAACCATTGCGACGCCCCGGTTGTCGGACTATCTAAAGGTCCAACTCTGGCAGACGCGGATCCGTCCTTATGTCCCTCAATCACGTACGCCCTTGGCGCGACATCTATCGTCGTAAATCCCGTCAAATCATGGTCGGCAACGTCCCTGTTGGGGGTGATGCACCCATTGCGGTACAGACCATGACCAATACGCTGACCACCGATGTGGCGGCCACCGTGGCGCAGGTTCAGGCCGCAGCCGAGGCTGGCGCGGATATAGTGCGCGTTTCGGTTCCGGATGAGGCGTCGTCGAAGGCACTGAAAGAGATCGTCCGCGAAAGCCCTGTGCCGATCGTGGCAGACATTCACTTTCACTACCGCCGTGGCATCGAAGCCGCCGAGGCGGGCGCGGCTTGCCTGCGCATCAATCCGGGCAATATCGGCGATGAAACCCGCGTGAAAGAGGTCATTCAGGCCGCACGCGATCACAACTGTTCGATCCGTATCGGGGTCAACGCGGGGTCATTGGAAAAACATCTGCTTGAGAAATACGGCGAGCCATGCCCCGAGGCGATGGTTGAAAGCGGGCTGGAACATATTCGCATCCTGCAGGACAACGACTTTCACGAGTTTAAGATCAGCGTGAAGGCCAGCGACGTTTTCCTGTCTGCTGCTGCTTATCAGGGCATTGCCGAAGCCACCGACGCGCCCATTCATCTGGGCATCACCGAAGCTGGAGGGCTGGTCAGCGGCACCATCAAGTCCGCCATCGGTTTGGGTAACCTGTTGTGGATGGGGATAGGCGACACGATCCGTGTCAGCCTGTCCGCTGATCCGGTGGAAGAGGTCAAGGTCGGTTTCGAAATCCTCAAGTCACTGGGCCTGCGACATCGCGGCGTGAACATTATCTCGTGCCCATCCTGCGCCCGTCAGGGGTTCGACGTCATCAAGACCGTTGACGCCTTGGAGCATCGGCTGGAACACATCAAGACACCGATGAGCCTGTCAATTATCGGCTGTGTCGTGAACGGCCCGGGTGAGGCGTTGATGACCGATGTGGGCTTTACCGGCGGCGGCGCAGGCTCTGGCATGGTTTACCTGGCCGGCAAGGCCAGCCACAAGATGTCAAACGATCAGATGATTGATCACATTGTCGAACAGGTCGAGAAAAAGGCAGCTGAACTGGACGCGCAGGCCGAAGCGGCCGAGTAGGCGCTTATTCGGTCAACGCTTGCCGCGCGTCTTAAATGTCATGTCCACGAAAGGGCAAAGGGATGATCGCCTATATCACCGTTGGTGTGGACGACATTGCAGCTGCAGAGCAGTTTTATTCTGCTTTCCTGCCAGCCCTAGGATATGAATTGGAATGGTATCACGGCGACTTAAGCTACGCTCTTCCATCTCAGCCAGGTCAGTCTCAAGCTTTGCCGGAATTCTATGTGAAATCCCCGTTCGACGGGCATCCGGCCTCGGCAGGGAATGGCACGATGGTTGCGTTCGAGGCGCAAAGTCAAAAGCAGGTTCGTGACCTTCACGCGGCGGCACTTGCCGCAGGTGGTTCCGACGAAGGCCAGCCGGGCTTTCGCGACTCCTATGGGGCTAATTTCTATGTTGGTTACATGCGCGATCCGCAAGGAAACAAGATCGCGCTGTTTTCCAGTAATCCAAGCGAACCCGGTCGGGACGGTTAGATCAGAGGTTCCACACGCTATTTGCTGGGGCGAATGCTGTGCAGAGCCTTCGTGATCTGAAAGAAAGAAGAGCTCTGCAATAGTAGGAGGCGGGCTAAGCCGCCTCACCATGTGTTCAGCCGCGCTCGGCGCGCACACCATCCGCGATTTGTTGCATCTGATCGGCAGGCAGGAAGCCACGCAGCATTTCGGTGCCCAGAACAAAGGACGGCGTGCCCGAAATCTGCATCCGCTGCGCCAGTGCGCGGGTGCGGGTGATTTCGTCCGTCACGCGGTCGCTGTCCATTGCGGCGATGATCGCATCGCTGTCCAGCCCCAGACCATCCGAGATGCGGCGCAAAGACACTTCTGATGGCTCGCCGGTGAACTCCAGCAGGGCGTCATGGACCTGTTTGTAGGCTTCATTGCCCGCCACGTGCTTGGTGGCGACGGCAAAGCGCGAGGACAGGACAGACGCGTCACCCAGAATGGGGAACTCCTTGATCACCAAGCGGATATTGCCGTCTTCGGCCAACAGGCTGGCTACCTCGGGTACGGCACGGCGGCAATAACCACAGCGGTAATCCATGAATTCGACCAGTGTGATATCCCCGTCCGGGTTGCCGCCCACAAAGCTGTAGCCATCGTTGAACAGTTCTTCTTCATTGGCGGCGATCAGTTCCTTGTCGGCCAGCGCTTCGGCTGCGGCATTTCGCTGTTCAAGGATGTTGATCGCTTCGATGATCACTTCGGGGTTTTCAAGCAGATACTCTCGCACCTGCGCGCCGAATTCGGCCTTTTCGGCATCGCTCATTGCGTTCAAATCCAGCGCCTGCGCTGAAGTCGCAGCCATGGAAAGCCCCAGAAGGGCAGGTGCAGCATGTCTGAGGATCATTTCCGTTTCCTTTTACTTTTCTTGAATCGTTCTGACGCAATCAGCACGTCTTGTGCCCTTTGCCAACCCGGCGAGCCTTCGGGCAAGCGGGCCACAGCCCGTTTTGCGTGAATTCCGGCATCATCCAGCCGTCCTTGCAGCGCATATCGCTCTGCCGTCACGGTGGATGCCATTCCGTTGTTGCCAACCTTGGCATAGGCAATGCCCAAATCCTGCATCAGGCGCGCATTGCGAAAATCGCGGGATCGGGCCTTTTCCAACGCGGTCAAGGCTTGATCGGTGTTACCCTGCGCCAGCAGCGCACGACCATATCCTGCAAGGATCAGCGCATTGTTCGGGGCCATTTCCACCGCGCTCTGATACGCTTGAACTGCTTTGTTTATTTGCCTGTTTTCCAAAAGAATTTGCCCCTTGAGTTCGTAATAGTAAGGGTCATTCGGGCGAATGGCCAGAGCCTCATCTATGGCGGCGCGAGCGCGGGACAAATCGCGGTTTTGATGATGCGCCGACGCCTCTCGCATCAGGCGAATGTCACGGTCGGTCTCTTCTTTGGCGCGCCGCAAAGTCCAGCTTGGAGACCGCAGAAAGGCGGATAGCTTACCTTTGACGCGGGCGAACCAGTAATCGGCGCTAGGGTTGGGGATAGCCTTGTCACCAAACTCGTCCAGAAAGGCCTCGGCGGCACGCAGACGGTCGCGGCTTGTCGGGTGCGAGCGCATATAGGGGTCCTGATTGGCAACGCTCAGCAGCTCCTGACCGGCGAATTTCCGATGCAGTTCGACCATGCCGCTGGGCGAAATCTGGGCCCATCGCAGATAACTTGCAGCGCTTCGGTCAGCCGAGGCTTCTTCTGCGCGGGTGTGGCCCAGAAAGCTGCGAAGGGCGGCGCCCTGGGTGCCGGCGGCAATACCAAGGGCTGCTTCACCACCACCCGCAGCAGCAGCCAGCAAGGCCAGAGCGGTGCCAAAGCCGGCATTGCGCTGCGCCGCTTTCAGGTTTTCGGCCCGCCGTGCCAGATGGCCATTCGCGATGTGGGCGGCTTCGTGCGCGATCACAGCCTGCAGCATTTCCGGGCTTTCGACGCTCAGGATCAGTCCGTAGTTCACGTAGATCGCGTTGTAGTCGATGACAAAGGCGTTGAACGTGTTGTCGTTGATGACCAGGATTTGAACGCGGTTGGTATTCAAACCGGCCGCGCGCAGGATGGGAAATGCCAGTTCACGCAGCCCATGCTCGATGTCGGGATCTCGGATCAGGCTTTGCGCATGGGCTTGAACCACTGCCGCAAGCCAGACGACAGCTGCAAGCATCAGAGCCGGGATTGACGCCAGCCTGGATACGCGTTCAAAAGCCATGGCTGCAACATGGGAGATGGGCATGAGAAACTCAACCCGGTCCGGGGTCGATCCGTTTATTGTGATGGACGTAATGGAGGCCGCGCGCAAAGCGGAAGAGGCCGGACGCCATATCATCCACATGGAAGTCGGCCAGCCGGGGACAGGGGCCCCCAAGGGCGCGACCGAAGCGCTGGCAAAGGCAATGGAGCAAGGCCCTTTGGGTTATACGGTGGCTTTGGGGTTGCCCGCGCTCAGGCAGCGGATCGCGCGGCTTTACGGCGATTGGTATGATGTTGACTTGAACCCGGATCGAGTGGTCATCACCCCTGGATCCTCAGGCGGCTTTCTGCTGACCTTCACGGCGTTGTTCGACAGCGGGGACCGGGTTGGTATCGGCGCGCCCGGTTATCCGTCCTACCGACAGATCCTTAAAGCGTTGGGGCTGGTGCCCGTCGATCTGCCCACTGCCCCTGAAAACAGGTTGCAGCCTGTTGCCGAGGATATTCAGGGAATGGACCTGAAGGGGCTGATGGTGGCCTCGCCCGCGAACCCAACCGGTACCATGTTGGATCATGCGTCCATGGGCGCGCTGATAGAAGCGGCGCAGGGGCAGGGGGCTTCGTTCATAAGTGACGAAATCTATCACGGGCTGGAATACGAAGCCAAAGCTGTCACCGCGCTGGAGCTGACGGATGAGTGTTATGTGATCAACTCATTCTCCAAATATTTCTCGATGACAGGCTGGCGCGTCGGATGGATGGTGGTGCCAGAAGATCAGGTGCGTGTGGTTGAGCGGATTGCCCAGAACATGTTCATCTGCGCCCCCCATGCCAGCCAGGTTGCAGCGCTGGCCGCGATGGATTGCGAAGACGAGTTGCAGGACAATCTGGACGTCTATCGCCGAAACCGGGCGCTGATGCTGGACGGGCTGCCCAAGGCCGGGTTCGCGAACATCGCTCCGCCTGATGGCGCGTTTTACGTGTATGCCGACGTGTCTGACCTGACCAATGACAGCCGTGCCTTCGCGGCCGAGGTTCTTGAAAAGGCGGGCGTTGCGGTAACTCCGGGTCTCGACTTCGATCCACAGCGCGGTCACACGACCCTGCGTTTCTCTTACGCAAGGGCCACGGCTGATATCGAAGACGGTCTTGAGCGTTTACGCCTGTTCATGGCCGCGCGTGGCGCGATCAGGGAACAGGCCTGAACCGTTCACAAAACGCAGCCAGTGGTATAGGCTGCGGGTCAAACGATCTCGGGAAAACTTGAGGCTATGAGCAGGATCTTCTTTTGCATCGCCCTGATTTGGGCGCTGGCGAGTGGTGCAGTTGCGCAGGAGTTCAGCGCGCTGGCGCGTATTCAGCCGGACCAGAGCCGCATAACAGATGTCGGGCGCACTGGCGTGCGAGTGGATATCGGCCTCAGCCAAGGTGTGCCGTACCGGATCTTCACCTTGCAGGATCCTTATCGGATGGTTTTGGATTTTAACGAGGTCGACTGGACAGGGTTGAATTCCTCGGACTTCCTGCAATCTGATCGCATCAGCGGTGTTCAGTTCGGGGCTTATGTTCCGGGCTGGTCGCGTCTGGTGCTGGAACTGGGTGCACCGATGGCGGTCGAGACAGCGCAGTTGTCGATCGCAGAAGACTCGGGCGCGGCTTTGTTGTCCCTGAACCTTAAAGGCACGGATTTCGACACATTCAACGCGACATCAGGTGCGCCACGCAATCCGGGTTGGGATCTGCCAGAACCTGCCAACTTGCCGCAAACAGCACCCCGCAATTCTGATCGACCCCTGCGCGTCATGCTGGACCCAGGCCATGGCGGCATAGATCCGGGGGCCGAGGTTGGTGGGGTTGATGAGAAGACCCTGATGCTGACCTTCGCACGCGAGCTGCGTGAAGTACTTTTGCGTTCCGGCGGATATGAAGTGGTCCTGACGCGGGTTGAGGATCAGTTCGTGTCGCTTGAGCGTCGGATTGCTTTGGCCCACCGGGCGGGTGCAGACCTGTTCATCTCACTGCATGCCGATTCCCTGTCCGAGGGGCAGGCCCATGGTGCGGCGGTCTATACTTTGTCTGATGATGCCTCGGACGTGGCGAGTTCGAAACTGGCGGAACGGCATGATCGCGGCGACCTGCTGTCTGGCGTCGACCTCAGTGGCTCGGATGATCAAGTGGCTGACGTTTTGCTGGACCTGGCACGGCAGGAGACCAAGCCGCGCACGCTGTCCCTCGCCACATCGATTGCCAACGGTATGACGCAGCAGGGCGGTCCCATGAACCGTAAACCCCTGCGCACGGCGTCTTTTTCGGTGCTTAAAGCCGCAGATATTCCTTCGGTTCTGGTCGAGCTTGGGTTTCTTTCCAGTCCTAGAGATCTGAGAAACCTCAAGGATCCGGAATGGCGGTCGAAAATGGCTTTGGGGATTTATCAGGGGCTTGAGGATTGGCGACAGCAGGATGTGATCCGCAAATCCCTGATTGGCCAGTGACCTTGCGGCGCAAACCGGCTAGAATGCGCTTGGTGTTTTGACCCTCAGGCGGTGCATCACTATATAGACGGCACCGCGAGAAAAAGGCAGTAACGTGATCCGGTTCATTCTTTCGTTTTTCGGGGCGATTTTCAGCCTCGTCACTTTGGGTATCTTTATGGTCGCACTGGTAATCGGTGCGGTGTTCTGGATGTATGGCCGCGACCTGCCCAGCCATGAATCTCTGGCCCAGTATAAGCCGCCCACCATCAGTCGGATTTATTCGGGCAAAGGGCAGCTGATTGATGAATTCGCGCAGGAACGACGCCTGTTCACCCCGTCCGAGGACATCCCCGATCTGGTGAAACAGGCTTTCATCTCGGCCGAAGACAAAAACTTTTACACCCATCAGGGGTACGATCCGCGCGGTATTGTTGCAGCCGGTGTTGAGGCAGTGCGCACCAAGGGCGAAACCGTGCGCGGGGCATCGACGATCACGCAGCAGGTAATGAAGAACTTTCTGCTGTCAGGCGACCGCCGAGCTGAACGCAAGATCAAGGAAATCATCCTCGCCACAAGGCTTGAGGATACCTTGGACAAGGAACAGATCCTCGAACTTTACATGAACGAAATCTTTCTTGGCCAGAACTCCTATGGCGTGACCGCTGCGGCGCAGACCTATTTCAACAAGACCTTGCAGGAGTTGGCCCCGCATGAGGCCGCGATGCTGGCTGCGATGCCCAAGGCACCTTCGGATTACCACCCGGTTCGTCAAAAAGAACGCCTGCTCGCCCGCCGCAACTACGTGCTGCGCGAGATGAACCAGAACGGTTACATCGATCAGGCGACCTATGAGACCGAAGTCGAGATGCCGCTGCGTTCGGTGCAGAACGGTGACTTTGAAAGTTTCCGCACCGCTTTGCCGCCGCGTGACTATTTCACCGACGAAATCCGTCGCCAGCTGAGCGAGGATTTTGGCGAAGGTGAGTTCTTTACCGGCGGCTTTACGGTCCGTGCGTCTGTGGACGAAGAAATGCAGATCGAAGCTGCCAAAGCTCTGCGCACGGCGCTGCAGAAATACGACCGATCGCGCGGCAGGTGGCGCGGTACGGGCGAAGTGATCCCGGAAGAAGCGCTGGCGGATGAGGCGCAGTGGCGCGAAGCTCTTTCTATCATGGAAATTCCACGCGATGTGGTGCTGCCGACCCGGTGGTATCCTGCCGTGGTTTTGGGCGTCTCTGACCAGCAACTCACGGTCGGGATCGAAAATGGACCCGCCGATGGCATTATCCCACGCTCGGACATCAAATGGATGCAGGGCGATTTTGCAGCAAACTTCAAACGCGGCGACGTGATCCTTGTGATGGCCGGGGAAGAGGGACAATGGTCTGCCCGTCAGGTGCCCGAAGTGCAGGGCGGCTTTGTTGCGATGGATGTGAACTCGGGCCGTGTTTTGGCGATGCAGGGCGGGTTCTCGTATCAGGACACCGTGTTCAACCGCGCCACGCAGGCGCAGCGTCAGCCCGGATCGTCTTTCAAACCTTTCGTCTATGCCGCCGCACTGGACAGTGGCTATAGCCCCGCAACCATAGTTGTGGACGCCCCGATTGAGGTGAACACGCCACAGGGTCTGTGGCGTCCCAAGAACTCGTCGAACAAGTTCTACGGACCGACGCCGCTGCGCACCGGGATCGAGCAGTCGCGGAACCTGATGACCATCCGTCTGGCGCAAGAGGTCACGATGCCGGTGGTTGCAGGCTATGCGGAACGCTTTGGCGTCTACGACCGGATGGGGGCATTCCTTGCCAACTCGCTGGGATCCGAAGAGACGACGCTTTACAAGATGGTGGCGGCCTATGCGATGTTTGCCAATGGCGGTCAGCGGGTCGAACCCACTCTGGTCGACCGTATTCAGGACCGGTTCGGCAAAACCATCTATCGCCACGACGACCGCCAGTGTCTGGATTGCGATTCCACATGGATGGCCCCTGATGAATCTCCGACCCTTGTGACGAACCGCGCACAGGTGATGGATGCGATCACGGCCTACCAGTTGACCTCAATGATGACAGGCGTGGTGGATCGCGGTACTGCCGCGCGCCATGTAAACTTGCCGGTGCCGACAGCGGGCAAAACCGGCACCACCAACGAATCCAAGGATGCGTGGTTTATTGGGTTTACCTCGAACATCGTTGCTGGCTGTTACATCGGCTACGACCGACCGCGTCCGATGGGGCGGGGGGCTTACGGCGGCACGATGTGTGGCCCTGTGTTCCAAAGCTTCATGGAAAAAGCTGTCGAGAAATACGGCGGCGGCCCGTTCGAGGTGCCGGAAGGTGGTCATTTCATCAAGATCGACCGTTTCAGCGGCGCACGGCTGCCTGACGATGCCAGCGGTGACTATGTTGTTGCTGAATTCTTCCGTGATGGCGTCGATGGCTTCATCGACCGCGTCTATGACGGCGGCTTTGCGATCGGTTCGGATCTGCCCTTGTTCGAGGAAGTGCAGCGCGCAGGCGTGCAGGTTCAGACCTCGACAGGTCAGACGGTCACTGTCGGGCCCAAAGCCACGCAGGGCGACCTGAGCACTGGCGGGCTTTACTGATCAGATAGACACAGAAGCAGATTCAAAAGGTCTGCTTCCGGATCGTTATCGATTGCACCGTCCGATCGCCAGTGGATGGACAAGGCGCATTTGGCGGCGGCCCATTGGGCCAGCCGTTCCTTTGGTACTCTCAGCACCTTGGAGTAGAGCGACAGGCAGGTTTCGATCTGCTGAGGACCACGCACCAAATCTGGCATCCCTTTTGGGTGTCGTAATGCATTTGCCAACTCAAACGCCGGATCTCCGACATACCCTTTGGCATCGAAAACCCGCGGGCCCGTCTCGGTCATGATAATATTGTCAGGGTGAAGATCCCCGTGAAGAGGCACGGACGCTGGCTGGCTATTCAACAGATGCCGGCCCATGGCCATGGCGGACAGTACGTCGTTGGGCAGAAGGGTTGGGCATGTTGGCGCAAAAGCGCAGTTAAACAACGGGGTGAAAACCTGGTCCAGGGGTCTCAAACCCTGAACCCGGACGGTGGGTTTTCCATGCAGACGCGCTGCAGTTTCGGCAAGGAATCTAGTGGTGTCATCGGGGCGTCCCGAACGCGCAATGTCACCCAATGACGGACCATCCAGCCACTCCATCAAAACAGCGTTCCGTTCTTCGTTGAAAATACGAACCGCACCCCGGTCTCGCCACGCATTCAGCAGCGCGCTGCCGGGTGCTTCGTTGCCGCGATCCGGTCTGCGATAGAGTTTCAACGCTGCGGGTCCGTGTTTCGACAACACTTTCCAAACCCGCACCTGACCGGTCTCGGCAACCAGCTCTGGCTGATGCAGGTTCCATTCGTCCAGAAACTCGTCGCATGTGCTTTGCATTCGCGTCCGGCCTGTCTTGTGGTGTCTCGCACCTCTTGCTATCACGCAGGCCTGATTGAGCAAGTTGGGACAAGACCATGCGCGCCGAAACCCAGAACATCGTGGCGGAAATCGAAAAGTCGCTTGAGCTGCTGGCGCAGCGTATGGACTATGAAACCGCACCGCATCGCCTTGAGGAATTCAATGCGCGTGTCGAAGATCCGAACCTGTGGGACAACCCCGAGAACGCGCAGAAGCTGATGCGCGAACGGCAGATGCTGGTCGACGCCATCGAGACCTATGAAACCATCAAGACCGATCTCAGCGACAATATCGAGCTGATCGAATTGGGTGAGATGGAAGAGGATGAAGAGGTCGTGCAGGACGCCGAAGCTGCGATCAAAGCACTACAGGGCAAAGCCGCCAAGAAAGAGCTTGAAGCGCTGCTGGACGGTGAGGCCGACAGCAACGACACGTTCCTTGAAATCAACTCGGGCGCGGGTGGAACCGAAAGTTGTGACTGGGCTTCGATGCTGGCGCGGATGTACGTTCGCTGGGCCGAGAAAAAGGGCTATACGGTCGAGCTTCAATCCGAGACCGCAGGCGAAGAGGCGGGCATTAAATCTGCCGCTTACAAGATTTCGGGCCACAACGCCTATGGCTGGCTGAAATCGGAAAGCGGTGTACACCGGCTTGTGCGGATTTCGCCTTTTGACTCGGCGGCGAAGCGCCATACCTCATTCAGCTCGGTCTGGGTCTATCCAGTGGTGGACGACAATATCGAGATCGAGGTGAACCCGGCCGACATCCGCATCGACACCTACCGGTCCTCCGGCGCAGGTGGTCAGCACGTCAACACCACGGACTCGGCGGTACGGATCACGCATATTCCAACCGGGATTGTGGTGACTTCATCCGAGAAGTCGCAGCACCAGAACCGTGACATTGCCATGAAGGCCCTGAAATCGCGCTTGTATCAACAGGAACTGGACCGTCGGAACGCGGATATCAACGCCGCGCATGAGGCCAAAGGCGATGCAGGCTGGGGTAACCAGATCCGGTCCTACGTCTTGCAGCCGTACCAGATGGTGAAGGATCTGCGCACCAACCACGAAACTTCGGATACCAAGGGCGTGTTGGATGGTGATCTGGACGGGTTCATGGCGGCGACTCTGGCTCTGAACGTTGCAGGCAAAAGCCGGTCCGAGGCGCAGGGCGACAGCTAAGGTGCATAGCCAGATCGCTTTTCTGAACGTGCTGAAAAGGTACTGGCGGCGTATCCTGATTACATGATTGGTCTTTCTTCTTTGCAGCACAACTGTTGTGCGGCAGCTGAAGATTTTGTTTCTTTTTCTGAATGAGTTGGCCCATGCCGTTTCAATCCTGTTGACCGGTGGCGAGGTCGAGAAAAGATACATTTAGACAGTGGGTTTAAATGAGCTGAACCGCTCGCTAGGCTGTTGAAGACCAACAACAGAATGGCATGCAATGGACCTGACTCGGATATCGGCCGCAGAGCTTGTGAAACAACTGGCAACCCGACAGGTTTCAGCCACCGATGTAATGCGTGCCACCCTGGATCGCATCGCTAAGGTGAATGGCGATGTGAACGCTATAGTAGCGTTACGGGAAGAGAGTGCGTTGATGGCCGAGGCACAGAGATGCGATAGCGGTCCAATCACTGGCCCGCTGCACGGTCTGCCAATTGCGGTCAAGGATTTGGTCAATGTGGCAGGCGTGGTCTCGTCTCATGGATCGCCTTTGTTCAAGGACGTCGTGCCGGACAGCGACGATTTGATTGCCGCCCGGATGCGGGATGCGGGGGCTATACTTATCGGAAAAACCAACACGCCGGAATTCGGATTGGGATCGCACACATTCAACCCGGTCTATGGTGCGACGCGCAATCCGTATAACGCCGACCATACCTGCGGAGGATCGTCCGGTGGGGCGGCGGTGGCCCTGGCCACGGGAATGGTGGCGCTTGCAGACGGGTCCGACATGATGGGCAGTCTGCGTAACCCAGCGGCCTGGAACAATGTCTACGGCTTTCGCCCAAGCTGGGGCAGGGTGCCGTCTGATCCTGTCGGCGACAGCTTTCTGCATCAACTGTCCACACTTGGCCCCATGGCCCGCAGCCCCGAGGATTTGGGCATCTTGCTTGACGTTATCTCGGGGCCAGACCCGCGCCTGCCCTTGGCCTCTGATAGCGTTCCGGTGTCACCGGTGGAAATTGCAGATTTGCAGGGTCTGCGGATTGGTTGGCTTGGGGATTGGGGCGGGGCGTTCCCGACCGAGCCTGGAATTCTCGACCTGTGCAAAGATGCTTTGACCGTGTTTGAAAGCCTTGGCGCTGATGTGCAAGAAGTTGATCCGCCCTTCGATGCAGAACAACTTTGGACCAGTTGGATCACGCTGCGGTCGTTCAGCGTGGCGGCGGGGCTGGAGCCCTTGGCCTCGCAAAGGGATCATCTGAAAGATACGGCTCAATGGGAACTGGATCGTGGTCTGGCGATGTGTGCAATGGAGGTGCAGCACGCCAGCGTCATCCGCTCGGATTGGTTCCGGCGCGCTGCAGACCTGT
This sequence comes from Ruegeria sp. HKCCE4148, assembly GCF_017872495.1. Taxonomy (NCBI): domain Bacteria; kingdom Pseudomonadati; phylum Pseudomonadota; class Alphaproteobacteria; order Rhodobacterales; family Roseobacteraceae; genus Ruegeria; species Ruegeria sp. HKCCE4148. Next base: position 401,260 of record NZ_JAEDOS010000003.1, read on the forward strand.
TCAAACAGTTTGACGCATTGGTTCTGCCATCCGCGCAGGTCTGGCCCTTTGGGGTCGAGATACCGTACCCGACCAGTATCGCGGGCCGGACGATGGACACCTATCACCGATGGATGCACGTCACGGTGCCTGTCAGTCTGATCGGTTTGCCTTGTCTGGCCGCACCTGCGGGTTTCGGTTCAAACGGACTGCCGATGGGGTTCCAGCTGTTCGGTCCACGGGGCGCGGATCACAAACTATTGTCGGTTGGGGCGGCGTATCACGCCGAAACCAACTGGCCAAACAAGAGACCGGCGAGGTCATAACGCCGGATCGGGAGGAGGAGACAACATGGATAAGCCTTTTGGTGTGCCGGAAATGCGACCGGTGGATACCGCCATGCTGCGCACGGCATTGCAGCGCGCGTGGACTGATTTTCGCCGCGCACCGCTATTCGGGGTGATCTTTGCTGGCTTTTACGTGCTGGCGGGTTGGGCCATGGCGTGGGTGACTGTGCAGACCGGAACAACCTTTTGGCTGGTACTGGCGGCCATCGGGTTTCCGTTGATCGGACCTTTCGCAGCGGTCGGGCTTTATGAGGTCTCGCACCGGCTTGAGCAGGGTGAGCCCTTGGATTTTGGTGCGATCTTTGGCGTGGTACTGCAGCAAAGCCGCAGGCAGTTGCCTTCGATCTGTGCAATCATCGTTGTCGTCTTCCTGTTTTGGTTCTTTCTCGGGCACATGATCTTTGCCCTGTTTCTGGGCCTGGCCACGATGACGAACATATCGACGTCGACAGAGGTGTTCCTGACGTTGAACGGCCTGACCATGCTGGCCGTGGGTACGGTCGTGGGGGCGGTCTTTGCCACCATTTTGTACATGATCACCGTTCTTTCGATCCCATTGCTGCTGGATCGCGAGCTGGATTTCGTGACCGCCATGATCACAAGTTTTTCTTACGTGAAAGAAAATCTGTTTGTGATGCTTGGCTGGGGGGCCTTGGTCGCGATTTTGACATTCATCGCGATGGTGCCCTGGTTTTTGGGGTTGTTGATCGTTTTGCCAGTGCTTGGCCACGCCAGCTGGCATCTTTATCGGCAGATTACCCAGGTCGATGCCGCGCAGACACCCACAACTGCGGCAGGTTAGAACTGCTGTGCAAGATTGTTCGTGGACAGGCGCGCAGCGGCAAAAATAGCTGCAGAGTCGTGCCCCAGGTACTTGAGAACAACCGGTTCCGGGTTGGATGTATCCGCGGAATTAACCACCGATCCGCGCCAATGAACCGCAGTTCCGTTTTGATCGGGTGAGATCAGGTAGACCCGGCTGTTGTGGCCGCCCCGTTGGGATGTCAGCATATAAACGGTATCGCCGCTACAGGCGGCGATACCTTGGATTTCACGGTCTTGCGGTGTGGCATCTGGCATGGCAGTGCGTGATACATAGCCCCGTATCAAAGTGCACTGGGCCAGCGGTCGTGCGTGCAACAAGGTCATGCGGTGTGTATCCGAAAGGCTTTCGATGACGGCATAAAACCCAAGTGAAAAGGCGGACTTCCCGATCGCCTCTGCACCCGAACCCAGAAACTCAGTCAGAGTTTTGGTGGCCGGGTGGTTTTCTGATTTCTCGATCTCGTCCAAGGGCTGGAGAAGAATTCGGGCATCTACGTCGAAAAAGCGACAAATCCGATCCAGAACATCCGGGCGAGGAACGCTTTCGCCAGAAAGATATCTGTTAAACTGCGTGCGGTTCACCCCGAGCTTGCGGCACAGGGCTGAGACCGAGCGATGCTGCTGCGCCAAACGCCGAAGGTTCTCGCTGAACATCGCGCGTAACATTTCAGGGCTGCGGGTATCGTCAGTCATGGCCTTCCACGTATTGCTGTGTCTTCGAATGAAACCCATTGAACACCGAGGCAAAAACCGGGTGCACAAAAAGTAATCGTACAGAATAACCCCAAGCAACGTATCCCCACGCCGCGTTGCAGCTTCGACGCTAGCGCCGCAAAGCTCAATGGCAATAGGCTTTATGCGAAAAAGACTGATCTTTATCTGGAAAAACAAACCCTATGGCAATTATGGCGCAAAAGGCTCGTGTAGGTTGAGAGCGTGCTGCCTGACCAACCAAAGGTGTGCCCCCGCCCGGAAAGACGCTAAAACGTCAGCGGGCGGGGAACAGATTTTAGTCGCCGCGCAGCAAGGCTGCGACACCTGTACGGGCGATCTCGACCAGACCCAATGGGCGCATAAGGTCCGCAAAGGCATCGATCTTGTCCGGTGCACCGGTGATTTCGAAGATGAACGAATTCAGAGTGCTGTCGACCACATTGGCGCGGAAAATATCGGCCAGCCGCAGGGCCTCGACCCGCTTGTCGCCTTCACCCACGACCTTGATGATAGCCAGTTCGCGCTCGACCGAAGGGCCTTCGACAGTAAGGTCATGCACGTCGTGCACGGTTACAATTCGGCCCAGCTGCGCCTTGATCTGCTCAATAACCTGGGGGGTCCCGGTGGTGACGATGGTGATGCGGCTGAGGTGGCCTGTGTGATCAACTTCGGCCACGGTCAGGCTTTCGATGTTATAACCGCGCCCCGAGAACAATCCGATCACACGTGCCAGAACGCCAGGTTCGTTCTCGACCAACACCGCTATCGTGTGACGTTCCTGCACGTCCGAAAAGGTGGGTCGTAGGTTATAGGCCGAATGGCGGGTGGCACCTTTTTTGATATGTAGGGCAGACATTTATGTCCCTTTCATCATCCTTGATATATCGGGCGCGGCAAGGCGCCCGACCAAATCCGTCGAATTTTGTTAAACCAGAACCGAACCTTTGGAATCGATCACGCCCTGCGTTTCTGCTTCGCCCAGAAGCATCTCGTTATGGGCCTTGCCCGATGGGATCATTGGGAAGCAGTTTTCGTGCTTTTCAACCAGACAGTCGAAGATCACCGGACCGTCATAGTTGATCATCTCCATGATCGCGTCGTCCAGATCGGCAGGATCGGAACACAGGATGCCCTTTGCTCCGAACGCTTCGGCGAGTTTAACGAAATCAGGCAGGGCTTCGGACCAGCTGTGTGAATAGCGTTCGCCATGCAGCAGTTCCTGCCACTGACGGACCATGCCAAGGCGTTCATTGTTTAGGATGAACTGCTTCACGGGCAGACGGTATTGCGCGGCGGTGCCCATTTCCTGCATGTTCATCAGCCAAGACGCCTCACCAGCCACGTTGATCACCAATGCATCTGGATGCGCCATCTGCACGCCGATAGAGGCGGGGAAGCCATAGCCCATCGTGCCCAGGCCACCCGAGGTCATCCAGCGGTTGGGGTCTTCGAACCCAAGGTACTGAGCCGCCCACATCTGGTGTTGGCCCACTTCGGTGGTGATGTAGCGATCGTGCTTTTTTGTCAGCTCTTCAAGGCGTTGCAGCGCGTATTGCGGTTTGATGGATTTTTCGCTGTTGGCATATGCAAGGCAGTTGATCTTGCGCCATTCCGCGATCTGGTTTTGCCACTGCTTCACGTTCGCAGCATCCGTCTTGCGACCGCGAGACTTCCAGATCTTCAGAATGTCTTCCAGTACATGCGCCACGTCACCGACAATGGGTATGTCCACACGGATTACCTTGTTGATCGAGGACGGATCGATGTCGATATGCGCCTTTTTCGAGTTCGGCGAAAACGCATCGATGCGGCCGGTGATCCGGTCGTCGAAACGTGCGCCGATATTGATCATCAGATCGCAGTCATGCATCGCCAAATTGGCCTCGTAGAGACCATGCATGCCCAACATTCCAAGCCAGTTCTCGCCCGAGGCTGGGTAAGCGCCCAGACCCATCAGGGTCGAGGTGATCGGGATACCAGTCGCGTCCACCAGTTCACGCAGCAACTGGCTGGCTGCAGGGCCAGAGTTGATGACACCGCCACCGGTATAAAAGACCGGTTTCTTAGCGGTTTCCATGGCGGCAACCAGTTCCGTGATCTCTTCCAGGTCGCCTTTCAAAACCGGTTGGTAATGCGACGTTGAAGGCTTGGGGCTGGTGTACTCGCCCGAGGCAAACTGCACGTCCTTGGGAATGTCGATCAACACAGGACCGGGACGGCCCGAGGTGGCGACGTGAAAGGCTTCGTGCATCGTTTCCGCCAGCGAATCCGTGTCTTTAACCAACCAGTTATGCTTGGTGCAGGGGCGGGTGATGCCAACAGTGTCAGCCTCTTGAAACGCGTCTGAACCGATCATGAAGGTCGGAACCTGACCCGTCAGAACAACCAGCGGGATCGAATCCAACAATGCGTCGGTCAGGCCGGTGACAGCGTTGGTCGCGCCAGGGCCGGACGTTACAAGCGCAACGCCGGGTTTGCCGGTCGACCGGGCATAGCCTTCGGCGGCATGGATTGCACCTTGTTCGTGACGCACCAGAATGTGGCGAATGTCGTTTTGCAGAAAGATCTCATCATAGATCGGTAGGACGGCGCCACCGGGGTATCCGAATACCGTGTCCACGCCCTGATCCTTGAGGGCCTGAACCACCATCTTTGCGCCGGTCATCTCACGTGTCATCTGCTTTGCTCCGTTCGCGACATGTGTCTTGCGTTTTGCCAAAAAAAAGCCCCCGATTTTTCGGAGGCGCATGGGTTCGATTATGGTTTTCCGTTACCGGCCCATGCGCGTTTTTCCTACGATTACGACTAGCGCTTTCATCGCCAGAGGCTCCTTCTTTGCGTGCAGGGACATTATGGTCGGGGGGAAGGGGCGTCAACAGGCAATTGCACCAATTTTCTATCTTGGCGGCGGTTATTTGCGACATTTTATTGCGCAGATTGCCGCATGTTGGGAATTTCCGGGAAAACGATGTTCATTTCACTGGTTTTTTAGACGCATGTGAGGGTCCAAAAGCGTCAGGTCGATGTCTGAAACTGGCATGATCTGCCTATTTGACTGCGTCACGCTGACCCTGTGGGCGCGCATGAAGGAGGCGGAGAATGCTGCAAGACCTGTTGGACCTTGGACGGTATCCGATCGATCGCCCGGATTCGCCCGCGTATGTTCGATTGATCGAAGATTTGAGGCGGGAACTAGATCAAGATGGATGCGCGGTTCTGCCGGGTTTTGTCCATGAAAAGGGCATCGCTCTTTTGACTGAAGAGGCCGATGCCGTTGCGCCCAATGCGCATCGCTCTTTCAGCCGTACGAACCCGTATTTCACCAAGGACGACCCGCGGTTTGGCATCGGTCATCCTATCCGACAGTTCTATGATCGTTCGAATGCCTTTGTTCCAGCGGATAATTTTCCGCAATCGGGGCCTTTGCGGAGTATATATGAGTTTGAACCCTTTCTGCCGTTCGTTCGTGATGCCCTGAATGAGCCTGCAGAGCGTTTTTTCCGTTATGATGACCCGCTGGCGGATGTGATCATTAACGTGGTCGAGGAAGGGCAGGGCTTTCCATGGCATTTCGATACGAACAATTACACGGTGACACTGGCCATTCAGAACGGTGAAGAAGGGGGCGCGTTCGAGTACGCGCCAAATCTTCGTACAACGGAAGACGAAAACTTTGCTGAGGTCGCCGCAGTTTTGAACGGGGATATGACGTGCGTCCATCAGTTAGAGCTTCAGCCCGGTGATTTACAGATTTTCAAGGGGCGATATTCGCTTCACCGGGTAGCGCCGGTGACGGGGCCGCGCCGCCGGTATGTCGGTATCTTTTCATTTGTCGAAACCGAAGGCATGTGCGGCGGTATCGAACGGACTGAGCAACTGTATGGACGGGTTCTGCCACACCATTACGAACGCGCGGGGCTACGCAAAGATCAATTACTGGATTGAGACACCACACCGGTAAACTGAAGGTGCTTCCTTTTCGGAGATTCAGATGCCTGAGATTTTGCAGCTAACGCCGTTTGTGTTGTGTTCGTCTTTGCAGAACCAGATCGATTTCTATTGCAAGCGATTGGGGTTCACATGTGGGTTCAGGCAGGACAACTATGCTTTTCTGTCGCTGGGACCGGTGGCCATGCGCTTATTGGAATGCCCGCCGCGCCCGGATGGCAGGCCGTTGGGCGACGACCAGTCGTTTTACATTGATGTGGACGATGTGGATAGCCTGTATGAAAGCTGGCGCGCCGGGTTAGCCGATTTGCCCAAGGGGCGTGTACGACCGCCGTTTGACCAGCCTTATTTGCAGCGTGAGTTTCACGTTTTGGATGAAGACGGGACACTGGTGTTCTTTGGTCAGGACATTAGGCCCCGAGCGTGAACACTCCCGCCCATCGTCGACACGCCAGCGGCGCGTCTTCTCTGGTTGGGCAGGGCAGCGCGTGCCGCGCTGCGGGAGTATGCAGATCAAAAGCCGACGCCAGTGCCTTGCAGAACGCCGTGTTCCAGTGCATAGCGGGTCAGACCAGCTGTTGAGGAAATGCCAAGCTTGCGCTTGATGTTCTTCCGGTGGGTCTCGACCGTTCGCACTGAAATCTCCAGCTTTTGGGCAACCTCTTTGTTGGACTTGCCCTGTGCAAGTTCCAATAGGATCGTCTGTTCGCGCCCGGTGAGCGCTTCGCGCGCACTATCCTCTTTGGGTTTCAGGGATCCGCTGGCACCGGTGCACAGATATTGCTTGCCCTGCATGACAGCGTCGATGGCCTGCCTGATCTCTTCCGTAGGTACATCCTTGAGTACATAGCCTTTGGCACCGTGGCTGAGCGCGGTTGTGATGTATTCAGGACTGTCATGCATCGACAGGATCAGGATGCGCGTTTCGGGCAGACGTTCGAGGATGATTTCCGTCGCGCTGAGACCGCCCAGGCCAGGCATGTTCAGATCCATCAGGATCACATCAGGGGCCAGATCAACGGCCAGATCCACGGCCGCCTGACCGCTGCCCAGCGTGCCGACGACCTGGATATCTTCATAGCTTTCCAGAATCGACTGGATGCCCTCGGCCACCATCGGGTGGTCGTCAACGATGAGAACCCGGGTTCTGTCAGAGCTCATGTACCAGCCTTTCGGTTCGGAGTTGCGTCTTCCTGCGGTGGCAGAAGGTGGCTCAGCGGCAAGCTGGCTTCGATCACCGTCCCGCCACGCGGTCCGCGTGATGACAGAATCCGCAAGGACCCGTCAAGCTGTTCGATACGTTCCTGCATGTTACGCAGCCCGATGCCTGTGGTTGCTGTTCCGGGCTCAGTGCGCAACCCACGGCCATTGTCGGTGATCCGCATAGTTGCACCTTTCTTATGTCCGCGCAGGTCTATGGTAACATGAGTGGCCCCCGAATGGCGTTCGATATTGGTCAACGCTTCTTGCGCAATTCTATAAAGGGCGATCTTGCTGTCCTGATCCAGCCGGTTTCGGAAGACCACGGTGGAGAATTCGGTCTCGATCCCGGTACGGTCTCGGAAATCGTCGGTCAGGGCCTTCAACGCGGGACCAAGGCCCAGATCGTCCAACACGCCCGGACGCAGGTCACGGCTGATGCGCCGCACCTCGGTAATGGCGGCCCCCAGGTTGTCGATCCCTTTTTCCAGCGGAGCGAGCGCACCTTCGTCATCACCCCGAGTCAGACGCCGCCGCGCGTTGTCCAAAGCATATCGAACGCCGACAAGAATTTGGCTGATCCCGTCATGTAATTCACGTGCGACCCGGCCCCGTTCTTCTTCCTGTGCGTCAAACACACGCTGGGTCAGTTCCTTCAGCTTAGCATCGGCCAACCTGCGCTCGCGAATGTTCAGCAACATGCCCGACGCAAAAACGATGAGGACAGCGGCCAGTACAATCGCGCCGATATACATGAATGTGCGCTGTACGCGGGCTTCGACTTCGGCCCGTGCGTTGGCAACGGTGGCCACGATGTCATCGATGAACACCCCGGTCCCGACGACCCAGCGCCAGTCCTGAAGGCCAACAACATAGGCGATCATCTGCGCTTCTTGCCCAGTTGAGGGCTTCTGCCACATGAAACTGTGCCATCCTGCCCCTTGGCGAGCGAGGCGAATGAACTCGTTGACGATTGGCGTGCCTTCGCTATCCGTCAGACCTTCCCAATTCTGGTTGATGAATTGCGTCTGGCGGGGGCTGACAAGGTTGTTTCCGTCATAGTCATACACAAAGAAGAACCCGTCCTGACCATAGATCATCGCCGACAGGATCTGCGTGACGAGGTTTTTGGCCACTTCATCATTTGGTTCAGCCCGACCATAGATATAGGCAAAACCGTTGCGCGCCTGCGTTACGTAGTTGCGCAGCTCTTCCTTCTTGGCTTCGATCAGACGGCGTTCCAGGGCCTCGATCTCGCGCTCAGCGGTGGCGCGCGCCTGATAGGCGACCAACACGGCAATTGCCGCAACAGCGACGACCAATGGTATGGCCGCAACCAACGACAATTTCTGCGCATAAGTCAGCGAAACCAGGTTTCTAAGTCTGTGCATGGTCGAATCGATACGCAAGTGGCAGCAAAAATGCAAAAAGATTGAACATTTCCATACCCAAAGGACGTCAAAAGCCCGGCTGAACTGGAACTCACCAAGGGTTTTCTCGCTAAAAAAGGTCAGAAACCCGGCTTTCTACGCAGTAGTAGGTATTCCCATTCACAACACTGTCATTAGTCTGACGCGCACTGAATACGACAGGTCCGGCTGTGCCGGATTATGACTATGAAGGGGAGGAACACTCATATGGATCGTCGTTCATTTTTGAAAAAATCCGCGCTGGGCGGATCGGCAGCTGCAGCAACCGCTCTGGCGGCGCCGGCTTATGCTCAGGGCCAGCGTACCCTGACCATGGTGACGTCGTGGGGCCGTGGCTTGGCGGGCGTGTTTGACAGCGCGCAGCGCTGTGCCGACAGCATCAACGCGATGTCGGACGGAAGCCTGAATGTTGAGATCAAGGCCGCTGGTGAGCTGGTTGGCGCGTTTGAGGTTTTTGACGCGGTGTCGTCCGGTCAGGCCGATATGTACCACGCGGCGGACTATTACTTTGTGGGTCAGCACCCGGGCTATGCCTTCTTCACTGCTGTTCCGTTCGGCATGACCGCGCAGGAACTGGTGAACTGGTATTACCACGATGGCGGCATGGAGCTGCATGACGAGCTGGGTTCGATCTTTGGCCTCAAGTCTTTCCTGGCCGGGAACACCGGCGCGCAGGCGGGTGGCTGGTACTCGAAAGAGATCAACAGCCCCGAAGATTTCCAGGGCCTGAAGTTCCGTATGCCGGGCCTGGGTGGCCAGGCGCTGGGTAAGCTGGGCGCGTCGGTTCAGAACATTCCGGGTTCGGAAGTGTATCAGGCGCTGTCCTCGGGTGCGATTGACGGAACCGAGTGGATCGGTCCCTGGGCCGACGAAAAGGCGGGCTTCCAGGAAATCACCAAGACCTACTATACTGCGGGCTTCCATGAGCCAGGCGCGGGTCTGTCGCTGGCCACAAACCGTGACGTCTTTGACGAACTGACACCTGCACAGCAGAAGATCATCGAGATCGCAGCGGCCGAAGCGCACCAGTGGAATCTGGCGCAGTTCCTGGCCAATAACGGTGCAGCCCTGCAGCGTCTGCAGTCGGGCGGCGTGAAGGTCATGGAGTTCCCGGACAGCGTTTGGGATGCATTTGGCCAGGCGTCGCAAGAGGTTCTGGACGAGAACATGGGCGACGAGCTGTTTAAGAAAATCCACGACAGCGCAATGGCGTCTATGGCGGCTTCGTCTGCTTGGATCAACCTGTCGTCGGGTGCCTACACCGCTCAGCGCGACCGCGTTCGCGGCTAAATTCGAGCCAAATGAGCAAACGGTTTCCCCGCATCAGCGGGGAAGCCTTTCCTGTTGCATATGCGCGGACCCATCATGCCGCTATAATCAGCAATGCAACTGACGAGACCCGGGGACAACATGCAGGACGACAACGGTATTTCGTTTTTCGGCGCCCTGTGGAATGGACTGATCTGGTTCATTCAGAACATTGCCGAAGCCTTCTATAATTTCGGATACGCTATCACGCATCCGCAGCTCTGGCTGAACTGGTCCGACAAAGAGGCGATCATGCGCTTTGTCTACTACGGAGGCTCGGTCGAGTTCTTCTTCGTGGTTTTCACCTTCTTTCTGGTTCTGACCGCAATCGGGCTCTACTACCGGAACTTCATGTGGGCCATCGTGCGTGGGCTGGAAGGGTTTGCAAACACTACCGGCCGCTTCTTTGCGTGGGCGGGTCTGCTGATGGTGATTCAGCAGATCGTGATTGTCTTCATGCAGCGGGTGTTTACGCGCCCTGATATGTCGTTCGGCTTGGGGATCCCGTTCCAGATGGACATCAGCTGGTTTGCGGAAGAACTGAAACTTTACAACGCCATGGTGGTTTGTCTGTGCTGTACCTACACATTTGTGCAGGGCGGGCATGTGCGCGTTGACCTGATCTACGCCGGCATCAGCCACCGCGCCAAGCGCGTGGTTGATATGTTAGGCGCGGTGTTGTTCATGATGCCCATGGCTGTGCTGACCTGGATGTATGGTTGGTACTTCATGTGGCGGCACCTGATCGTGCCGAAACCTTCGGCCAGTGACACGCTGGATCGTCTGGTGGCCAAGTCCCGCGCGCTGCGCTGGAATGTGGAGACCATCGGGTTCAGCCCCAATGGCTTTAACGCATACTTCCTGTTCAAGATCCTTCTGGTTGCCTTTGCGGCCATGGTGTTCCTGCATGCCATCGCATTCCTGTACCGGTCGTATCTTGAGTATGTGGAAGGGCCGGAAAGCACCGGAAAATACCTCGACAAGGACAGCCTTGGTGAGGGTGAAGAAGCCTATGAAGGCGCGCATTAAGGACGGAGAACCAGACAATGCTATTCGGACTTGATGGCGTCGAGATAGGCCTCATTATCGTATTCTTCTGCCTCTTCGGAGGCATTCTTTCCGGGTTTCCGGTGGCTTTTGCCATCGGTGGGGCCGGGGTCATTTCTTTCGGGATCATCGCTGCGCTCGACAGTGCGGGTCTGTTGATCCACCAGGCGATAGACACGGGCTCGCAAGCCTATCGGGATATCGTGAACTCGGGGGTGAAACCCGACACGATATCCGTGTTCCGATACCCCGATTTGCCAAGGATCGCCGAACCGGTCTTTGTGCAAGGCTGGGAAACGGCGCTGGATCGCAACGTCTCCTTCATCGTGAACCGAATGAACGAACGCGTTCTGGCGGGTCAGTCCATCGAGACGCTGTTGGCCGTGCTGATGTTCGTTCTAATGGGTATTACGCTGGAACGCTCAAAGATTGCCAACGACCTGCTGACCACGATGGCGCGTGTCTTTGGCCCGCTGCCGGGCGGTCTGGCCGTATCGATCGTGGTTGTGGGTGCTTTCCTTGCCGCGTCGACCGGGATTGTGGGCGCGACGGTTGTGACCATGGGCCTGTTGGCACTGCCGACCATGCTGCGAAACAACTATGCTCCCGAACTGGCAACCGGTGTCATCGCTGCATCGGGTACCTTGGGGCAGATCATCCCGCCGTCGATTGTGATCGTTCTGCTGGGCACTCTGGCTGGGGATCTGTATTCGACAGCACAGGAAACGCGCGCCATTGAGGCAGGTTGTACCGATGCTTTGACCTTCCTGGGCGAGCCCGCTGTTGTTTCGGTTGGGACGCTCTTCCAAGCGGCCTTGTTGCCGGGGATCATGCTGGCCTTGCTCTATGCGCTTTATGCCTTTGGCTATGCGTTACTGAACCCGCACAAAGCACCGGCGGTGGAAATTTCAGGCGGGTCAGGCGAGACAATCACCCGGTCCGAGGGACTGACCTGGCTGCTGGGCGCTCCGGTTGCTCTGATTGTCGGGGCAGTTCTTCTGGGCAATGTCGGCGTGATTGGAAGTCAGAACATTGCGGTCTCAGCCTTCTCGGACGTTGGACAGAGTGCCTCGCTGCGCACGAACGTGTCAGAAGAATGCAAAGCCTCGATGATCGAGCTGCACGGTCAGTCAGCCTGGGATCAGGCTGTTGTCGAGCAGGAAGCAATCGATGCCGCAGGAGGTGTTGCGGATGCTCAACGCCTGAGTGAAGAGGAACTGGCGGCCGCACAGCAAGAGAAGATCGCCGCAGCGGCCCCGATTGGAACGGGCGTGGCAGTGACCATTGTTCTTTTGGGGCTGACACTGGTTCTGGGCCGCGGGATTGCGCCCTCGCGTTCACCGCAGCCATTGATCCTGGGGGCAATTGGCCTGCTGCTGATGGCTTTGGTCGATATCCTTTTGATTTCGCCGACAACCTCTTCGGGGGCCACTTTCCTTCTGCTGGCTTTGCCATTTGCACTCGCCATCTATGGCTGCAAGGAAGCTGCCGCACGATGCGCCACCAACGATCTGATCCGCGTTGTGTTTCCTCCGTTGGTTCTGATCATCGCGGTGCTGGGGTCGATCTTGGGGGGCGTGACCAACCCGACACCGGCGGCTGCGCTGGGCGCGGGTGGTGCGATCATGCTGGCGGCGTATCGCAAACTTCAGGATCAGGGCCGGTCGGGCAAGGTGATCATCTGGGCAACCTTTGCCGTGATCATTGCCTTGCTGATGGGGGTTAACTTTGATCTGCGCATTTCGCAGGGCAGTGTTTCATTTGAAACTTGGGTTGCGTTTATCGTCGCTTACGGCGCTTACCTTTTTGCCCTGTTCGGCTTGATTTACGGCTGTTGGGTGCTGTTTTCGAGCGGTGTTCTGACGCCTGTTGTTCGCGAGACAGCCAAAGTAACCTCGATGGTCTTCACCATTCTGATCGGATCACAGTTACTGAACCTTGTGGTGATCTCGTTTGGAGGTGAGCACTATATCCAGCAGTTCCTGAAGAGCTTTGACAACGAGTTCACGGTCTTCCTGATCGTGATGCTGGTGCTGTTCATTCTGGGTTTTGTACTGGATTTCCTCGAGATCATCTACATCGTGATCCCCATTGTGGGGCCGGTGATTTATGGTGGATCTTTCGATCCGAAATGGGTGACGATCATGGTGGCTGTGAACCTGCAGACCTCGTTCCTGACGCCGCCCTTTGGCTTTGCGTTGTTCTACCTGAGGGGGGTCGCGCCAAAAGAGGTCACGACGGGTCATATCTATCGCGGGATCATACCGTTTGTGTTGATCCAGGTGGTCGGCATTGCGATCTTGTGGTTCTTCCCCTCGATCGTCACGATCGTCCCGGACCTGATCCCGAATTGATCCCGGTTACCAAAATGCAAAGGGGGCCTAATGGCCCCCTTTTCTTGTTTGTACCGGAGAAGGGGCCAGATGAAGCTGCGGATCAGCTGAACTGGATCAGGTCCCACCGATTGTCGAAGGGATCGCGCCAGACGGCAACCTGGCCATAGGGTTCGGAACGTGGGGCCTCTTCGAATGTGACACCTTGCGCCAGCATGTCAGCATGATCGCGGTCGAAATCATCGGTTTGCAGGAAGAAACCCACACGACCGCCGGTTTGGTTGCCAATAGCGGCTTTTTGGTCGGGGCCGTCGGCTTTTGCCAGAAGAAGGGCGCTGCCTGTCGATCCGGGCGGGGCGACCAGTACCCAGCGTTTGCCGTCGCCGAGCGCGAGGTCTTGCAGGAGCTGGAACTTGAGCGTTTTGGTGTAGAATGAGATCGCGGTATCATAGTCGGGCACCACAAGGGCAACCGCATGCAGGGACTGCTTCATTATTTGGTCAGCTTTTGGTAGGGTGGCGGTCAGGTAGCTGAATATTCGCTACTTGTTCGGCTATGGGCGCAGATGACAACGGGTGATGCGATGCATCGGAATAGGCACCTGGGTCTTTGATCTTTCGCCATTGCCCCTGAATATAGGCTTCAAGCCCTGTGAACTTGGCCTTGTAACCCATTTTGGGACTGCCGGGGACCCAGTAGCCTAAATAGATATAGGGAAGCCCGGCTTCTCGCGCGATCTCAATATGATCCAGGATCATGTAAGTGCCCAGAGAGTTCTGGGGTTGGTTGGGATCGTAGAAGGAATAGACCATACTCAGCCCGTCATCGAGCACATCGGTCAGGCTAACGGCGATGAGGTTGCCGGTTTCCGGGTCGGCATACTCCACAACGCGGCTGCGGATCGGGGTTTCTTCAATCATGGCGGCAAACTCGAACACATCCATGTCGGCCATGCCCCCGTCGGCGTGCCGTGTGTCAAGATAACGGCGGAACAACTCGTATTGTTCGTCTGTGGCCCAGGGTGACGTTGCGCGGCGTTCCAGGTAGCCGTTGCGCTTGGCTGCGCGTTTCTGGCTTTTGGTGGCGCGAAAGGCCGACACATCGATCCGAGCGGACAGACAGGCCGCGCAATCGGTGCACGACGGGCGATAGAGCACATTCTGCGACCGACGAAACCCCTGTTGAGACAGGGAATTGTTCAACTGTTCCGCGCCTTCACCTTGAAGGGCTGTGAACAGTTTACGCTCCATCCTGCCGTCGAGATAAGGGCATGGTTGCGGAGCGGTAACATAAAACTGTGGCGCTATTGGCAGCGTGTGTCGCATGAAGTTCCCATCTGGCCTCGGGACGGATGATAGCAACCGTTTCCGAGACCGCCAAGTGATTCACACAACTGGTTTTCACGCCCTTTGATTGATCATCACAGTCCCCAGGAAACTGTCGGTCAGACCCTGACCACGGGCGCTGGTCAGCATCATGATGATCGAAATGATCTGGACCACGAAAAACGCCATACTGACGAAATAACCGGCAGTATGGGCGATGGCTTTGCCCATATCCATCCGCTCGCCGAATGCGTCACGCAGTTCGATGCCCATGAAGCGCATACCCAGCGTAGCTGAGCCGTTCGAGATGGTGATGACCCGATACGCAAAGCTGATCACAGCGTAAATCAGCGGAAGGAAAAACAGCCCCGCACCGAAGGTCAGGAAGACGGGCACGATGCACAGCAGCGAGATGAAGGCGATATCGAACAGCCACGCGACAAAGCGCTTGGTCGCAACCGAGCTGTAGAATTCTGGTTGAGTATCCGGGTTGGGCAGGTGGTTCATTCGTCACGTCCGAAAGATAGGGTTGGTGCACCCTGACCCGAATAACCGGGGCAGGGCAAGGGCTATCAGGCAGGTGCGCCTGTGCCGTTTTCTTCGTGGTTTTCGCGGGCGCGTTCGTCCATGAACTGGTCGAATTCAGCCTTGTCTTTGGCTTCGCGAAGACGGCGCAGGAAAGCTTCAAAATCCTGCTGTTCGCGCTCCAGGCGGGCCAGAGTGTCAGCCTTGTAGGCGTCAAAAGCGCTGTTACCCGAAGGCTTCATTGCGCTCATGTGGCTGTGCCAGGATTTGCGGCGGCTGCAGGACTTGCTGAACATGCGTTTGCTCCAGATCATGTAGGCCAGAAGGGCAAGGCCAACAGGCCAGAAGAAGATGAAACCAAGGACCATGGCGGCGATCCAGGCCCCTTTGCCTTTGTCATCCAGCCAGGCCTCAATTCGGTAAAGCCATCCCGGATTGGCGGGGACGGCGGGGTCGGACAGTGCAGTCATGAAAGCTCTCCAGGGTTGATGTAAACTGTTTTCACATTGTCTAGATGGGGGCGCCTTCGGGTGATACAAGGGGTAATGTGAAAAAGATTTACATTCCACTATACAGTTGATGGTGAATGTCTCTGACGGCAGGGTGCGGCCATGAATATGACTGAAAACAAAACGGCTCCTTCGCTGAATGACATTCTTGACCTGGAAAAGCAGGTCTGGACCGCGCTGGTTGAAGGAAATGCAAGCGCAGACCGCGCTTTGCTGAGTGCGGATTTTCTGGGAGTTTACCCAACCGGGTTTGCCAACCGAGACGATCACGTCGGTCAGTTTGCGGATGCGCCGACGATGGCAGAGTTTGATCTCAGTGATGCGCGGTTGCGTGTGCTGACACCTGACATTGTGTTGTTGTCCTATCGGGCCGATTACCAGAGACCGGGTGCAACCGGAGGCGACGTAATGCTGATTTCCTCGCTCTGGGAAAGGCGCAACGACGTTTGGGTTAACAGTTTCAGTCAGGATACACCCGTTCAGGATATCTGATCAGAATACCCCATTGACGATGGCGCATGGCGATGCGCAGGGTGCGCGCATGACTGACGCACTTGCCATTACCCGACTTCCACGTGCTTTTGATCCGTCTCTGGGGGATGAAGCGCGGGCCCTGATGCCAGATTTGTCGCAGGAAATGGGTGAGCTCGTGGCGGGCACTGCCGGGTCCAGCCCTTATCTGAAAGGTCTGATCGAGCGTGAGAAAGGCTGGTTGCCTGGGGCCTTGTCACATCCGGATCAGGCGCTGGCGAACGTCATGGATGCCGCGCGTGATCTGCCGCCCGATCAGTTGAAACCCGGCTTGCGTCAGGCCAAGCGACGTTTGGCGCTGCTTACCGCCTTGGCTGATATTGCAGGTGCGTGGCCGCTGGAAAAGGTCACGGCGGCCCTGACGGATTTCGGAGCCTTGGCCGCGGATATTGCGGCCAAGGCCGAGATCGCTGCGTTGATCCGGCGCAAGAAACTGCCCGGAATGACTGAAGATGATGTCGAAAACGCAGCTGGGCTGGTCATTCTTGCGATGGGCAAGATGGGCGCGCATGAGCTGAATTACAGCTCGGACATTGATCTGATTGTTCTGTTTGACGAGACGCGTTTTGACTCCGACGATTTCTACGAGGCCCGTCAGGGCATGGTCCGGGCAACGCGGAATTTCTGCGCGACGCTCAGTGACAAGACAGCAGACGGGTATGTGTTTCGGACCGATCTGAGGCTGCGCCCAGATCCCGCCGTGACCCCGGTTTGCATGGCGATGGAGGCGGCTGAACGATATTATGAAAGCCTTGGCCGTACCTGGGAACGGGCCGCCTATATCAAGGCGCGGCCCTGTTCCGGGGATTTGGGGGCGGGTCAAAGGTTCCTGGACAGCCTGCGCCCCTTTGTCTGGCGCCGCCATCTGGACTTTGCGGCCATTCAGGACGCCCATGATATGCGTCTGCGTATCCGCGAAAACAAAGGAACTGGTGGGTCTTTGTCCATCCCGGGCCACGACATGAAGCTGGGGCAGGGCGGCATCAGAGAGATTGAGTTTTTCACCCAGACCCGCCAACTGATCGCTGGTGGGCGTGATGCGGACCTGCGCGTGCGGGGAACTGTTCCGGGGCTGTCGGCGCTGGCGTCAAAAGGCTGGGTGCCAGAGGACGTGGCCGAGAAACTGACCGATCATTACCGGGCGCATCGAGAGGTCGAGCATCGTATTCAGATGATCCACGACGCGCAGACCCACAAGGTACCAAATTCACCCGATGGGATCGAACGCGTTGCCTGTCTTATGGGGATCAGCAATGCAGAGCTGACACAAGACCTCATGTGCCGCCTGACCGAAGTGCATGAGCTGACCGAGGGGTTCTTTGCGCCGGGTCAATCACCGGCCTCTACGCCGGTGCAGAACGTCGAGTTTGACAAGAATATACTGGCGCGCTGGACGACATACCCGGCGCTGCGAAGCCAGCGGGGCGCGCGGATTTTCGAACGCCTGCGGCCCGAATTGCTTTCGCGCCTCTCTAAGACAGCCAAACCGGACGAGGCGCTTATGGCTTTAGACGGGTTTCTGGCCGGTCTTCCCGCCGGGGTGCAGCTGTTTTCCTTGTTCGAAGCAAACCCGCATCTGATCGATCTTTTGGTCGATATTGTTGGCACATCTCATGCGCTGGCTTCGCACCTGTCACGCAATGCGTCTGTATTTGACGCGGTGATCGGGGGCAGTTTCTTTACCGATTGGCCGGGGCAAGAGGCGCTGCAGGCCGAACTGGCACAAGCCCTTTCGGAAGAAACGGATTATGAAACCCAACTCGATCTGGCGCGGCGCTGGTGCAAGGAATGGCATTTTCGCATTGGGGTGCATCATCTGCGCGGCCTTATTCACGGGGCGCAGGCCGGTCAGCAATATGCAGAGCTTGCTCAGTCGGTGATTGCAGCCGTACTTCCCTATGTCACCGAGAACTTTGCCCGCAAACATGGTCCCGCGCCCGGTCGTGGAGCCGCCATTTTGGGTATGGGTTCGCTTGGCGCGGGGCGTATTAATTCGCAGTCCGATCTGGACATGATCGTGATCTATGATCCGCAGGACGAAGAGATGTCAGACGGTCCGCGCCCATTGGCCACGCGCACCTATTACGCGCGCTGTACTCAGGCGCTGATCACTGCACTTTCGGCACCCATGTCACAAGGGCGCTTGTATGAGGTCGATATGCGGTTGCGCCCTTCAGGTAACCAGGGGCCGGTGGCAACAAGCTGGGCCAGCTTTACCAACTATCAGCAAAACGAAGCCTGGGTTTGGGAGCATTTGGCCCTGACCCGCGCGCATGTCGTCGCTGGAGACGCAGGGCTGGCCGAAGACATTGAATCCTTCCGGGCCGAATTCCTGTCGCGGCCAAGGGAACAGAGTAATGTGCTTCGCGAAGTCGCCGAAATGCGCGCGCGCCTTGCTGCCGCCAAGGCACCTGCGGGCATCTGGGATGCCAAGAACGGACCGGGGCGTCTGATGGACATCGAACTGATGGCCGAAACCGGCGCTTTGCTGGCAGGCTCGGCGCAGCGCGATGTATCATCGGGTCTGGATGGGGCCGTCGCAGCCGGATTGCTGGATGTCGCGCAGGCGCAATCGCTGAAAGACTGCTATGATTTATGCTGGTCTGTGCAATGTGCCGCCCGACTGCTGTCGGGCAAGGTCATCGAGGCCGACAAAATAGGCGAGGGCGGCGCGGCGTTTTTGTGCCGCGCGACCGGGTTCGAACATGTCGAGGCCCTACAGGCAGCATTGCAGGAAAGTTACACGACCGCAGCCGATCTGATCGGAGGCGTGATCAACGAGGGCGAAGATGACGCGCAGCACTGATCCCAACGACCATAAGGGTCTGATCCGCGAAGCTTACCGCATTGAGGGCATTACCTTGCCCGAATGCCGCAGCATCTTTCTGGACTGGGCGCTCAGCCTGCCTGCCGATCGCGATCAGAATACAGCGCTGGCGGAATTGCACGCAGGCTACATGGACCAAAACCCCGATCATCCCATGACACATGTCCTGAGCGAGGGTCTTCAGGCGGCTCAGACCCCCAAACGTCGAGGCGGATGGCGGTCTCGTAACCGCTAGGGGTTTTCGACCGGCGCGTTCCTGACTATGAGAGCGCCATGACCCAATCTGCCGACCGCCCCCGTATCCGCCTGAAACCCAAAGCCAATGCGCGCGGCTTGCGCCATGGCTTCCCCTGGGTCTATGCCAATGACATCGTCACCGACCGCCGCACGCGCAAGATCCCGGCGGGCGCTTTGGCCGTGCTTGAGGATGAAAAACGCGCGCCCATCGCGCTGGTGGCGGTCAACCCCGAGTCCAAGATCATGTGCCGGGTGCTGGACCGTGATATTGACGCGCAGCTTGATGCCGCTTGGTTCGAAACCCGCCTGCGGCGCGCCCTCGAGATGCGCGAACGCCTGTTTGACGCCCCGTACTACCGCCTGCTCCATGCCGAGGCGGATGGCTTTCCCGGCGTGATCATCGACCGCTTCGGTGACGCCTGCGTTATCCAGCCGAACTCGGCCTGGGCCGAGGCACACCTGGACCTGCTGACCGATGCTTTGGTCAAGGTGACTGGCGTGATCACGGTGCTTAAAAACGCCTCAGGCCGCACACGTGGGCTGGAGGGGCTGGACGACGTCAACCAAACCCTGCGCGGCACCACACCCGATGCACCGCTGCCGGTGCCGATGAATGGCGCGACTTATATGGCCGATTTGACCGGCGGGCAGAAAACCGGCCTGTTCTATGACCAGCGTCCCAATCATGCCTTTGCCGCGCGGCTGGTACATTCGGGAGCGCACGTGTTGGACGTCTTCAGCCATGTGGGCGGTTTTGGTCTCGCCATGCTGGCAGGCGGTGCAGGGCAGGCGCTGTCTGTGGATGGCTCTGCCGCCGCACTGGAGTTGGCGGCAAAGGGCGCTGAGGCTTCGGGCCTTGCTGACAAGTTCCAAACCCGGCAGGGCGACGCGTTCGACGTGTTGGCCCAATTGGGGGAAGAGGGCGCGCAGTTTGACGTCGTAGTCTGCGACCCGCCTGCTTTCGCACCGTCGAAACAAGCGCTGGATGCAGGGTTGCGCGCCTATGAGCGGATCGCTCGACTGGCCGCACCTCTGGTCAAACCCGGCGGTTATCTGGGGCTGTGCTCATGTTCGCACGCTGCGGATCTGGGGCGGTTCCGCGATGCCTCATCCCGCGGGATTGGTCGGGCCGGACGGCAGGCACAACTGATCCACACCGGGTTTGCGGGCCCGGATCACCCGCAATTGCCGCAACTGGCGGAAAGCGGCTATCTCAAAGCAGTGTTCTATCGCTTATGAAAGCCGTTCTCGACACCTGCGTGATCTACCCCACGGTGATGCGCGAGATGCTGTTGGGGGCTGCGCGTCTGGGTCATTTCACCCCGATCTGGTCTGCACGCATCCTCGAGGAATGGGCCCGCGCCGCCCGCAAACTTGGCCCAACGGGTGAGGCACAAGCCCGTGCCGAAATCTCACTGACACAAGCCAATTGGCCGGATGCCGAGCGCGCGCCGAACGAAGGGTTGCAAAACCGCCTTTGGCTGCCGGATGCCGCAGATATCCACGTGCTGGCGACTGCAGTTGCGGCTTCCGCCGATGTAATCGTGACGGTGAACGCCAAGGATTTTCCCAAGAATATCCTGGCCGAAGAAGGCCTTGAGCGCCGTGACCCAGACAGCCTGCTTCACGGTTTCTGGCAAGCAGACGCAATCGGGATGAACGCACTCGCGGCTCAAGTCCTTGCCGAGGCTAACCGTCTTTCAGGTGATCAATGGACCTTGCGCACATTGATGAAAAAAGCCCGCCTTCCACGTTTGGGTAAAGCCCTTACCACGTAAAAGCGATCCTGCTTCATCTGGCTAAAAATACCTCGGAGAGCGCGAGAGGCTGGCCTCTCGCTGCGCGCCCTCAGCCACGCGCCCAACGCTGTTCAAGTTTTTCAAGGGCTGCAATCCGCTCATCCGTCTTGGGATGGCTCATCAACCACGCAGGAACGACCCCGGCGCGCTGCTGCGTCAGGTCCTCCAGCTTGTGAAACAGCGATTTTTGCGGTCCAATTCCGATACCGGCCTTGGTCAGCAAAGCAGCAGCATACTCATCTGCCTCATATTCATCCCCACGTGACAGACGTGAGGCCAAAAGGGCGGTCAAAGCATTGGCAATCATCGCGCCGATGAACGGGATGAACCGGTTCAGTACCAATATCAACGCCGTCCGCATTGCGTTCTGACCGGAAAAATCAATCATCCGCCGCCGCGCATGTCCCAAGGCGACATGCCCCAGCTCATGTGCGATAACGCTGGCCATTTCCTCGGCCGAGACCTCGCCATTGCGGAACTTCCGATAAAACCCACGCGTAATGAAAATCCGACCGTCTGGGGCTGCAAGACCGTTCACCGGGTCGATCTCGTAGATAAAAACGGGCACCCGATCGATACCCAAAGCGGCCGCCAGACGGTCCGTCATACGTTTCAATGCAGGGTCAGCCAGTTCCGTCGATTTCGCATCCAGTTCCCGATGGGTACGCCAGACGGAAATCCGGTACATCACAAGACCATAGGCAATGGCCAGCAGGATCGGGGTGAAACGCAACATGGCTTAGATATGGGGCCGCAACGGCGTCAGGGCAATACAAACTTTACTGCAGTCAATAGAAGGATCAGGACAGGGCTGAGCTGCGCCTCGTGCCGTTTCATTCAGAAATGTGGTTGATATTCATAAACGTCAGAACATCACCGGCGCGAGGGGCCCGGATATCCAAAACAAACCCTTGATCCATCACCGCTTGAAACACCCGGGCCAGACCTTTTTGGCCATAAATCCCCGGATGGACCTCGATGACAAGGCGGGACACAGAACGCAGGTCGCACTGTTGGAACAGGTCTGCCTCACCACCTTCAATGTCACATATGATCAGTGTTGGGGCAAACTTTGCGACAATGTCATTGAAGTCCAAAATCGGCACATCGACTTTTTCGGTATAGGCTCTTTCCTCGCCACTCAGGGATGAGGCCCAGAAAATCTTGCGGATATAGAAATCGACAGTGTTGCCATCATTTGTTTGCCCAAGGATGCCATGAAGACATTCGGCTTTGTCGGACACATCGTTTTCTTCAAAGGTTGCTTGTATCACGTCGATCAGGGCCGGGTTTGCTTCGACCGAAACAACTTTGTCGACACCCTCGATCTGGGCGATCTTTGTGGACAAAAAACCGACCCCGGCTCCGATATCCAGAACCCGCTCGCCTTGTTCGATGCACCGTTCGGCATGGCGCAACTCGGCTGTTTCGTAACGTCCCAGCCTCATGGATCTCAGAATTCTGCGGGTGAACAAACCGGGCTTTTTGTGAATTCTGACGCCGCGATAACAGACCGAGCCACCGTCTTCAGCGAATTCTGTTGCCATGTGCGAACCTCAAGTCTTGCGTGGATGAGCGTGTGCCCCGAAACCCGGGCGGGAATGCCACTTTTCCAGATGCACCTTAGACTGTGTCTCAAGGTGATAAAACCTTAAATTCCAGCAGCCTATTGCAGTGCAATAATCAGTGGCACGCGTTTTTTCTTTCATTTTCGGGGAACGACCTACCGCGTCAGTTCCCGCATGCCCTGTTCCAGTCCGGCAAGTGTCATGGGCACCATGCGATCTTCGAAGATCTCTTGGATCATGCCGATTGAATGGGTGTATTCCCAATACTTCTCGGGCACCGGATTGATCCAGAGGTTGGATGTCCATTGGTCCCGCGCGCGTTGTAGCCAGACTTGCCCGGCTTCCTGGTTCCAATGTTCATTGGCACCGCCGGGATAGGCGATTTCGTACGGGCTCATCGAGGCGTCGCCAACAAAGATACACTTATAGTCGCCACCATAAGTGCGCAGAACTTCGTGGGTGGGGGTCTGTTGATCCCAGCGACGGCGGTTGTCGCGCCAAACACCTTCATAAAGGCAGTTGTGGAAGTAGTAGTATTCCAGATGCTTGAATTCAGTACGGGCGGCGGAAAACAGTTCCTCGACTACCTTAATATGCGGGTCCATTGATCCGCCCACGTCCAGAAACAACAGCACCTTGACCGCGTTGTGACGCTCGGGGCGGGTCTTGACGTCGAGATAGCCATGTTCAGCCGTGGCGCGGATGGTGCCGTCCAGATCCAGCTCTTCAGCCGCCCCTTCACGGGCCCAGCGGCGCAAACGCTTCAAGGCGACCTTGATGTTGCGGGTGCCCAGTTCAACTGTGTCGTCTAAATTCTTGAATTCCCGCTTGTCCCAGACTTTGACGGCGCGCTGATGGCGGCTTTCCTTTTGACCGATGCGGACGCCTTCGGGGTTATATCCATACGCACCAAACGGAGATGTTCCGGCTGTGCCAATCCACTTGTTGCCCCCCTGATGGCGGCCTTGTTGTTCCTTCAGACGCTCGCGCAGGGTTTCCATCAGCTTGTCGAACCCGCCAAGCGCTTCGATTTCGGCCTTTTCTTCGTCCGACAGGTGCTTTTCAGCCATCTTGGCCAGCCAATCGGCGGGGATATCGACAGCTTCCAGAACCTGATCGAAACTGATTTCGTTCAGTCCTTCGAAACTGGCTGCAAAAGCACGGTCGAATTTGTCGATGTTGCGCTCATCCTTCACCATCGACACGCGGGCGAGATAGTAGAACGCTTCAACATCATAGGTGGCCAAGCCCTTCTTCATACCCTCCAGAAAGGTCAGATACTCCCGAAGTGAGACCGGGATGCCTGCTTTGCGGAGGTTTTCGAAAAAGGGCAAAAACATCGCGTCACGCCACCATGCGCACCAGAATCAACGAGATTACCAGCCCAAGAAGCGCAAATGCGATCCCGTAGCCAGCAGCATACTGCGCCATGTCAGCCCCGTTTCCATTGCGTTTTTTTGCGGTCAAAGCGCCCAGGATCGCCCCTAGGATCGCCATTCCCAAAACTACCACCATTTGTGATTCACCCGTCTGTCCTGCTGCCCGAGCTCCGCTGGCCTGCGCTTTCAACCAAAGACTGGGCCACCAGTTGCGAACCAAACCCGTATCGCGCCCAACCAATGCTGTCCAGCCTGACCGAACGGGCCTGCTGAAGCTGTCCGGCCTGTCTCAAGGCTTCAGACTTCAACAGCAGCAATGTGGCCAGAATCGAGGCATTCTCGGCCCTGGTCATCACGTTGATGGCATTGTTAAGCTCGGGCAAAACACGTGGTCCCTGATCCTGAGCCAGCGCAAATGCGGCAGTTTGAGTGGTCACATAGGCTTGATGAACCTCGGTGCCAGGCGTCGCCTTCAGAAATTGCTGGGCAATCTGAAACTGTCTAAGCGCTTCGTTTGGGTTGCGGAACTGTTCCATCCGGCCAAGCAGATAGTGGGGATAAGCGCGACGGTGATCCGTCCATCCCAATTGCTGACCAATGCGGGCCGCCTTCCTGGCGGCGCGCATTTGCCGCGGTGATCCCGGCCCGGGACCCAGCGATTTTTGAATGGCGTCTACCCATTCACGGGGTGTCTCGGTAGCGGGTTGAACAGCCAGCCGGTCGCCACGCGGGTTCAGGCGGCTCAGCACGTCGGGGATCACGGATTTCACCTGTTCCTGGCTCATGCCTGTACGCAGCTCTGGCGCATAGGTGGCGCGCAGTATCAGCATGTCAAACCCGGTTAGAACGGTGTGAATATTGTCATCGTTGAACACCGAATCCGGCAAATGATAGAGGTCATTCAGAGGACCCAGCGCCTGCGCCAACTCCTCATGAAGGCAATCACGTATTTCCTGAGGGCTGACATCATACGGAATGAATATCCCTAGCCTTTCGCGTCGGCGCAGCTCGGTCCAACTGCTTTTGGCCTTGCGGCGGTCACGGCGGTATTCGTCCAGGCTTGAGGCATTCGGTACCACGAAACACGCGGCGTTGGGCAGAATCCGCAGGATGTCTTCCTGACTGACCGCCTCGATCGTGATATTGGCCTGACCGTCTTGGATCTGCCGAATATTGATCCCGGCTTCACGTTTCAAACGGTTCAGCAGGCGCGTCAGATCCTGCTGCATACTGGCGGTCGGCGCCCCGGTCAGCCGTACTGTGACCGGTGTTTCAAACCGGGTAAACACCGGCAGGGCAGCGCCGCTTTCCAGCGCGAAGTGCAGCGACACAAAATCCTCGGCGATGTTCTTGTTGGATCGGGCGGGTGGCCAGGGACGGGGAGCGCCGAAGGATTTGGTGGGTGGCAGTGCCGCCTCAACCGAGCGGATCTCGTCGGATACCGGAACGGTTTGAATAGGTTCAACCGATGTGCAACCCGCCGCAAACAACGCTACAACAAGAGCGGACCAACGCATCATGAGCGGGAATACTTGATGAACGGTGTGACCGTTCCGATGCGGTCATAAAGTTGCCGCGCGGTTTGGTTGAACTCCTGCGTCAGCCAATAAACCGACGGCGCACCTTCCCGGTCGGCTTCGTCGTAAACCGCCTGGATCAGTACTCGGCCCACGCCTGTGCCACGGGCTTCGGGTCGGGCAAAAAGGTCTTGCAGGTAGCAGACCTTTTCGATCTTCCAGGCATGACGGTGAAACAGGTAATGCGTCAGCCCGACCAGAGTGCCATCCTGCTCGGCGACAAAACAGGAAAAATCCTGCGGATCACCGCCCAACAGTCTTGAAAACGTCGTCTCGTAGATTTCTGCGGGCAGGGCGGTTTCATAAAACGCCAGATAGTCCCGCCACATGTCAGCCCACTGATCCTTGTCTTCGGCGCGAAGGGGGCGGATTTTCAGTGTGTTCGCCAAGCGATCTGTCCAATTCTGTGAGGTTGATCCGGTCACTCCTGCGATGCTGACACCCGGGGTGAAGCAACGCAAGCCAAGATCACCAATTTGTTCAGGTTTAAGCTACCGTTTGCCGCGCGCCATGAAGGCCAGCCGTTCGAACAAATGCACATCCTGTTCATTTTTAAGCAATGCGCCATGCAGCTTCGGCAGGGCATTGGCCCCATCGCGCTTGAGGTCGTCGGCGGTCAGGTCTTCGGCCAGCAGCAGTTTCAGCCAGTCCAGAACCTCGGAGGTCGAAGGCTTTTTCTTCAAACCCTGTGTCTCGCGGATTTCATAAAACTGGGTCAATGCGGTGGTCAAAAGCGCGTCCTTGATACCGGGGTGGTGCACTTCGACAATGCGGCGCATTGTGGTCTCATCAGGGAAGCGGATGTAGTGAAAGAAACACCGGCGCAGAAATGCGTCGGGCAGTTCCTTTTCGTTGTTCGACGTGATGATGACGATGGGCCGGTTCTTGGCCCGGATCGTGTCGCCGGTCTCGTAGACATGGAACTCCATCTTATCGAGTTCCTGTAAAAGGTCGTTGGGAAATTCGATGTCCGCCTTGTCGATCTCATCGATCAGAAGAACAACTTTTTCATCGGCCTCAAACGCCTGCCACAGCTTACCCTTGCGGATATAGTTTGACACGTCATGCACGCGCTCTTCGCCAAGCTGGCTGTCGCGCAGGCGGCTGACCGCGTCGTATTCGTAAAGGCCCTGTTGCGCGCGTGTCGTTGATTTCACGTTCCACTCGATCATCCGCAGACCCAGTGCACCGGCGACCTGTTTGGCCAGTTCGGTCTTGCCGGTTCCGGGTTCCCCTTTGACCAACAGAGGGCGCTCGAGTGTGACGGCGGCGTTCACGGCAATGGTCAGATCGTCTGTGGCGACATATTCGGCTGTACCTTGAAAACGTGCTGTCATGGGCCTCTCGTGTGGTTGTGCGGTATGGTCGGGCAAACTGTGTTTTCCGGGTTACAGAGCGGCAAGGTTTTTGACAACCCGCGTCCCTGCGTCGGTCAACAGGAATTTTACTGCGTCTCCAAGCGCTTTTGATTGATTCGTCCGTCGCCGACACCGGCGCATCACGCGACGTGCCTCAAAAAAGCCTGGTGAATTTCATATAAAAACAAGGTTTTCCTGATGTTTGTCTCATATTTAGACAAATCCGCGCGGGCGACTGTGGATGCAACGTTTGTGTAGTGACATTCCACGGCCCGTCGGCTAAACGCTGCGCAGAAGGGAGAGCCAAATGTCAGGTGAAACAACCGCGACCGACGTTTCTGGCCATACCGAGGGAGCAAATATGAAGCAGGAAGTTTTTCTGCCGGAGGACTACCGTCCGGCCGAAGATGAACCTTTCATGAATGATCGTCAGCTTGAGTATTTTCGTCGCAAGCTGCTGGATTGGAAGACAGAACTATTGGCAGGCAGCCGCGACACGATCGAAGGTTTGCAGGACAATACCCGTAACATTCCGGACGTCGCAGACCGCGCAAGCGAGGAAACCGACCGTGCACTTGAACTGCGCACGCGGGATCGTCAGCGTAAGCTGGTCGCCAAGATCGACTCGGCCCTGCGCCGTATCGAAGAGGGCGAATACGGGTATTGTGAAAAGACCGGCGATCCGATTTCGCTGAAACGTCTGGACGCGCGTCCGATTGCCACAATGACGCTTGAGGCACAGGAACGCCACGAGCGCCGCGAAAAGGTCCACCGCGACGATTGATCGCCGGATTCTGGGTAAAAAACTCAAGCGCCGGGGCCTGTGGCTCCGGCGTTTTTGCGTTATGGCGGGGACATGAATATCCACGGTTTGAATTTCTGCGTTATTGGTGGGGGCATCGGCGGCCTGGCTGCCGCGCTTGCATTGCAAGTCAGGGGCGCACAGGTCACTGTGCTCGAACAGGCTAGCGAACTGACCGAAGTTGGCGCTGGCCTGCAAATCAGCGCCAATGGCATGACTGTGCTGAGGGCTCTTGGCGTTGCACAAGGCAAGCCCGCGTTCGCCCAGAAATCGTTTGGTACGGTGCTGCGTGATTACCGCAAGGGGCGGGTGATCAGCCGCGTACCCAGTCCCGCCGCCGGACCAACTTATTACTACCACCGCGCTGACCTGCTTGATTTGCTGCATAAAGCCGCCGTGCGTGCAGGGGTGGAGTTACGTCTGGAATCGCGCGTCACCGAAGTGCTCAAACACCCCGGAGAGGCCGAGATTGTTCTGGAAAGCGGCGAAAGACTTCGGGCTGAATGTGCCATTGCGGCAGATGGGGGGCGCAGTGTGATCCGGCCGATCCTCAACGGCCTCGAAACACCCGCGTTCACCCATCAAGTTGCATGGCGGGCCACGATTCCGTGGAGACATTCTGACCAGACGCCGCGTGCCGCGCTGACCATGGGGCCCAGACGTCACGTGGTGACTTATCCTCTGCGCGATCAGAATCAGATGAACATCGTTGCGGTCGAAGAACGATCAGACTGGCACGAGGAGGGATGGCGTCAGGAAGGAAATCCAGACGACTTGCGCGCGCGGTTTGCGGATTTCGGTGGGGAAGTTGGCACGATTCTGGCGCAGGTCGAACAGGTCAATATTTGGGCTTTGTTCCTGCGACCGGTTGCCGAGAAATGGCAAAACGGTCGCATCGTCTTGCTGGGGGATGCGGCACATCCGACGTTGCCCTTCATGGCGCAAGGGGCCTGTTTGGCGTTGGAGGATGCTTGGTGCCTTGCCCGCGCATTCGAATTGGAGTCCGGGATCGTTAAGGCTTTGGCTGCTTATGAAAGTGCCCGAAAACCGCGAGCTCGCAAAGTCGTAGCAGCCGCAGGGTCAAATGCTCGTAACTTTCACCTGAGCGGCCCGATGCGTCTGGCTGCTCAGGCCGCCTTGATGGCGCTAGGTCCAAAGCTGGCGCAGCGATACGAGTGGATATACAGCTACGATCCGACGGTTTGAGAGTTTACAGATCTAGATCAACCCAAACCGGCACGTGGTCTGAAGGTTTTTCATGTCCCCGGATTTCAAAGTCGATACGGCAATCGCGCATCAGATCGGCAGCCTGAGGGGTCAACAGGAAATGGTCGATCCGAATGCCGTCATTCCGGTTCCAGGCACCGGCCTGGTAGTCCCAGAATGAATAATGTCCGGGGCCTTGGGTCGTGGCCCGGAACGCCTCGGTGAATCCAAGATTCATGACTTTGCGAAATGCTGCGCGGCTTTCGGGCCGGAACAGCGCGTCCTCTCGCCATGCCTCAGGACGTTTGGCATCTTCGGCCTGCGGGATGATATTGTAGTCGCCCGCCATGAGTGCCGGCTCTTCACTGTCCATCAGATCACGCGCGCGCTGGTACAGTCTTTCCATCCAAGCCAGCTTATAGTCGTATTTCGGGCCAGGTACCGGGTTGCCATTTGGTAGGTACAGACCGCAGATTCGCAGAGCTTTTTTGCCGATGACTGTCGCCTCGATCCAGCGTGCTTGTTCATCATGGTCATCCCCCGGCAGACCGCGCGAGACATCTTCCAACGGCAGCTTCGACAGGATGGCCACGCCGTTGAAGCTCTTTTGCCCATGGGTTTCCACGTTGTATCCACGCTCTTCAAACATCTCGCGTGGAAAATTTTCATCGATGGATTTGATTTCCTGCAAAAGAACGACGTCGGGTTGCGCGTCATCCAGCCACCGGGGAAGGGCCTCGGCCCGCGCTTTGATGCCGTTGATGTTGAATGTGGCGATTTTCATGCGCGATCCTCCGAAGCAATTGGCAACCTATCGCTCAGAATGAACCCAGCGGCAAGGTGGAGGGCAGGTTTGCGAGGCTCTGCCTCGCGCTCCGAGGTATTTTCAGCCAGATGAAGAAACGGATTCTTAACCAACTCGATCAATGCTGCTGAAGCGGTACAGGCGGAGGCGCCGATGACCGCGCCAGGTGAAGCTCTCTGATCGTTTGGTCAGAGAGCGGATCCCTGCTTCATCTGGCTAGAAATACCTTGGGGGTGTGGGGGCAAAGCCCCCACCGGTTTCACATCGAAAAAGACGTGCCGCATCCGCAGGAGGATGTCGCGTTTGGATTGTCGATCACAAAACGCGCGCCGATCAGCTCTTGTGTGAAATCAATGACTGCGTTCTCAAGGAAAGGCAGCGAGATCGCATCAACGATAACTTTCTGGCCTTTGCCTTCAAGGATCAGGTCATCCTCTCTTGGGGTGTCCAACGCGATTTCGTATTGAAAGCCCGAGCAACCGCCGCCTTCCACTGCAACACGCAGGGCTTGTCCCTGGTCTGCGGCGCCAATCTCGGCCAGACGCTCAAAGGCGCGTTCAGTGACAGTTGGGGGCAGATTCATGCCGCTCTCCAAAGGTTTATTTCCTTAGCGTCCTACAATATATGGAACCCAAGGACAGGCGACAAGGACTAGACCTTTGGTCAGAGCGAGTTTTGCCTCGGATCCGGTGCGCGCAAGAGGGCGGCTGGTGCCTGAGGACGAGAGCAGTTTCCGGTCATGCTTTCAGCGCGACCGGGACAGGATCATTCATGCCAGTGCCTTTCGGCGGCTCAAACATAAGACGCAAGTCTTTGTTGAGCATGAGGGCGACAGCTATCGTACCCGTCTGACCCATTCCATCGAAGTGGCTCAGGTGGCGCGAACCATCGCCGGGGCGTTGGATCTGAACCCCGAACTGACCGAGGCTGTGGCTCTGGCCCATGACCTCGGCCACACGCCATTTGGTCATACTGGTGAAGACGCCTTGCATGCCTTGATGGAGCCTTATGGTGGTTTTGACCACAATGCACAGGCTATTCGGATTGTGACCAGGTTAGAGCGTCATTACGCTGAGTTCGACGGCTGCAACCTGACATGGGAATGTCTGGAAGGGATCGCCAAACATAACGGCCCGGTTGTGGGTGATTTGCCCTGGGCGTTGGCCGAATGCAATCGGGGCTTTGACCTTGAACTCCACACCCATGCCAGTGCAGAGGCACAGGTAGCGGCGCTATCTGACGATATTGCGTACAACAATCATGATCTTCTGGACGGGTTGCGCGCAGGGCTTTTTGAAGATGATGACCTGCGCAATCTTCCCATTGTAGGGGCTTGTTATGCGGATGTAGACGCAAAGTACCCGAAGCTGGACCTGTATCGCAGGCGTCACGAAGCGCTACGGCGGGTGTTTGGCGTTATGGTTTCTGATGTAATCAACTCCTCCCGTGAGTTGATTGAAAATTCGGGGGCGCAGTCTGTCGAGGATATCCGCCATCTTGGCTATCCCGTCATACAGTTTTCAAGTGGGGTGTGGGCGCAGCTTCGTGAAATCCGGGCGTTTCTGTTCACTCGGATGTATCGTGCGCCCAGTGTCATGAAGGTCCGGGCCGAAGTCGCAACGATTGTAGAAGACCTGTTCCCCATTTATCTGAATGACCCGAAACAGATGCCTGCGCGCTGGCACAATGACATTGAAGCTGCCAAGGATGAGACCGCTTTGGCACGTATTGTTTCGGACTACATTGCGGGTATGACTGATCGGTTTGCTCTGCAGGATCACGCCCGGCTGACAGGCTGATCACTTCACAGCGATGTAAGCGATGCCCCAGACTTGCTGACCCGCTTGTTTCGTCGATTGATCAGCGTCGTCTGTTGGCGGGAATACGATCATCGTGGGGCCATACCCTCCGATCCCTAAAGGTGAAACAACAGCGTGCGTGGTGATGGTTGGTTTATCGGTGGCAATACTGTCCCAAGCGATTTCGGCCTGATACTCTTCTAACGCCATGGGAAGTGCTGTTTTACCTTCCGCACCGGCCATGATCATGACCTCGAAAAGAAGGGGCCCAGAAAACGCATAGTCCCGCTGGTTGCCCGGTGGGCCGTCGGGGATCGTGATCTCAAACTGTTCCAAGGCGTCCATTGACCTTGCCGTGCTGCGTGGTAAACCGCCGGGCAAGCAAAAGGACATCCGAAATGAACCTGTTTTCCGAGATCCGCGGCCTTGTATTGGACGCGCTGGCACAGATGCAGTCCGAAGGCGCGCTGCCGGAAGGGCTGAGCTTTGACAACGTGGCTGTCGAACCCCCGCGTGATGCAGCGCATGGCGACATGGCGACCAATGCGGCGATGGTGCTGGCGAAACCGGCCAAGATGAAGCCGCGCGATATTGCCGATGTGCTGGCTGGCAAACTGGCTGCGGATAACCGGATCACCAGCGCCGAGGTTGCCGGACCGGGCTTCCTGAACCTGCGCCTTGCGTCCGCAGTCTGGCAAGGCGTGCTAACGGCGGTGCTGGAGAAGGGCACGGACTATGGCCGTTCGACCTTGGGGCAGGGACAAAAGGTCAATGTCGAGTATGTCTCGGCCAACCCGACCGGTCCGCTGCATGTGGGGCATACGCGGGGGGCCGTGTTCGGAGATGCTTTGGCAAGCTTGCTGGCCTATTCCGGCCATGATGTGACCCGCGAATACTACATAAACGACGGCGGTGCGCAGGTGGATGTACTGGCGCGCTCGGCGTATGAGCGCTATCGCGAAGCTAATGGCCTGAGCCCCGAGATCGCTGAAGGCCTGTATCCCGGCGATTACCTGATCCCGATCGGTGAGGCGCTGAAAGAGAAATACGGCGACAGCCTGATCGACAAGCCTGAAAGCGAATGGCTGGAAGATCTGCGCAACTTCGCCACGGATGCGATGATGGACCTGATCCGCGCTGACCTGAAGGCGCTGGGCGTTGAGATGGACGTGTTCTTCTCGGAAAAGTCGCTCTATGGCACAGGTCGGATCGAAGCGGCGCTGCAATCGCTGACCGACAAGGGCCTGATCTATGAGGGCGTGCTTGAGCCGCCGAAGGGCAAGAAGCCCGAGGATTGGGAGCCGCGTGAACAGACCCTGTTCAAATCGACCGAGCACGGCGATGATGTGGACCGCCCGGTCAAGAAATCGGATGGCAGCTGGACCTATTTCGCGCCCGACATCGCCTATCACTATGACAAGGTCAGCCGTGGCTTTGACGCGCTGATCGATGTGTTCGGGGCCGATCATGGCGGCTATGTCAAACGGATGAAGGCAGCGGTGTCGGCTCTGTCTGGTGGAAAGGTGCCGCTGGATATCAAGCTGACGCAGTTGGTGAAGCTGTGGAAGAATGGCGAGCCGTTCAAGATGTCCAAGCGCGCCGGGAACTTTGTCACTTTGCGCGATGTGGTCGATCAGGTTGGGCCGGATGTGACCCGTTTCGTGATGCTGACCCGCAAGAACGATGCGCCCTTGGATTTCGATTTCGATTTGGTGTTGGAACAAAGCCGTGAGAACCCCGTGTTCTATGTGCAATACGCCCATGCCCGTGTGATGAGCGTTCTGCGCCGTGCTGCTGAGGCCGGGATTGCCGCAGATGACGTGACCCTCTCCGGTGCTGATCTGAGCAAGAACGACCATGCCTCGGAACTGACCGTTGCCAAAAAGCTGGCCGAATGGCCGCGTCTGGTGGAAATCGCCGCGCGCACCAATGAACCGCACCGCGTTGCTTTCTATCTCTATGAACTTGCAGGGGATTTCCACGCGCTGTGGAACAAGGGCAATGACGAAACCCAGTTGCGCTTTATCCAGGATGGCGATGTTGCCACAAGCCAGTCGAAAATCGCATTGGCCCGTGCCGTTTCTGTTGTGATTTCAGCGGGCTTGGGTATTCTTGGCGTTACTCCGGCGCAGGAGATGCGGTAACAAATATCGCCCGAACCGCCGGTACGAGGTAGGCAAGAAATGACCCGCGCGCCTTATTTTCAGGTGCGAAACGGGCAGTGAGGCGGACATGGCGAGTTACGATTACTCGGGGCAGCAAAGCCCCGAGCAGATGCATTACCCGAATCAAGCGTATTCTGAGGATGCGTATGATTACCCCGACGATATGCAAGATTATGACGCACCGCGCGGCACGTATGGGCTGGGCCGGGTCGTAAACGTTCTTGGGGCCGTCGCCTCATTGGCGTTGGTCGCTGGTGTAGGAGTATGGGGCTATCAACTGGTCATGCGGGATGTGAGCGGCGTGCCCGTGGTACGTGCCGCCGAAGGTCCAATGCGCGTCCAACCGGAAAACCCGGGCGGGACGCCCGCAGATCACCAGGGTCTGGCCGTCAATGCAGTTGCCGCCAGAGGCACCGCCGCGGCCCCGGCTGATCGCCTGATCCTTGCACCGCGCCCCGTGTCGCTGACCGATGAAGATTTGCCTGGCAGCGATCTGAAGCCAACTCCGGCGCTGCATGTGGTGGAAGAGCCGATCACGACCCAGGAAGCCGCGCGTCTGCGCCAAAGTGCGGTGGACGCGTTGGTGGCTGAACTTGCGGGTGAGGCGGCCAAGACCCAGCAGGAATTCGAAGACGGGACGCAAGTAGCGTCACTGGCCACGCCCGAGGAAGAGCCGGCAATTGATCCTGTTGATTTTGCAGCGGCTTTGCCGGATCCGGCTCTTGCTGAATTGCCAGGGGTTCGCAGGTCTTTGCGTCCGGTTAAACGCCCTGCGCGCAGTCAAATCTCGCCCAGCGAGGCGTCTGAGGGCGCCATCAACGCCGCCGTCAAGGCTGCGGTTGGGTTGGATGTTGACCCCGACACGTTGGCCAAGGGCACCCGACTGGCGCAGCTTGGCGCCTATGACAGCTCGCAGGTGGCGCAGGCCGAATGGGATCACCTAAGTGGTCGATTCGGGGAATATATGGCTGACAAACAACGGGTTATCCAGAAAACCTCAAGCGGCGGTCGAACCTTTTACCGCCTGCGTGTTTTGGGATTTGAAGACCTGAGCGACTCGCGCCAGTTCTGTGCCGCGCTGGTCGCACAAGGGGCAGACTGTATCCCGGTCGCCGTCCGGTGAAGTTTGGCGCCACGATCACCGATGCCGAAGGGCTGCGTCTGACGCAGGAAGAAAGGGACCTGTTTCGCCAAATGAACCCCTTCGGGTTCATACTGTTTGCCCGCAACATCGAAAGCGCCGATCAAGTCCGCGCCTTGTGCGATGATTTCCGCGAGGCGGTCGGGCGCAATTGCCCCATCACTATTGATCAGGAAGGCGGGCGCGTGCAGCGCTTGCGCGCGCCCTTGGCCCGCGAATGGCTGCCACCCTTGGATCATGTGACCCGTGCAGGCGATCAGGCCGAGCGAGCCATGTATCTGCGCTATCGCCTAATCGCGGATGAATTGTTCAGTCTTGGGATCGACAGCAACTGCGCCCCCATGGTCGATGTGGCACGGTCTGATACGCACGCTTTTCTCAAGAATCGCTGTTACGCTTCTGATCCTGAACAGATTTCCAAAATTGGCAGGGCCGTAGCAAAGGGGCATTTGCACGGGGGCGTTTTGCCTGTAATCAAACACATGCCAGGACATGGCCGTTCCACGCTGGACAGCCACTACGACTTACCTCATGTCGATCTGTCATTGGACGAATTGGACAGCAGTGATTTCGCGCCGTTTCGTGCACTGAACGATTTGCCGATGGGGATGACCGCACATCTGGTCTACGATCAAATCGATCCCCAACCAGCCACGATTTCAGCCACCATGATGCGTGTGATCCGCGACAAGATCGGCTTTGAAGGGCTGATCATGACCGACGATATCGGGATGAAAGCGCTGAGCGGTACACCGTCGGACGTGTCACGTCAGGCCATTCAGGCAGGCTGTGACGTTGTTCTGCACTGCAATGGCAGTTTTGCAGATCGTGCCGCAGTGATGGAAAGTGCCGGAGAGATGACCGATCAGGCACAAGCCCGCGCAGAACGGGCGCTGGCGATGCGCAAACCTCCTCAGGAACTTGACATCCCCGCCGCCGAGGCGGAACTATCTGCCCTAATGGGCGGGCAGGTATATGAACGATAACCTCTTTAGCGAAGACCCTGTCTCGGTCGCGGATCGTCTTGCGGCCGAAGCGCTGATTGTTGATGTCGACGGGTTCGAAGGACCACTGGACGTTCTGCTGACCTTGTCGCGTACGCAGAAAGTGGACTTGCGGAAAATCTCGGTTCTGGCGCTGGCGCAGCAGTACCTGGCTTTTGTAGAAAAGGCCCGTGCGCTGCGGATCGAACTGGCCGCCGACTATCTGGTGATGGCCGCGTGGCTGGCCTTTCTCAAATCCCGGTTGCTGTTACCTCCGGACCCCGATGACGAAGGTCCATCGGGCGAGGAACTGGCTGCGCATCTGGCGTTTCAGCTGGAACGCCTTCAGGCCATGCGCGATGCGGCTGCGCGGTTGATGGCACGCGATCAGTTGGGCCGCGATTTCTTCAAGCGCGGGCAGGGCGAAGATATCACCCGTATCCGCACTGTAACCTATTCCGCCACGCTGCTGGATTTGATGCAGGGTTACGCCCGTATCCGCACCCGCGACGAATTCCGCCCCTTTGTGATGGATCGCGACTCGGTCTTCACGATGGAACAAGCGCTGGAACGGATGCGACCGTTGATTGGCTTTGCCGGAGCGTGGACCGACATGGAGACGTACCTGCCGGAGGGCTGGGACGCCGACCCGGTGCGCCGCAGGTCCGCAACGGCGGCAACTTTTGCGGCCTCGTTAGAGCTGGTGAAAGAAGGACATATGGAGATGAAACAGAGCGAGACATTCGCTCCGATCCATCTGCGAAAGAGGACCGAGACACGTGACTGACGCCCCTGAAGAGACCGGTACTCTGTTCGAAGCTCCTCCGCTGGCGGAACAGGAACGCATGGTCGAGGCTGTTCTGTTTGCCAGTTCTGAGCCGGTGACAATTGCGGATCTGGAGGCCCGGATGCCCCACGGAAGCGATGCGGCGCAAGCGGTTGAATTGCTTCAGAAACGCTATGAAGGGCGTGGCGTGCGCGTGGTGCGTGTGGGCGATGCCTGGGCCATTCGGACTGCCCCGGATCTGGGTTTTCTGATGCAGAAGGAAACGGTCGAGACCCGCAAGCTGAGCCGCGCAGCGATCGAAACTCTGGCCATCGTCGCCTATCATCAGCCCTGTACACGGGCCGAGATTGAGGAAATCCGTGGGGTTTCGGTTTCGCGCGGAACCATTGATCAGCTTTTGGAGATGGAGTGGATCAAGCTGGGCCGCCGTCGTATGACACCGGGTCGTCCTGTGACCTTTGTTGTAACGCCAGAATTCCTGGATCACTTTGGTCTGGAAAACGCGCGTGACCTGCCTGGCCTGAAAGAACTTCGGGCGGCTGGGCTTCTCGAAAACCGGCCTCCGCCGGGTGCCATTCCCCTGGGTGAAGGGCGTGAGGACGAGGCCGACGAAGATCAGACCGAGCTGTTCGAGGAAGAGTGATTGCGCAGCCCTTTTGTTGCCGCATAAAGCGCCTATCTTTAACCCTGAGGACAGGGAGTTGAGCAATGAATGCAAATCGGATCATTGATATGATTGTGCGTCAGGTCATGCGCCGACTGGTCAACAAAGGCGTGAACAAGGGCATTGATATGGCCAGTCGCATGGGCAAGGGCGACGCCACATCCAAGGGGCCAAAGCACGCCAATTCATCTGATCATGCCCAAAAGCTTCGGCAGGCCGAGAAGATGAGCCGGCAGATGCGCAGGTTCATGAAATTCTAGAACTTACCCAACAGCCTTGAAGTGCTTGGACAGTTTCAAGCCCTGACCCTGATAGTTTGATGCAATGCCCGCGCCGTACAATTGCGTCGGCATTTCGGCCATTTTCTCATAGACCAGACGCCCGACAACTTGTCCGTGCTCCAGCACAAAAGGTGCTTCGTGGCAGCGAACCTCTAAAACACCGCGCGATCCGGCCCCGCCGGCGGCGGTATGGCCAAAGCCGGGGTCAAAGAACCCGGCATAGTGCACCCGGAATTCGCCAACCATCGCCAGATAAGGTGCCATTTCAGCGGCGTACATTGGCGGGATATGTACTGCTTCACGGCTGACAAGAATATAGAACGCACCAGGATCAAGGATAATACAACCATCCTTGGTGCGCACTTCTTCCCAATAGTCCTGCGGGTCGTATTCGCCGATACGATCCAGATCGATGACCCCGGTGTGAGGCTTGGCGCGGTAGCCAACCAGATCGGTCTCGGGAAGCTGCAGATCCACTGAGAAACCTAGTCCGTCCTGAATAACAGCAGGGCCGTCGACCAGTGGCGATTCAGCATGTAAGGCTTTCAATTCAGCGTCCGAGAGCACGGCTTGACCCTGACGGAAGCGAATCTGATTCAGACGCATGCCCGGACGCACCAGCACCGAGAACGAGCGCGGGCAGATTTCAGCATAGAGTGGGCCTGCGTATCCAGCAGGCACCCGGTCAAACTCGGTGCCGCCATCGGTGATAGTCCGGGTCAGAAGGTCCAGCCGTCCGGTCGAGCTTTTGGCATTTGCAACAGCGCTCATATGGTCTGGCAGGGCGATTGATTCCATTAACGGAACTAAATAGACGCAACCTTTTTCCAGAACGGCCCCGTCCGTGATATCGATGCGGTGCATCTCGAACTCGGTCAAACGATCTGCGACGGTTCGCCCTTCGCCTGCAAGAAACGAAGCGCGGACGCGGTAAGCGACTGTTCCCAGACGTAAATCAAGGCTTGCTGGTTGAATCTGAGCAGGCAGAACGTCCGGGCTGGCCGTGATCTCGCCGCGCGCGATCATCGCCTCAATCTGTTGGTTTGGGCAAACACCTGTCATCTCGATCCCCTCTGGTGCCAGAGCGGGATCTGGCCTGTGTGCCATAAACGTCGGTGTGATTTGGTCGGGCTAGCAGGACTCGAACCTGCGACCTTCCGTCCCCCAGACGGACGCGCTACCAGGCTGCGCCATAGCCCGACGTTGGGGTGTTCATAAAGATTTTCCCGGCAGGGGCAAGAGGAAAACACTGCCTTTTTTCCTAACCCGTCGCCTGTGTCTCGACACGATCCAGCCAGTGGCGCAGGTCTTTTGCAATCGGGGCGATTCGGCGCAACAGGTCGTCGTCAAACTCTGCCCGGTTCCACGCCAACGAGGCGATTCCCCCCAAGATCGGAGAGGCGTCAAGCTGGGGCTCTGCAACCGGCTGCTGGTTGGCAGCTGGTGCCGCGTCGATCTGAGCATCTTCTTTTACCTTGGGCGCAGTTGTTTCGCCCAAATCCATATGAATCTGTTCGGTAACTGGTGCAGGTTTCGGTTCGAAAGGCACCACGGTGTCTTCAACGGGCGAGGATGGAGCCGGGGACGGGTCGTCCAAGGATTGCGACAGCGACGCAACATGCGCCACGCCTTGCTCGCGCAGAATGCGCTGAACGCCTTTGATCGTGATTCCGTCTTCGTGGAGAAGCTTTTTGATCCCGCCCAAAAGCCGCATGTCATTGGGGCGATAGTACCGGCGTCCACCCGCCCGTTTGACCGGTTTCACCTGCGTGAACCGGCTTTCCCAGAAACGCAGAACATGGGCCTGAACACCAAGCCAATCCGCAACTTCGCTGATCGTGCGAAACGCGTCGGGAGACTTGCTCATATCCGCGCGACCTCGGGGTTACTTGCGATTCCCGGCAGCGACGCGATCCTTCATCAGATGCGACGGGCGGAAAGTCAGCACGCGGCGCGGCTGAATTGGAACTTCTTCACCGGTTTTAGGATTGCGACCAACACGGGCGGTCTTGTCGCGTACACTGAACGTGCCGAAGGATGAAATCTTGACCTGCTCACCGCGCACCAGAGCGTCGGACATGTGGTTCAGAACACTTTCAACCAGCTGTGCGCTTTCGTTTCGTGAAAGCCCAACCTCGCGAAAGACGGCTTCGCTCAGATCCATTCGAGTCAGTGTTTTATCGCCCATGCCATTTCCCCTGTTGATATCAAAGCATATGGGTATGGCAAATTCGCTGTCAATATCAATGAATTGCGGGCGGCTGTGTAAGCTGGTTTGCGCCGGTTACCAGCGCAGAACAACCGCGCCCCATGCCAAGCCGCCGCCAATAGCTTCGGTCACGATCAGGTCGCCAGGCTTGATCTGCCCACGCTGTTTGCCCACCGAAAGTGCCAGCGGAATCGATGCGGCCGAGGTGTTGCCATGATCCTGAACCGTCACCACGACGTTCTCCATAGGCAAGCCCATTTTCTTGGCGGTGCCCTGAATGATGCGGATATTGGCCTGATGCGGCACGATCCAGTCTACGTCCGAGTTGCCCAGACCCGCGCGTTCGAGCGCAGTTTCAGCAGTTTTTGTAAGTTTTTCAACAGCATGGCGGAACACTTGGTTGCCTTGCATACGCAAATGCCCTGTGGATTGCGTTGATACTCCGCCATCGACATACAGCAGATCCTTGTAGCGACCGTCCGAGTTCAGATCGGTTGCCAGAATGCCGCGATCTTCCGAAGTGCCGTTGCCTTCCTGAGCTTCCAACACCAACGCCCCGGCTCCGTCGCCGAACAGGACGCAGGTGGAGCGATCCGTCCAGTCCATGATCCGAGAGAACGTCTCGGCGCCGATAACCAGCACGCGTTTGGCCTGACCCGAAACAATCAGCGCATTCGCGTTGGAAAGTGCAAAAACGAATCCCGCGCAAACGGCTTGTACGTCAAAGGCAAACCCCTTGGTCATGCCAAGCCGGGCCTGAACCATGGTTGCCGCAGACGGGAAGGTCAGATCAGCTGTCGATGTCGCTACGACGATGGCGTCAATGTCATCCGCACTCAAATCGGCATCTGCCAAAGCCGCCTCGGCAGCTTTTGTCGCCAGATCCGAGGTCGTTTCACCCTCGGCTGCGAAATGGCGGCGTTCAATGCCCGATCGCGTTCGGATCCACTCGTCGGTTGTGTCCAGCGTTTTCTCAAACTCGGAATTGGGAACAATGCGTTCCGGCAAATAATGCCCGACACCTACTACAACTGAACGGCCTGCCATGTTGGGGTACTGCCTTTTTGATTATTTTTCGGTCTGCGGCGCAGCTTGCGCGGCATCTTGTGCAAGCTGGGCTGTGGATGCAACCCGCGCGGCCAATTTTTCGGAAAAGCCCGATTGCGCCAGCGTAAAGGCCAGCTTGATTGCAGCCGACACGCCGGTCGCGTCTGCGCCGCCATGAGATTTCACCACGGTGCCGTTCAGCCCAAGAAAGACGCCGCCGTTTACACGCCTTGGGTCGATCCGTTTCTTTAGACGGTTTAACGACGTGATGGCCAGGATCGAAGCCAGCCGGGACAGCGGAGAATACTTGAAAGCCTGGCGCAGCAGGTCACCGATCAGGCTGGCTGTACCCTCACCGGTCTTAATCGCAACATTGCCGGTAAACCCATCCGTGACAATGACATCCGCCTTATCGCCCGGAATGTCGCTGCCTTCGACAAAGCCCACAAACTCGAAATTTGCCTGCTCTGCAAACTCGGTGATCATTGCGTGCGCTTCTTTCAGCTCGGCGCGGCCCTTGTGTTCTTCGGTGCCGACATTCAGCAACCCAATGCGGGGCCGTGCAAGCGCCATGCCATTGCGCGCATATGAAGCGCCCATCAGGGCATATTGCAGCAAATCCTTGGCGTCGGCGCGGACGTCGGCGCCTACGTCGAGCATCACGTTGAACCCCTGAGGGTTGCGCGAAGGCCACAGAATCGCAATGGCCGGGCGGTTCACGCCCGGCAGTTTGCGCAGGCGCATCATCGACAGCGCCATCAGCGCACCGGTGTTTCCACAAGACACCGCACCATGTGCCTCGCCCTGGCGCACAGCCTCCAGCGTGGACCACATCGAAGTTTGCTTGCCGTTGCGCACAACCTGACTTGGCTTGTCCTCCATCGTGACGACGTCCGGACAATCACGAAAAACGACGCGCCCCTCAAGGACACGCCGTTTTGCGACTAGCTTTCGCAGGACCTGCTCGGGACCGTGCAGCAAGAACCCAATATCCGGGTTCTTGTCAGCCGACTTTGCCAGACCGGCAACAACAACTGCGGGACCCTCG
The DNA here is from genome assembly GCF_017872495.1 of Ruegeria sp. HKCCE4148. Classification (NCBI taxonomy): domain Bacteria; kingdom Pseudomonadati; phylum Pseudomonadota; class Alphaproteobacteria; order Rhodobacterales; family Roseobacteraceae; genus Ruegeria; species Ruegeria sp. HKCCE4148. The sequence continues at coordinate 442,963 of NZ_JAEDOS010000003.1, forward strand.
TCCCCACCCATGGCGTCGACCGAGATGGTGATCCGTCCGGCGTGCGTGGGCTGTTCAGTCATGCCTCGGCCTGCGCTCAATCAGGCTTAGGCTGCGTCTTCGTCCAGGTCGATTTCGTCGGCCTGTGCGACGACTTCACGATCATCATAGTGGCCGCAGGATGCGCAAACGTGATGCGGGCGCTTCAGCTCGCCACAGTTGGGGCATTCGTTCGGGTTTGCAGCAACCAGAGCGTCGTGTGCGCGGCGGTTGTTGCGACGCGACTTGGAAACTTTGTTCTGTTGGACGGCCATGGTCTCAACCTTTGTCTACTGAGGGTCAGCAGATTCGCCGCCGACCGGGTTTCATATTTCGTTTTATCGTGGTTTGACGCGCGTTTAGGCGACCAGCCCCGCAATGTCCAACCCAAAATCCGATGAGCGCGCGAAAATACTGCGATTCTCGTCATGTTCAAGCGATTTTTCTGGCCGCCTGCTATGACAGGAAATCAGCCCCCTGTCACTCGTCTTTTTTCAGCGCGTCGCGCAAACCCGCCAATCCGGCAAATGGCTTGACGTCTTCGTCGGTCATGGCCTGTTTGCCTGGCTCTGTATAGTCGACCTGGCCCAGTTCTGCCCCGTCCTTGCGTGGGTATTGCGGCAATGCCAGCGCCAGCGCCTCGACCATGACCAGTGCCGGATCAATCTCGGGACCCAGCGGTTCGGATTCGTCATCTTCAGGGATCTCGAACTCGGGTTCATCAGGATCGGTCCAATCGGCCAGAAAGGTGCGATGAACCGGGACATCAATACGGGTTGTGACAGGGTCGAGGGTCACGACGCAGGGCTGGATGACAGTGGCCCCAAGCTTGCCGTTGAGAACCCAGTCGCGCTTGCCCTGCGCTCGGATCTCTCCGACAAAGCTGAGCTTGCGCAAACCCAGCAATCCCAGATCTTGCCGAATCTCGTCTAACGAAGCGGCAGAAGGGCGCAGATCGAACGGAGTTGGAGCGTTCTGAGGCAGATCGGCCACCCGAAGTGATGTAAGGTTGCTCATTTGTGAGCCTTTCTATGTGTTGAACCGTGGCAGCGGTTTCTGTAATCGGATAGAAGCCGCAGAAGGCCAAGGCAAGAGGGTGCGCATGTTGAAGGTAATGAACCGGTTGAAACCAGCGACGAAATCGCTTGTGTTTGTTGCCTGTCTGGCCGCGATCGGGGCCTGTACGCCAATCTTCAAGAATCACGGTTACGTGCCGCCGGCCGAGGATCTGGCCGAAATCAAAGTTGGTGTCGATACGCGCGACACCGTGGAAGAAGCCATCGGCGCTCCGGGCGCTTCGGGTGTGGTGAGGGATTCAGGCTTTTACTATGTCCGCTCGCGGGTGCGCCACTACGGCCCGAAACGGCCCGAGGTTGTATCACGCGAGTTGGTCGCCATCAGCTTTGACCAGCGTGGCGTCGTCAGCAATATCGAGCGCTTTGGCCTTGAAGACGGCCTGGTTATTCCATTGGAGCGCCGTGTGACCGATTCCAACGTTCAGGACAAAGGCTTCCTGCGACAGCTGCTTGGCAATATCGGCAACTTCAACCCGGCCAATATTCCGGGCGCCAACTAATTTTGTCTTCTGCAGTGTGCGGGTCACAAGACAGTCACATGTCTTGTGTTAGCGAGGTCACGACGACAACAATGGGTCAGCAACCGTGGAGGATGCGACCGTGGCGACAGCGGTACTGTTGAGCAAAGGGCGCTATCGCGCCCGATTGGCGCAATCGGCAGTGGATATCAACGCCGCGCAGGCGTTGCGTACATTTGCGTTTGGCACGCAACAATTAGACAGCGACGCTTTGGATGTACGGTGCAGCCATGTCTTGGTCGAAGACATGCGCTATGAGCAGCAGTTGGTGTGCTGTTTTCGGATGCTGACCATGGATCATGGTCGCGAGATCGGGCGTAGCTATTCGGCACAATTTTATGATCTTTCAGCGCTGGCAGGTTTTTCCGGTCGTATGGTCGAGATGGGCAGGTTTTGCGTCCACCCCGATTGTAACGACGCAGATATCCTGCGAGCCGCTTGGGGGGCGATGACGGCATATGTGGACCAAAATGGTGTTGAGATGCTGTTTGGTTGTTCCTCTTTTGCAGGAACCGAGACCGAGCACTATCTGGATGCTTTTGCCATGCTAAAAGACCGCCATCTGGCTCCTAAACGCTGGTTGCCGCGGGTGAAGGCTCCGGATGTGTTTCGCTTTGCTGCGCGTCTGCGGCGCAGACCGGATGTGAAACGGGCCATGTTACGGATGCCGCCCTTGTTGCGAACTTACCTGTTGATGGGCGGCTGGGTCAGTGATCACGCGGTTGTAGATCGGCACATGAACACGCTGCATGTGTTCACCGGGCTGGAGATTGGGGCGATTCCCCCGGCGCGGAAACGGTTGCTGAGGGCGGTGGTCGAATGATTCCGTATTTTTGACGAGAAGAAGCAGGGGCGTTGACGCGCCTGCCTAGCCGGTTTAGCTGGCGGGCATGGCGAGAATTCCTTTGTTGCAGATGTCCGGCATTTCCCTGACCTTCGGGGGCGATCCGGTGTTTTCCGACCTTGATTTGGTAGTCCAGCCCGGCGACCGCGTTGCCTTGGTGGGGCGAAACGGGTCTGGGAAGTCGACTCTGATGAAAGTGATGGCGGGTCTGGTCGAAGCCGATCAAGGTGAGATCGTTGTGCCGCCGGGAAAATCCGTGGGGTATATGGAGCAAGACCCAACCATGGAAGGGTTTGCGACGCTGGGGGATTATGCGTCCAGCGGTTTGGAACTGGGCGAATTGTACAAGGTTGAGCGCGCTGGCGAAGGGTTGAAATTTGACCCGTCTCGCCCTGTTGAGACGGCATCGGGTGGTGAACGGCGGCGGGCGGCCTTGGCCAAGTTGATGGCTGAAGCGCCGGATCTGATGTTGTTGGATGAACCGACCAACCATTTGGATATTGAAGCCATTGCTTGGCTTGAGCGCGAGCTTGGCGCAACACGCGCCGCCTTTGTGCTGATCTCGCACGACCGGGCCTTTTTACGGGCGTTGACGCGGGCAACGCTTTGGATCGATCGCGGCGCGGTGCGGCGGCGAGAGCAGGGCTTTGACGCTTTTGAGGCCTGGCGGGACAAGGTGTGGGAAGAAGAGGATCAGCAGCGTCACAAGCTTAACCGGTTGATCAAGTCTGAAGCCAAATGGGCGGTTGAGGGCATCAGCGCCCGACGCAAGCGCAACCAAGGCCGGGTTAGGGCACTGAAGGCTCTGCGCGCCGAAAAGGCTGCGCAGATCAAGCGTCAGGGTTCGGCTGCCATGACGCTGGAGGCCGGGCCGAAATCGGGTCGTAAAGTGATCGAGGCCAAAGGGCTGTTCAAAGGGTTTGACGACAAGCAGATCGTTCGGAGTTTTGATCTGCTGGTGCAGCGCGGTGATCGCGTGGCCTTTGTTGGGCCAAACGGGGTGGGTAAGACCACGCTGCTGAAGATGTTGTTGGGGCAGGTCCAGCCGGACGAAGGTACGGTGTCGCTGGGCACGAATCTTGAAATTGCGGTGTTTGATCAGACGCGTGCTCAACTGGATCCCGAGATGTCCCTTTGGGACAGCCTGACCGGCGACCCCGAAATGCGGGTGTCGGGTAAGGCCGATCAGGTGATGGTGGGCGGACAGCCAAAGCATGTTGTGGGGTATCTCAAGGAATTCCTGTTTGACGAACGGCAGGCAAGAGCGGCCGTTAAGTCCCTGTCTGGTGGTGAAAAAGCGCGGCTGTTGCTGGCGAAGCTGATGGCGAAATCCTCGAACCTTCTGGTGCTGGACGAACCGACCAACGATCTGGATGTCGAAACGCTGGATTTGTTGCAAGAGCTTCTCGACGATTACGACGGCACGGTTCTGTTGGTCAGCCACGACCGGGATTTTCTGGATCGGGTGGCCACGACGACCATTGCGATGGAGGGCAATGGTCGTGCCACGGTTTATGCCGGTGGGTGGTCGGATTACAGTGCGCAACGGGGTGATGTGGTCGGAAAAAAAGAAGAGAAAGCAAAGGCCTCAAAGCCAAAGGTCAAGCAAGAGGCTAAGCCGAAGTCGGGTTTGTCTTTCTCGGAAAAGCACCGGTTGGACAAATTGCCTGACGAGATTGCGCGTCTTGAGGCCGAGATCGCCAAGCTGGAAGAACTGATGTCTGACCCGGAGCTGTTCAGCCGTAAGCCTGTAAAGTTCCAGAAGGCCACCGAGGCGCTGGTTGAACGGCAGGAAAAGCTGTCGGCGGCCGAGGAAGAGTGGCTAATGCTCGAAGAAAAGTCTGAAAGCGCTTAGCGGTTCGGGCTTTTTGCTGGGTTTCCCACTACGGTCTCTCCGGCGGCAACGTCCTTGGTAACGACGCTGCCTGCGCCAATCGTGGCATTGTTGCCGATAGAGAGACCGGGCAACAGAATTGCGCCTCCGCCCACCCAAACATGCTTGTCAATTGTGACTGGTAAGCCGATTTCCAGTCCTTGGGCCCGCTCAGCCGGGTCTTTGGCATGTTGGGCGCAATAGATCTGGACATTGGGGCCAAACATCGTGTCGTCTCCGACCCGCACCAGGGCGGTGTCCAGAACGACGCAACCGGCTTTGAAATAAACCCGTTTGCCCAGATGGATGTTCATCCCATAGGCGCAATGAAACGGGGCTTCGAGGAAACAGTCTTCACCTACTTGACCTAGCAAGGCACGCAGCTCGGGTGCCATCGCTCCGCGTGCGTCAGGTGGGCTGGTGTTGTGCGCGTGAACCGCACCTCTTGCCCGTGCACGAAGTTCGTCCAGTTCTGGGTCCAGACAGCAATACCACTGTCCGGACTGCATTTTTTCACGTTCCGACATGCGACAGATTTAGCGCATCCGCAGCGCTCCGTCGATGCGGATGACCTCACCGTTCAGGTAACCCATCTCGACAATGAATGCGGCCAGCCGTCCGTATTCTTTCGGGTCCCCTAAACGGGCCGGGTTCGGGACGTCGGCGGCGAGTTGCTGCTGTACTTCTTCGGGCAGCCCCGCCAGCATCGAGGTCATGAAGATGCCCGGCGCGATGGTCATGACCCGAATGCCGGTCGAGGCCAGATCGCGGGCCATCGGCAGGGTCATGCCGACGACGCCGCCTTTGGATGCTGCATAGGCCGCCTGACCCTTTTGGCCGTCATATGCCGCGATAGAGGCCGTGTTGATGATCACGCCCCGCGCGCCGTCTGGTTCGGGGTCATTCTTTGACATCTCGGCGGCGGCCAGACGTGAGACGTTGAACGTACCAACCAGATTGATGTCGATTGTGCGCTGGAAGGCATCCAGAGGGTGGGGGCCTTCCTTGCCAACCGTTTTGATGCCATACGCGATGCCCGCGCAATTCACGACTGCGGTGATCTTGCCCATCTTGGCCATGCCATGACCTACAGCAGCGGCCACCGAATCCTCATCGGTCACATCCGTCTGCGCGAAATGCCCGCCGATCTCGGCGGCGACCTGCGTGCCACGTTCTACGTCGCGGTCCAAGATCGTGACCTGTGCACCCTCAGAGGCAAAATGGCGGGCCGTGGCTTCGCCGAGGCCGGACGCGCCGCCGGTGACAAGTGCTGCTGTGGTGGACAGGTGCATGGTGAACTCCTCCCATAGATATGAACACTTGTTCAATAACTGGTTCGCGGGTGCGGTGTCCATACCTTTGATGAAGACGCTGTCCATCCGGGCTGCGCTTCCGTTCCTGAAGACAAATTAATCCGGTCCTCACGAAAAAGCGCCTTTTCGTGAGCGAAGAGATTTGGACCGTCATGTGTTTTATCGCCAGGAGGTGCCGATATGGTTACGAGTAAGAAACAAGCGCTGGGTGCGGTTTTTGTCGCGCCTGTTTTGGGATTGGTGATGATTGGCAGTGCATCTGCTGCACCGGAAGTCTGTACTGGAAAAACGGCCCGAAGCCTGGCCAATGCCGGGGATTACGCGGGGTTGTGTGACTGCGTTCAGGTGACGCCGAGTTTTCTGGAGAGGCTTCAGAGACGGTCGGATTTTGAAACAACGCTGCAAGTTGTCGGGGCGCAATGTCCGGGGCTTGCCTCGCTTTTGACGGATTTGCCGACGGCAAGCCTGTCGGGGTTAAGCAATAATCGTGGTGAAAGCCGAGGGTCTGAACCGCTTGGTGAGGCGTTTGCGGATGCTGCAAATCCAGGATCGCCGGGCGGTGGAAACGGCGGTAACGGCGGCGGTGGAGATGGAGGCAACGGCGGCGGTGGAGACGGAGGCAACGGCGGCGGTGGAAACGGTGGCAACGGCGGCGGTGGAGACGGCGGCGGTGGCAACGGTGGCGGTGGAGACGGCGGCAACGGCGGCGGTGGAGACGGTGGCAACGGCGGCGGTGGAGACGGTGGCAACGGCGGCGGTGGAGACGGCGGCAACTGCGGCGGTGGAAATGGCGGCAACGGCGGCGGTGGATATGGCGGCAACGGCGGCGGTGGAAACGGTGGCAACGGCGGCGGTGGAGACGGTGGCCCTGGTAACGGAAACGGCAACAACGGGAACCCCGGTAATGGCGGGGGGAACACCGGGGGCTCTGGGCCTGGCACTGGCAACGGTGGCGGCAACAATGGCCAGGGCAACGGTGCCCAAAACGGCGGTGGCGGAAACGGCAATGGCGGAAGGGGTCTCCGTTAAGCTCCGCCAGGTTCTTCAAAAAGAAACGGCCACCGTCAGGTGGCCGTTTGAGTTGTGTCTTAGGTGCATAGAGGCGGGCGAGCCATCAACCGAGCTGAACCAGCGCATGACGTTTTTTGCCTGCGCTCAGCTTGATGGGCGATGACAGCGCGCCTGCGTCGATCATCATTCCCGCATCGGTCAGCGGCGCATCATCCAGCTTGGCCCCGTTCTCGGCGATCAGGCGCTTGGCCTCTTTGCCGGATTTTGCCAGACCGGATTTGACGATGATCTGCACGATGGAAATACCGTCACCCAACTCATCAGCGCTGAGGGTCAGTGTCGGCAGGTCTCCACCTACGCCGCCTTTTTCGAACACTTCGCGCGCGGTGGCTTCGGCATTGGCCGCGGCCTGTACGCCGTGCAGCAGGGTTGTGACCTCATTGGCCAAACGGATCTTGGCTTCATTGATCTCGGACCCGGCCAGCGCGCCCAGACGGTCGCACTCGTCCACCGGCAATTCGGTATATAGCTTCAGGAACCGCCCCACATCCGCGTCGGTGGTGTTGCGCCAGAACTGCCAGAACTCATAGGGCGAGCGCATCTCGGCGTTCAGCCAGACCGCACCGTCCTGAGACTTACCCATTTTCTTGCCGTCACTGGTGGTCAGCAGAGGCGAGGTCAGGCCATAGATCTCGTGATCCAGAACACGGCGGGTCAGGTCGATACCGTTGACGATGTTGCCCCACTGGTCGCTGCCGCCCATTTGCAGAACACAGCCATAACGGCGGTTCAGTTCCAGGAAGTCATAGGCCTGCAGGATCATGTAGTTAAACTCGAGGAAGCTCAGCGACTGCTCACGATCCAGCCGCGACTTCACAGATTCAAACGACAGCATCCGGTTGACCGAGAAATGGCGCCCGATATCGCGCAGAAAATCGAGGTAGTTCAGGTCGTCCAGCCATTCGGCATTGTTCAGCATCAGCGCCTTGTTCTCGGCGTCCGTGTCATAGTCGATATAGGCGGCGAACACCTTCTTGATGCCCGAGATGTTCTCGTCGATCTGTTCGGGGCCCAGAAGGGGGCGTTCATCCGCGCGGAACGAAGGATCGCCCACCTTGGTCGTCCCACCGCCCATCAGTGTGATCGGCTGGTGGCCGGTTTTCTGGAACCAGCGCAGCATCATGATCTGGATCAGGCTGCCCACATGCAACGACTTGGCCGTTGCATCAAAGCCGATATAGGCCGGTTTACACCCACTGATCAGCGCGTCGTCAAGGCCCTGATAATCGGTGCAATCGGCGAGAAAGCCGCGCTCGATCATCGTGGCGATGAAATCCGATTTGGGGTGGTAGGTCATATCGTGCCCTTTGGGTTAATGTTGCGGGGCACTGTATAGGCGGCAGCGCCGATGAGGAAAAGCCACGTTTTTTAATTGAGGGTGGGTGTCGATCCGGCCACGCGGTTAGCGAAAAATATGAACCGCTACATGAGAACGCTTGCGTTTTTGTGCAAACAAAAGGCAGTTTGACCGGGCTGCAACCCAGAGGTGTACTCAAGGACTCGGATGCGGCGAAGAAGACAGCCAGTTCAGGAGGCAGGCGTGAGCCAGACCATCAGCAAACACGGGGTGATCCGGGCACTGGGCGCGATGTCGGGCACCTCGATGGACGGGGTGGATGCCGCGATGGTCGAAACTGACGGCCACCAGATTATGGGGTTTGGACAAAGTAGCTATCGCGCTTATTCAGACGCAGAGCGAGACGTGCTGCGGGCAGCGCTGGGTCAGTGGCATGGGCCCGATGTCGATGCAGCGGCTGAGATGGTCACTTTTGCCCATGCCGAGGCACTGTCTGAATTCGAAGAGGTCGATCTTATCGGTTTTCACGGCCAGACCGTTGCGCATGAGCCGCGCGGGCGTGGAACCTTGCAGGTGGGTGACGGTCTGGGGCTGGCGCAGGCGCTGGGGCGTCCGGTGGTTTGGGATTTCCGCAGCGATGATGTGGCGATGGGGGGCGAGGGGGCTCCGCTAGCGCCGTTCTTTCATTTTGCCTGCGCCAAGTGGTTCGGCGCGGACCGACCCCTGTGTTTTCTGAACCTGGGTGGGGTCGGCAATCTGACCTATGTTGATCCGTCCTTTGACGGCCCCGAAGCGCCGGGCGCTTTGCTCGCCTTTGACACCGGGCCTGCAAACGCGCCTGTGGACGATCTGATGCAAGCCCGACTGGGGCTGCCCATGGATCGGGACGGGGCGCTTGCGCGGGATGGAACCGTCGAAATGGGCGCGTTGGAGCTGTTTCTGGCTGAGCCATACTTTGCTCGAATGCCACCCAAGTCTTTGGACCGGAACGATTTCGCGGAAATGATCGGTCTGGTGAAGGAATTGAACGATGCGGACGCCGTGGCGACCCTGACCGGGATGTGTGCCGCAGGTGTCGTACAGGGGATGGAGCATTGTCCGAAACCTCCGTCCTGCGTGCTGGTCACTGGAGGTGGGCGCCACAATCCGGTTTTGATGGAGATGTTGCGCGTGTCGCTGGATTGCCCGGTGGAGCCGGTTGAAGCAGTGGGACTGGATGGTGATATGCTCGAGGCGCAGGCCTTTGCCTATCTGGCGGTACGTGTGGCGCGTGGCCTGCCGACGTCGTGCCCCGGCACAACCGGCGTACAGGCGCTGGTTGGGGGTGGGGTTGTAAGTTCGGTTTCGATGGACGCTGTTGGCTAGCATCAGCCGAAAACAGTTCAAAATAACAGCTTGTTGTGCGACGGTTGCCCCGGACCCACGGATCAAGGGCAAGGCATTATGGCGACCAAGGCAGAGCTTGAAGCTGAATTAGAGAAATTACGGAAGCGCAACGCAACGTTGGAAGTGCGGGTCAACCAAGACCCGGCCCCCAAGGAGCGAGATGAGCATACCAAATCATCGGATGAAATTCGAAAGCTTCTGGAAGAGCATGGGATCGACCTGAGTCAAGCGCAGGCTTTGGGCGAGGATGTGGTCGAGGAATTTGGCCGCTTGCAAAAAGAATATCCGATCACAGCGTTGCTGATTGCGTTCTCGCTGGGGTATGTCGTCGGACGCGCGCAGGGTTAGGAGGCAAGCCATGAGCAGATTAAGCAGAAATCTGGTAACGATCTATCGGACAGAACGCCTGATTGCACGCCGTCGCTTGGCCGTGGTGCAGCAGCAGACGATATTATTTGGAATTGCGGGTATTGCTGCGCTGTTGGCCCTCGTGCTTTTGAACCTAGCGCTGTTCTTTGCCCTGCAAAGTACAATGTCGCCAGCTTCAGCTTCTGCGGTATTGGCGCTTGGCAATCTTGGTTTTGCGGGGCTGTTGGTTCTGATTGCACGCCGCAGCAGCGTTGAGGATGAAGTCGCGCCGGCGGTTGAGGTCCGTGACATGGCAATCGCAGACATTGAGGATGAGTTGGAGGAGGTGGCGACTGAAGCGCGCGAAGTCGTGCAGGCGGTCAAAAGCATCGGCTCGAATCCATTGGGGTCGGCGACGACGGTTTTGGTGCCTCTGATCAGCATGTTGATCAAAAGCCGAAGCAACGAATAGGGGGCGCTGCCCCCGTCGCGCAAGCGCGCCTCCCCCGAGGTATTTGGGGCCAGATGAAGAGCGGATATTATGAGCTGAGCGTGCGGGTGTAGTCTTTGGTGAACTCCGCATAGCCGTTGGACGTGGATTTCAGATGCGCGCGCATCCAGTGGTGCAGCGCGGGCAGGTGATGGAATGGCACATTGGGGAAGGAATGATGCTCGGCATGGTATGGCATGTTCCAGGCCAGAAACCGCAAGGCTCGGTTGGTGAAGGTCGTGCGGGAGTTCTCGAGCATGTTTGCCACCGGCGGGCAGAGGCCGTGCTCGGCCAGCAGGTAAAGGCGTAAAACGGGTTGAGCAACCAGCACCGGAAGAAGCCAGACCCAGAACAGTATCGTACTGTAAGTCAGGCTGATGAGGGTTAACGTATAGAGACCAAGCAGAATGCGGGCTTCGACCTTCATTGCGTTGTGTTGGCGTTTCGGAAGGTAAGGCGCATCCAGGTGGCCGCTCGCGTTTTGAACCAGTACCTTTGCCATACCGCTCCAATAGGTCCAACCGCTCAGGTAGATCAACAGGTCAGACCAGTTGTCAGGCCTTGGTTTGCCGCCCAGCTCTGGGTCGCGCTGAGGGTCATTGGTCCATTTGTGATGGGCGAGGTGGAAATAGCGGAACCAAACAAAAGGCAAGGCAATTGGTACCGAGACCAGATGTCCGACGGCATCGTTTAGCCATCCTGTTCGAAAAGGGGTCTTATGGGTGCATTCGTGGCTGAGCGTAAAGAGAAACACCAGCAAAACGCCTTGCGGCAGGATCAAGACCGGCCAGAACGGGATTTGCGCCACGATTGCGGCGCTTAGGGCTGACAGCGCAGCCAGATGGATCGACAGATGCTTCAGCCCAGCGGTGTTCGACCGGCGTTGCAATCGGTCCTTGGTTTCCGCAGGCAGAGAAGCGATCAGGTCTTTGTGGTCCATGCGGACATCGTTAAGTCCGGCGTAAGTCCGGTCAAGCCCGAAGAGCTATCGGCAAACCGGAGCACCTTTGCGTTGGGCGGTGTCAAAGTGAAAATGCCCAACGTGATAGCGGTCGGCGTCCGGGCCGAGTACGGTACTGAACACGCCACAAGCACCGTTGTGCAGCTCGCGCAACACCGCACTTTGGGTATTGTCCGTCCACCCGTCCTTAACGGTGATTTGTGTGCCGTCCTGAAGAACAAAGGTTGAAATATCAATGGCCCGCCCGCGTGCATGTTGAGACAGGCGCGCGCGTGGCCGGTTGTTTTGGGTTTTGCAGGCATAGTGCCCCACAACCCGCATCCCCTTGAGCCCGCCGCCCATTTCGGCAAAGGCGGGTTTAGCAACGGTTTCGATCCATGTTTTCAGCGTGACAGCCGTCTGACAATCCATCAGCGAAAACTGACTGAGGGCAACATTTGAAATCCGGTAGACCCGAACCGGTTTGGCAATGCCGCAGCCCCGGGCTTTGCTTTTCAGGGTTTTGCGCGTTTCGCCCAATATGGTCCAGTCGCCGCAGACGGCCCCGCGTTCGCGCATCCGCTCGCGTCCTTGTTCCAATTGCATGGCCGCGCATGGGGACAGGTCGTCGGGCGTCTGCGCGGCTGGTTCGGCGGTTGTGGACTCGTTGGGCAATGAAACATCCAACGGTTCGCCAGAATCTGCACAGTCCGGGCTGGCGCTTGCGATCCCTGCACTTAAGCAGAGAAAAAGGACAGTCAAACAGACCTGCTTCATGCTCACTCGATACTCCATCACACACGGTTACGGGTACAGGATGGTCAAAGCTGGGCCGTCTGTAAACTCAACTTTTCAGAGATTTACGTTGGTTGGGCTATTCCCTCGGGATGTCAAAGCCCGGCGCGGCCAACTCAAAACCTTCGAAATCAAAGCCGGGAGAGACCGTGCAACTGACCAAGGTGTAGTCGCCGGTGCTGCGTGCAGCCTGCCAATGGCCTTCCGGTACGATCAACTGCGGTGCGCCTTTAGACAGGTCAAGTGTGAGAAGGTGATCGGCGGCGGGGCCTTTATCTGTTGCGCTGAGCGACAGGACCAGAGGCGCGCCTGCGTGGTAGAGCCAGATCTCGGTGGCGTCGACCCGATGCCAGTGGCTGCTTTCTCCGGCCTGCAACAAGAAATAGATGCAAGTGCCGGTGGGGCGGCCTGCGTTGCTGGCACGCCATGTCTCGGCATACCATCCGCCTTCGGGATGACGTTGCAGGTTCAGGTGGTCGATAATGTCTTGTGCGGTCATGAGTGCCCTCTTGGTTCGGCGCGATTATGCACGGGACGATACGATCCGCTATGGTATTCGTGCGCCCGAACAATATGTAATGCGACATGACCCTGACGATCCCCTTTGATAATACTTATGCCCGTCTGCCGGATGCGTTTTTTGCGCGGCAGGCTCCGCTTCCCGTCCGTGCGCCACAGATGATTGCGTTTAACGATGATTTGGCGAAGTTGCTGCAAATTGCACCAGGAGATGTGCATGACATGGCCGAGGCTTTTGCCGGCAACCATCTGCCCACAGGTGCGGAGCCTATCGCGCAGTTATATTCGGGGCACCAGTTCGGACAGTATAACCCTCAATTGGGGGATGGGCGTGCGGTGTTGCTGGGCGAGACCGTGGGCACCGACGGTGTGCGCCGGGACATTCAGTTGAAAGGCTCGGGCCCCACGCCGTTTTCGCGCCGAGGCGATGGTCGGGCGTGGCTGGGGCCGGTTCTGCGTGAATATGTGGTGTCTGAGGCGATGCACGCGCTGGGCGTTCCGACCACGCGTGCTCTGGCGGCTGTGGAAACGGGCGAAACGGTGTTTCGCGAAGGCCCGATGCCCGGCGCTGTGCTGACGCGTGTGGCCAGCAGCCATCTGCGGGTGGGTACGTTTCAGGTTTTCGCCGCACGGGGGCAGCTGGACAGTTTGCGTCGACTAACGGAATACGCCATCGCGCGTCACTATCCTGAGGCTGACGGGCCGATGGGTCTGTTGCGGGCGGTGCGGGACGCACAGGCCAAGTTGATCGCGCAGTGGATGAGCGTGGGATTCATTCACGGTGTTATGAACACTGACAATTGCTCGATCGCGGGTGAGACGATTGACTATGGTCCTTGCGCTTTCATGGACACGTATCACCCCAACACGGTCTACAGTTCGATTGACCGGATGGGGCGGTATGCCTATTCGAACCAGCCCGACATTGCCGTATGGAACCTTGCGCAGTTGGCGACGTCCTTGATCCAGCAGATGGATGACAAGGAGGCCGCTGTCGAAGAGGCGACCGAGATCGTCCATGCCATGCCAGAGCTTTTGCAGCAGAATTGGTTGACCCTGTTCCGTGCCAAGATCGGTCTGACGATTGACGAAGACGCTGATCTAGAGCTTGTGACGGATTTATTGAAACGCATGGCCGAAGGGCAGGCGGATTTCACCAACACCTTCCGGGCGCTGGGCAGCGATACCGCGCGGGATCAATTTGTTGACCCCGCCAGCTATGACAGTTGGGCCCAGGGCTGGCGCGCGCGATTAGAGCGCGAAGCGCAACCGATGGACGTGATGGCCGCTTCTAACCCGGCGTTCATTCCGCGCAACCACCGTGTCGAACAGATGATCCAAGCTGCGGTGCAAGGGGATTACGCGCCGTTCCATCGGCTGAACGCCGTCCTCGCACAGCCTTACGATGATCAGGATGATGCCGCAGATTTGAGACGGCCCCCGGCCAAGAACGAGGTGGTGCACGCAACCTTCTGTGGGACGTGACCCATCTCGGGCCTTACTTTCGAACAATCTCCAACACGGCGGCGCTGACGATCAGCGCAGCGCCCAGAAACTCGCGCAGGCCAAAGGGTTCTCCGGATAGCACGGCAGCAGATGCGATTCCGACGACCACTTCGCTCATCAGCAGCAGGCCGACCCTTGATGGGGAAAGCTTTGTTGCTGGCCAAATCGTCATGTAGACCATGGGCAGGATGTAGAAGGCCGACAGCAGGGCGAACAGAAGCACGCGGATCGTCTCATGAGGTGCCACGGAAGGGATGTTCTGCTCGCCCAGCAATGGAAGGCTGAACAAGGACAGAATCAGCGCGCCGAATACAAAGGCAAAGACCTGCCCCGAAATCGAGATGCGATTGACACGATAAAGGCCCATAGAGCCCAGGGCCCAGCATACGCCTGATGCCAATGCCAGCCAATCGCCTATGTTTTGCGGCCAGGGCACGAAACCCGCGCCGCCCAGAACAACAAAAAGGCCGCCCAACCCGCAGAAGAGACCGGCAAGACGCATAAGGTTGAGGCGTTCACCCAAAAACATGACGCCCAGAAGCGTGCCCCAAATGGGCGTGAGGTAGAACAGCAGGATCGACCGGACAACGTCAGTGTATACAAGACTGATGGAATACAGGCTGAACGCGGCACCCGTGAACATCCCGCTGAGCATCAGGTTGCGCCATTCGCGAACAAGTGTGTGTCGGTCGCTCCAAACAAATGGGAATAGAGCGATCAGGGCCGCGCAATACATGACAATCCCGGGCCAGGGGCCGGTCAGACCCTGATCCAGAAAGAACCGAACCGGGATCCAGTAGAGCCCCCATAGCGCGCCGCCCATGACCAGAACCAGGCTGGCGCGGGTGCTGTTGACCGGCTGTGTCTGATGCAGTTCCATTCAGCCCCTCGAGTTGCGGCGGTTTGGCCGTTCCACTGCAACCGGATAGAGCAGGGGATCAAAAGGAACAATCCTTTGGTGATCGCTTGCGGGTCGTTTGCCAATAAATCGTGCGATTGGCGTTGTTTCTTTCCGAGGCATTCGTTCTGTATCGGAACAGGGGGGGTTGCGCGCCGCGCCAGAGGTGGCACATTGAGCGCAAGCCCATTGGTCAAGCCCTTATGAAACAATCTTCAACCCTACGTATCGCCAGCTATAACATTCAAAAATGCCTCGGGCTGGATTTCCGGCGTCAACCGCAGCGTATCCTGCAGGTCATCGAACACATGCGGGCCGACATCGTTGTGCTGCAAGAGGCAGACAAACGCCTGCCGCCGCGCCCGGCAGCCCTGCCGCATTTCATGCTGGACGAGGCGGGTTGGCAGATCGTCGATCTTGGCGGGGCCGGCAGCCTTGGGTGGCACGGTAATGCAGTCATATGGCGTGGGGATGGTATTTCCGTCCGTCAAAAAGGGCATCATGATTTGCCGGGGTTAGAGCCGCGCGGCGCGGTCCGAGTCGAGTTCGATACTCAAATCGGGCCGTTGCGGGTGATGGGGATGCATCTTGGGTTGCTGCCCGCATCGCGGCGGCAGCAGATTTCGCACATCCGGCGCTTTGATGATGATCTGGCCAAGATGCCAACCGTCTGGGCCGGGGATTTCAACGAATGGTCGCGGCAGCCGGTTCTGGACCATCTGGCCCCCGAGATGCGTTTTCTACCGCCCCGACCCAGCTTTCCCGCAGCGCAACCGCTTGGCGCGTTGGACCGGATCGCGCTGGGCGCAGGGGTGAAAGCCACCGCGCATGGGGTTCACGACGCGCGCCCGGCACATATCGCATCGGATCATCTGCCTGTCTGGGCCGATCTGACACGTGCTGCGTAAGAACAGCGGAAAAGCAGAAATCCCTGTGGCGCAAACTGCACAGACATACTAAGACAGATACCCGAGCAAGTCTGAGGGGCATCATGTCGGAAACGATTATTGGGCGTTGTGAGGCCAAGGGCCTGCGCATGACCGGTCAAAGAAGGATCATCGCGCAGGTGCTGGAACAAAGCGACGACCATCCGGATGTCGAAGAGCTCTATTCACGTGCTTCTGCCGTCGACAAAGGTATTTCGATTGCAACCGTATATCGGACGGTGAAACTGTTTGAAGAAGCGGGGATTCTGGAGCGTCTGGAATTCGGCGATGGCCGCGCACGGTACGAGGATGCCGAGCGTGACCATCATGATCACTTGATCGATATGCAATCGGGTGAGGTGATAGAATTCGTCGACCCTGAGATCGAAGCCCTTCAGGAAAAAATCGCGGCAAAGCTGGGGTACAAACTGAAAGGCCATCGGCTGGAGCTGTATGGCGTGCCACTGGAACAGGATTAAATCATCACGAAACGCGATTGATCCCCTCACGTTAATTCATCACGCGTGACGGGAAATGTCTTGCCAGAGGCCATTGGTTGAGGTTGTTGTGCGCATAGGCACCCAAAGTGCTTTTTCCTGTGGACGCGCATATGAACAACGTAAACGGCATTCTGCTGCTCATTGGGTCGATGGCGGCCTTTGCACTTGAGGACATGTTCATCAAGGTTCTGTCGGTCTCGGTGCCGACAGGGCAGATCATGGTGTTCCTCGGCGTGGTCTGTACGCTCGTGTTTGCAGCTCTGTCAGTGGCCTCGCGCAAACGCGTCTTTGACCCGATGGCCTGGAAGCTATTGCCGTTGGCGCGCGCGGCAACCGAAGGGATCGGGGCAGTAACCTTTGTTACGGCGCTGTCTTTGATCGACCTTTCAACGGTCGCCGCCGTTTTTCAGGTCCTGCCGCTGGCTGTCACCATGGGGGCAGCCATGTTTTTGGGGGAACACGTCGGCTGGCGGCGTTGGAGCGCGATTGGCGTGGGGTTTGTCGGCGTTCTGATGATCATTCGTCCCGGTTTCCAAGGGTTCCAGCCCGAGTCTCTTTTTGTGATTTTGTCCGTCCTGGCCATTGCTGCGCGCGATCTCATCACGCGTAAGCTGGATGCGCGAGTCGCCTCGACCGTTGTAGCGATGCAAGCGTTCATTGCAGTTGCGCTGGCTGGCGGGCTGTTGATGGCGATTTCCGGTGCATCTTTTGTGCCGCTTCAGGACGGACAATCGTTACCGTATCTCGGGGCCGTAGGGTCCGGTGTGATTGGGTATTACGGCATTGTCACCGCGATGCGTGTCGGCGAAGCGTCGGCATTGATGCCGTTCCGCTACACGCGTCTGGTGTTCTCGATCGTTGCAGGAATGCTGGTTTTTGGTGAGCGGCCAGATGCGCTGACGCTTGCGGGCGCGACACTTATCATTGGGTCCGGACTTTATACCTTTGTTCGCGAGCGGCGTTTGGCAAACGAACTGGCTCCGGTCTAATTGTGTTGGCGCAAACAACAGGCTGTTAGCCCTAAAGGTCCGAAAATGTGCCTGTTAGCGATAACGGAACCGGTTTACATTTGGGCCGGTGCTGCTATGACGCGTGCAACCGACTGCAGCCATAGGAACGGGCCTCATGAGCACCATTATCGACATCCACGCACGCGAAATTCTGGACAGCCGGGGCAACCCGACAGTTGAGGTTGACGTGATTCTGGAAGACGGCACCATGGGCCGTGCTGCCGTGCCGTCCGGGGCATCAACCGGTGCCTATGAGGCAGTGGAAAAGCGCGACGGTGACAAAGCGCGTTACATGGGCAAGGGTGTTCTGGAAGCCGTTGCCGCCGTGAACGGTGAGATCGCCGAAGAACTGGTAGGTTTCGACGCGACCGAACAGGTGGCCATCGATCAGGCGATGATCGAGTTGGACGGGATCGAAAACAAAGGCCGTCTCGGTGCAAATGCCATTCTGGGTGTTTCGTTGGCCACAGCCAAGGCCGCGGCCGATTTCACAACCCAGCCGCTCTATCGCTATGTGGGCGGCACCTCGGCCCGTGTTCTGCCGGTTCCAATGATGAACATCATCAACGGGGGCGAACACGCAGATAACCCGATCGACATTCAGGAATTCATGATCATGCCGACCTCGGCCGCGAATATCCGCGAGGCGGTGCGCATGGGGTCCGAAGTGTTTCATACACTGAAGAAAGAGCTCTCGGCAGCTGGTCTGGCCACCGGTGTCGGTGATGAGGGTGGCTTTGCTCCGAACATCGCAAGCACCCGCGAAGCGATGGATTTCATTCTGAAATCCATCGAAAAGGCGGGTTATAAGCCGGGCGAGGAAATCCATCTGGCGCTGGATTGCGCCGCGACTGAATACTTCAAAGACGGCAAATACGTTCTGGCGGGTGAGGGCACGACTCTGACCTCGGAAGAAAACGCCGCCTATCTGGCGGCGTTGGTCAACGACTATCCCATCATCTCGATCGAGGACGGCATGTCCGAAGATGACTGGGACGGCTGGAAAGCCCTGACCGACGCCATCGGTGACAAAGTACAGTTGGTGGGCGACGACCTGTTCGTGACCAACCCCGTACGTCTGGCCGAAGGGATCGAACGCGGCTGCGCCAACTCGATGCTGGTCAAGGTGAACCAGATCGGTTCGCTGACCGAGACTCTGCGCGCTGTCGATATGGCCCACCGCGCGCGTTACACCAACGTCATGTCCCACCGCTCGGGCGAGACCGAGGATGCAACCATCGCCGATCTGGCCGTGGCAACCAATTGCGGTCAGATCAAAACCGGCTCGTTGGCGCGGTCGGACCGGTTGGCTAAGTACAACCAACTGATCCGTATCGAGGAATCGCTGGGCGAGGTCGCGGAATACGCGGGCGCGTCGATCCTTCGCAAGTAACACATCTGATGCTAGGCTGACCCTCGGACACAATCCGGGGGCCACGTCTTGCTAAAGATCATTGAACCAGAAACGCCGGACCAGTTGAACGCGGTTCGGCGTTTGTGTTGGGACTATCGGGATTTCCTGCTGACCTTGGATGAAAAATCCGTTCAGATCGTTCAGACCTTTTATCCAAAGGAAAAATACGCCCGTTTGATGGACAACATCGAGGTGGATCACGCACCGCCAAATGGTGGGATCAAGTTGGCTGTGTTGGAAGGTGAGCCGATTGGTAGCGGCATGTTTCATACAATCGCGCCGGGCGTGGCCGAGATAAAGCGGGTGTATGTGACGGATGCGGCAAGGGGCTCTGGCGCGGGCCGTGCCATTATGTTGTCGCTGATTGAAACCTGCAGGGATCTTGGCTTTGACTATATCCGAATGGATACCGGAAAACCGCTGGAGGCAGCGACTCAATTATACCTGTCGTTGGGGTTTACCCTGCGCGACGCATACTCTGAGATTCCAGAAATCGCACGGGACCACCTGATTTTTTTCGAGATGTCGCTTACGAAACTCAAAAAAACTAAAAATAACGATAGTTGAATTTAATCAGCGTTTTAGCAACCAGGATTGCCCTGATCTGTTTACGAGAACCCTGCTTTAGTAAAGTTATGTGTGAACTTGTTACTAACCAAGTTCATTCTGAATGCAGTAATCTCGTTTCATTGCAGAAAGGGGAGTACGATGTCTGTATCAAAATTCCTTCTGATCATCACCGCAGCGTCCATCACAGTTCTGTCCGCTTGTTCCGAGCCGGGGACATATCCGATAACCGGAGAACCAGTTTCAGCGAACGATCCGGTTCAGGACATGAATCCAGCCAATATCTTCAGAGGCGAGTCGCGCTAAAGCGCTTTGCTCATCAGCATGTATCTGTCACGCGGTTTGAATCCGGTGCGCAGGTACAGTTTCTGAGCGGCCTCGCTGGTGCGGTCGACTTCCAAGTGCAATGCCGTCAATCCTGCTCCAGCCAGAGCTTTGGGCAGATCCAGCAAAACCTCGGTCGCGATACCGCGGCCACGAACGGCAGGACGGATATAGATTTCGTCCACGAAACCGTCCATGCCACCAAATTCGACCGACCAGCCGAAGGTCAGGATGATATACCCCAACGGTGCACGCCCCGGTCCGATCAGATAGACACAGCCATGAGGGATGCCTTCCAGTAAGGGGGCAAGGGCATTTCGGGTTTTGTCGGCGTCCTGTTCTATTCGCGCTTCGGCGTGAAACGCAGTGACCAGCGCCATCAGGCGGTCCAGATCTTCGGGGCGCGCAAGGCGCAGAGCGGCGCTCATAGTCGGCCCAGCCTTTCTGTCAGTAGCTCAAAGAAGCCATCCGCATCGAGATCACCGATGAACAGGGCGTTTGGTGCGCGGTCGGTTACGCCCCACCAATCGGCGATGGTCATGCCCATGGTCAGTTCCGACCGGGTCTCAACCTCGACATTCACTTGGCGGCCCGAGAATAGCTCAGGCCGGATCAGATAAGCGGTCACGCAGGGGTCATGCAACGGTGCACCTGCGCTTCCGTATTTTTCCTTGTCGAAGCGCTCAAAAAAGTCGGTCATTTCAGCCACTGCAATGCCGACCTTGTTTCCCAATGCTCGGAACGCATCATTGCGGGGTTTGGTGACCAGCGCCTTATGCGTGACATCCAGGGGCATAACCACGATGGGCCTGCCGGATCGGAAAACGATATCAGCAGCTTCTGGATCGACGTGGATGTTGAATTCGGCTGTGGGTGTGATGTTGCCTACTTCGAAATAAGCGCCCCCCATCAGCACGATTTCCTGCACCCGATCGACGATGTCTGGGGCCTTGCGGAACGCCACGGCGATGTTGGTCAGCGGCCCCAACGGGCAGAGTGTCACGGTGCCTGAGTCATGTTTGCGCAGTGTCTCGATGATGAAATCAACCGCATGTCCGTCTGCCAGCGGCATTTCAGGGTCCGGCAGAACGGGCCCGTCTAGCCCGGTTTTGCCGTGCACATGTTCTGCCGTGACCAAAGGGCGGATCAGGGGGCGATCACAACCCGCATAGACTGGAACACCCGTCTGCCCCGCCAGTTCGCAGACAATCCGTGCGTTCTTGGCAGTCAGCAACAAGGGCACATTCCCGGCGACGGCAGTAATACCCAGAACCTCGATCTCATCCGGACTGGCCAAGGCCAGCAGGATGGCGACGGCGTCGTCTTGTCCGGGGTCGGTATCGATGATGATTTTGCGCGGTGCCATTATGCCTCCGGGGTCTTGAAACGCGGACACTCGCAAGTGTCACCGCACTTGTCCAGCAGTTTCAGGCCCCGGTCGACGCGTCCACCGGCGGGAGTTTGCCGTTGGCGCGATGCTCTTCGGTTTTGACTTCGTCCCAAAGCGCATCCATCTCGGCAAGATCGCTTTGCGCGGGGGTTTTGCCCCGCTCGGCCAGACGGGCCTCGACCTGTTCAAAGCGGCGGGTGAACTTGGCATTGGTACGGCGCAGGGCGGCTTCGGGTTCGATACCCAGATGGCGACCCAGATTGACCATCACAAACAGGAGATCACCGAATTCGTCCTCCAGCGCATCGGCGTCCATCTTGTCCCGCGCTTCTTCCAGTTCAGCCGCTTCTTCGGTGATCTTTGCCAACACATGGCTGGCATCGGGCCAGTCAAAGCCTACGCGTGCAGCGCGTTTTTGCAGTTTGTGCGCGCGCAGCAGGGCGGGCAGGTTCGCCGCGACACCGTCCAACGCGCCCTTTTGTTCCTTGCCTGCACGCTCGGCGGCCTTGATCGCTTCCCAATCCTTGGTCTGCTGATCGGCTGACTTGTCGCGGGATTCGTCGCCAAATACGTGGGGATGACGGCTGACCATCTTGTCCGACATGGTGCGGACCACGTCTTGAAAGGTGAAATGCCCGGCCTCTTCAGCCATTTGCGCGTGAAAGACGGATTGGAACAGAAGATCGCCCAGTTCTCCTTTCAGCTCATCGTAAGCTTCGCGCTCAATGGCGTCGGCGACTTCATACGCCTCTTCAATAGTGTAGGGGGCAATCGTCGCGAAATCCTGTTCGATGTCCCAAGGGCAACCACTTTGCGGGTCGCGCAGGCGGCGCATGATTTCCAGTAACCGTTCGATACCAGCGTCGCTGTTGTGGATCAGAGGATTTTCAGCCATTGCGAACCCTTTCGTTCCGGTGTCAGATGCATCCATCCCGCAGTCCCGATCAGGAGTCCACCCCAGATGCCCGTCGTCAACCGAATTGCCGATTTCTCAGCCGATATGGCTGCGTGGCGTCAGCACTTGCACACGATCCCTGAACTGGAGTTCGAGTGCTACGAGACAGCCGCCTTTGTGGCCGAGCGTCTGCGCGAGTTCGGGGTGGATGAACTGCATGAGGGTATCGCCAAGACCGGAATGGTTGCGATCATCAACGGGCAGGGCGAGGGGCCGACCATCGGCCTGCGTGCGGATATGGATGCCCTGCCGATTCCAGAAGAAACAGGTGTCGAATATGCTTCGAAGAACCCAGGTAAGATGCACGCCTGCGGTCATGACGGCCACACCACAATGCTGTTGGGAGCGGCGCGCTATCTGGCCGAAACACGGAACTTCAGCGGTCGCGTGGCCCTGATCTTTCAGCCCGCCGAGGAAGAGGGCGGCGGTGCCGGGGTGATGGTCGAAGAAGGCATCATGGACCGGTTCGACATCTCGCAGGTTTACGGAATACACAACGACCCGGGAAACCCGGAAGGCGCTTTCTATACCACGGCGGGCCCGATTATGGCGGCGGTGGATTCGTTCGAGATTCATATACAGGGTGTCGGAGGGCATGGGGCGTTGCCGCATCTAACCAAAGACCCCGTTATGGCGGTCTGCGGTATTGCGCAGGCGATCCAGACCATCGTCAGCCGCAACCACTATGCAGTGGAAGATCTGGTGGTCTCGGTCACACAGATACACACGGGAACGGTTAACAACGTAATTCCGGACACTGCGTATCTGAATGGCACGGTGCGCACCTTTGACCCGTCCGTGCAGAAGATGGTCATGGAGCGGATGGAGCAGATCGTTCAGGGGCAGGCCGCGTCTTACGGGGTTGAGGCGCGGTTGGATTATCAGGTTGGGTATCCCGCGACGATCAATGATGTCGAAAAAACCGCTTTTGCTGCCGATGTTGCGCGCGAAGTCTCTGGGCCTGAACGCGTGGTCGACACTATGGGGCGCGATATGGGAGCCGAGGATTTTTCATACATGCTTCAGGAACGGCCCGGCGCGTATCTGTTCTTGGGGCAAGGCGATGGTGCAGGGCTGCACCATCCCAAGTACAACTTTAACGACGATATAGCGCCTATCGGCGCGTCCTTTTTCGCACGCATCGTGGAAAAGGCGCAGCCGTTGGGTTGATGGGGTAAACAAATGGCACTGGAAGACGCAAAAAACCAGGTGGACGAAGCGTTCACTAATCCCGATCTCAAAGGGTTGTCTTATGAGAACACTTTTGGCGGAGCGACCTCGTTTCTGCGGCGGCTTTATACCAAAGATCTGGACGGGGTGGACATCGCCGTGACCGGTGTACCCTTCGATCAGGCTGTCACCAACCGCCCCGGCACGCGCCTTGGCCCACGTGCAATCCGCGAGGCCAGCGCTCTGCAATCGCCCGATGCGCCCTATGGCTGGCCTTTTGATGCGCTCAGCGAACTGGCCATCGTGGACTACGGAGACATGGCTTATGACTATGCCAATATTCCGGCCTTTCCCGACACACTGACCGATCATATCCGCACCATTCTGGCGGCCGATGTAGCGTCTGTCACGCTGGGCGGGGACCACTATATCAGTTTCCCGATCCTGAAAGCCTATGCCGAGAAATACGGGCCGATGTCGTTGCTGCAATTCGATGCGCATACGGACACCTGGGCCGATGATGATATGTCCCGCGTTGATCACGGAACAATGTTCTACAAGGCAGTAAAGTCTGGGATCGTAGACCCAAAGCGCTCCGTTCAGGTGGGCATTCGCACCACCAATGAGGACACTTTGGGCGTCAACATCATCGACGCGCGCGAGGTCTATGAATCTGGCCCTGCCGCGGTCGCGCAGAAGATCAAAGGTATACTGGGTAACAGCCCAGTCTATCTGAGCTTTGACATCGACGGGCTGGACCCTGCCTTTGCGCCGGGCACCGGCACGCCGGTCTGGGGCGGGTTAAGTTCCATTCAAACACAGATCATCCTGCGCGACATTGCCGGGATTAACATCAAGGGCGGAGACGTGGTCGAGGTCTCTCCGCCTTTCGACACGTCGGGTGCAACAGCGATTGCCGGGGCGCATGTGGCGACGCAGATCATCTGCCTGCTGGGCTGGGACAAGTTGGCAAAGGCGAAAGAGTAAACCCGTTGGGATACGCGTTAACTTCTGGTTAGCCATACTTCCGGTATGTGCTGGAAGACGTGAAAAAAGGATGGGGCGGCACGCGCATGACAGAATTCAACCAACCGGTCAGTGGCAATGACTTGGCGCGATTTTCGGGGCCGAACACGTTTATGCGCCTTCCGCAGGCCGCTTCACTGGCAGGGCTGGACGTAGCGGTACTGGGGATTCCGATGGATATCGGCACCTCGTGGCGGTCGGGCACACGATTTGGCCCGAAACAGATCCGCAGCGAAAGCGCGATGATCCGGCCCTATAACATGGCCACGTCTGCGGCCCCGTTCGAAAGTCTGCAGATTGCCGATATTGGCGATCTGGCGATCAATACCTTCTCATTGTCGGACAGCCTAAGGATCATCAAAGAAAGCTATGATGCGATACTGGCAAAAAATGTGATCCCGGTCGCGATGGGGGGAGATCATTCGATCACATTGCCGATCCTGCGGGCGATTGCGGCAAAGCACGGGCCGGTGGCGCTGGTGCATGTGGATGCCCATGCGGACGTGAATGAAGAGATGTTTGGCGAAAAGGAAACCCACGGCACCGTTTTTCGCCGCGCGTATGAAGAGGGGCTGATCGTTCCCGACAAAACCTTTCAGATCGGCATTCGTGGATCTGGCTACGCGGCCTCAGACTTTACCGAGGCCAAGGATTGGGGTTTTCGCCAGTTTCCCGCTTGGGAGCTCTGGCAGCAGAACCTGACCCAAATCGGCTCGCAGATTCGCAAGACCATCGGCGAGCAACAGGTTTATATCACCTATGACATCGACAGCCTGGATCCTGCTTTTGCTCCGGGCACCGGCACACCCGAGATTGCGGGGCTGACAACACCACAAGCACTGCAACTGATCCATGCGCTGCAGGGGGTGAACGTGGTGGGATGTGATCTGGTCGAGGTCTCTCCGCCTTATGATCCGTCGGGCAACACGGCGCTTACAGCGGCGAACCTGATATACGAGATGCTGTGCATCCTACCGGGGGTGACGTCACGGTAAAGCGGGGCGGAATGGCTTGTCCCGGCGCTTGATCCGCATAGGGTTTCCCCAAAAGGATAATGCGGGATGAAAAAGATGGTTCTTTGGGGGGTATTCGCGCTTGTGATCGGGCTGGGCGCCTATATCCGACTGGCCCCATCCGACCCCGCGCACTGGAACATTGCGCCGGTCGCACCCGTGGATCAGGACCTGCCCGGCGGTGTGGTGCGCGTTGTCGAAACCGGTCCAGACGGGTTGCAGCGGCTGGACCAGATCATCCGCGCCACGCCCCGCACATCGGTGTTGGCAGGTTCCGTCGAAGCAGGCATGATCACCTACATCACCCGCACGAAATGGATCGGCTTTCCCGACTACACCACGGTTCAGCAGGACGGCAACTCTCTGCGCGTTCATGGCCGCTTGCGGTTTGGGCGCAAAGACTTTGGCGTGAACAAGGCGCGGGTTGATGGGTGGTTGAAACAGATGTGACTTTGCGCCTGTGGTTTAAGACGCCCCGTCCGGTGCTGCGTTTCCGAGGGGTGTACTTTGCAACCTTGATGACAGGCACCCTTCCTGAACCTCTCGCCACATGGGAACGTTCAGCGACATCTGACACTGCGCGGTGAACATGCGACCATCGACCTGCAGGCAGATCATCTCGCCCAACTCGATGCGAGACCCCGATGTATCGGTGCAATAGCAATCGCGGGTTTTACCGTCCGGGCCGACGTAATCGGCGAAAACCGGCGTGGATGTCAGCAGTAAAGCAAGCAAAATCCGTTTCATGACAGCGAGCTTAGCATGACGTTGCCCTTGACCAAAGCCCCGGGATGAGAGACACCGCCCGGATGATCCCTGAAGAACGTCTTGAACAGATCACCCAGCGTTTTCAATACCTCGAAGCAGCCATGGCCGATGGCGCGTCGGGGGGCGATATTGCGACGCTGGCCAAGGAATACTCCGACCTCAAGCCGGTGGTTGATCAGATCATGGCCTGGCGTCAGCTGGTCGCGGATTTGGCCGAGGCCGAGGCGATGCTGGCCGACCCGGATATGAAAGAACTGGCCGAAGAGGAAATTCCTCAGTTGCAGGCCAGTATTCCGGCGGCGGAACAAGCCCTGCAGCTGGCGCTGCTGCCAAAAGACGAAGCCGATGCGCGCCCGGCGATGCTGGAAATTCGTCCTGGGACCGGTGGGGATGAGGCCGCTTTGTTCGCAGGTGACTTACTGCGCATGTACCAGCGCTATGCCGAGGCGCGGGGCTGGCGGTTTGAGATCATCGAGGAACAGGCTTCGGATTTGGGCGGCATTAAAGAGGTCGTGGCCCATATCAAGGGCGACAATGTGTTTGCCCGGATGAAGTACGAATCCGGTGTGCACCGCGTGCAGCGCGTGCCCGAGACGGAAAGCGGTGGGCGCATTCATACCTCGGCTGCAACCGTGGCGGTTCTGCCGGAGGCCGAGGATGTGGACATTCAGATCGACGCAAATGACATAAGAATCGATACGATGCGCAGCTCGGGCGCGGGCGGGCAGCACGTGAACACCACCGACTCGGCGGTGCGGATCACGCACCTTCCGACAGGGTTGGTTGTAACGAGTTCCGAGAAGTCTCAGCATCGAAACCGCGAGATTGCCATGCAGGTGCTGAAGACGCGGCTCTATGATCTGGAGCGGCAACGGATCGACAGTGAACGCTCGGCAGATCGGGCCAGTCAGGTGGGCTCGGGCGACCGCTCGGAACGTATTCGCACCTATAACTTCCCACAAGGTCGCATGACGGATCACCGGATCAACCTAACGCTCTATAAGCTTGATCAGGTGATGCAGGGCGATCTGGATGAGGTTATCGACGCGTTGACGGCTGATGATCAGGCGCGGCTGTTGGCCGAGATGGCGCAATGACCGGCCTGCAAACAGCGGCACAGGCCATGGTGGCGGCAACGGCCCGTTTGCGGGCGGCTGGCGTGGATGATCCTGCCCGGGATGCGCGCCTGCTGCTGGCCCACGCGGCGCGTATTGAAGCCAGCCGGGTAACACTGATTGCACCGGAAGAGTTGCAGCCCGAGATTGCCGAGCGTTATGACCAATTGATCTCGCTTCGCGCCATTCGGGTGCCGGTTTCACATTTGCTAGGCGAGCGCGAGTTTTATGGGCGCAAATTTCGGGTCAGCCGAGATGTACTGGACCCACGCCCCGAAACTGAAACTTTGATAGAAGCAGCCCTGAGCGCGCCGTTTGACCATGTTCTGGACCTCGGCGTGGGGTCGGGGTGCATTCTGATCACGTTGTTGGCCGAACGTGCCAGCGCCTCGGGTATTGGGGTCGATCTGAGCGAGGCGGCCTGTCTCCAGGCCAGCGCCAACGCCGTTGAGCATCATGTAGAGGGGCGGGTTGATATTGTACGTTCAGACTGGTTTGAGAGCATTGAGGGTCAATTTGACCTTATTGTTTCCAATCCCCCCTATGTCTCGGTCGAGGAAATGGCTGATCTGTCGCCGGAGGTGAAAGAGCACGAACCACGCATGGCTTTGACCGACGAAGGCGACGGGCTGGGCGCATATCGGCGGATCGCCGCGTCTGCCCCGGATTTTCTGTTGCCGGGGGGACGGATTCTTGTGGAAATTGGCCCAACGCAGGCAAAAAAAGTTGGCGCTTTGTTTGATGCGGCGGGGCTTGTTGATGTCCGGGTGATCCCTGATCTGGATGGGCGCGACCGTGTGGTTGGCGCAAAAATGCCGGGTTGATCGGCGAGATTGCGACCAAAAAGCGCTGCCCAGACTAAAAAAGCTGGTGAAAACCCGAGATTCCTCTTGTCTGCGCGCTCAGGACATGTTTACTCAGGATTAGTCGGCGAGGTTGATGCTGTTGCAGCTCACCCCTGACGCCAAGCCCAAAAAAGTCGAGATCCCGTCACGGCAAACGCCTCAGAGCAGTGCAAGAAACGGGTGGTTCGACAGCGAATTGACAAGGCTGACGTAAAGTAAGATGAGATCTTCCAAATCCCGCTCGCGGGCCAAGAATAACCGCAATCGTCCCTCCGGCGGCAACGTCGTAAACCGTGTTTTTGATAGCTCGGGCCCCGAGGGCAAGGTGCGTGGCACGCCGCAGCAGATCATTGACAAATACAACCAATTGGCTCGTGACGCGCAACTGTCCAATGACCGCGTGGCCGCCGAGAACTTTCAGCAGCACGCCGAGCATTATCTTCGGATGCTGAGTGAAGCGCAGCGCGAAATGGAAGCCCGCCGGGAAGAGCAAGAGCGCCAAAACCGCGAACGCCAGGCAGAGCGTGATCGCGAACGCGCCGAACGGCAGGAACGCGAAGCCGCCCGTCAGGCCGACCCGGCCGAATCGCCGCAGCCGGATGTGATGGATTTTGCGGCGCCCGAGGCAACGCCGGAAAGCGGTCTGGTCGAGACACCGGAAAGCAAAGGCGCCGAACCTCCGGCACAGGAGAAAAAGGAAAAACCTGCGCGCAAACCGCGCACACGTAAGCCCAAACCGGCGCCAGCGGCGGAAGATGCCCCCAAAACCGATGGGGACGCACCGGAAGCGGCTGAATAAGCAAAAAAGCGGTTTGAACAAAAGCCCCGGTAGAGCCGGGGCTTTTTTGTTTTCAGGTCTTTTGAACTTCGCGGGCCAGCGCGCAGAATGCTTCTAGCGGGACCTGTTCGGCGCGTTCCGTGGGCTGAATTCCTGCCGCCAGCAAACGGTCTTCGATATCGGGGGCCACGCCCTTCAATGAAGCTCGCAACATCTTGCGGCGTTGATTGAAGGCCGCAGCCACAACGCGGGACAAGGTGGCAGCATCGGCGGGATAGCGGGGCTTGGGCAGGGCGGTCAGGTGAACCACGGCGCTGGACACCTTGGGCGGTGGGGTGAAAGCGCCCGGGGGCAGCGACATGGCGATGCGCGCCTCGGCCCGCCATTGAGCGAGGATGGCAAGACGTCCGTATGCTTTGCTGCCGGGTTGGGCGACGATGCGTTCAGCCACTTCGCGTTGGAACATCAGCGTCAGGCTCTGCCAAAAAGGTGGCCACTCAGGTGGTGTTAGCCAACGGACCAGCAATTCGGTGCCCACGTTATAGGGCAGGTTGGCGGCAACACGGATCGGCGGTGTAAGGTGTTCCAGCGGATTGATTTCCAGCGCATCGCCGTTGATGACCTGAAGCCGTCCGGGATAAGCGGCGGCGATGTCGTTCAGGGCAGCAATACAGCGCGTGTCTTTTTCCACTGCCACGACCTTGCGCGCGCCTTCAGACAACAGCCCGCGTGTCAGGCCGCCGGGGCCAGGTCCGATTTCCAGCACATCACATTCTGTCAGGTCCCCGGCCTGGCGGGCGATCTTGGCGGTCAGGTTGAGGTCCAGTAGGAAGTTCTGACCCAGCGATTTGCGTGCTGAAAGCTGATGGGTTGCGATGACCTCGCGCAGCGGGGGAAGATTGTCGATAGCGCTCATGATCCAATTACCGTGACGCAAGGTGGAGGGAGTACGCCAGAGATTTTTTGCCTCCGGCGGAGGTATTTTCAGCCAGGTGAAGGGTCAAGTGCCTTTAGCCATGCGTTGGGCAAGTTTCAGAGCTTCGATCAGGCTGGTGGGTGTAGCGATGCCCTTCCCGGCAATGTCCAGTGCGGTGCCGTGATCCGGGGAGGTGCGAATGAAGGGTAGACCGAGTGTCACGTTCACGCCAAGGTCGAAATCCAGCGTTTTGATAGGGATCAGGGCCTGATCGTGATACATCGCAATGGCCGCGTCATAGCGGGCGCGAGCAGCCGCGTGGAACAAAGTGTCTGCTGGGTGGGGGCCTGTAAGAGTTGCTCCGTCCGGATCAAGTTCAGCTATAAGCGAAGTAATCCAGTCGCCTTCCTCGGTGCCCATTTTGCCACCTTCGCCTGCGTGGGGGTTGAGGCCAGCGATGGCGATGCGTGGGCTATCGATTCCGAACTGGTCACGCAGGCCACGCGCAGTGATTTGAATCGTTTCGCGCAGTAGGTCAGGGGTCAGGGCCGCAGGGACCTGAGAAAGTGGAATATGGATAGTGGCGGGCACGACCCGCAGTTGATCGCTGGCCAGCATCATCACGACCCTTTTCGTGCCAGAGAGGGCCGCGAGAAATTCGGTATGGCCGGGATAGGTGAACCCAGCCCCGTCGATCAGAGCTTTTTTGTGGATAGGCGCGGTGCAAAGCGCGGCTGCATCGCCCGTTTTGACCAACTCAACACCCGTTTCGATGGCATCAATCACCGAGGGCGCGTTGGCGGGGTCGGGTTGGCCGGGCACGTTGGGGGCCGGGAAATCCAATTGCAGGACCGGCAGTGCCTGCTCGCAGGAGGCAACGGCCTGAGATGGGTGTTCGATTTGCGCGACAGGCGTGTCAGCAGGCAGGTGGCTGACATCTCCGATATAGAAAAACGGGCAAGTGCCGCGAAGCTCGGCCCAGGCTTTGGCAGCGATTTCAGGGCCGATCCCGGCCGGTTCGCCGCAGCTGAGCGCAATCGGACGTGTCATTCCTGAATGATGACGGCATCGGCCCGCAGCTGTTCCACCAGGCTTTCGGCAAATGCCTGAAGGCGCTGTTGGGCTAGGGCGTTTGCCACATCCGCGCGTGAGGTGTTTTCACCCAGATCGCGCGTGCGGTTGCACAGCATCAGGAACATCAGCGTCTGGCCGTTGTTGCGGGTGAGGTTGGTCGATACCTCAAAGCGGTCCAGCTTGGCCAATTCGACGGCAACGTCACGCGGTACCTGGGAAGGGGCGGCGTCGATGCGTTCCAATACTTCGGAGGGCTGATCTTTGGCGATGCCGTACAGGTCATCACAGGTGTCGATCTCTTCCTTCAGGCGTGCGGCTTGTGACAGAGCGTCGGCGCTGCGCCCTCCGGCGATGTAATAGATTGCATAATCCAGCGTCGAGATTGGAGCTGCCGAAGTTGCAACTTCACGCAGGCCACGCATCTGGAACAGGGCCACAGCATTGGGCAGCGAGATCGGTTCGGTAATCTCGCCGTTTTGCAGACGCAGGATGACCGGTTGCAGGGCGGGGGGGAGGTCGGTGATGTTCAACCATTCCAGCCGACCGCCCTGATCGCGGGTGGCCGCGGCCGAATACTGTGCGGCGGCGGCTGAAAAGGCATCAATGCCTTCCAAGCGCGAGATTTCCTGAGCCAGAAGCTCGGTCTGAGCAACGGTTTGCTGGTTCACCGGGATGATAATTTCCGACAAAAGGACCTGAAGGCCACCGCCTCCGGTCTGCCCCAGAGCGCGGTCAATTTCATCCTCAGTGGGGCGGGCCTGAGACAGATAGCGTGAGCTGATATAGTCGCGCCAGGCCAGTTGGTCCGCCACATAGTCGCGAACCGTCTCTGGATCGACGCCCGATTCTCCCAGCAATTTCAAGAACTGTTCTGATGACAACTGGCCCCTCGACGCAAATTCGTCGATGCCCAGTTGAACGGCCTCGGGGGTGGCCTGCACGCCGGCCTCGCGCATGACCTGTTGGCGCAGTTTCGCATCAATGAGAGCGTCTCGCACATCAGCTTCGCTGCCGCCAGGCAGGCCCAACACGTTCAGAAATTGCAGGCGTTGTTCCAGTTCATACCAGGTTACGATGTCTTGGTTGACCCGGATTGCAGGAGAAAACAGGCTTTGTGCCACGGCCTGCGAGCCCGCAATTGCAAAAACTGCGGCGGTGAGAACCGGCGCGGCCGGTTTAAGCCAACCGGAACGAAGAAACCTGGAGAAACCTGATATCAACTGCATCTTCTCTTGTATGTCTTGCCACCGCCTTCGACGGAGTACCCTGTCAGTGAAAGGGTAAAGCCGAATTCTGTCGAAGGCTCAATAGTAGATGTTGAAGTAAAGCGCCGGCTTACAGACATGTTAACCTGCACGCATTCGTTGAGGTATGTCACGCCCAAACCCAGACGGATCGGTTCGGATTGGCCAAGATCATAGCGGGCCAGAGCATTTGTCCGCCAGTTCTCGTCGACCTGATACCGGCCTACAAGCCAAATTTCCGATATCTCATCGACGATGTTTTCGGCGGGATCGGGTTCCTGCCAGACATAGCTGCCGGAAATCCTCGCGAATTCGTTCGACCATGCGCCGCGCAATTCAGCTTTGACAAAGCTGAAATCACTGTCGATCAGTCCACGCCCACTCAGTGACCAGCCATTGTTGGTTCTGATCTGTCCGGCAACCAGCAGATCTGATGTGGTGCCCTGCAACCCCGAAGTCAGAGTGAAGTTCGGATCGGCATCTGCCCGAAACACTTGACCCACGGTGGCCAAGGCCTGCCAGCCGTCCACGCCGTAACGGGCCCAGTTCAGACCAACGACTCCGGTCGCGCCATCTTCGCGCTGATCCTCTGCTGGAAAACGAGAGAGCGCAAGCAGGTTGCCCTGATCAAACTCCTGAAAGGTGCTCTCGTCATTTGGCACATCCGTATCCGAGACATGCGTCCATCCGATCTGAGCAATGGGTTCAAGGAATTGAACTGCGCCGGATTGCTCGCGTCGCGTCGTGGGATAGCGCAGGGTCAGGGCAGCTCTGGGGGTAGAACGCGTGACTTGCGAGGGGAAGTTGCTGTCGTTTCGAATGTTAAACGTATCGACGGACGCGCCCAGAGTTGCATCGGCGCGTAGGCCCGAAGCGAAGGTCCAGCTGCGCAGCCATTCGGCGTCAAACGTGGCGCGGGCGATGTCGCGGCCGATTACATCCACGTCGCTGGTACGCTCATGTGCATGGCCGACAAAGGCCAATCGCACTTCGCCGCCCAACGCGTTGGGAAAGAAACGCTTTTCGTAATTCAGATCGAAAACACGCGACGGAATCTCGTTTTGGTTTTCGCTTTCTCGAAGCGTTTTGTAGTAGATCAGGCTTGTCTTGAAGGCAGTATCACGTTTGATCCGCTCCAAAGCAACTTCGCTTCGCAAACGGTCCGGGTCAGGAAGGCCGTAGTCCACCAGATACGCGTCGTCCGAAGTGGTTTGCACTTGGAAGGTCAGTCGGAAATCATTTTTTAGGTTGAACCAACCGTTTGCGAAAAGGTAGCCGCGATCCTGGTCTGGCTGAATGTCATCGCGCGTATAGGCGCCTTCCAGCTGAATACGCCCGTTCACAAAGGCCTGGCGGTATCTGTAGCCCAACGTTGTTGTTTTGCCTGATACATAAGGTGTCAGTGTCAGGTCCTTGTGGTCCCCGAGTTTGAAGAAATACGGAATCTGCACGCCTGTTCCCAACTGCGACGTGCTGCGGATCGATGGCACAAGAAAACCGGTCGCGCGGTCCAGTGTGGGGTCGGGCAGTCGCAGATAAGGAAAATAGAAGATAGGGTAGTCCAACACCCGAAGCTGCGCGCCTTCGAAATACAACTGCCGTTCCAATTGGTCATGAGTGACGCGGCGGGCCCGAATCTGCCAGATTGGCGGCCTGCCATTGGCGCAGACATGGCAAGAGGTGGCCGAGACTTTGCTGAATTGCGTGTAACGCCCGGCTGTTCGCTTTGCCTGAACAGATGCGATCTGGACCTGTTGTTCAAAGACCATGCGCGCGCCGACCAGCAAACCGTTCTGAATACCGCTGTCCAGCTGTCCCGAATCCGCAAGCAACGTTGTCTGACCGCCCTGATCGATGCGGATAGGGCCGTCCAGCGTCAGTTCGCCTGTTTCTCGGTCATATGTGATGCGTTGGGCAGACAGTTTGATGTCGCCCTGAAAGGCCTCGACATTTCCTTCGGCTACCAGCTTTCTTTCAGGCGTAATAAAAACCTTGTCGGCCACCAGCAGCGCTGGCTGTTCCTGAGCCTGTGTGTCTTGTGCCTGTGTCGGGGTGGATTGGGCCACAAGTACAGCGGGCACGGAAAGCGTCACTGCACTGGTCAACACAACATAAAGGAGGCGCCGCATCAGCCATCCTCCGCGTGAAGCAGTAGGCCCAATGAGAGCAGAATAGCGGCAAAGGGCGGTGCCCAGGCAGCGATATATGTGGACAATTGTCCGTTTTCCCCAAGGATTTGCGCAAAGTTGCGAACGAAGTAGACGGCGAAGCCAAGCAAGACCGCTGTCAGCACCGCGATTCCGGTGCCGCCAAATCGGACGTGGCGCATGGTGAAGGCTGCTCCGATCAGGACCATCGAGACCAGAAAGAATGGGCGTGCCAGTTGAACTTGCAACCAAACCTCATATTGCTTGGTCGAAAAGCCGGCCTCGCGCAGGTCCGCGATCAGTTGGGGCAGGTCATAGACTGACACGGAATCCTGTTGCCCGAGCGTATCCAATATGCGCTGGCGGGTCAGCGAAGTCGGCAGTTCCAGGCGGTCATGAACAACGGAACTGGCTTCGGGGTTCTGCCCTTCCTGCATGGTCCAGATCTTGGCGTTGGACAAGACCCACCTGCCATCTTCCAACTCGGCTCGATCAGCGATGATCTGTTGGGTGGGTTTGCCATCGCGGGCGAAGGTAATCACGGTCACATCGTCCAACCCAAGCGAATCCCCGTTAGAGGTTCCGCGCGCATGGATCACCGCCTGACCGTTTTCCGCTGATTGGCGCAGCCATAACCCTTCGCTACTGATGGACAGGGCCGAACTGCCGTTATTCTTGTAGGAATCGGAAAGGCGTTGGAATTCTTCTGAAGTTGCGGCGGCAATCGGATTCAGCAAGGCTACGGCCAGCGCGCCGATGATCAGCGCAAGAAGCACAGGTGCCACCAGCGCACGAATACCCGAGCGACCGGTCGCGCGTGTCACCACCAGTTCTGAAGTGCGCGCTAGCCCGACGAACAGAGCGATCGTAGACAGGATGACCAGCAGGGGAAGCATTTCGCTGATCGCTGCCGGTGTGTTCAGAAGAGTCAGTTGCAGCAACTGCCCAAAAGACAGGTCGTAATCGTCAAACCGGCGAATCTGTTCGATCAGGTCGATGAGAATCATCAAGGTCAGAAAGATGCCACCAATGACCAGAAAGCTCTGCATGAAACGACGGGCGAAATAACGGTCGAGGATCACGGGCAACACCCCGCGAAGCTTGCAGAACGGGCATACGGGCGGTCCGCGCGCGCGCGGAAATTCCTGCGCAACGGCTTATGCCTGCCCTCTCGTGCCACGTCTTTCTCCCCCGAGCCTGCCGGTTATTTTTTCGAGACCTTAATGCAATTGAGGCCCGGGGAAAACTGCTATCTGGTCAAGCGGTGCTACGCGGGCTAGGTCTTGGGGAACAGAATTTGAGGAGTTTACAATGAGCAGTCTGGTACCGATCCTCTTTCAAGAGTTCGACTTGGATGCGATGGCGCAGGCCGAAGGCCGGGTGGCCATCATCATTCCGTCCGACGGCAAGATGAACCCCGCTGCCCGTCGGGCCAATCGCCTGACAAAAGGGGCAGTGGCGCGATTGGTCGAAAGTGGGTCGTTCGAAAAAGCCAAAGCCGCTGATGTAATCTCGCTGGCATGGCCCGCCGGAATGGCCGCCGAGGCGCTGGACGTTCTGGTGCTGCCGCGCCGCCCGGAAGCGGACGAAGCACGCAAGGCAGGGTCAGCGCTGGCCAAGCTGGCGGGCGGCAAGGACATGCTTTTGATGGTCGGCAATCAGGTGCGCACTGACGAACTTGCTTTGGGCATCGCTTTGCGCAGCTATGACTTTGACGCGCACAAGACCAAAGAAAGCGACAGCTTGGGCACGGTCACGATCAGTCATTCCAAACCG
The DNA here is from genome assembly GCF_017872495.1 of Ruegeria sp. HKCCE4148. Lineage (NCBI taxonomy): Bacteria > Pseudomonadati > Pseudomonadota > Alphaproteobacteria > Rhodobacterales > Roseobacteraceae > Ruegeria > Ruegeria sp. HKCCE4148. The sequence goes on from NZ_JAEDOS010000003.1 coordinate 478,813, forward strand.
GACGAAGCCGAGGCCGAATTTGCCCCGCTTTACGCAATTGCTGACGGTGTACGGATGACTCGGGATCTGACCAACGAGCCCGCAAATGTTCTGACAACCACCGAATTCGCCGATCGTCTGGTCGAGATGCAGGAACTGGGTCTTGAGGTCGAAGTTCTGGACGAAGACAAACTTGCGGAACTGGGAATGCGCACATTGCTGAGCGTTGGGCAGGGCTCGGACAGCCCGTCCAAAGTGGTCGTCATGCACTGGAAGGGGGGTGACAAGGGCGATGCGCCGCTGGCTCTGGTTGGCAAAGGTGTGGTGTTTGACACCGGGGGTATCTCGCTGAAGCCCGCGGGCGGTATGGAAGAGATGACCATGGATATGGGTGGCGCAGGTGTTGTCGCCGGAACCATGCGCGCGCTGGCCAAGCGCAAGGCCAAGGCCAATGTCGTTGGTCTGGTTGGATTGGTCGAGAACATGCCCTCAGGCAATGCCACGCGCCCCGGCGATGTGGTCAAATCGATGAAAGGCGATACGGTCGAGATCATCAATACCGATGCCGAGGGTCGTTTGGTTCTATGTGACGTCATGTGGTACGCGCAAGAACGGTTCAGCCCCGTTGGCATGATAGATCTAGCCACTCTGACAGGTGCAATCATCATCGGGCTAGGGCACGAGAATGCCGGTGTGTTCTCAAACAACGACACGTTCTGTGATGCCTTCCTGAAATCGGCCAAAGCCGAAGACGAGGGCGCGTGGCGGATGCCGTTGGGCGATTCCTATGACAAGTTGCTGAAATCGCGCATTGCCGACATGAAGAATGTGGGTGGTCGGCCTGCGGGGTCGATTACCGCCGCGCAGTTCCTGCAACGGTTCGTCAAAGAAGAAACGCCCTGGATTCACCTGGACATTGCAGGGGTGGCCTCGGTTTCCGCTGAGACATCTTATGCACCCAAAGGCGCCACCGGTTGGGGTGTTCGCGCGCTGAGCCGGTTTGTGCAGGACAATTTCGAGTAAGCAGATGGGCGCTGTCTATTTCTACCACCTGACCCGCCAGCCGCTGGAACACACCTTGCCGGTGCTGCTGGACAAGGCGCGGCAGGCCGGGTGGAAGATTGCCGTGCGGGGCACCGACCCTGCGCGGATGGACTGGCTGGATGAAAAGCTGTGGCTGGGGCCCGAAGACGGGTTTCTGCCGCATGGCCGCGACGGTGGCCCCCATGACGCAGAGCAGCCGATTTTGCTGACCACGGGTTCGAAAGCTGCCAATGGCGCGTCCTGTGTCATGGTCGTTGACGGAGCGCTGGTCGAGGCGGAAGAAGTCACCGCGATGGAACGTGTGTGCATTCTGTTCGATGGCAATGACGACATAGCCGTTCAACATGCGCGGGGGCAGTGGAAATCGCTGACCGCTGCGGGGTGTTCGGCGCAATACTGGTCGGAAGAATCCGGACGGTGGGAAAAGAAGGCCGAAGCCTGACGGGCGACGCCGTTTTCAGGAGATTTGAAAGATGCAAATGAAGCCCTTGGGCCGTACTGGAATTATGGTGAGCGACCTATGCCTTGGAACCATGACTTTTGGCACACAGACCTCCGAAGCCGATGCGCACAGGCAGATGGATATGGCGCTGGATGCCGGCATCAACTTTGTGGATGCAGCCGAGATGTATCCCGTAAACCCGGTTTCAAAAGAAACGATCGGACGCACTGAAGAGATTCTGGGCAACTGGAACGCGGCCAATGCGGCGCGGCGTGGGGATTACATTCTTGCGACCAAGCATTCCGGTGAGGGTTTGTCCTTTGTGCGTGACGGTGCGCCGATCACAGGCAAGACGATACCCGAAGCGATTGAAGGGTCGCTGAAGCGGTTGCAGACAGAGTGCATCGATCTCTACCAGTTTCACTGGCCGAACCGCGGCAGCTACATGTTCCGTCAGAACTGGGATTTTGCGCCAACCGGGCACAACACCGATGACGTTTTGGGGAACATGCAGGAGTGTCTGGAGGCGTTGCAGGCTCAGGTCGACAAGGGCAACATCCGCGCCTTTGGTCTGTCCAACGAAAGTGCATGGGGCACGGCGCAGTGGGTGCGTCTGGCCGAAAAGATGGGCGCGCCGCGTGTGGCGTCGATTCAGAACGAGTATTCGCTGCTCTGCAGGCTGTTTGACACGGATATGGCCGAGCTATGCGTGCATGAAGATGTCGGGCTGATGGCGTTCTCGCCTTTGGGTACCGGGTTGCTTACGGGTAAGTATCAGGGTGGTGCCGTCCCGGACGGTTCACGCATGTCGCTTTCACCTGAACTAGGCGGGCGCAAGTCTGATCGGGTGTTTGATGCGGTCGCGGCTTATCTGGACGTTGCTGCGCGCCATAGCTTGTATCCGACGCATATGGCATTGGCCTGGTGTCGCACGCGGCCATTCATGATGTCGGCTATTTTTGGCGCGACCACGGTTGAGCAGCTTGAACACGTATTGGCTGGCGCGGATCTGACGTTGTCAGATGAGGTGCTGGCAGAGTTGGATGCAGCCCATAAGGCGCACCCAATGCCGTACTGAGGGCAGGGGGCGCTGCCCCCGCCGCCTTCGGCGGCTCCCCCGAGGTATTTTTAGCCAGATGAAGTTGGATCCGGTCAGTGATGGGTGGGGTGCGCGCGCTCTTGTCTGAGATCGCGGGCGGACTGGCCGTGTGCGGTGCGAAAGGCACGGGCGAAGCTGGATTGTGAGGCAAAGCCCGTGGCCAGCGCCACATCCATCAGCGGCATGTCGGTGTCAGTGACAAGGCGACGCGCTTCGGCCAGGCGCAGTTGCAAGTAATGGTCCTGCGGCGTGGTGTTCAGGCGCAGACGGAACTGTTGTTGCAACGTACGCGGGCTGGTGCCCAGCCGGTCTGCGATATAGGCAAGCGGCAAGGGGTCATCCAAAGAGTCCTGCATCAGTGAATTGGCCTTGGCGGTCAAAGCTGTGTGGCGGTGTGGTGCGCCAGTGCGGCTTTGCGGTTTGGCAGGGTCGGGTGCGCCTTCGTAGAGGAACAAGCCCGAAACGCGCGCCGCGAAACCCGCTCCGTGACGGGCGGCGATGATGTGCAGCATCATCTCGACCGCCGGGATTGCTCCGCCGGATGTCAGCCGGGTGTCAGACACGGTGAAGCGGTCGGGGCGCACGTCCACTTCGGGGAAACGCGAGGCGAAGTTTTCCAGGTCTTCCCAATGGGTGGTGGCGGCGTGGCCGTCAAGCAGCCCGGCCTCGGCCAGCAGCCAGGGGCCGCCATCGATGCCTGCCATTGTTGCGCCAGTACCTGCGATCCGGCGCAGACCCGCAAGCAGGCTGGGGGTGGCGTGACGGGCCAGTTGGAACCCGGCCACAACGATCATTAGGTCACAGCCTTGCAGACGTGCCAGCGGGATACCCGGCACTTGCAAGGCGCTGGTCAGCATTGCCGGTTCGGGTGTCGCTGTCACGTAGTCCCAGTCAAAGGCCGGGCGATCGGCCAGACGGTTGGCCGCGCGCATTGGGTCGACCGCGGAGGCGAAGCTGAGCGTGTTGCAGTCATCAAGTACCAGCACCGCCGTTTTCAGGGCGCGATGTTCGGGCTGCAGTATGTTTTTTGCGGATTGCATCAAGTTCGATTCGCATTCTGCCAAGTTGTTTTCCCAAGGCTGCGTCAGAGTTGAAAGTAACGCAAATCGGAATCCGGGGAGAAGCCTGGGGAAAACTCAGGTCAAAACCGGGTATAACTTGGGGAAAACGCCATGCCTCTGGAAATGAACCGCGATGTCTTTATCACCTGCGCCGTGACCGGCTCGGGTGGAACGCAGGATCGCAGCCCTCATGTACCGCGCTCGCCGCAGCAGATTGCCGACAGCGCGATTGCTGCCGCTAAGGCTGGAGCTGCAGTTGTGCATTGCCATGTGCGTGACCCCGAAACCGGTGCGCCAAGCCGTCGGCTGGATCTGTATCGTGAGGTCACAGACCGGATTCGCGACGCCGACGTGGACGTTGTTCTGAACCTGACTGCGGGGATGGGGGGGGACATCGTGTTTGGTGGTGTTGAAAGCCCGTTTCCGGTGAATGAAGCGGGTACTGACATGATCGGTGCGTCGGAGCGCGTTGCGCATATTGCCGAGTGTCTGCCCGAAATCTGCACTTTGGACTGTGGCACAATGAACTTTGCCGAGGCCGATTACGTCATGACCAACACGCCTGGAGCCCTGCGCGCTATGGGGCAAATGATGACGGATATGGGCGTGAAGCCCGAGATCGAAGCCTTTGACACCGGCCACCTGTGGTTTGCCAAGCAGTTGGTGAAAGAGGGGATTCTGGAGCCCAACGCCTTGGTTCAGCTGTGCATGGGTGTGCCGTGGGGCGCGCCGGACGATTTGAACACCTTCATGGCGATGGTGAACAATGTCCCCGATGACTGGACCTTCAGCGCATTCTCATTGGGGCGGAACCAGATGGCTTACGTTGCGGCGACGGTTCTGGCCGGCGGCAACGTGCGCGTGGGTCTCGAGGACAACTTGTGGCTGGACAAGGGTGTTCTGGCCGAAAACTGGCAGTTGGTGGAACGCGCGGGAACCATCATCGAGAATATGGGCGCGCGGGTTATTGGGCCGCAGGAAGTGCGTGAGAAGTTGGGATTGGAGAAACGCGCGCCAAGGGGATGATTTGCTTGCGGCCGCTGGCATGGTCGAAGGCTCTGGAGCGTCAGCAAAAGGATGATAACCATGAGATCGGTTGTTGTGATATGCGCGGCGCTACTGATGGCATGCCTGCCCTGCGAAGGGGCAGCGCAAGCCACAGAGGTTGAGTTGGCCCGCCAGCAGTGCGAAGCCAAAGGCGGAAGATATGAGGTGGCTGGGCGACTCCGGGAGTATATCTGCTTTGAACCTTTGCCCGACGCCGGGGCACCCTGCAAAATAGCCTCCGATTGTGCAGGGTTCTGCCTGTCGGACACCAAACAATGCAGTGCCGTCACGCCAAAATTCGGATGCATTCCACATCTGGATGAGGCGGGGCAGGCGCAAGTGATCTGTATCGATTAGAGGACGATATGACAAAAACGGCAGCAATCATCGGGGGTGGGGTCATTGGCGGCGGTTGGGCTGCACGGTTCCTGCTGAATGGCTGGAACGTCCGGGTGTTCGACCCGGACCCTGAGGCCGAGCGCAAAATTGGCGAAGTTCTGGACAATGCGCGGCGGTCTCTGCCAGGCCTGAGCGATGTGCCATTGCCGCCCGAAGGCGTATTGAGCTTTCACGATGAAATGGCCGACGCCGTAGAAGGTGCGGTTTGGATTCAGGAAAGCGTACCGGAGCGTTTGGACCTGAAACTGAAAGTCTACAAAGGTCTGCAAGAGGCCTGCGATCCGGGCGCGATCATCGGGTCTTCGACCAGCGGTTTTAAGCCTTCGGAATTGCAAGAGGGCGCGCTGCGCCCCGAACAGATCGTCGTAACGCATCCGTTCAACCCGGTTTACCTGTTGCCGCTGATCGAGTTGGTGCCCACCGATAGGAACCCTCCCGAAATGGTCGCACGCGCGCAGGAGTTGCTGAAATCGGTCGGGTTTTTCCCCCTGCACATCAAGAAAGAGATCGACGCGCACATCGCCGACCGGTTCCTTGAAGCGGTGTGGCGCGAGGCTCTGTGGCTGGTCAAAGACGGCATTGCGACGACCGAGGAAATCGATGAGGCGATCCGCATGGGCTTTGGCATCCGTTGGGCGCAGATGGGCCTGTTCGAGACCTATCGCGTGGCAGGCGGCGAAGCCGGTATGCGCCATTTCATGGCGCAGTTTGGCCCGGCGTTGAAATGGCCCTGGACAAAGCTGATGGATGTGCCCGAGTTCACCGAAGAACTGGTCGATATGATTGCGGACCAGTCGGATGCGCAATCGGGCATGCATTCGATCCGCGAACTGGAGCGCATTCGCGACAACAACCTTGTGGGGATGATGCGCGCGCTCAAGGCGCAGAATTACGGGGCAGGCGCGGTTCTGAACCAGCATGATACGCTGTTGAAACCGGGTGCCTTGCCGACATTGGATCAGGCGGACCTGAGCCAGCCGATCCTGACCCTGTCGCGCGCCGTCCCGCTGGATTGGACGGACTATAACGGCCACATGAATGAGGCGAAGTATCTGGAGGCCTTTGCCGCCGCCACGGACCGCTTCATGGAGATCATCGGCTGCGACATGGAGTACATCTCGTCGGGCGGCAGTTACTTCACCGCCGAAAACCACATTCGTTACATCGATGAGGTCAACGCGGGTGCAAAGATCGAGGTGCGCACGCAGATGCTGCTGGGGCAAGGCAAGAAGCTGCATGTGTTCCACAGCATGTATGAAGGCGACAAACTGCTGGCCACAGGCGAAAGCTTCTTGCTGCATGTCAGTCTTGAGACCCGGCGTCCAAGCTCTCCGTCCCCTGAAATCGAAGCGGCGATGGCGCGCATTGCCAAAGCTCAGTCCGTGTTGCCTTACCCCGAAGGTGCGGGGGCCGCTATTCGGAAGCCCTCATGAGCCGAAGGGTGTTGGTAACGGCTGGCGCGTCCGGTGTCGGTCGCGCCATGGCCGAGGCGTTTGATGCGGCTGGATATGATGTCTGGGTTACAGATATCGATCAGGCGGCGCTAAATTCTGTGCCCGATCATTGGACGACACATTGCGCCAATGTCTCGGATGAGGCTGGTATGCGCGGCGTCTTTGATGCTGTTTCAGAGGCAGGGGGGCTGGACACCCTGTGTGCCAACGCCGGAATAGCAGGGCCAACCGAGGCAATCGAAGACATCGATCTGAATGCTTGGCGCGCCTGCATTGCGGTTAATCTGGACGGTGCTTTTCTGGCGGCCAAATATGCCGCGCCACTGATGAAATCGGCAGGTACAGGCAGCATCATCCTGACCTCGTCGACGGCAGGTCAGTATGGCTATCCTTTTCGTGCGCCGTATGCGTCGGCCAAATGGGCGGTCATTGGCTTGATGAAAACACTTGCGATGGAACTGGGCCCGCATGGGATACGCGCAAACGCAATCTGCCCGGGCGCAGTAGAAGGTCCGCGCATGGAAGGCGTTCTGGCCCGTGAGGCAGAAGCCAAAGGCATGAGCCGCGACGCGGTCTACCAGGGCTATGCCTCGGGCACCTCCATGGGGCGCTTTGTCGAGGCGCAGGACATAGCGAATATGGCTGTATTTCTGGCGTCAGACGCGGCGCGATTGGTGTCGGGTCAGGTCATCGCGGTCGATGGCCACACAGTCAATCCTGACCCGAAACTATGATTTAGCCCTGGTTGGGGCCCCTGATCTGCCGGATGCTCTGGCGGACGGCCTGCCAGTCCTCTGCTTCCTGCTGATTTCCGGCAGCCTCGCATTCACGCATTTTCTGCGCAGCTTCGGCCTCGGCCCGGTCTCCGTGAGCGGCATAAAGGGCACGTGCGTATTGAGCGGTTTGTATTGCGTCCATTCCTGTGGTCCTCCGTCTGTGATCGGAATGCCCGAAGGTTCGCGCCAAGGGACCATAGCACAGTATTCCAAAGCCTGCATCATGTGCCTTCTGAAATCATGGATCTGAGCTGCCGAAGATGGTTGGGAAAGTTGCGGGCGGTCACCTCTGCCTCGCGTACAAGCGTATCGAAGTGGCGGGTAAATGTTTCGATCCGGTCCCGGTCGCGAAACGCCAAATAGTGACTGCCTGCGTAGAACACGCAAAGCAGAGGGCCGAATATCGTCACCGGGGCGGAATAAAGTCTTTTGGCATCAAACAGATAGATCCGCATTCTGGGGTAAAGCTGATCGCAAAGTGTCAGAAGGTGGTCGGTCTGTTCCAGCCGTACCCGCGCGCTAAGGCCGCTGTAATACCCTGTGGCGCTTGCAAAGCTCTCGATTTCGAACAGCGGCATGGCGATTTCATAATCCGACTGCGCACTGCGCATCCAAGCCAACCTGTCCTCGGAGGCGCCGATCGCCTGATCCGCCGTTCGCCCCAGATGCGGGGCATATTCCCATTCCAGCACGGCGCGGGTCTTGAGCATGTCAGGCAGCGTGGCTGGGACATAGCGCAGCTTGTACCCGGCCGCTTCTTTGTGCCACTCGAAAATCTTTTCATCTACCAGCGCGCGGGGTGCTTCGGTGAAGCTTAGGGAACCGGCCAGAAGCTCGGCCGCGCTTTCTGGCCTGTCGGACAGGCTTAGCAACCAGTCGGCTGAAACGCCAAGCGCAGCCGCGCATCCTCCGACCACATGCGCATTGGGCAGGCGCGCGCCATGCCCGGTCAAAAGCTGCGATACGGTCGAGCGGTCAACCCCTATGTCACGCGCAAGCGCGCTTTGACTGATGTTCCGTTGTTCCATCGCGCGGGCAAGTCGCAGTCGAAACTGCGCGGCGCGATCTCGTTTGTCTATTTTTTCCTGCATATGGTGATAAATATCATAATTGATGAATTTTGTTAATCATATTCAGAATTTTCAGAATAACCACCGACTTGTAACTCTTTGAAAAAAGCAAAAAGACTGAGGGTCGGAATGGAAACGCGGCGAAGATCTGTCGTGAAAGCAATCGTTTGGAATGTCATGGGGCTTGTCACCATGACCGTTGTAGGGCTGATTGCCACGGGCTCGGCCACTGTGGGCGGGGTTGTGGCGCTGGTGAACACCGCCATTGGCCTGACCATGTACGTGATTTACGAAAGGGTGTGGGCGGGCATCTCGTGGGGGCGCAATGGCTAAGCGACCCACATCCCAATCCCCTGAATGGGGCACGTTTTTCCTGATCATGGCCTGTTATGCGGCGTGGCTTGCGGGGTTGTTCTGGTTGGCGGATGTTTCGTTGTGGTTGGCGGTGCTGGCCTTGGGCCTGGTTGCGGCCCTGCATTCGTCACTGACACATGAGGTCCTTCACGGGCACCCGTTTCAAGCCAAATGGCTGAATGAGGCGTTGATGGTGCTGCCGCTGACGCTTTTCATCCCGTACAACCGCTTTCGGGATCTGCATCTGGCGCATCATCAGGATGCAGCGTTGACCGATCCATATGACGACCCGGAATCGAACTATTTGGATCCCAAGGTCTGGTCGAAGTTGCCACGCGGTCTGCAAATGCTGCTGGCGGGCAACAACACGCTGCTTGGCCGCATGTTATTGGGCCCGGCCATCGGACAAGTTCTGTTTCTGCGAGACGAATGGCTAGGCGCGCGGCATTGGGACAAGGATATCCTGTTGGCCTGGGCGTTGCACCTGCCGGGCGTGGCGGTGGTACTGTGGATTGTTGCCCAGTCGGCCATGCCGGTCTGGGCCTATCTGATCTCGGCCTATATCGGGCTGGGGCTGCTGAAAATCCGTACGTTCCTTGAGCACCGCGCGCATGAAAAATCCCGGGCGCGTACAGTCATCATCGAAGATCGGGGACCCCTGGCATTTCTGTTTCTGAACAATAACCTGCACGTGGTTCATCACATGAACCCAAGCGTCCCGTGGTATCGCTTGCCACAACTGTATCGGGACGGAAAAGACAAGTATCTGGCTTGTAATGAGGCATATGTATACCGGTCTTATGCGCAGATTTTCCGGCAGTACTTGTGGCGCGCGAAAGACCCCGTGCCGCATCCGCTCTGGCCAAAGTCCTGATTTGACGACACAACGGGTGGCATGAGTCTCTGGATCCCTGTCACCATCGCCGCCGCCAGTTTTCAAACTGTGCGTTTCATGCTGCAAAAATCGCTGAGCAGCGTGAAACTATCTGCGGCTGGCGCAACGTTTGCGCGCTTTGCCTATTCCATACCGTTGGCCGTCGCAGGGTTGCTGGTCGCTTTGCAGGTAACGGGGGCAATCCTGCCAACGCTCAGCCCATTGTTCTGGATATACGCGGTGATCGGCGGGACGGCGCAGATACTTGCGACGATTTGTGTGGTGGCGCTGTTCAAACAGCGCAACTTTGCGGTGGGGATCACCTTCAAGAAAACCGAAGTGATTCAAACCGCGATTGTCGGCTTTCTAGTTCTGGGGGATCGCGTGTCAGCGGGCGCGCTGGTGGCTATTCTGTTGGGTCTTGCCGCAGTTCTGCTGCTGTCGAAAACACCCGGTGGTGACGGGGCATTGTGGCGGCATCTGACCAACAGGGCCTCAAAATTGGGGCTTGGTTCGGGTGTTTTGTTTGCCTTTTCCTCCGTCAGCTATCGCGGCGCCTCGCTGCAACTGGGCGACTTGGACGCATGGTTCAGGGCATTGGTCACTTTGGCTGCCGTTGTGACGTTTCAGTTCCTCAGCATGGGGCTTTGGCTGTTGTGGCGCGATCGGTCCGAGTTGATCGCAGTCTGGCAAACGCGATCTACTGGAGTCTTTGTCGGGCTGACAAGTTTGGGCGGGTCGTTTTGCTGGTTCTGGGCGTTCACTTTGCAAAACGCAGCGTATGTAAAAGCGCTGGGGCAGATCGAACTGCTTTTCAGCTTGATGGCCTCGACATTGTTCTTCCGCGAAACGATCACCCGGCGAGAGATCGCCGGAATGACCTTATTGGGGCTTTCGATACTGGCGCTGGTGCTGGCAATTTAGCCAGCACGACGCTCATCAAAGCTAAGAGCGATAAAGCTGGGCAGATGATCACCCATCCCCACAACAACCGGACCGTTATCGGCCTTGCGGCCTCGACCGCGTCCTTTCGGTTCGCGCTCTTTCCGGTTGTCCTTCGAGCCTTCCTGTTCCTTGGCCCTTTTCTCGGGCTTCGGTTTCTCAGACTTGGGTTTTTCAGGCTTGGGCTCTTCTTTGACCGGATTGTCGATGCGCGGGATGTCTTTCTGGATCAGCTTTTCGATTGCATCCAAAGCCTTCTCATCGCGGCCCGAGCAAATAGTGATGGCCTTGCCTTCGCGCCCGGCACGACCGGTGCGACCAATGCGGTGAACGTAATCCTCGGCATGGCCAGGTACGTCGAAATTGAACACGTGACTGACCGAAGGAATATCCAGGCCACGCGCAGCGACATCCGAGGCCACCAGCAGGCGTAGCGACCCATCGCGGAAGCCGTCCAGCGTTTTCATGCGCTGCGACTGGTCCAGATCACCGTGGATCGCGGCGGCGTTATAGCCGTATTTCTTCAGCGATTTTGCGCAGATATCCACATCTGTCTTGCGGTTGCAGAAGATGATCGCGTTGGTGCATTTCTCACCTTCGGCATCGATCAGCGCACGCAGAACCTTGCGTTTGTTGCTGGCCTCACGATCGCGGCGACCGCCCTTGAACATGACGACGCCCTGTTCAATGGTCTCGGATGCGGTGGCCTGACGGGCAACCTCGATCCGGGCAGGGGCGGACAGGAATGTGTCGGTGATACGCTCGATCTCAGAAGCCATTGTGGCCGAGAAGAACAGGGTCTGGCGCGTGAACGGTGTCAGCGAAAAGATCCGTTCGATATCAGGGATAAATCCCATGTCCAGCATCCGGTCGGCTTCGTCCACCACCATGATCTGAACACCAGTCAGCAACAGCTTGCCGCGTTCAAAATGGTCCAGTAGGCGACCCGGCGTGGCGATCAGAACGTCAACGCCCCGGTCGATCAGCGCCTCTTGTTCCTTGAAACTGACCCCGCCGATCAACAGCGCTTTGGTCAGTTTCAGGTGCTTGGTGTATGTGTCGAAATTCTCGGCCACCTGCGCGGCGAGTTCCCGTGTCGGGCACAGAACCAGCGAACGCGGCATGCGTGCACGGGCGCGACCACGGGCCAGCAGGGTGATCATCGGCAGGGTAAAGCTGGCGGTTTTGCCAGTGCCGGTCTGCGCAATCCCCAGAACATCGCGACCTTCCAGAGCAGGTGGAATCGCACCTTCCTGGATCGGAGTGGGGGTTTCGTATCCGGCTTCCTCAATGGCTTTGAGGACCTTTGGGTTCAGGTTCAGTTCGTTAAACTTTGTCATGTAAGTCCGGTTTTTGCGGACACTTGACCTGGCCCGCGCGTCAAAGATGTGCCGGGCCCGGATGGCCATGCGCGCAATGCGCCTATTCGGCTTGGGGGCGGACATAACAAAAACGTAGGTCAGGGTCAAATGAAGTCCGCTTAGTGCGGGGCACGCAAAATGTTCGCGGGATTTTCCGCAACAATTCAGCAGGTTCCGGGGAAGTGTTTCTCCAGTTTTTCGTCCAGAGCCAATGGGCGGTGACGCAGTAGGTTGTGCTGTTCCAAACGGGCACGGACTTCGGGGTCTGCTCCGCTCATCTCATCGTAAAACGCGCGCAGCCCGTCTTTGCCTTGTTCGGCTTCGATCCAGTTGAGCAGTTCATTTTTGTTCAAACCACCCTGTTCGCGCGGTACGTTGGGTGCCATGCCTGCCTGATACGAGCCGCGATCAATACGAAACTGGTAATGTCCGATCCAGTGGTCCCAATCCGGTGCGTGCCGGTGGCACAGCTCGACCTCGGGCAACTCGTATTTGCAAGGCAGTAGCTTTTTGTTCTGAAACAGGTTGTGGATGCGGAAGTTCAGGTATTTCAGGCCAGTGCGAACGAACAGCTTGCCCTGCACATGGCTGAGAAAACCACCCAGAACAAACGCGCCATAGGTCGGGTAAATTGCTTCGACCAACGCCTCGCGGTTGGGCCCCTGCGGAATGTGTGCCTTATAAAGATCGTCACCGCCAGCCAGGGCTTCCATAGGGCGGACGCGTGCGGCGTTGAGGTTGGGCGGCACGTTGCCCAGCACTTCGGCGATCGGGGTCGGGGACCAAAGAAACTCGTCTACATCGATATGCGTCAGCCAATCCAGGGGCGTGTTGCGATAGGCAAATGTCGCGTGAACCGTCTGACGGACCTGATGCTTTTCCGGCCTTGCGCGACCTCGCTTTTCCCAAAACGCATCGTCGCAGACCCGCACGCGCACTTTGGGGTGCATCCTGAGCGCCCGAAAGGTGCGCCGGTTGGGTTCGTCCATGTAGATATACATAAAGTCCGCGCCCAGTTCGAGGTGATGGGCCACGAACCGCAGTACGTTCTCGGTCGGGCCCCGAACCATCGAGACGATGCCCCAGGTGCTCATGCGCGCGTCGCGCGCGCGTCGCGCATCCGTTGCAGGCGGCGAAAGACACCGCCTGGGTCTTTGTTGAGTTCCGTCATCAGATGATCGACCAACGGCGCGATGGTCGGGTCGTGCATCGCTCGGGTCCAAATTGGGGCGATAAGATTGATGTCCAACCCGCCTTTTTCAAAGGAAAAACCCTTCATTTCGAAGGGTAAATCCACATGGTTTTTGTCCTCGAACCGAAAGGGTGTATCCGGGGCCAGGCCCGAGAATAGGCGTTCAAACTCGTAAAGCTTCATCAGACCAAACAGCATCCGCAACGCGTGACCCACCTCGCGCTGTGTCGCCGTCTGGCCGTGGTCCGCAAATGTCTGAACCGAAGACACCAGCCAGCGCAGGTCGAGTGTGGCCAGCAGGTGATCGGACTGTTCGTCCCACAACCGGCAGAATAGGGTTGGCGCGTGGCGAGGAAAAGACCGTTTTCTAAGGTTCGAAATCAATTGCGCGTTCAGGAAGGCCAATTCCGACTGGCCGACGAATTCGCGTGCGATTTGGGCGCGTTTGCGATCCCATGTGGTGCTGCGTCCGGCCGGCACTTCGGTGGCGCTGGCTGGAACCGTGCGTTCGGCCAGATCATCCAGATCGACGTCGGGATCAGGCAGGGTGAGGGCGCCGAACTGAAACGGACTGCGCCGGTTCTCATAGCTGTCCAGCATGTCTGGCAGACCACCGGGATAGGTCAGTTCGTCGTCACTCATGCGCGCAGGATTGCACAGCCTGGTTCGGCTGCGCAATCAGCCAGTTGGATCACACCATCATCTCTTTTGTCGCAGTCAGGTTCAGAGCCGGATAGTCGCGCACGACTCGGTCGATGTCCCATTGCAGGCGCGTCAGATAGACGATGTCACCGTCATGATCATGTGCGATGTGCTGCTTGTTGGCGTTGACGAACTTCTCGACCTCGGCCTTGTCACCGCTGACCCATCGGGCCGAGGTGAATTGCGACGCCTCGAACCGAACGGGCAGACCGTATTCCATCTCGATCCGGCTGGCGAGCACTTCGAATTGCAGCGCGCCGACGACGCCGACGATAAAGCCCGACCCGATCGAGGGTTTGAACACTTTGGCCGCGCCTTCTTCGGCAAACTGCATCAGGGCTTTTTCCAGATGCTTGGCTTTCATCGGATCGCCCGCACGCACGCCCTGCAGCAGTTCCGGCGCAAACGAAGGAATACCGGTCACGCGCAGTGCTTCGCCTTCGGTCAGTGTGTCACCGATGCGCAGTTGGCCGTGGTTCGGGATGCCGATGATGTCCCCGGCCCAAGCCTCTTCCGCCAGTTCGCGGTCGGATGCAAGGAATAGCACTGGGTTCGAGATCGCCATTGGCTTTTTGGACCGCACATGCGTCAGTTTCATACCACGTTTGAAGTGACCTGAAGCCATACGGACAAAGGCAACCCGGTCGCGGTGCTTGGGGTCCATATTGGCCTGAACCTTGAAGACAAAGCCTGCGACTTTCTTTTCATCGGGCGCAATCTGACGCGGTTCAGCTGACTGAACTTGCGGCTGTGGGCCATAAGCACCGATACCTTCCATCAGCTCTTTGACGCCAAACGAGTTGATCGCCGAACCAAACCAGATCGGGGTCATGTGACCTTCTAAAACCGCCTGCGGGTCAAGTGCTGGCAGCAGTTCACGCGCCATCTCGACCTCTTCCAGCAGCTTTTCCAGAAGATGCTCGGGCACATGTTCGGCCAATTTCGGGTCGTCCAACCCGTTGATTTCGATGCTTTCCGCCACCCTGTTGCGGTCTGCGCGGTCCATCAGTTCCAAACGGTCGCGCAGCATGTCGTAACAGCCGATGAAATCACGGCCCACGCCAATCGGCCAGGCCGCAGGCGTAACGTCGATGGCCAGCATTTCCTGAATCTCGTCGATGATCTCGAACGTATCGCGGCTTTCCCGGTCCATCTTGTTACAGAAGGTCAGGATCGGAAGATCGCGTAGACGGCAAACCTCGAACAGTTTCTGCGTCTGGCTTTCCACACCTTTCGCACCATCGATCACCATGACGGCCGCGTCCACCGCAGTCAGCGTGCGATAGGTATCCTCGGAAAAGTCCGAGTGACCGGGCGTATCCACCAGATTGAAGCGGAAATTGTCATAGTCGAACGACATCGCCGATGCCGAGACCGAGATGCCCCGATCCTTTTCCATCTGCATGAAGTCAGACCGTGTCCGCCGTGCCTCGCCCTTGGCGCGCACCTGACCGGCCATCTGGATCGCGCCCCCGTAAAGCAGGAACTTTTCCGTCAGCGTCGTCTTGCCCGCATCCGGGTGCGAGATGATGGCGAATGTCCGGCGGCGGGCAATCTCGGGCGGCAGGGTGGGTTGGTTCGAGGTATCAAGCATGAGCGCGCGTATATGCGGGGAAATCTGCCGAAGCAAGACAAAGGGGGTGGTTCGAATCGTGAGGGTATGGCAATAAGAACATATAGTGAACAAATAATGGAGAGGATCAATGAATTTGAAAGAGATTGCAGACGAACTGGTCGCCGGATGCCGTGAGGATCGCGCCAAGGAAAACCTGTCAAAGCTATACGCTCCGGATGCTGTTTCGGTCGAAGGGCAGGATTTTCAGGGAATGGGGCGCGAAACCCACGGTGTGGAAGCCATACGTGGCAAGCATGAGTGGTGGGAAAGTGCCCATGAAGTCTCAGGGGCTTCCGTCAGTGACCCGTTTCCCCATGGTGACGACCGTTTTGCCGTGATTTTCGAAGTGCAGGGCACTGTGAAAGAAACCGGCGAAGCCTTTGATATGCGCGAGGTGGCCGTTTACCACGTGGCCGACGGCAAAATCGTGCGGGAAGAGTTCTTTTACTGATCAACGATCCGTTTCTGGTCTTCCCTGTCTGGCCGGTGCTAGACATGCGGCAATGACTGACAGGGAGGATCCGATGGATCTGGGAATTCAAGGAAAGCGCGCGCTGGTTTGCGCCAGCAGCAAGGGATTGGGGCTGGGCTGCGCAGAGGCTCTGGCAGAAGCGGGCGTTGATCTGGTGATGAACGCCCGTGGTTCTGACGCGTTGGAGGCTGAGGCCGCGCGACTTAGGTCAGAGTACGGCGTCGAGGTGCAAGCCGTCGCGTGTGACGTGACAACTGCCGAGGGTCAGGCCCAGGTGATCGAAGCCGCGCAGGGCGTTGATATTCTTGTGACAAATGCAGGTGGTCCCCCTCCGGGGCTGTGGTCAGACTGGGATCGTGATGATTTCATTGAGGCGTTGGATGCCAACATGCTAACGCCAATAGCGTTTATGAAAGCACTGTTGCCCGGAATGATTGACAAAGGATGGGGGCGTGTCGTCAACATCACTTCACAGTCGGTGCGTGCTCCGATCCCGGCCTTGGGTTTGTCGAATGCAGCGCGTACGGGGCTGACTGGATACGTGGCGGGTACGTCGCGTCAGGTTGCGCCCTTTGGGGTCAATATCAACAACCTGTTGCCGGGCATTCATGCCACCGATCGGGCGGATTCTTTGGATGGCAGTGTCGCAGCGCAACAAGGTATTTCGATCGATCAAGCGCGTGCAAATCGAGCCGCCACTATCCCTGCACGTCGTTACGGTACACGGCAGGAATTTGGTGCTGCTTGCGCGTTTCTCTGCTCGAAACAGGCGGGTTTCATAGTTGGGCAGAACATTCTGCTGGACGGTGGCGCCGGAAACATGACGATGTAAAGATGGCTCAGAATTTCTCTTTAAAAGACCAGTTGTTTAATGCGGAAAAAACCCGCTATCTCGCGGGGTTGTTTGATGCAGCTGACGCGTCTTTTGATGCCGAGGCGTTTCATGCGCAGGTTATGTCGCGCCTGCTGAAACTGGAACTGAAAGAGAGAATGGTGTGGATTTCAGACTGCCTGCAACAGGCAGTGCCGGGCGATTTACCAGCGGTTGCCCCTGTCATCCTGCGCGCTTTGCCGCCGCCTTTGGACCCCTCGAAGACAGATGATGATTTCGGGGATTTCATTTTTGGACCGTTGGGCGAGTGGGTTGCAGAGATCGGGCTGGATCACGTTGATCTGGCTTTGGATGTGCTGGAAGAGTTGACCCAGCGGTTTTCCATGGAATGGGCCATTCGCCCGTTTCTGAACCATGATCCAGACGCCGTACTAAAGCGAATGCAGACATGGTGCAGCCATGACAGCTATCATGTGCGCCGGTTGGTGAGCGAGGGCACGCGGCCCCGGTTGCCTTGGGGACAGGGGATTGGTCTTGATCTGGCAGATCCGCTGCCGCTGTTGGACCGGCTGCACGGGGACGGCACACGCTATGTTACCCGGTCTGTGGCCAATCATTTGAACGACATCACCAAGAAAAACCCTGATCTGGTTCTGGAACGCTTGGAAAAGTGGCGCGCTGATGGACGGCAGAACGTGGCTGAGTTGGACTGGATGACCTCACATACGTTGCGCGGACTGGTCAAAGCAGGACACCCCGAGGCGATGAAGGTTTTGGGGTATGACCCTGAGGCCAAGGTGGCGGTGTCAGTGGATCTGACCTCAGAGGCCCGGATAGGCGGGGCGCTGGAGTTTTCAGTTGCCCTGACCGGCGCAGGCGAGCAGCCTGTTCTGGTGGATTATATCGTTCATTTCCAACGTCCTGGTGGAAAAATCTCAGCCAAAGTGCACAAACTCAAACAGGCGTCGCTTAAAAATGGCCACTTGCACCTGAGCAAACGACACAAGCTGAAGGGCGACGCCACAACGTTCAAACTGGTGCCCGGCGCACATCGGCTTGAGGTGCAGGTGAACGGCAAGGTCCGCGCGGGCGTGGATTTCGAATTGCTGGGCTCGACCTGAAAAGAAACACTCACGCTTTTGTCAAAAGCAAAGGCTTTGGATTGCTTGGCGCGGCTTGCTGCATTACCTGCGAAGAAACCATGTTTGAGGGGAAGACTGCGATGAAGCACGAGTCGGTGCAGAATTACTATGGTGAGGTCCTGCAAAGCAGCGCGGACTTGCAGACCAACGCGTGCTGTACGCCTGATGACATGCCGGATCATGTCAAAAAGATCCTTTCGAAAATCCATGACGACGTGCTGACTCGGTATTACGGCTGCGGTCTGATCGCGCCTCTGGATCTCGAGGGCATGTCGATCCTCGATCTGGGCTGCGGCGCGGGGCGTGACGTCTATGCCTTGTCGGCTATGGTGGGTGAAAACGGGCGGGTTGTCGGTGTGGACATGACGCCCGAGCAATTGGACGTTGCCCGTGCGCATCAGGACTATCACGCCCAAGCCTTTGGCCACGCCAAAAGCAATGTAGAATTCCATCACGGTTATATCGAAAAGCTGGATGAGCTGGATTTGGAGCCCGGATCGTTCGACATCATAGTGTCGAACTGCGTGATCAACTTGGCGACCGACAAGGATGCGGTTCTGCGCGGAGCGTATCGGCTGCTGAAAGAGGGTGGCGAGATGTACTTCTCGGACGTTTACGCAGACCGCCGTATCCCGCAGGCGATGGCCGAGGATGAAGTGCTGTACGGCGAATGCCTGTCGGGCGCGTTGTACTGGAATGATTTCCTGTCGATGGCCCGTAAGGCCGGTTTCGGTGATCCACGACGCGAGACTCACCGTCCGTTGACTATCGAAAATCCCGTGCTCGAAGCACGTGTGGCACCGCTTAAGTTCCTGTCGGCCACGTATCGATTGTTCAAACTACCCGCGCTGGAGCCGGCTTGCGAAGACTATGGGCAGGCGGTGGTCTACAAGGGCACCGTGCCCAACGCACCGCATGAGTTTGTTCTGGACGATCACCACATCATCGAAACCGGCAAGGTCTTTCCGGTCTGTGGCAACACGTGGATGATGTTGCAGGATACGCGTTTCGCGCGGCACTTTGATTTTATCGGTGATTTCTCGACCCATTACGGCATCTTCGAAGGCTGCGGTGGCGAAAGCCCGTTCGAAGCCGTGGGTGAGACAGCATCTTCGGGCGGTGGTTGCTGCTGATCCCTTGCACCTGAGGGGCGGGGTTGCTATCCCCGCCTAAGCCCGATGGATTTGATCGGGAAAGGCAATTGGGGTCCATCGGTGACAGGTAACGTAACTCCTCCACGTCTGGAAATTCGCAACATTATCCGCCGGTTCGAAGGGCGGGTTGTGGTGGATGATGTGTCGCTGACCGTGCAGGCGGGCAAGGTGACGTGTTTGCTGGGGCCTTCGGGCTGCGGCAAATCCACGACGCTGCGTATGATCGCCGGGGTCGAGATGCAGGACTCGGGCGAGATATACGTAGATGGCAAGCTGATCTGCGACACGGTTTTCCGGGTGCCGCCGGAACGGCGTGAGATTGGCTTGATGTTTCAGGATTTCGCGCTGTTCCCACATTTGAGCGTGGCCAATAATGTGGCGTTTGGCTTGAAGGGCAGCAAGGATGAAAAACGCGCCCGGGTTGAAGAACTGCTGCGTAAAGTAGACCTGATGCGCTTCATCGACGGATTTCCGCATCAGTTATCGGGCGGGGAGCAGCAGCGTGTGGCACTGGCCCGCGCATTGGCGCCGCGCCCCCGGATCATGTTGATGGACGAGCCGTTTTCCGGCCTCGACAACCGCCTGCGTGATGGCATTCGGGACGAAACGCTGTCTATCCTCAAGGAAGAGGACGCTGCCGTTCTGCTGGTCACGCACGAGCCGGAAGAGGCGATGCGCATGGCGGATGAGATTGCGCTGATGCGACGTGGTAAGGTGGTGCAGCAAGGCGCGCCCTATAACGTTTACACCCGACCAGCGGATAAAGCCGCCGTGGCCTTTTTCAGTGATGTCAACGTGTTGCGAGCGCAAGTGAATGGGGCTTTGGCTGATACGCCGTTTGGTCAGTTTCTTGCGCCCGGCATCCCGGACGGAACGGATGTCGAAATTGTATTCCGCCCGCAGCATGTCAAACTGGATTTTGACCGCAACGGAAAGGGACCTTTGCCCACGCCGACAGATGGTGTGGCTGCGCGGGGTGTAGTCGAGCGCGCGCGTTTTTTGGGAAATGAGAGTCTTGTCGAGTTCCGCATGGATTACGACGGCTCAATCCTCAAGGCGACGGTTCCAAATGTTTTTGTACCGGGGCCGGGTCGCGTTATGTGGCTGACCATTCGCCGTGACAAATGTTTTGTTTTCCCTGACAGCAAAAGCTGATCTGACGATTTCCGCCTGAGTGGTGCGCGAAAGCCTCAGAATGCAGGCCCGCGTCGCTTGCCGCAACGCAGACCGGGGTCTATCAAGGGCCAAACGCGGGGGTAAATCGAGCACATGCGTATTCTTCTGACCAATGACGACGGAATCAATGCTCCGGGCTTGATCACGCTTGAGGCAATCGCAGCCGAACTTGCCGGACCGGATGGCGAAGTTTGGGTGGTTGCGCCTGCCTTCGAGCAATCCGGGGTCGGGCATTGTATTAGCTATACCCATCCCACGATGATCGCCAAGCTCAGCGAGCGACGCTATGCGGCCGAAGGGTCGCCTGCGGACTGTGTATTGGCTGGGTTGCATGATGTAATGGTGGACTGCCCGCCGGATTTGGTCTTGTCGGGCGTAAACCGGGGCAACAACTCGGCTGAGAACACACTTTACTCAGGAACCATTGGTGGTGCGATGGAAGCGGCGCTGCAAGGCGTGCCGGCAATTGCACTGTCTCAGTATTTCGGCCCACGTAACCTGGGGTTGGATGATCCATTTGAGGGCGCTGCGCGCTTTGGCGCCGACCTGGTCCGGCGTATTCTGGATGCCACTCCGGTAGAGCAGGGTGATTACCGCTTGTTCTACAACGTGAATTTCCCACCCGTTCCGGCAGATGAGGTGCTGGGCACACGCGTAGCGGCACAGGGTTTCCGGCGTGATACACATTTCTCGGTCGAGCCACACAGTTCGCCCTCGGGGCGGCGGTTCCTGTGGATCAAGGGCGGTTATCAGCACAACCCGACGGCGCCGGGCACCGATGCGGCGGTCAATTTGGAAGGTTACATTTCGGTCACGCCGATGCGCGCCGACTTGACCGCGCATGACATGCTGGAGGCATTGAAGGCAGTCGAATGAGCGGACTGGACCCCGAAACCGTAATGCAGTTCCTCTTTGCCTTGCGCAAAAGGGGCGTGACCGATGCGCGTGTTTTAGCGGCTATGGAGCAGGTGGATCGGGGGCGGTTTGTCACTGGCCTGTTTGCGGATCGCGCTTACGAGGACATGCCGCTGCCAATCGCCTGCGGTCAGACAATCAGCCAGCCTTCGGTTGTCGGGCTGATGACACAGGCGCTGGATGTGCGGGCGCGGGACACCGTGCTCGAGATCGGAACCGGCTCGGGCTATCAGGCGGCGATCCTGTCGAAACTGGCGCGCCGTGTCTATACCGTCGAACGTCACCGGCGGCTGGTGAGCGAAACGGGCAAGCTGTTTACCGATTTGGGCCTGACCAATGTCACCGCCATGTTGTCTGATGGATCCTTCGGTTTACCGGAACAGGCACCGTTTGATCGGATCATTGTGACAGCCGCAGCCGAGGACCCTCCGGGCCCGCTCTTGGCGCAGCTTAAAATCGGGGGTATTATGGTTTTACCCGTGGGGCAGTCGGATGCGGTGCAGCAGTTGATCAAAGTGACACGCACTGAAACCGGTCTGGACTATGATGAATTGACGTCAGTTCGTTTTGTGCCTCTGCTTGAGGGACTTGGGAAGGACGAGAAGTAACAGGCTTTGTGAGTTGGTCGCCGGAACCCCGGAAAACAGGGGCAGGCTTTGAGGACAGAATTATGAAAGCAGTATCCAAATCATCTATGCGCCGCTGTGCAACCGGACTGGTCGCTGTGGCAGTTCTGGCCGGGTGTGAAGGGCCTCTGGACTATGATTTGCGCGGGCAAGTCGGCGGGTTCTCGACCACCGATGCGGCGCTGTCGGCCACTACGTCGCGGCCCAAACCGGACAGTCGGGGCGTGATCACCTATCCTAACTATCAGGTTGTCGTCGCCCGACGAGGCGACACGGTGCGGGACGTAGCCGCACGGGTGGGCCTGCCGGAAGAGGAATTGTCACGCTTTAACGGTCTGCAGACAACCGACACCTTGCGCGAAGGCGAAGTGCTGGCGCTGCCGCGGTCAGTGGGTGCAGGAAGCGGAGTAGATATCGCCTCGGTGGCCGGAAATGCAATCGATCAGGCCCCGGATACAAACTCGGTTCAGACAACGACGTTGGAACCTGCGAAACCAGCGACATCCCCGGCTCCAGTGACCTCGGGGCCGGAGCCGGTTCGGCACAAGGTGAAGAGGGGCGAGACAGCCTATACCATCTCGCGGCTCTATCAGGTGCCGGTTGAAGCCTTGGCGGAATGGAACGGGTTGGGGCCAGATTTCACCGTGCGCGAAGGTCAGTTTCTGCTGATCCCGGTCAAGAACCAACCAGCGCCAAGGCAAAGCGCTGCTGCCGCAGCACCTGTTGCGGCAACGGAAGTGACCGAGCCGGGGCAGGGCTCGCCCACGCCGACGCCGCCAAGCGCAACGCAGCCTCTGCCTGAAGAAGATGTCGCGCCGCTGGCCGAGGCCCCCGATGTGACGGCTGAAGCCCCGACCAATACGCGGTCTTCAGCTTTGTCTCTGCCGGTAAGCGGCACCATCATTCGTGGGTATAACAAAGGCAAGAATGAAGGTATCGACATCGCAGCAGCACCCGGCACGGCGGTGACGGCGGCCGACGCGGGCACTGTTGCGGCAATTACGGCGGACGCGGATCAGGTTCCGATCATCGTGGTCAAGCACAAGAACGATCTGCTGACAGTCTATGCCAATGTCGATGATATCACCGTCAAGAAAGGCGACCGAGTACGTCGTGGCCAAAAGCTTGCGCAGCTGAGGGGCGGAGACAATGCCTATGTGCATTTTGAAGTGCGCAAAGGGTTCGAGTCAGTCGATCCAGAGCCTTACCTGAAATAAGGGAAATAGCCCGTTTCGGGCCATGCTTTTCGCGCAAAGACTAGGAAAAGATTAAACCTGTCAATCGTTTGGGTCGTAGTCGCTCAGGCGTTTGCCAGGTTCATCGGCAAAGACTTCCGGCAGAGGTAAGACGGATTCGATCAGGTCGATACGGAAGACCCGGAAACCCTGACGCAGCTCGCACCAGGCCGTGAGGGTCCAGACGCGGCCCCAATACTCCATGTGCAGCGGGCGGATAGTGCGGTTGGTGAGAACCCCGTCGATTCTGCGATAGGACAAGCGGAGTTTCTGGCGTGATTTGATGGCCGCGCGGATCGGGGCCATATGTGCCAGCCCGCGGGCGGCATCGGCAAAGGGGTAGACTGCGAATTTCCACGTGTCAGCTTCGGCCACAACCTGCGTCGGTAGAACCGCGTCGATTTTGTCAGCCAGCGCGTTGGCGGCGGCTTTAAGTTCCGGGTCGGCAGCTTCCGCCACGATGGCCATGCCAAGGTTCAGCGCCTCAAGCTCGGCTGGGGTCAGGTTCAAAGGGGGCAGAGTAATCTGCTCGCGCACCATGTAGCCTACGCCGCGCTCGCCTTCGACCGGAACACCCGAAGCCACCAGCGTGTCCATGTCGCGATAGATGGTGCGGACCGACACCTCAAGCCGGTCCGCAATGTCCTTCGCACGGTGCAGTTTGCCGTCGCGCAGGATCTGGATGATATCAAATAGGCGATCCGTGCGGCGCATGTCACGCCGCCCAGACTGCGCCTAGGCAGTCATGTTCCATAGCACATTCTCGTGACGCATCTGAATGCTTTCAGGGTTGATGGCCGCCATCATACCGGCGCAAAAGTCCTGTTGTGGGAATTGTGCGGCGGCGTCCTTGGCCGCCTTCATGTCCGTCCAGATGACATAGTCAGTCCAGCGACCGTCTTCGCCCTGGCTCAACTGGCGGTTGGCAAAGCCCGGTGCGCTGCGCACAAAGGCTTCTGAGGCTTGGCTGAGCTTCACAAACTCTTCCGGTGTAGTGCCATTGGCGAGGGTGAAGGTGACGATTTCAGCAACATGGGTCATTTGGGTCTCCGTTGACCAGGTTTCGATACCGTCTACTTATGCGTACCCAACTGACATAAACCTGTCAGTTGAGAAATACGAGCCCTTAGATTCTTTCAGATCACATCAAATTTTGCCTTCAATCCGCTTCTGATCTCTTTTTACAAAAAGCCTCCGGGCGTAAACACAGAGCCAGTTCATATTCCCGGCGTTCATTCGCGCCGACGAAAAAGGAGAAAAGACATGCTCAACAATATCGGCCTTCCCGGTCTTCTGCTGATCGCCGTTGTGGTTCTGGTTCTGTTTGGTCGCGGCAAGATCAGCTCGCTGATGGGCGAAGTTGGCAAAGGCATCACCGCGTTCAAAAAAGGCGTGAAGGACGGAACGGAAGAGCTGGAACAGGATGCGTCCGAGATCGCCAAGGACGTGACCCCCGAAACCGAGAAAGACAAGGCGTAAGCGCAGATGTTTGATCTGGGCTGGACCGAACTTCTGGTCATCGGCATCGTCGCCCTGATCGTTGTGGGGCCGAAGGACCTGCCGGTGCTGTTCCGCAATGTCGGGCGTTTTGTCGGCAAAGCCCGTGGCATGGCGCGCGAATTCAGCAGCGCCATGAACGAGGCTGCGGATCAGGCTGGCGTGAACGAGATCAAGAAAGGTCTCAACGCCGCCGCGAATCCTGTGGGTTCTGCCGTGGACGGTGTCAAACAAGCCGCGCAGGACATGGCAAAAAGCATCGATCCCACTAAATTCGATCCTGACAGCGAAACCGGCAAACTGGCGGCAGAACGGGCCGAGCAGGCCAAGAAAATTCAGGCCACCACAGCACGTGCCGCTGCCGAGCGCAAAGCCAAGGAAGCCGCCGACGCACTGGCCAAGGCGGAAGAGGCCGAAGCCGCGCTGAATACTGAAAGCAAGACATGAGCAAGACCGACGAGATCGAAGATACCTCGGCGCCCCTGATCGAGCATCTGGCCGAGCTGCGCACACGGTTGATACACTGTGTCGTGGCATTTCTGGTCGGTATGATCATCTGCTTTACCGTGGCCACGCCGCTTTTTAACTTTCTGACAAATCCCCTATGCGAGGTTCTGACCGAGCGTGGACAGGATTGCGGCCTGATTTTCATCTCGCCGCAGGAAGGTTTTTTTGTGGCTATCAAGGTCTCGTTGCTGGGCGGGTTTATTCTGGCGTTTCCCTATATAGGGATGCAGATGTGGCGCTTTGTGGCGCCTGGTCTCTACAAGTCGGAAAAGAACGCGTTTTTGCCCTTCATGCTGGCCTCGCCCTTCATGTTCCTTCTGGGCGCAAGCTTTGCGTTCTATGTCGTCACGCCGCTGGCCTATGACTTCTTTCTTGGGTTTCAGCAGTTTGGCGCGGAAGGTGAAGCCGTAGCAGAAGGTGCAACCGCTGCACCCCTGAGCGTGGTTTTCCAGGGCTCAGCACAGGAATACCTGAACCTGACGATCAAGTTCATCGTGGCTTTCGGTCTGTGCTTCCAACTGCCGGTTCTTTTGACCCTCATGGGCAAGGCGGGACTGGTCAGCGCCGAAGGGCTGGGTGCCGTGCGCAAATATGCCGTCGTAGGCATTCTGGTTTTGGCGGCCATTGTCACGCCCCCCGACGTGATCACGCAGGTTATTCTGTTTGTTGTGGTTTATGGTCTCTACGAAATTTCGATCTTTTTGGTAGCCCGGGTTGAACGGAAGCGAGAAGAACAATTGCGCGCCGACGGCTACTACGACGATGAAGAGGCCGAAGCGGATGAAGACCTTATGCAGGAGTTCGAAGACAAGAAGTAATCTGCTGAGAAAACAACATAGGCGCGCCACATCTGGGCGCGCCTTTTTCGTTGGTGGGCCTTGTTGCGTCAATCAGAACATGCTTTGAACCCATCAGAATTGACCGGAGGACCCGATGGACGACCAAGCTTTGAACCGCATCGCCGCTGCATTGGAACGCATGGCACCGGCGCCTCTGGCAACGCCCGATTTCAACGCGGCACCGGCTTTTGTCTGGCATGTGGAACCAGAACGTCTGGAACCGGTGGAGCAGGTCAACCGCGTCGATTTGGACTTATTGGTCGGCATCAACCGGTCGCGCGATACCTTGCTCGACAACACACGCCGGTTTGCTGCCGGGTACAAAGCGAACAACGCGTTGTTGTGGGGCGCTCGGGGAATGGGGAAGTCCAGCCTGGTAAAGGCCGTCCACGGCACGCTCAGCACGGATCACCCGGATCTGAAACTTGTAGAGCTACAGCGTGAAGATATGGCTTCAGTCGCGCGCCTGTTGAATCATCTGCGCCCCGCCCCGTACCGGTTCATCCTGTTCTGTGATGACCTGTCGTTCAGTCATGATGACCAGCACTACAAGTCGCTCAAGGCCGTTCTGGATGGAGGCATCGAAGGCCGACCCGAGAACGTGGTGTTCTATGCCACTTCGAACCGCCGTCATCTGATGCCACGGGATATGATCGAAAACGAACGCTCCAGCGCCATCAACCCATCCGAGGCGGTTGAGGAAAAAGTCTCGCTGTCCGACCGTTTCGGTCTTTGGTTGGGTTTCCATCCCTGTGATCAGGACGAATACCTTGCCATGATTGACCGGTATTGCGCGGCCTATGGTGTGTCAGCCGATGCAGATACCCTGCGGGCTGAAGCGATCGAATGGCAAGCTACGCGCGGTTCGCGCTCGGGCCGTGTCGCATGGCAGTTCTTCGTCGATCTGGCCGGGCGCAATGGCGTCCATATCGCCTGATCCCAGCTTCATCTGGCTAAAAATACCTCCGCCGGCGGCATGGCCCGATAGGGCCATTTCCTATAGCAGCGCCAGAATGCGCGCGGCTTCACTTGCCGTGCTGTTCAACGCATCCCGGTCTTCTCCGGGATGAAACCTTGCACGTACAGCGGTGGGCATCGGTGCAGGTTCGACAATTGAAACGCGCGGACCGGTGCGTTCGGTTTCCGCGGCCCAGCTACGGGCCAGAGCCATCTGCGCCGCCTTGGTGGCCCCATAGATGCCATAGAATTTTTCACCAACCTTCGGATCGTCAAAGAACACCGCGTGGCCGTTTTCACCCAGCAGGGGCGTAACGTAGGGAATCAGAACCGAGGTCGCATTGGCGTTGGTGTTAACGGCCTTTGCCCACTCTTTGGGATCAATGAAATGAGCCGGTGTCAGGGCCGAGGTATGGATCGCTGTGTGCAACCAAAGATCCACCTTGCCCCAACGGTCGTGAATTCCTCTGCACAAGGTTGCCATGGCATTTGGATCGGTGATGTCCATAGGGGCCAGCGTTGCCGACCCACCCTTGGCCTTGATCCTGTCGTCCAGCTCTTCCAGCCCGCCGGTGGTGCGGGCAACGGCGACGATATGATATTCGGGCGCCAACGCTTCGGCCAGGGCAGCGCCCAACCCGCGAGAGGCCCCGGTGATAAGGGCGATTTTGGTCTGATCGGTCATGGCTGCGGTTTGAACCCCTGCGCGCGGGGCGTCAAGTCGCGATTAGCTGCCGGGAATGGTGATCCGCTTGGTCTGGCCGCTTTGTCGCAGCACAATGCCATGTTCATCAATCGCAACAACCGTACCCGAAGCAACCCGACTGCCGGTTTTGACCTCTTTTACTCGTCCCGACGAAAGTCGCATGAGGGCCCGCATCTCGGCCTTTGGTCCAAAGACGCCAAGGACCGACACGGAGTTCTTCTTCAACGCGCCCCGCTGGGTGGCCGCGCTTTTGACTGTTGCATTCGACATGATCTGCGGCCTGGACCGTAGCCCAAACCCCTTTTAGTGAGTGGTGTGGGCCAACTACCAAAACCAAAGCGCAAGCAAAAGCGCATCACACACAGATGTCATCGAGACAAAAATGCCCTACGAAAAAGCCCCTGAGATCACACGGCATTCACCGCTGAGTTGTGGCAAAAAACCACTCATCGAAGCGGTTCGAACCGAATGCAGCCGTCACTTTGCAGAAGCGAATCGTTGGCCTTTAGCGCCGGGGGATAAAGGTGAACCCGACTAGCCAGAGGCCAGCTTTGCCGCGTTCCACGATCCGCCGGGCACCTGCATGTCTGCACGCTTCTGGCTGACGCGGCTGCTGTTTTCCAGATTGTCCAGATAATCCTCACTGACGCTGCCGGTGATATAATTGCCGTCAAAGCACGAACAGTCAAAGGCGTCGATCTCGGGGTTGCCTTCCTTGGCGGCCCAGATCAGGTCATCCAGATGCTGATAGAACAGAGCATCCGCGCCCAGTTCTTCGCGGATCTCCTCGATCTCTTTTCCGTTTGCGATCAACTCGGCCTTGGTCGGCATGTCGATGCCGTAAACGTTGGGGTATTTCACCGGGGGCGAGGCGCTTGCGACATAAACTTTCTTGGCACCCGCGTCGCGACACATCTGCACAATTTTTTTGATGGTATTGCCGCGCACGATGGAATCGTCGATCAGCAAAACGCTGTGGCCATCAAATTCCAGCGGAACGGCGTTCAACTTGCGGCGAACGGATTTCTGCCGTTCAGCCTGGCCAGGCATGATGAAGGTGCGCCCGACATAACGGTTTTTCACCAGACCTTCGCGATAGGGGATTCCGGTGATCTTGGCTGCTTCCAATGCCACGGGGCGGGCACTATCCGGTACAGGGATGATCCGGTCGATTTCCAGACCAGACTCCTGAATCTGCTTGGCCAGCGTCTGCCCCATACGCATTTGGGTTTTGTACACCGAAACCCCGTCCAGCAGTGAATCAGGACGGGCGAGGTACACGTATTCAAAGATACAGGGCGTCAGCTTGCCTTCGACGGCCTGGAATTCGTGCATGTTGCCGTCCAGATCGATCAAGATCGCTTCACCCGGGCGCAGATCGCGCAGCTTTTCAAAGCCGTTGATGCCGAAGGCTACGTCTTCTGAGGCAAACGCATAGTCATCGCCCTGGCCATCGACCTCGCGCTTTGCAACCGACAGAGGACGAATCCCAAACGGATCGCGGAAGGCCAGCATCCCGACGCCCGCGACCAGACATATCACGGAATAGGCGCCCTGAACGCGTTCCATCGTCATCTTCACACCTGCAAACAGGTTGCGGATGGGTTCCGCATTGCCGTTTACCTTGATCGCGTCCGCCACCTTGTCGGCCAAGACGTTCAACAGAATCTCGGAGTCTGAGGTGGTGCGCAGATGGCGGCTGTATTTGCCGGTAACCTTCTCGCGCTGCTCGGCAGTGTTGGTAATGTTGCCGTTGTGAACCAGATAGATGCCATAAGGCGCGTTTACAAAGAACGGCTGCGCCTCGGCCGCGCTAAGCGAACCTGCGGTGGGATAACGGACATGGCCCATGCCGACATGGCCCAGAAGGGTTTCGGCGTCCTGAGCATTGAACACGTCCTTGACCAACCCGTTGGCCTTCTTTTCCCGGAAAAACTCGCCATTGAAGGTCACGATCCCCGAGGCATCTTGACCCCGGTGCTGCAGCATAAGCAGCCCGTCATAGATCTCGGCAAACACATCATGTGTCCGGCTTGCGATTCCCAAAATCCCACACATTTACGGGGCTCCAACTTCTATGACGATTTTATCTGAGGACTGACCGCTTTTCGGAGACGGGCCGTCTGCAAAGCGTATGCGGATGTCTTGGTAGCAGGTGAAATTGACGCCAATAGGGCGACTATCATCACGACCAGCGCGCATTCATACAGAAAGAACAAGATCGGTGGCTCCGATTCCGTGGCGGGTTGGCCTCCACATAAAGCCTAATGACCGGGCTGTCATCAAAGGATCACACTCACCTATTGCCGCAGGCGGAAATATTCGCCGGAGTCGTGTTGTGACGAAGGTGATGACATGCGCAGACATATATGCTGTCATGCTAAGGAGTATCCGCAAGTTTGGAGTAGTAGAGCACACAGAGGACCCGAATGTGGCAGCATAAGTCTCAACAGAACAAGCAGGAACGCATCAAACAACGGTGTCATCGCTGCCGGGGCATGGGGCGTGCGCCTTGTCAGATCTGCAACGGTGCTGGTGAAGTTGCCAAAGGTCGCGATATTCTGGGTAAACCCATCTTTAGCCGGTGCGATGGCTGTTTCGGACTGAAAACCATCCGATGCACCGTATGTGGTGGCGAAGGTTTCAACTGACCGGCATGAAAAAAGCCCGGGCCAGACCGGGCTTTTCAGTGAAAACCAAACGAAAGGGCGCTTAACCTTCGGCAGGTGCCGTTGTTGCAGGCTGGGCGTTATCTGCAGTGCAGCTGGCTACCAGCTCTTCATATTGCGCCGTAACCCAGCCCAAAGCGGCTTCGGGATTTTGTTCTTCGATCTGACCGCTGAACTGTTCGAACACCTTGGCCGAGCGGCTTTCGTCAACGATCGTGTAAGATTGGCCGGTCATGACGGTGTCGTAGACAAAGAAGGCAATCGCAACCAGCAGAATGCCGCGCGCGATACCAAAGAACAGACCAAGCGCCTGATCCAGCCCCCCCAAGGCCGAGCGTTGCACCAGTGACGAAAACAACGGCGTGAAAATGCTGACCACGATTAGCGCCACGGCAAAGACTGCAGCAAAGCCGGTGATGACCGAAAGCTCGCAACTGTCGCGTAAGAAATCTCCGACAACGGGGATCTCCTTGACCAGTGGGACGGCCTGTGGGGCAAAGATGAACGCCAGAACGGCCGCTGCGACCCAGCCTGCGATTGCAAGAACCTCGCGCATGAAGCCACGTGAGTAGGCCAATATGCCCGACACCACGATGATCAGGGCGACGACCCCGTCAATTATTGTAAAACCTTCCATGGCCCTCGCCTGTTCGTTTTCTGCCCCTCAGGGCGCGACTTTAACCTGCTCCGAAGGTTTCGCCAACAAACCCAACCAAATCAGAGGGTCGGGTGAGTGACAGACCTGCCACAGTGCCGGTTTTGCCACCTGCCGGAGCAATTGCCGCTGTGAAACCAAGTTTTTGTGCTTCTTTCAACCTGTTTTCTGTCTGCGGGGCAGGTCTAAGTGCCCCAGATAGCGAGATTTCTCCGAAAACGACGGTGTCGGCGGGCAGGGCGGTGTCTTCACGCGCGCTGAGTAACGCAGCGGCAACTGCGAGGTCGGCGGCGGGTTCGGTGACCTTTAGCCCTCCTGCCACGTTTAGATAGACATCGAGGCCTGCAAACGGGATTCCGCAACGCGCCTCGAGCACGGCAAGGATCATGGCCAGCCGCCCGCTGTCCCATCCAACGACCGTGCGGCGGGGCTGGGAATGGGGCGAAGGGGCGACAAGGGCCTGAAATTCGACCAAAACGGGGCGGGTGCCTTCGATGCCTGCAAAGACAGCTGAACCGGGGCTGGGCGTGCCTCGTTCCGACAGGAACAGGGCAGAGGGGTTCGTGACCTGAGCCAGCCCTTTGCCAGTCATCTCGAAGACACCGATCTCGTCCGCCGGGCCAAAGCGGTTCTTGACGGCGCGCAGGATGCGGAACTGGTGGCCGCGCTCGCCTTCGAAATACAGCACCGTGTCGACCATGTGTTCGACCACGCGGGGACCGGCAATCTGGCCCTCTTTCGTAACGTGGCCGACCATTATGATCGAGACACCGTGCCGTTTCGCAAATGTGGTCAGTTCATGTGCTGCGGCCCGGACTTGTGACACCGAGCCCGGCGCGCTGTCCACATTGTCGGCCCACATGGTCTGGATCGAGTCGATGATCGCCAGACCGGGCTTTTCGGCCTCAAGCGTCGTAAGGATGTCGCGCAGGTTGGTTTCTGCGGCCAGTTGCACCGGAGCATCCTCCAAACCCAGACGACGCGCACGCATCCGGACCTGAGCGCTGGCTTCCTCGCCCGAGACGTAGATGGTTTTGACGCCAGCACGCGCAAACCGGGCAGCAGCCTGCAACAGCAGCGTGGATTTACCGATGCCCGGATCTCCGCCCACAAGAAGGGCAGAGGCCGGGACCAGACCACCGCCCAATACCCGGTCAAGCTCCTCGACCCCGCAAAGGGTGCGGGGCGGCGGGGTTTCCTCGGTCGACAAATCCGTGAGTGCAATGGACTGGCCGCGTTTGCCGCCGAGGGATTTCTTGGTCGGGCCAGCCGAAAGGGGCACGTCCTGAACGATGGTGTTCCATTCGCCGCACGCGTCGCAGCGTCCGGACCACCGCGTATGTGTTGCTCCGCAGGCCGAGCAGGAGAAAGAAGTCGTTTTTGCCATGCGGCCTTTGGTGCCCGAGCTTGGGCGGTTCTTCAAGCCCTTGCAGGCTTTCCTCACCGCCGGTGGCGCGCTGCGGCCTCAGGCCCGGATGGGCCATCGCCCACAGCGGGCGCTGACGCGCCTATTCCGCCGCCCGAGGGGGAGACATTGCAACCACGCTGGACGCCTTTGAGGCGCTGTCTTTGCGTGGTGTTTGCAACTGAGTCGACAGTTCGGGCAACAGCTCGAACAGTTCATCCCGCAAGCGTGCCAATTGCGACTTGGCGATGGTCTCTTCCATTTCCACATCGCGCGTCCATTGGCGCAATTCGTTTTGGATGACCTGAGCCTCTTCCAAACGTTGCTGGAACAGCTCAATCTCTTGCTGCCGTTGTTGCAGGAACATCTGCGCCCGTTCGACCCGCGCGTCGCCATAGGTTTCGGCCAATTCCTGGCTGATCTGGCTCATTTGTGCAGCCAGTTCCAGAATCTCTGGTTCAAGCGATTGCAGGTCAGGGTGCTGGCGCAGAAACGCCATACGCTCTTTGACCGCGTCGAACTCGGAGGACATCATGAACAGCCCGCCTCGGTCAGCGGCATGGGCCATCTGATACGCGTTCGCGATGTCATGCATATCGAGGGCAAATTTGCGGTGGTTGTTTTCCAGGGCCATCATTCGTGCGTTTGCGGGCAGGTAGAATGCCAGCATTAGAATCAGTGCGGTCAGCCCGATCTGGATGAACATCCCGGCATCCGTCGCCGGTCCGTCGCCGAATCCGGCCTGCATCGAAAGCCAGGGCAACACGCCCGCAGCGGATAACATCGTGGTTGAAACGGCCAGCAGGGCCGCCATGCAAATCAGTAAAAAAGTCAATCTTAAAAAGGCATTCTGACATTGCAATGTGATGTTGTGGAGGGCGGCCATGATCGTCGAACTCCTTTTTCAAACCGGAACACACCGGGCCGAAGCGGAGGAAGATCAAACAACTTAGGGCGATCCGCTGCGGACCCGAAAACTACAAATCTTAACTGCTCGAAATATAAAGATGATACTTAGATATGTGTTTTCAATCAATTAGGTCTGAGCTTTTCGTGAACCAGATGTCATCTCTGTAATATGACCCAGTGCGATGGATGCCAGAATACAGGCCGTGAACAGATAAAGACCCCATGCGGTCTCAACGGTGGCGTAAGAGATGCCCTTGGCCAATGTGATGTAAAGCGCGATCAGAAAAATGTCGGCCATGGCCAGTTTGCCGAGGATATTCAGCGCGGGTTGGACGCGGGCATCCAGCAGGTTCCATTGGATCAGCGCGGTGCCGATGGTTTTGATGTACGGCGCGAAGAGGGCGAAGACGGTGACGATCAGTGCGAGGAAGATGTCGGATTTCCACAAGGACTGGAGCCCGGTGATGACGCTGATTTCGCTGAGGCCGAAGATCGGCAGGAACCCCGCGCGCATCAGCGGAGCGAACCACGCGATGGGGTAGAGGATCAGGAGCGAGAGGGTGGCGAGGCGGAGCAAACCTAGTTTCCTTTAGACTGGTCCGTAATCTGCCTTGGAGGGTCTTCGCGTCTAATTTGAAGTGGCTTGTTACGTTCCCCAGTAATTGCGTTTCTGATGCCCGTAATAAGGCCGATGATAGGTTCTGCTTTGTAGCTGGAATTGCCAACAGTCTCGGCTGCATCTTCGACCATACCGAGTATCTTGTGGTAGTTGCTTAACTCCCTATCAATCTCTCTGTCTACGCCCAGAAGAGCTTTAAGAACCCGATCCTTTGCCTCAGGGCTTTTCCACTCACCTCTAATTACCATCTCACGCGCTTCAGTAATTTTTTGGTGAAGCGAAATCTTGAATTCATTCGAAAGAGTAACTGAACTTTCGGTATCAAGTTCTTCTATTTCGTTCGAAGCAGACCATTGATGAAATGCGCCGCTGAATATTCTGAATTGGCGAGCAATGGAATACATAACCTGTTCCGGATCACCATCGAATTCTATCGACACATCCGGGCCAGAAATCATTCGAGAATAGGTTGGTAGGTAACCATATAGCCTCGCAAAATCATTGTAGTAACTAGATGAATATCCCTCTGCCGTGTTGATGTCGCTTTCTATGAAAGCTCTTCTTTCCGTTAAGAAAAATTGCTCAAGAAGATCAGAAATTCTTTGTTGCAAAGCAATGCTCCTTGTTTTCACCGAACCGCCTCAATCGGCCCCTCTGCACTCCCGCTGATGAACTGCTCGACATAGGGATCACCCGAGGCATCCATCTGCCCGACGGGACCGGTCCATTGGATGACGCCTCCGTGCAGCATAG
This sequence comes from Ruegeria sp. HKCCE4148, assembly GCF_017872495.1. Taxonomy (NCBI): domain Bacteria; kingdom Pseudomonadati; phylum Pseudomonadota; class Alphaproteobacteria; order Rhodobacterales; family Roseobacteraceae; genus Ruegeria; species Ruegeria sp. HKCCE4148. Next base: position 513,292 of record NZ_JAEDOS010000003.1, read on the forward strand.
CGACGTTGTCGGCAATCGCGCGGACCGAGCTCATGTCGTGGGTGATGGTCATCGCGGTGGCGCCCATCTCGGTCACGATTTCGCGGATCAGATCGTTGATCACGCCGGACATTATCGGGTCAAGACCAGTGGTGGGTTCGTCGAAAAAGATGATCTCGGGCTCGGCGGCGATAGCACGGGCAAGGCCCACACGTTTTTGCATCCCGCCCGACAGCTCGGCCGGAAAACGGTCGGCCACGTCGGACTTCAGGCCCACGCGCCGCAGTTTTTCGATAGCGATTTCGCGCGCTTCCTCGGTCGGACGTTTCAGAGAACCACGCAGCAGGCGGAAGGCAACGTTTTGCCAGACGGTCAGTGAATCAAACAGGGCGGCCCCCTGAAACAGCATCCCGAACCGGGCCAGAAACGCGTCGCGGTCGCCTTTGCTGGCGTCTTTTCCGTCCACATAAATCATGCCGCTGTCGGGGTGGATCAGGCCAAGGATACATTTCAGAGCCACCGATTTTCCGGTGCCCGACCCACCGATGATGACCATCGAGGTGCCCTTGGGGATCTCAAGGTTAAGTCCTTGTAATACGCGGTTGTCACCAAAGGCTTTATGTACGTTCTCCATCCGGATCATAGCGAGAAGAATACCCCTGTGAGAACGAAGTTTGCCGCCAGGATCAGTACGGCTGCGGCCTCGACCGAGCCTTTGGTGGCGCGGCCTACGCCCTGTGCACCGCGACCGGAATTCATACCGTAATAGCACCCCATGATGGCCGCGATCAGGCCGAAGACTGCGCCTTTGACCAAAGACGAGACGATGTCGCGGGCTTCAAGGAAATCGACCGTGTTTTTCAGATAGGCCGCCGGATTAAAGCCCAGATTTTGAGTGGCAACCGTGTAGCCTCCGGCAATGCCGATGATATCGCCCACTGCGACCAGTGCGGGCACGGTGATCAGCGCAGCCAACACGCGTGGAGCGGTCAGGTATTTCATCGGATGGGTCGACAGCGTGACAAGCGCGTCGATCTGTTCGGTCACTTTCATCGTGGCGATCTCTGCAGCGATGGAAGAAGTTACGCGGGCAGCAATCATCAGGCCGACCAGCACCGGGCCAAGCTCTCGCACCATACCGATGGCGACGATCTGAGGCACCACCGCTTCGGCGTTGAAACGCGCGCCGCCGGCGTAGATTTGCAACGCCAGCGCGCCGCCGGTGAAGATAGCGGTCAGGCCGACCACGGGCAGGGAAAGCCAACCGATATTAAGCAAGGCCATTCCGAACTCGCGCGGATAGAAAGGCGGGCGCAGGATATGCGAGATGGCATCCAGCGCAAACAGGGCCACCCGGCCAAAGGCTGCCATCAGGCTCAGTACAGCCCGGCCCAGCCCCCCAAGCGCGGAAATTGGGTTCATTCCACGTAGCCCCGCGAATAGCGATTGCCGAGAGATGTCAGTATTTCGTAACCGATTGTTCCGGCAGCTTCAGCCAGATCGTCGACAGTCTGGTGGCCGTTGAGAATGCGCAGGCGTTCCGGGTCGTTCGGCAAGTCGGTAACATCCACCGTGATCAGGTCCATCGAGATACGGCCGACCACCGGGCAAGGCTGGTTTCCGGCAAAAGTGTCAATCCCTCCGCCGATGGCACGATGCAGGCCATCAGCATAGCCCGCCGCGACGGTCGCGATACGTGACGGGCGGCGTGCGACCCAGCTGTTGCCGTAGCCGACGGTTTCGCCCACCTCTAGTTGGCGTACCTGAATGACGGGCAGATCGACGGTGACAACCGGCTTGGCCCCAGCAAACGGCAGACCGCCATAAAGGCCGATACCCGGGCGGCAGAAATCGAAATGGAACTCTGGCCCCAGTAAGGTGCCTCCGGTTGCGGCCAGCGAACGCGGGGCAGTGATGCCCTCGGTCATCTCGCGGAAGGTCTTAAGCTGCTGATGGTTCATCGGGTGATCCGGCTCGTCCGAACAGGCCAGATGAGACATGACCACCGCCGGGTTCAAGGCCTCAGCCTTTGGGCGCAATTCGGCCCAGTCTGCGGGCTCCAGCCCCAGACGGTTCATGCCGCTGTCCAGTTGAATGCCGAATGTGTGGTCAGGGAGTGCTTGCAGGTGACGCTGGAACTGTTCGGCCGAGTTGATCAGAGGCGTCAGGTCGTGCGCGCACAGCAGATCCGTGTCGCCTTCCATATGCCCAGAAAAGACACCGATCATCGGGCCAGGTCCCACGGCCTCGCGCACGGCAGCACCTTCCTCGGCGGCGGCAACAAAGAATTTGCGAACGCCTTCTTCGGCCAGCGTGTCACTGACAGGCCCGACACCCAGCCCATAGGCATCGGCCTTGACCACGGCTCCGGTTTCAACCCCGGTCTTCGCATCAAGCGCGCGCCAGTTGCTGGCCAGCGCATGAAGATTGATCGTCAAACGTGCAGTACTCATGGCACTGTTCATGACATCGCGCTGTCCAAGGTCAAGAGGGAATGGTGCTTTTCTGTTGCGTATTCCGTTGCACGATGTTGCCAATCATCAGATGGCGCCGAAAACCATGACGTTTTAGCGGTTTTTCGCTGTGAATGGTTCGCTTTGCGATTGTTTTCACATTGGTGTTAAAGCGATCTTGCGAGAATGATCGTTCCATCATTGTTCAGTCAATGACAAAGCAGCGAGAATTGAGGAAGTCATGAAGTTTTCGACCGGGTTGGCTGATAGCCCCTTCAATGTGGCCCAGTTTTTCGAGGATGTTTTTGCGGCGTCTGAAGGCACGGATGAAGGCGTGGTCATTGGTGCCTTTGTGCAAGACCTGATCGACAGCACGCCATCAAAGGACCTGTTGGTCTGCACCGCGCATAGCGAAAGCCAACTGCTGGGCTGTGCCATCTTTTCGCGCATCATGTTTCCGCAGGACGCGCGTTGCGTATTCATCCTGTCGCCCATGGCGGTTAGGACAGACAATCAAAAGACTGGCGTGGGGCAGGCATTGATCTCTTACGGGTTGGACTGCCTGCGCGCAGCTGGTGTGGATGTGGCGCTGACCTATGGCGATCCCGGGTACTATTGCAAAACCGGCTTTGGTCAGATCTCTGAGACAACCGCGCAACCGCCGCTGGCGCTGAGCCATCCGCACGGATGGCTGGGGCAGTCATTGGATGGTCAGGATCTGACACCACTGAAAGGCCCGTCGCGCTGCGTGCCCGCATTGAACAATCCATCGCTTTGGTGAGGGGAATCGTGCGGTACGCGAAAGGACCTGTCGCCAGTTCAGAGAATAATCGAGCATTGTCTTGTTGTTGTGAACATGGCGCGCCACCAGCTTCTTTTGCGGCCGTTGTCTTGGGATATGGCCGGCCATAATCCGCAGCGCCGGCGGCGATGCAGACCTGTTGCTGTGGAAGCTTTGTTCAGCGGTTCTAACACAGCGTGGCTGATGCGCCATCGCTTCGGCCGGAGGAACAGGAAAAGTCAGAGACCGCCTGTTCAGTAGCCTTCGATCTCGCCACCCTGCTGCCAGGGTTTGACCAGATTGCCAAAGCGTGTGAACTGGGCTTCGAACGAAAGCTCGACGGTGCCAATGGGACCGTGGCGTTGCTTGCCGACAATGACCTCGGCCTTGCCGTGCAGGCGTTCCATCGCCTGCTTCCACTCTTCCATCTTTTCCAGCTCGTGATCACCGGGCTTTTCGCGTTCCTTGTAGTATTCCTCGCGGAACACAAACATCACCACATCGGCATCCTGCTCGATCGAGCCCGATTCCCGCAGGTCGGACAGTTGCGGGCGTTTATCGTCGCGGTTTTCGACCTGACGGCTCAGCTGTGACAGGGCGATGACCGGGATATTCAGTTCTTTGGCGATGGCCTTCATACCCATCGAAATCTCGGCAATCTCGTTCACGCGGTTGTCGGACATACCTCGGCAAAGCTGCAGATAGTCGATCACCAGAAGGTCCAGACCATGCGTCCGCTTGAGCCGACGCGCACGGGCGGCAAGCTGCGAGATCGGCAGTGCCGGGGTGTCATCGATGAACAGGGGGCAGGCTTCCAATTCCTTGGCCGCGTCCACGAAGCGGCGGAACTCGGCCTCGGTCATATCGCCTTGACGGATCTTGTGCGAGGAAATCTCGGACGCTTCGGCCAGCACACGGCCCGCCAACTGCTCGGCGCTCATCTCAAGTGAGAAGAACCCGACCACACCACCGTCAATCGCGCCTTCCGAGCCATCCGGCTTCTGTCCGCGTTTGTAGGCTTTGGCCACGTTGAACGCTACGTTCGTCGCCAGCGAGGTTTTCCCCATCGACGGACGCCCGGCCAGAATGATCAGGTCAGAGGGGTGCAGGCCCCCAAGCTGTTTGTCCAAGTCGGCCAGACCGGTGGAAATCCCCGCCATTCCACCACCGCGCTGGTACGCTTCATTGGTGACGTTGACGGCTTCTGTGACCGCCTTCAGGAAGGATTGAAAACCTTGTTCGGTCTGGCCCTGCTCGGATAGCTGATAGAGCTGCTGCTCGGCCTCGACGATTTGTTCTTTTGGCTCACTGCTGACTTCGACCCGCGCTGCCTTGTCTGAAATGTCGCGGCCAAGTCGGATCAACTCGCGCCGAATGGCGAGGTCATAGATCATCTGGGCATAGTCATGCACAGCAAAGGCGCTGATCGAGGCACCGGCAAGCTTGACCAAATAGGCCGGGCCGCCCAGCTCCTTCAAGCCTTCATCTTCGCCCATGAAGGATTTCAGTGTGACCGGTGAGGCCAGCGCGTTTTTAGCGATGCGGGCGGCGGCGACTTCATAAATCCGGGCATGAACCGGATCATAGAAATGCTCGGCCCCGATGATCGAGGCGACCCGGTCATAGAGGTCGTTATTGGTCAGGATCGCGCCCAGAAGCTGCTGTTCAGCCTCAATGGAATGCGGCATGGTTTCTGCGTTTTGAATCTGTGCCGCTGCTTGCTCGATACTGCTGATCTCGTTCATTGCTGCTCTCACCGTCCCTTGGGACATGGTCCATAGCTTAGCCCTGCGAGTCGGGGCAAATTGTATGTTTTCTGGGGATATGCTGTGAATATCTCCGGGCCCCATCATCTTGAAGCATGACGGGGCTGTACGTCAACATGTAGTGCGAATTAAGTCCGCGGACCTGCTACTGTTTCCGCTCAGAAAATTGATTTCGCGACGTCAGCTTTTATTCGCTTCCTGCCACCCCCGCGGGTCATTCAGGAAGGCCTCGACGCCGCTAAGGGTCTCTTCGTCAAAGGCCTTTTGCGCCTTGGCCTCGGCAAGAACATCCCACCAAGTGCAAAGCGAATGCAGCTTTACACCGTGATCGCCCAGTGTTTTCTCGGTTTCGGGAAAGATGCCGTAGTAGAAGATCACCGCAGTATGCCCGCAGGTCGCGCCGGTTTCGCGGATCGCGTCCACGAAGGAAAGTTTCGAGCCACCGTCGGTTGTCAGATCCTCGACCAGCAGCACCCGCTCGCCTTCGTTCATCGCGCCTTCGATCCGGGCGTTGCGGCCATAGCCTTTGGGTTTCTTGCGCACATAGGTCATCGGCAGCGCCATCCTCTCGGCAACCATGGCGGCAAAGGGGATGCCTGCGGTTTCGCCGCCGGCGATGTTATCGAACGCCTCGAACCCGGCCTCGCGCATCACGGTCACGGTCAGGAAATCCATCAGTGTCGAACGGATGCGCGGGTACGAGATCAGCTTGCGACAGTCGATATAGGTCGGGCTGGGCAGTCCGCTTGCCAGGGTAAACGGCTCACGCGAGTTGAAATGGACGGCCTTGATCTCCAGCAGCATCCGCGCGGTCAGGCGGGCGATTTCGGTGCTGTCGGGAAAGGAACTGGGGATCATGGCGCAAACCTCGGGGCTGAAAACACGTTGCGGGCTGATAGCCCGACCGTTGGGCCGGAGTCGAGAGGGCAAAAAAGAAAAGCGGACCCCCAAGAGGTCCGCTTTTCGCCCTTTCGGGCAGAGCGCCAAGGTGGGCTTAGCTGCTCATGTCGTAGGCGCGTTCCCCGTGTACCGAAAGATCGAGCCCGTTTGTCTCGGTTTCGGCGTCTACGCGAAGCGGGGTGAGAAGTGCAACCACCTTCACCAACACAATCGTAACAACTGCCGTAAAGACACCCACGATCATCAACCCGCCCAATTGCGCGGTCCATGTGCCAAGGCCAAACGCAGCGATCATGATGGTGCCGAAAATGCCGCCGACGCCATGCACCGCAAATACATCTAGCGTGTCGTCGATGTTCAGCTTGTTGCGGATGACATTGACGGCTTCCTGACACAGGACACCGGCGACCGCACCGATGATCAGCGCTTGTACCGGACCCACAAAGCCGGATGCCGGTGTGATCGAAGCCAGACCAGCAATGGTGCCTGTGACCAGACCGACCATGGAAGCCTTGCCAAAGCGGATACGTTCCCACAGTGCCCAGGTCAGCGACGCGGTTGCGGCGGACAGATGCGTGACGGTCATGGCCATTGCGGCGCCGCCATCTGCGGCCAGCTGTGATCCGCCATTGAAGCCGAACCAACCCACCCACAACATCGCAGCACCAACCATGACGTAGCCGGGGTTGTGCGGGGGTGTGGTACGGTTGCGGCGCGGGCCAAGTATGACGGCGATGATCAGAGCGGCCAGACCAGCGGTTTCATGGACTACGATTCCGCCCGCAAAGTCGCGTACGCCGATCTCGCCCAGCATGCCGCCATCAGCCAGCATGCCGCCGCCCCAGATCCAATGGACGACCGGCGCGTAACAGAGCAGCATCCAGAGGGCGGAAAAGGTCAGAACAAACCCAAAGCCAACGCGTTCGACATAGGCACCCACAATCAGGGCCGGTGTGATGATCGCAAAGGTCATCTGAAAGGCGAAGAACAGGATCTCGGGCAGGGTGCCTGCAAGGCTGTCGGCATCCACACCGTTCAGGAACGCTTTGCCCAGACCACCCCAAACCCCGCTTTCGCCAGGGCCGAAGGCGATCGAGTAGCCCGCAACGAGCCACAAAATGCTCATCAAACAGGCGATTGAAAAGCAATGCATGAACACGCTGAGTACATTTCGGGCACGTACAAGCCCACCATAGAACAAGGCAAGGCCCGGCAATGTCATGAAAAGGACCAGTGCGGTAGCAACGATGATCCAGGCTGTATCGGCTCCATTCATGGGCCGTTCTCCTTTCCCCTGCGTTTGGTTCGGAACGCTTTGTGTCGGCGCTCGGAACCCTTGTGAGTGTGTGCGCAGCCTTGAAACGGAGGAGAGGTGAGGAAAAAAGAGGCAGAGTTGTTAAAGGCGCTTAAAATGTCGCCTTTTCTTCTAGTGATGACAGTTTTTGCGGCTTTTCAGGCATCTTGCCTAAGGAATGGGCGTTTAGGAAAGGCCATCTTTAAGTAGATCTAACGCGTGATCACGCGCTGCCAGCCGGACCGCATCTCGCCCCAATGCGCCAAATTCAACGGTTTCGGTTCGAGTGTCTCTACTGTCTCGGGACAGTCCAAAACACACACGCCCCTCTGGCTTGAACTCGGACCCGCCCGGTCCGGCAATGCCGGTGATCGACACGGCTAGCTGCGCCTGAGAATGACGCAGGGCTCCGTCTGCCATCTCGCGGGCGACCTCCTCTGACACTGCGCCATGCGCGGCCAGCGTTTCGGCCAAAACACCCAGCATGTCCTGTTTGGCTGCGTTGGTGTAAGTGACAAAGCCCCGGTCAACCACAGCGGAGCTGCCGGGAATATCGGTCAGGGCCGCAGCCACCATCCCGCCCGTACAGCTTTCAGCCGTGGCGATCATCACGCCCTGCGCCTTGGCAAAATCCAACAGCTCGCTCACGTTCACAGACCCAGTACTCCGTGTGCTATTCCCGCCAGTATCATCACGCCGATGGCTGCGAAAACGCCTGCGATGACGTCGTCGAGCATAACGCCCATCGGATCGCCACGCCTGTCGGCCCAGCCAACGGGGCCGGGCTTGGTGATATCGAACAGGCGGAACAGGATGAACCCAGCCACCCAACCGGGCCAAAGGGCGGTAATGTTGATCCCATGGGCCCAAGACGGGTAAGAAATCGCCCAAAGCGCGATGAACTGGCCTGCGACCTCATCAACGACGATTTCTGACGGGTCGTGATCATCTTGGCCCTCGGTCATCACGCGGGTTGCCCAAAGGCCGCCAACAAAAACGGCCAGTGTTGCAAGTGCCAGCAGGGGAAACCCACCCAGCGTGTGCAATATCCAAGCCATCGGCAGCGCCGCCAAGGATCCCCAGGTTCCGGGGGCAGGGTGCAAATATCCGACACCGCCGACCGTACCGATCACCTGTGCCGTGGTCATTGTTTCACCAAGCAGGCTGTGGCGAGCGAGGCGATCCCTTCGCTGCGACCAGTAAAGCCCAAACGCTCAGATGTGGTGGCCTTGACCGAGACCTGATCTGCGCTTAACCCCATGATTTTAGACATTTCAGCGCGCATGGCAGCGGCATGAGGGCCGATTTTTGGATACTCGCAGACTAAGGTGCAATCGACGTTCGAAATGCGGTATCCCATCTGCCCGGCCAGCTCGACCGCATGGCGCAGAAAAATCTCGCTGGCAGCACCCTTCCATTGCGGATCTGAGGGCGGGAAGTGGTGACCAATGTCACCCTGCGCCAAAGCGCCGTAGATCGCATCGGTTACGGCGTGCATCCCGACATCCGCATCTGAATGTCCCTGCAATCCGCGCCCATGAGGCACCTTCACACCACACAGGATAACGTGATCCCCCTCGCCAAAACGGTGTACGTCATACCCGTTGCCAAGCCTTACATCCATATCCGTTCCCATTATCCGTTCCGCCCGGGCAAAATCCTCGGGTCGGGTGATTTTTAGATTGTCTGCGTCGCCGGGGACAATGCATACATCAAGGCCCGCCGTACGGGCGACCTCCACATCATCCGCAGCCCCGCCCGAATGGGCTGCGTGTGCGGTTGTGATGGCGTCAAAGTGAAACCCCTGCGGTGTCTGCGCAGCATAGAGGCCATTGCGATCCTGCGTGCCCGTTACAGCGCCATCCCGCCCAACCCACAGCGCATCCGTGACAGCAAGCCCCGGGGCAGCCGCTTGGTGCGTTTCCAGCGCGTTCAAAACGTCCTTTATGATGCGCGACGAGACACAAGGGCGGGCCACGTCGTGGATCAGAACATGTTGCACACCCAGACCTTCCAGGGCCTTCAATCCGCTACTTACTGAGCCTGAGCGATCTGATCCGCCAGATGCGAGGATCAGATCTGAATTGCGAAACTCTTCCCATGCGGGGGTGTCTTCGTCTGAAAGCACAAGTACGATGTGATCCACCTGTCCGCGGAACCGCTCGATCGTCCAGTCTGCCACGCGACGGCCCGCAAGGATGCGCCACTGCTTGGGTACGCCACCTCCGGCGCGCAACCCGCGCCCTGCGGCGACTATGATGGCGGCTGTAGTCATGTCTCGGGCGCTCCTTCGTATTGGGCTGTGTTTAGGCGGCGGTGAAAGCAGAGGCAATCACCCAAGGTAAAACGATTAAAAATTAGGCATGTGATGATTTTGCGGGCTTGTTTCGCGCCGTTTTGTTGTTCATATGCGCGGAATTCGATATCAAAACCGCAACTGCCCAAGGATTAAGCACGTTGACTCTGCGCCTCGCTGAAAAAGAAGTAACATCACCGGTCCTTCTGGCTCCGATGGCCGGAATCACTGATCGCCCGTTTCGCGATCTGGTGATGCGGTTTGGTGCCGGCATGGTGGTAAGCGAAATGGTCGCCAGTCAGGAGATGGTGCAAGCCAAGCCTGGCGTGCGCGAACGTGCGGAACTGTCTGCGGACGTAGAAAACACTGCCGTGCAATTGGCCGGGCGTGAGGCGCACTGGATGGCCGAAGCCGCCCGTCAGGTGGCCGACAGGGGCGCGCGGGTGATCGACATCAACATGGGTTGTCCCGCCAAGAAAGTGACCAACGGCTATTCGGGCTCGGCCTTGTTGAAAACGCCGGATCATGCCTTGGCCCTGATCGAAGCCGTGGTGGGTGCAGTTGATGTACCGGTGTCCCTGAAAACCCGACTGGGCTGGGACGATTCATTGCTCAACGCGCCGGATGTGGCGCGACGAGCGCAGGACGCCGGTATTCAGATGGTCACGATTCATGGGCGCACGCGATGTCAGTTTTACAAGGGCCATGCCGATTGGCGGGCGATCCGAGCTGTGAAAGAGGCTGTGTCGATTCCAGTCATCGCAAACGGCGATGTCGTGGATACGGCCGCCGCGCGAACCGCGCTGGATCAGTCGGGCGCGGATGGAGTGATGGTCGGGCGCGGTGCGCAGGGCAAGCCCTGGCTCTTGGCGCAAGTATGTTACGACCTTTACGGAGCAAGGGCCCCAGAAATTCCCGTTGGTGCGGATCTGATCGACATGGTGCAGGCGCATTATCAAGCGATGCTATCCTTCTATGGGGCGGACCTCGGCCTGCGCGTCGCCCGCAAGCATCTTGGATGGTACATGGATGAGGCCACGACCCCCGCGCCGTTGCGACGGGCCGTTCTGACATCACGCGAGCCAAACGAAGTGTTGCGCCTGCTGGCGGATGCGTTGAGCGAGACGGGCGAGGTGGCGGCATGAACTCGAACGCCAGCATCTGGAACTCATTGCCCGTTCCGGCCTTCATCATTGATCCGGACGATCGCATTTCCGATGTAAATGCCGCAGGTGAAGGGTTTCTGAACGCGTCACGCAAGGCTGTGATCGGCCATCCCGTGTGGGATCAGATCGCCGTAGATGCACCGCTTGAAGAGGCTTTCGAGCGCGCGCGCACCTATGGTACGCCGCTTTTTGTCAACGATGTAGACGCCGGATCAGGAAACCGCGCACCGTTGCAATGCGCGTTGCAGATCGCGCCTTTGGTTGGATATCCTGGATCGATGATCATGATCATCTCGCCGCGCGAATTGTCGGGGCGGATGACACGGGGCAACACGGTCAAATCGGCCGCGCAATCGGCCATTGGCATGGCTGAGATGCTGGCCCACGAGATCAAGAACCCCTTGGCCGGGATCACGGGCGCCGCGCAGTTGCTGAGCATGAATATCCCGGCGCAAGATTTAGAACTTACAGACTTAATCGTGGCGGAAAGCCGCAGAATTGTGAAGCTGCTGGAGCAGGTTGAACAATTCGGAAACTTGCAGAAACCCGACTTCAAACCAGTCAATATCCATGACGTTCTGGATCGCGCCCGCCGGTCAGCCTTGCTGGGGTTTGGCGCGGACATGACGATCATTGAAGATTACGACCCGTCCTTGCCGTTGGCCTTCGGAGACCCGGATCAATTGTTGCAGGTGGTTCTGAACCTGCTCAAGAACGCATCCGAAGCTGCTGGGCCGCAGGGGGGAACCATCCGGCTTCGGACTTACTTCGAACATTCCTTCCGTCTGCGCCGCAGCGATGGGTCTGGTCATTCATTGCCTTTGCAGATCGAGATTATCGACGATGGACCAGGGTTGCCCGAGGACATTCGCGGGGACATTTTTGACCCCTTTGTCTCGGGCAAGGAAAATGGCACCGGGCTAGGGCTGGCGCTGGTGAGTAAGATCATATCGGACCATGACGGCTGGATTTCAGCCGAGTCCGTTCCCGGGCGAACCGTATTCAAACTGTCGCTGCGCCGCGCGCCGCGCGAGGTCGCCGAGCACAAAAAGGAGACCACCTAATGGATGGCACCGTACTGGTTGCGGATGATGACCGCACGATCCGCACCGTTCTGACACAGGCCCTGACGCGTGCAGGGTGCAAGGTGCATGCAACGTCGTCGCTGACCACGCTGATGCGCTGGGTTGGGGAAGGTAAGGGCGATGTGGTGATCTCGGACGTGGTCATGCCAGATGGCAACGGATTGGAAATGCTGCCAAAGATTGCCGAAGATCGTCCCGGACTGCCCGTCATCGTGATCTCGGCGCAAAACACGATCATGACGGCGATTCAGGCGGCAGAGGCGGACGCCTATGATTACTTGCCGAAACCTTTCGATCTACCTGACTTGATGAAACGAACCGCGCGGGCCTTGGATCAAAAGCAACGGGTACAGCCCGAAACGGCTCATGTAGATGGCGAGCGTCCGGACGAATTGCCTTTGGTCGGGCGCACCCCGGTGATGCAGGCCCTGTACAGGTTGGTCGCACGGGTAATGAACACCGATTTGTCGGTGCTGATTTCCGGTGAAAGTGGAACAGGTAAGTCCCTGATTGCACGTGCTATTCATGACTTCTCGGACCGGCGCACATTACCTTTTGTTACAGTTACGGCGGCGGAGTTGCGGGATCTGGAAGGACCCGCGCGTGTTTTGGCGCGGGTTCGCGGCGGCACGCTGTTGATCGATGAAATCGCAGATATCGAAGATGAGGTTCAGGCCCGTATCGTGCGCATGATGGATACACCTGGCGATCATGTTCCGCGTTTCATGGCCACAAGCCAGTCGGATCTGACGGAAGGGATGGAAACCGGGCGCATTCGTCAGGATTTGTATTACCGGTTGTGCGGTGCCACCATTCATGTGCCGTCATTGCGTGAACGGGTGGATGACATTCCGCTGCTAGCGGAACATTTTCTGGCCCGCGAAGAGCGTGAAAGCGGTGCAAAGCGCTGGCTCAGCCCCGAAGCGGTAGAATTGGTGCGGCGCTATTCCTGGCCCGGTAACGTAAGGCAGTTGGAAAACGCAGTGCGCAGGCTGAGCTTGACAAGCCGGGCGGATGAAATCTCGAAGGCTGAAGTGGAAATGGTTCTGGGCAGCCAGCCCGAAGCGGAACCGGTTCTCAGTGGCGGAGAGCGTGAAAAACTGTCGACCTCGGTCGAGCGACATTTGCGTCGATATTTTGACCTGCACGGCAATATTTTGCCGCCGCCGGGTCTGTATCAGCGCATTTTGCGTGAGGTTGAGGCACCGCTGATCGAAATTGCACTGGACGCAACCGGCGGAAATCAGGCGAAATGTGCCGATTTGCTGGGGATCAACCGAAATACGTTGCGAAAAAAGATTACTGACCTCGATATTCAGGTGACACGCCGTCGCAAACTGATGTAATATCGCCACACAAACCGTGGCATCCCGGCATCTGTCGGGAAAAGATCACGATATATGGCGGTAAGCCGCGAACGCGGCACATCAGGATGAGGGCAGACGGTGGCAACCCGAGCACAGAGCGGGATGATCCCATCGATAAGTCGATGGCGTAAATCACGAAAACTGCGCAATTTCGGTACCTTTGGGCTGGTCCTTTTAGGGCCAGTGCTGGCGCTTGCCACCTATCTTGTGATCGGACCTTTTGACCTTGGTTCGACCGCACCGACCCTGCGCCTGATTCTTCTGGCCGATCTTGTTTACGTTCTGGTTGTCGCTGCGCTGGTGCTGGGGCAGGTGGGTAGCCTGATTGCTGCGCGGCGTGCAAAGTCGGCTGGCTCGCGCCTGCACTTGCGCCTGATTGGGGCGTTCACTCTGCTGGCGCTGGTGCCTACCGTAACCGTAGCGATTTTTGCCGGGCTCACTGTGAATATCGGCCTCGAGGGCTGGTTCTCGGACCGGGTGCGGCAAGTGGTTGGATCGTCCCTGACAGCGGCAGAAGCGTATGAACAAGAACACCGCCGCGGGTTGGTTCAGGACGCCTCGGTGCTGGCGCGGTATCTGGACAATGCGCGTTCGCTGGATTTCTACATCTCGGACGCCGAATTGCGCGAAGTGTTGGCGCAGGGGCAGGCCCAAATTCAACGCGGATTGCGGGAAGCGTATGTCATCGACGGCAGTGGCGAGATCAAATCGCGCGGCGATCGATCATATCTGTTCAACTACGAAGCACCCACTTCGGAACAGATGGCTGAGGCCACTGACACAGGGCTGCTGATCATAGCTGATTGGCCAAACAATGAATTCCGCGCGCTTGTGCCTCTGACAGCCTATCTGGACCGTTACCTTTATGTCAGCCGCGAAGTGGATGGGCAGTTGCTGACCCTGCTGGATGACACCAAGGAAACGGCACAGTTCTACCAACAGCTGGAAAGCGAGCGGGGCAGGGTGCTGTTCGAATTTGGCCTGCTGTATCTGGGCTTTGCGTTGATCCTGATCCTTGCTGCGATGTCTTTGGGGATGTGGTTCGCCGAACGCCTATCACGTCCGGTGGGGCGTTTGACCACGGCGGCCCAAAGGGTCGGGGCCGGGGACCTGAGCGTTCAGGTTATAGAAGAGGCCAGCGATGACGAGATCGCCATGCTGGGCCGGTATTTCAACCAGATGACCCGGCAACTGAAAGGGCAGCGGGACACGCTGCTGGAAAACACACAGCAAATCGAAAGCCGCCGTCGCCTGTTCGACTCGGTACTCAGCTCGGTCACATCGGGTGTTGTCGGCGTTGACCCTGAGGGCTGCGTGACCTTTGTGAACCGCTCGGCCGAACGGTTGCTGGACTGGTCGCGGGGAGAAGAGCACCTGGCCATTGGCATCGCGGTGCCAGAGTTTCTGCCTCTGTTCGAAAGCCTGAAAGACAGCGGGCAAGAGGCTGTTCAGGGCGAGGTTAAAGTCACACGCAAGGGACGTCTGGAAAACCTCTTAGTGCGGATGGCCATCCGTCGCGGCGAAGATGGTGGGTTGGAAGGCTATGTGGTCGCCTTTGACGACGTGACCGATCTGGTCAGTGCGCAGCGGATGGCGGCCTGGGGTGACGTTGCCCGACGTATTGCACATGAGATCAAGAACCCATTAACCCCGATTCAGCTGAGCGCCGAACGCATCAAACGCAAGTTCGCGCGCAAGCTGGACGAGGAGGATTGCGAAAGCCTCGAGTCGATGACAGGTGTCATTGTGCGCCAGACCAACGATTTGCGCCGTATCGTGGACGAGTTCTCGAAATTTGCGCGGATGCCCGAGCCTGAGCGCCGCGAAGAAAACGTGGTCGAACTCGTCCGTGAAGCAGTTGTTTTGCAACAGGCAGGGCAACCGGACGTGCAGATTGACGCGGATTTGCCGAAGCAACCCATCATGGCCGACCTGGATGCGACGATGTTGCATCAGGCCCTGACAAACCTCATTAAAAACGCCGGAGAAGCGATTGGTACCCTTAAAGAAAAAGGGGCACCGGATAATCTCAAGCCACAGATAAAAGTGGCAGTTTCCAGTGATGATGCCGGTACGGTCATCACGATTGCAGACAACGGGATCGGTCTGCCCGAGGATCGGGCGCGACTGTTTGAACCCTATGTGACTACACGCGACGAAGGGACCGGGCTGGGCCTGCCCATCGTCAAGAAAATCATCGAAGAACACGGCGGAGCGCTGACGCTTGAGGACGCGCCCGTCTTTGACGGACAGGACCATTTTGGCGCGATGGCCGTAATCCGTTTGCCGGGGGCCAATATGTCCTCGACCGTTGCGCCACAGAAGCAGGCAATTAGAACCAACAAACTGAAAGCAGGCCAAAGATGAGTGACATTCTGATCGTAGATGACGAGCGCGATATTCGCGAGCTGGTGTCCGACATTCTGGAGGACGAAGGCTATTCAACCCGGCTGGCGGCCAACTCGGACGAGTGTATGGCGTCCATCAATTCCGAACCGCCGGGGCTGTTGATCCTTGATATCTGGCTGAAGGACAGCCGCATGGATGGGATCGACATTCTGAAAGCGGTGAAACGCGACAACCCGGATGTTCCGGTGGTGATCATTTCCGGACACGGCAACATTGAAATCGCTGTCGCCGCCATCAAGCAGGGCGCATACGACTTTATCGAAAAGCCCTTTAACATTGACCAGTTGATGGTGGTGATCCGCCGCGCGATGGAGACCTCTCGCCTGCGTCGCGAGAACGCGTCGCTCAAGCGCAAAGAGGTCAACAACTCGGACATGATCGGCAAATCGGCCTCGTTCCGGGCCATGCAGGGTCAGCTGGACAAAGTGACCAAGTCAAATGGCCGCGTGATGCTGAGCGGTCCTGCCGGGTCGGGCAAGGAAATCGCAGCGCGCTATATCCATGCCCATTCCAACCGTGCCAACGCGCCCTTTGTGACAGTGAACTGTGCGGGCATTGAGCCCGAGCGCGTAGAAGAGGTGCTGTTTGGCCGCGAATCCGCTGAGCGCGGGGTTGAGCCCGGCTTGCTGGAAGAAGCCCATGGCGGTGTTGTCTATTTTGACGAAGTGGCGGACATGCCTTTGGGCACGCAATCCAAGATCCTGCGGGTATTGGTGGATCAGCAGTTTCAACGTGTTGGCGGATCCGACAAGGTGCGAGTGGATCTGCGGGTTATCTCGTCCACCAACAAGGATCTGGACGAAGAAATCGCAGCCGAGCGGTTCCGCGAAGAACTGTATCACCGTCTGAACGTTGTGCCTGTTGCAGTTCCCTCGCTTGAAGATCGCCGCGAGGATATTCCGGTTCTGGCCCAGCATTTCATCGAAATGTGTAACGAAACCCAAGGTCTGCCGATCCGCGAACTCTCGGAAGAGGCTGTTGCTCTGTTGCAGACGATGACATGGCCGGGGAATGTGCGTCAGCTCAAGAACTTGATCGAACGGGTTTTGATCCTCGGCGACGGAACCGGCCCGATCGAAGCGCGCGAGTTGCCCAGCGAAGAGGATAAGACCGAAGATTCGGGCCGCGTCGTTCTGTCGGGTGCTCTGGCAACCTTGCCGCTGCGCGAGGCGCGTGAAGCGTTCGAGCGAGAGTACCTGCTGACCCAGATCAATCGCTTTGGCGGCAATATCAGCCGCACGGCCAGCTTTGTCGGGATGGAGCGCAGCGCGTTGCACCGCAAGCTGAAGTCGCTGGGTGTCGTTACGTCGAACAAATCCGGTGCACGTGTTGCGCAAATCGATGAGCCGGAACCGGCGGAGTAATCCACCGGGACGGCTGGGCTGGCCATGAGGGCTTAAAACGCAGTGAACCGGCTTGAAACCCGCGGCTATCCAGGGTTCGGAAAGCGCCTGAAACGGCTGCGCCGGTCGGTTGGGTTCAAGCAGGCTCATCTGGCTGAATTGTTGCAGGTGGATCAGGCAACCGTTTCGCGGTGGGAAAGAGGCGGACAGACACCGCCGCCCGAGACCCAACAGGCCGTCTTTGCGGCCCTTGGTCCGGCCCGTACTGATGACAGCGCATTGCGGCGGTTGGTCATGAGTTCGTCAGATTGTGTGCATTTGGTCGAGGAGGCGAGCCACAGGTGTCTTGCCTATTCTGCTAGCCGGGCGCGCGATTGGAAAACCAGCCAGAGCGCTTTGCTTGGTGTGTCGCTGTGGCAATTTGCAACGGAGGAAATACAGGCAGCCGAGGCCGAACTCAATGCGGATGGATGGTGGGACATGTATACGCCCGCACCAAAGGCGTTCCTGACGTCCGAAGCTGTCCATGACCGTATTCGCATCAGCGCGGGCGAAATCATCTGGGAACGCCTGTATCTGTCTGACGGCACGCCTGTTCGTCTGGTCAGCGGTTCCAGACACTAGGGTCGCATAATTTATGCGTTCCGCGACCGGGCGCGGCACGTTAGAAGCGCCCAATGCTACGGGTATTTCAGGTCCTCATTCTTTGGCTGGCCGGATTGGGTGCGGCGACGCAATTTGCAAAAATTGCAGTTCCGTTTCCCGAGCTTGTCTTACTGTATCCTGATCACACCGAAGCCATGGGATGGTTGCTGTCGATCATCAGCCTGATCGGAGCCTTGCTTGGGGCCTTGTCCGGGGCCATCGTAGGGCGGGTTGGGCCCATGAAGCTTTTGATCTTCGGCTTGTGCCTCGGTGGCGCGATTTCAGTGTTTCAGGCGACATGGCCCGGATTTTACATCATGCTGGCCAGTCGCTTTGTTGAAGGGCTTTCGCACCTGGCCATTGTCGTCGCTGCGCCCACACTGATCGCGCAGATCACGACCGGCAAAGCGCGCAACATTGCGATGGTCCTTTGGAGCACGTTCTTTGGCGTCGCATTCGCGCTGAACGCGTGGATCGGACTGCCGCTGATCGCCTCTTTCGGTCTGACCACTTTCTTCCTTCTGCATGGTTTCTTGATGCTTGGGGTAGCTGGTGTGATCCTGATCTGCCGGATGCGCGTGCAATTTGCCTCTGACACCAAGCTCTGGCGGTGGACAGAAGTGCTGAACGTTCATCTGCGCACCTATCGCTCTCCCTTCGTGTCAGCCCCGGCAGTGGGGTGGTTCTTTTATACGCTGACCTTTGTGTCACTCCTGGCCATCCTGCCGGGGCGATTGCCGGACGATATCAGCGCGCATGTCGCCGGGTTGATGCCGCTGGCAGGAATTGTCCTGAGTTGGATAGCTGTTCCTGTCCTATTGAATGTGATGCCCTGTGTCGCGGTGATCAATCTGGGGTTCGGGTTGGGCATTTTTTCCATTTCCGTGGCCTTCCTTGGCCTGCCGTTGGAGATCGTGTGCGTTCTACTGTTTGCCGTTTTGGGGCTCGTACAGGGGGGCAGCTTTGCTGCAGTACCGATCCTGAACCAAACGGCCGAGGCGCAGGCGCTTAGCTATGGGGCCATGGCGCAGATGGGCAACGCGGGAAACTTGCTGGGTACACCGGTTCTGCTGGCGGTTTTGTGGCGCGTGGATGAGGCCGGGATGCTGCTGAGTATAATCGGAATTTATGCGATCGCGATCCTTGCGCATACCGCGCTGGCCCGCCAGCGCGCAGCACAAACCAACTCAGCCTGACTGACCAGGCGAAATGATCTGAAAAGACCCGTCATCGAATTTTACAAAACACGATTGCGTTGTAAGCGGTGGCAATGTTGTTGTACGCGTTGCAGGTACGCTTGATTTTACGTTTTGCTTGCAGGGCGGCAGGCTGACGGGGCGGAACCCTTTTTGCGCCATGCACTGCGCCTCGACCGTGTTGCGCAGGCCCTGGTTCACATCCACGGTATAGACCCGACCGGGCTGCCACCATCCCGGGGACTGGTAACACCGTCCCCGACCGTCGCAATAGGTGCGCCCGGGCCAGTATGTTGGCGGGCTCTGGCGGATTTGATTGGCAACCGGCACTTCTTGTACCGCCTTAAGCTGGCACTGTGTCGTCTCTTGTTGCAGGCGGGAAACGGTTGCACCTTCGCGGTAATAAAGCGAAAGCGGCCCGCCGCATGAGGACAGCACCATTAGGGTTGCAAGCATAGGAAACAGCGTTTTCATATGCTTATCTTGCCGCAGCCGCACAGAGATGACAATTCAATTGACCGCTTTGGGGGCATCTGTCATTCAATCCTTTCAGGCAGAAGGGCCAGAAACATGAAGGTCATCATATGCGGCGCGGGTCAGGTTGGCTGGCAGATTGCGCGGCACCTTTCGGGCGAACTGAATGACGTAACAGTCGTGGACAACAATCCCGATCTCGTGCGCCGGGCAACGGAAACGCTGGATGTGCAGGGCATTGCAGGGTTTGCAAGCTATCCTGACGTGCTGGAACGGGCAGGGGCCCGCGACGCCGATATGATAATTGCTGCGACCCATTCTGACGAGGTGAACATGGTTACCTGTCAGATGGCGCATTCGGTGTTCTCGATCCAGCGTAAGATCGCGCGCTTGCGCTCCAAGTCCTATCTGGAAGCCATTCATTCGGACCTTTACCGCCGCGATCACTTGCCCATCGATGTGGTGATCAGCCCCGAACGCGA
This sequence comes from Ruegeria sp. HKCCE4148, assembly GCF_017872495.1. Classification (NCBI taxonomy): domain Bacteria; kingdom Pseudomonadati; phylum Pseudomonadota; class Alphaproteobacteria; order Rhodobacterales; family Roseobacteraceae; genus Ruegeria; species Ruegeria sp. HKCCE4148. Next base: position 532,928 of record NZ_JAEDOS010000003.1, read on the forward strand.
AGTGGCTGCTGCAGCGATGCGTCGCCTGTCGGCGCCGTCGGCCTTTGACACCGAGATTTTCATGGATGGCAAGGCGCAGCTACTGGGCATCAGGGTGGAAGAGGATTGCCCGATTGTGAATACGCCGCTCCGGCAACTGACTGATCTGTTTTCCACGCTCAGTTCGATTGTGGTTGGTGTTCGGCGCGAGGGTACGCTGTTCGCGCCTGAATCCGAGGATCAGCTGTTCGTAGGCGACGAGTGTTACGTCTTTACCAATGTGAACGACGTGAACCGCACCATGGAAGTGTTCGGAAAAGCCCAAAAGCGACAGGATCGGGTTGTGATCGTTGGCGGCGGCAATGTCGGTTTGGAGGTGGCCAGAACGCTGGAGGAGCGCGAAAGCCGCGTGCGCGCAAAGGTCATCGAACGCGACCGCCAATGCGCCGAGATCGCCGCCGAAGCGCTGGAGCGGACGATTGTTTTGCATGGGGACGGTTTGGATTCCGGCTTGCTGAGCGAGGCCGGGATCGACCGGGCCGACGCGATGCTGGCCGTCACGGATGACGACCGCACGAACATGCTGGCTGCCGTGCGTGCCAAGGCCGAAGGCTGTGCGCTTGCGATTGCGCTGATCAACGATCCCAGCATGGTTGCCCTTATGGGACCGTTGGGCATTGATGCTTATATTAACCCGCGCGCTACCACCGTCAGCTCGATCCTGCGCCATATCCGGCATGGGCGTGTTAGACAGGTCTATTCCATCGGTGACGCCGAGGCCGAGGTGATCGAGGCCGAGGTTCTGTCGACCTCTCCGATGGCGGGGCAGAAACTGCGCGATATCGATTTCCCCGAGGGTGTGCTGGTTGGTGCCGTGCGCAAAGGAGACGAGGTTCTGCGTCCGACGGGCAGTCTGCGGATTGATGAAAAGGACGTGGTCGCAATCTTTGCCATGGCCAAGGACGTGCCCGAGGTCGAACGTCTGATGCAGGTCTCAATCGATTTCTTCTGATGGCGCGCGCAGGGACACAACAGGTTGGGATTCTGCGGCGTTTACCGTTGTTCCTGCTGATCTGGGCTATCGTGTCGCTGGCCATGTGGATTCCGGCAGTCTATGCTCTGGTGCTGGATGATCACGATACATCGCGGTCCTTTCTTTACTCGGGCCTTCTGGGCCTGTTTCTGGTCGCAATAATTGCAATGGCCTCTTCCAATCGCATTCCACGGCGGGGGACTTTGGGGCAGTTAGCGGTGATGCTGGGCTGTTTCACCATCCTGCCGATCTTTCTGGCGATACCGCTCCATGATGCGCTTGGCACGACCACATTTCTGAACGCCTATTTCGATATGGTCAGCGCGCTTACAACGACCGGGGCTGATCTGTTTCCTGACTACAACCGGCTAAGCGCGCCGCTGCACCTTTGGCGTGCGCTGGTCGGTTGGATGGGTGGCTTGCTGATGTGGATTGCGGCCGCTGCGATTCTGGCGCCGCTGTCCCTTGGCGGGTTCGAGGTAACAGCCAAGGGGCAGCCCGGTCGGCCGGTGTCAGGTGTTGCGCAAAGCGAACGCGTGGACCCGCGCGGCCGTTTGCTGCGTGTAGCGCGGACGCTGACACCGGTATACGCCGGGCTGACTGTAGCGATCTGGGTTCTTCTGATGATCGCGGGTGAGGCCGGTTTGACCGCCGTTTGCCACGCAATGTCGGTGATGGCCACGTCCGGTATCTCTCCGGTTGGTGGTATGGAGGGGGCGCAGGCCGGGTTTACAGGTGAAGCGATCCTGTTTCTGTTCCTGTTCTTTGCCCTTTCGCGCCTGACCTTCTCGACCGATACTGCCGCCACAGGGTTTTCTCGTTTGGACAGAGACCCCGAGTTTCGCATCGGCCTGATGATCGTTCTGGCGGTTGCACTTTTATTGTTTTTCCGGGTGGTGGCCGGCGTCACCGAGATCGGTGGGCAAATCGCTCCACTTCAGGCGTTGCAGGTGATTTGGGGTATGCTGTTCACCGTGCTGGCCTTCCTGACCACTGCCGGGTTCGAAAGTGCGAACTGGAACGATGCGCAGCAATTGTCGGGTCTTGGCACGCCGGGGTTGTTGCTGATGGGACTTGCGCTGATTGGCGGTGGGGTCGCCACCACGGCCGGAGGCGTCAAGCTGTTGCGGGTTTTTGCGTTGTACCTGAACGGTGCGCGCGAGATCGACCGATTGATCTATCCCTCATCCGTTAGCGGTGTCGGGGGCGGCAACCGGCGTATTCAGAGCGACGGAGCCTTTATCGCCTGGATCTTTTTGATGCTTTTCGCTCTGACGCTGGCGGTGTTCAATCTTTTGCTGGCGGCGATGGGGGCCGGATTTGAACAGGCAATGGTGCTGAGCGTTGCCACCCTGACGACGACAGGTCCATTGATCGAGCTGGCGACGGATGTCCCGATCCGGCTGATTGATTTGTCCGCAGGGGCAAAACTTACGCTCTGTGCAGCGATGGTGATTGGTCGTCTGGAAACGCTTGCAATTATTGCATTGATCACACCGTCGCTGTGGCGGGATTGAACCACAACGCCCGGCCAACGTTACCGCCTTATTTTTCATCTGGAATATCTCTGCGCGGCACTCCATACTCGCCCGGAGGGAGCGCGTTGGTCCGCAGCGCGTAGCAAGAACAATGGCGAGATTATAAAAATATGGCTTCGGACAGACAGAATCTTCAGGATGCCTTCCTGAACAATGTACGGAAAGCTAAGGTTCCGGTAACGATCTTCCTGATCAATGGCGTGAAACTGCAAGGTGTGATCACCTGGTTCGACAATTTCTGCGTATTGTTGCGCCGCGACGGACAGTCGCAGTTGGTCTATAAACACGCGATTTCGACCATCATGCCATCACAGCCGATCAATCTGTATGAGGGCGAAGACGCCTCTTGATGGAACATGACCGGAGGCGCACCCGAGCCTGGGTGCTGCATCCCGAAATCAAATCAGATGAACAGCGCCGTGTTCCCGAACCGGCGCTGGCTGAGGCGGTTGCACTGGCCGCTGCACTACCCGATCTGGATGTGATTGGGTCCGAGATTGTACGCCTGCAACGTGCCCAACCGGGGCTTTTGTTCGGCAGTGGCAAGATCGAGGAACTGACCGAACGGCTGCATGACAGTGAAATCGAGTTGGTTTTGATCGACGGGCCGGTCACGCCCGTGCAGCAACGCAATCTGGAAAAGGCATGGAAGGTCAAGATACTCGACCGAACAGGGCTGATCCTTGAAATTTTCTGCGATCGCGCGCGCACCCGTGAAGGGGTGCTGCAGGTCGAGATGGCGGCTCTCAGCTATCAACGCACGCGATTGGTGCGGGCCTGGACCCACCTTGAACGGCAACGCGGCGGGTTGGGATTCGTTGGCGGACCCGGTGAAACCCAGATCGAAGCCGACCGCCGCGCCATTGACGAACAATTAGTCAGACTAAGGCGTCAGCTGCAGAAAGTGGTCAAGACCCGTACCCTGCACAGGGCTGCGCGCGCCAAGGTGCCGTATCCAATCGTTGCCCTTGTGGGGTATACAAACGCGGGCAAGTCAACGCTGTTCAACCGTCTGACCGGGGCCGAAGTGATGGCCAAGGACATGCTGTTTGCCACGCTGGACCCAACCATGCGTCGCGTCCAGCTTCCTGACGGCCCTGAGGTGATCCTGTCGGACACGGTGGGCTTTATCTCGAATTTGCCGACCGAGCTTGTGGCGGCCTTCCGCGCAACCCTCGAGGAAGTGCTGGGCGCGGACCTGATCGTTCATGTGCGTGACATCAGTCACGAAGAAACGGATGCGCAGGCCCAGGATGTTGAGACTATCCTGACCTCATTGGGCGTCGATGAAGAACGTCCACGGCTTGAAGTTTGGAACAAGATTGACCTGCTCAGCCCCGAGGACAAGGACGCCGCTTTGGCGCGGGCTGAACGGGACCCGGCGATATTCTCAATCTCTGCTGTAACGGGCGAAGGCGTCGGTCCGCTGTTGGCCGAGATCGCCACACTGCTTCAGGGTGCACGGCACGAGGTCGTCCTGAACCTGTCTTATGCCGAGGGGGACAAGCGGGCGTGGCTGTTCCGTCAGGACGTTGTCCAGGATGAGGATCAAACCGAAGAAGGGTTCCGCCTGACTGTTTTGTGGACAGACAAACAAGCCGCGCAGTTTGCGTCGCTTTGAACAAGGTGGAAAGGTCAGCTATGACGGAAAATTCAGATCAAAGAGTGTTCTTGAACGGCCTTATCGATGTACCGCAGGACCGGCTTGAATACGTGCGGGCAGCTTTGCCGCTCCATATTGCTCTTACACGCGCGGAAGAGGGCTGTATGTCTTTCGAAGTTGTGGAAGATCAGACAACGCCTGGGCGGTTCATGGTGTCGGAAGTGTTTGCAACGCAAGCGGCCTTTGACGCCCATCAGGTGCGAACCAAGGCGTCAGACTGGTTTCAGGTCACGCAGGGAATACCCAGGAACTACACGATAGAAACGGCTGCGGATCGGACACGTTAAGCTATTTGCCGTCAATCTGCCGTTGATAGTCTTCTGCGTCGAACCAGCCCAGCGAAGACTTAACAAGATAGTCTGACGTCAATTCCCACTCTTCCCAACCGCGTGCCACAACGTGATTGCCGGTTTCGGCGTGGTTCCCTTCTAGGGTCCAAACAAAAATAGCGTGAGATCCGGCCCATCGCATCATATCGCAGCGGACCTCTAGATCAGGAAAGTCGGCGTAAAAGCCACGAGCCATATCGGCAATCGCTGCGCGCCCTTCTATGGGGTCGCCCCGATTGATCGTGATTTGTCCATCAGGTGCAAAGAAACCGGCAACTGCATCGGGGTCACCGGAACTCCAGGCAATTGCGTAATCCCGCGCGAGATTGTTCAATGTATCCCGAATACTGGCCATATTCGCCCCCCTTTGGTCCCACATAATCGGTGGAATGATCATAGGCGAAAAAGGTTCAAGGTGCTACGATGCCCCAGAAACCGGGGCGAGGAGTTGCCGATTAGGCGGATTATCGCGGGATAAGATTGGTCACGCCAACCGCTGCAGCGCGGGCCAGATCAAGGTCCAATGACATCGGGATATACTCGCCACGCCGCCAAAGCTGTGCCTGATCGTCGTAGTAGCGCGACAGGAAGTGCCCCGATTGACCGGTCGCAGTGATAAAGACCGAGCTGTTGGGATCAGCAAAGTCGTACACCCCGCGATACCCCGCACCGTGTACGTTCTGGAACGGATCCGGGCCTTCGCCTGACGTGCGCCCGCGCAGCAGCGTATTGTCGCCACCGCTGGTCGATTGGCGGATGTTCACGAAATAGCGCAGGACAGGCACGTCGCCCAGGACCGGGTGATCATGCGTGGCTTGATGCGCATCGCCCCAGCGCAGGGATTCCAACGCGCTGCCATAGCGCTCAGAAATCCAGATCAGGGCGTCGTCCAGCGCCAGACGAGCCATTTCTGTGCAGGTCTCAACCGGGGCGCTTTGTCGTACATCGCACCAGACGCTTGCTCCGTCGATGTCACGATAAACGCGTTCAATGAACAGCGGCTCGACGTGTTTATATTCGCTGGCCAGTGGCCCAAGCTCATCCGCGATCAGGCGGATCTGAAGAGCGCGCAACCATGCCGCATAGATCAACGGCTCGGGCAGGTGTTCATTCATCTCACCATTCCAGTCTGCCAGCAGTGACAAGGCGATCTGGCGCTGACGTTCCGGTGTGCCCTCGGGGGCCGAGGCACCGGTGAACCACAGGTCTGCGCCGATGAGCGGTAGCAGGGACCGCGCCGTGAAGCTGACGGTATCAAGTTGCGCTTCGATAAAGCTGTCGCGGGTGTGGACCTCACGCGATTGCATCAGGCGATCCCAGCGATGCACACGCTGTGTGTCGCCCCATTCGTAAGAGATATGATTGGGAAAAGGACGGTCGATAATCTTGTTGTTCGTATTGCCCAAAATGCCACCGACCGGTGCGACAAATTCCGGATTGTCCGCATAGGGCAGGCGGCCCTGCCAGCGGTTTGCCTCGATCCAGCCGGGCGTTGGGATGCGCCCGCGGCTTTGGTTTTGCAGATCCCGGCTGGGCATGGCACCGATCAACTTCATCCCAATTGTAGTCCGGTCGACCAGTGACAGGTTCTGGGATGGGGCGATGAACTGCTCGCCCGCTTGTATGGCCTGACGCACGTTGTCCGCATTCATGAGCGCCATAGAAGCGGTCATCGAAGTGTCGCGCGGGCTGAGCGCCGTCCAGGACAGAGACGCCACATGGCCGGGAGGCGTGATGGTCTCCAGCTTGTAATCCGTGCCGGGCAGCACCGGGCCGTTGTCTGTCCAGCGCAGCGTTAGTGTGACTGGCGCCTCGTCTTTGATGGCGATGATCGATGGGCGGGTCAGAAATTCTTTGTAGCCATCGGGGGTCAGATATTCCTCTGGGTTGTCCGGGTTCAGCTGTTCTATGTGCAGGTCCTGATCATCCAGATAAGATGAGGTCAGCCCCCATCCCAATCGGTCACTGCGTCCGGTCATAATGGCAGGAACACCGGGTATCGAGGCTCCGATCACACCACCTTTTTTAAGATCAAGATGGGCCAGATACCACACACCGGGGGCTGTGAAACCCAGATGCGGGTCGTTTGCCAGCAAAGTGCCTCCACTTGCCGACCGCGATGGGGCGGCGGTCCAAGCATTGGACGCTCCGGCCAAGCCGCGTTTGGGAAGCGGTGAGAGGGGTGTTTCGGGTATTTCAGTACCGGCGGCGTAGCGCGGCAGATTGGGAAACAGGTACGCATATTCCGGAAGGGCCGCGATGCCAGGACCGGGGACGTCAGGCAGGATGTCGGCCAGACGCTCGGGGTTGTTCAATATCAAAGAGGTGCGGGCGCGCAGAACCTCATCACTCAGGTGGCCTGAAAGTTGCAAAGCCATCAGCTTGATGACCGCAATGCTGTCGCCCGGTTGCCAGGGCGAGACGGGGGCGTTGAACAGGAACATTTCCGGCGCACCGCGACCCAAAGCCTCCTCATTGATTTCGGTCAGCCTTGCATTGACCCCGGCGGCATAAGCCCGCAAGGCGGCTTTGGTATAGTCATCCTGCACCTCGACCGAGCGATGGGCGAGGCCATAGAGATCCAGCCGCCGCAGCAACTTGTCGATGCGCAGCGTGCGTGTCCCGAAGACTTCGGACAAACGGCCTTGCGCAGTCCTGCGCATCACAGTCATTTGCCACAGCCGGTCTTGTGCGTGGGCATATCCCAGTCCAAAGAACACATCCGGATCGGTTTGGCCCAGAATATGCGGCACGTTGGCGGTGTCGCGAACGATCTCGACAGGGGCGGTAAGACCATCAACTTCAAGGGTCTGGTCGTAATCCGGCAGGGACTGGCTTGCCAGGAAATAGACAAGGCCAACCGCGGCGAGGATCAGAATAATCAGACCCGACGCGATGCGCACCAGCCAGCGGAAAACAAGACCCATTACTGCCCCATATTATCTTTTGGAATAAGGTTGCGCAGAGATTAGAGGATGGTCGGTCTGACCGAAAGAGGAACGCGGCAAGAACCTGCTTGGAAACGCTTATAAATAATTGCCCCGCCGCAGTGTTGTGCTGCGACGGGTGCCATGTGTGGGGGAAGTGGTAATTTGGGTTATGGAATAATGCGCGTGTATTTCGTGCCTTCGATGGTCGCGCCGAATTTCAGACCGGCCTGACCAAAGACCGCCGCCAGCACTGGCGTACGCAGTGTAGTTGTGTCCGTGGACAAAGAATTCCCAGTTGAGTCAACCACATAGCCAATATCGGCGCCGGCTGTCCATCCGCTGGAACGGCGGAAATCGTTCAGTGCAGCTTCGGTCATAAAGAACAGGACATGCGCATATTGCTGCGCACCAAATTGCAGGCCGGCGGTTCCGGAAATTGCGGAATAGTAATCGACCGTCGCCCCGTTGATGCGCAGCGCGCCTTGCCCGTAGGCACCGCCAAAAATGATCAACCCGGCGTCAGTTATCAGGGGCATGACCAACATACCGTTGGCTTTGTTCGCAATCTCAACCGTGTTGGGATATTTCGCGTACATCTCGGTCAGCGTGGCGTCCACGCGGGCGTCGATTGTTGCCGCGTTCGAATTGCCGACGCCGTTGCCGCAGGCAGCCGTCAGGGTCAGACCTGCCATGCCAAAGGCAAAGCCGCGACGGCTCAGTCGGGGGAAAGGGGAACTGCTCATGGTTTTTATATCTCTGTAACTGTGCCTGATGTTGTCGGGTGAACCCGATCTTGTGGGCAAGGATACGCCGATTGGCCCCATGTGTCACGGGAAAGCTGCTCGCCAACGCCAGTTCGTCGGCGAAAAATTGCGAGTCCTTGGGGTTTTAGCCCTGAAGGATGCGCGCAACCTGCGGCGAGAAATAGGTCAGAATTCCATCGCATCCGGCCCGCTTGAAGGCCAGCAAGCTTTCCAGCATCACCTTCTCTCCATCAATCCAGCCATTCTGCGCGGCCGCCTGAATCATCGCGTATTCACCGGATACCTGGTAAGCATATGTCGGCGCGCCGAAGCCGTCTTTCACACGGCGGCAGATGTCCAGATAAGGCATGCCGGGCTTGATCATCACCATGTCCGCGCCCTCAGACAGGTCACGCTCGATCAAACGTAGAGCCTCGTCCGAATTGGCCGGGTCCATCTGATAGGTCTTCTTGTCACCCGTCAGTGCGCCCGAGGCCCCAACGGCATCTCGGAAAGGCCCGTAAAAGGCACTGGCGTATTTTGCTGCATAGCTAAGGATCATTACGTTGTGATGGCCTGCACCTTCCAGCGCGCGGCGCATTTCTCCGATCCGACCGTCCATCATGTCTGATGGGCCGATGATGTCAGCACCGGCTTCGGCCTGAGCGAGAGTCATTTTGACCAATGCCTCTACGGTCTGATCGTTGACAATCTCACCGTCGACAACGTACCCGTCATGGCCATTGATGTTGTAGGGGTCCAGCGCAACATCGGTCATCACGGCGATGTCGGGGGCAGCAGCTTTGATTGCGCGGATGGCGCGATTGGACAGGTTGTCCGGGTTCCAGGCTTCGGCACAGTCTTCAGTCTTCAGTGCGGAATCTGTGTAGGGAAAGATGCAAATCGCAGGTATCCCAAGCGCTTGGGCTTCGACCGCAGCCTTGGCAATCAAGTCAACCGACCGGCGCACCACACCCGGCATCGAGGGCACCGGTTCTTCAATTCCGTCGCCATCGCGCACAAAGACCGGCCAGATCAGGTCATCGGTGGTCAGCGTGTTCTCTCGCACCAGCCCGCGAATTGCCTCAGACTGACGCGCCCGCCGAAAGCGGGTCATAGGGTAGGGGGCAATAGTCGGTTTCATGGCGCGTTCTCCTTGAACATTCGTGCATTGGGTGGCATGAATTCACAAAGGTCTCAAGGGTATCAATGGACGCGCCACCGCGATGAACCCCCCTGAGTGGTTTGAATAAAGGGTTGGGTTTGGACTGGTACTCTTCGATCTTTGAACTCATTGACATGCGCAGCTTTTCGAATCTGTGGTATTGGATTGTGCTGGCGGTATTTTGGTCATCCGCCAGTCATTGGGTGATGGGCATTCCGTATGATTTGGTTGTTCGTGCGCGTCGGATTGGCGGGCAGGTTGAAATCGACCTTCTGGACATTGTGCGCATTCACACGAACCGGATTTTGCTGATCGTAGATATGTCGGGTGCCATCCTCCTGGCGCTTGCGTGCTTTATGCTCACGGGTTTGGCAATGCTGGGTTTCTACTATGACGTAGAGTTTGCACAGGCGGTGTTTTTGTTGGCGTTTCCAATGACTTTGGTGTTGCTGGTGAACATATCGCAAGCAAGACGTCTGCGCCGGCAGGAACTGACGCTGGAAACTGTTTCCAAGACCATTTCACGCTGCAGGCTGTACACGCAGATCATCGGCATGATCTCGATACTGGTCACTTCTTTCTGGGGCATGTATCAGAACATCTCGATCGGCGTTCTTGGGTAGAAAAATCTGAAAGGCGAGGCGATGAAGGCTCCGAACCACGTGACAGTTGGCGGTGCCCCCGAAGGGTTTGACGCGCAGCTCGTACTGAACGAAATCGCCCGCAGCAACGGGCCGGTGGCCCATGTCGCACGAGATGACAAACGGATGGAGGCGATGCGCGCCGCGTTGGCCTTCTTTGCCCCCGACATTCCGGTTTTTGTGTTTCCCGGCTGGGATTGTCTTCCTTACGACCGTGTGTCGCCGAACGCGGATATTTCAGCGGCACGAGTGGCCACTTTGGCGGCACTGGTCCATCAGATGCCGCAGAAATTCGTACTGCTGACCACGCTGAATGCCGCGACCCAGCGCGTACCCGCGCGCGAGGTGCTGCGCGAGGCGGCGTTTACCGCGCGTGTTGATCAGCGCATCGACGAGACCGCGCTCAGGAATTTTCTGGTGCGTATGGGATTCACCCAAAGCCCAACGGTGATGGAGCCCGGCGACTATGCCATTCGCGGCGGCATCATCGACATCTTCCCGCCGGGCGAATCCGGTCCTGTCCGTCTGGATCTTTTCGGAGACGTTCTGGACGGTGCGCGTCGCTTTGATCCGGTGTCTCAGCGCACCACTGAAAAGCTGGATGTAGTGGAACTTGCGCCTGTATCCGAGGTCATTTTGGACGAGGCCGCTATCACCCGGTTCCGTCAGAATTATCGCATCGAATTTGGCGCGGCAGGTACAGATGATCCGCTTTACGAAGCGGTCAGTGCCGGTCGCAAACATCAGGGCATCGAGCATTGGCTGCCGTTTTTTCACGACAAGCTTGAGACGCTGTTTAACTATCTGCCGAACGCCACAATCACCTTGGATGATCAGGTCACACCAGCGCGTCTGGCGCGGTGGGATACGATTGCCGATCAATACGAAACCCGGCGTCTGGCGCTGGAAAACCGGTCCCGCATGGACACGGTTTATAAACCGACGCCTCCGGGGCTGCTGTACCTTGACGATGCCGCGTGGGAGGCCGCAGTTGCAGATCGCAGGGTGATGCAGTTCAGTCCTTTGCCGCAGGCATCTGGGCCCGGTGTCATTGACGCAGGCGGGCGAATTGGGCGCAACTTTGCCCCGGAACGTCAGCAGGAGAACATCAGCCTGTTTGGCGCTTTGGCCAGCCATATCACAGCCAAGCTCGACAAAGGCCCTGTGTTGATCGCCTCTTATTCAGAAGGTGCGCGCGAACGTCTGACCGGTTTGATCGAAGATGAAGGTCTGGCCGAGGCCATCCCGGTGACGAACGGCACCCGCATCGGTAAACGCGGTTTGCATCTTGCTGTTTGGGCACTGGAGCACGGGTTTGAAACCCCTGGCCTGACAGTCATCGCCGAACAGGACGTATTGGGTGACCGCCTGATCCGCCAGCCCAAGAAGCGGCGCAAGGCCGAGAACTTCCTGACCGAGACCCAATCTCTTAGCCCCGGTGATCTGGTGGTGCATGTGGACCACGGGATCGGTCGCTATATGGGGATGGAGGTCGTTACAGCCGCAGGCGCCGCGCACGAATGCCTGCTGCTGGAATACGCCGAGCAAGCCAAGCTGTACCTGCCGGTCGAAAACATCGAACTTCTGTCGAAATACGGCCATGACGAAGGTTTGCTGGACCGTCTTGGTGGTGGCGCTTGGCAGGCCAAGAAGGCCAAGCTGAAAGAACGCATTCGCGAGATGGCGGACAAACTGATCCGCATCGCCGCTGAACGTGCCCTGCGCAAGGCTCCGGTGATGGACCCGCCGCCGCACGCGTGGGAGGAGTTCAGCGCACGCTTCCCGTATCAGGAGACCGATGACCAGCTGCGGGCCATTTCGGATGTGATGGAAGACATGCATTCTGGTGCCCCAATGGATCGCCTGATCTGTGGCGACGTGGGCTTTGGCAAAACCGAAGTCGCCATGCGGGCCGCCTTTGTGGCGGCCATGTCCGGCGTACAGGTGGCCGTCGTGGCACCAACAACCCTGTTAGCCCGCCAACACGCGGCCAGTTTCAAGGAACGGTTCCGCGGTTTTCCGCTGGAAGTGCGGCAGCTGTCGCGGTTTGTGTCCGCGAAAGAAGCTCAGCAAACCCGTGATGGGCTGGCACGCGGAACGGTGGATATTGTGATCGGCACCCATGCTCTGCTGGCCAAGACCATTCGGTTTAACAATCTGGGCTTGCTGATCATCGATGAGGAACAGCATTTCGGCGTAGGTCACAAAGAACGTCTGAAGCAACTGCGCAGCGACATTCACGTGCTGACCTTAACCGCGACTCCGATACCTCGGACGCTGCAATTATCGCTGACCGGCGTGCGCGATCTGTCGATCATCGGAACGCCTCCCATCGACCGCTTAGCCATCCGAACATATGTCAGCGAGTTCGATGCCGTCACGATCCGAGAGGCGCTGTTGCGTGAACACTATCGCGGCGGTCAGAGTTTCTATGTGGTACCCCGTATTTCGGACCTGCCGGAGATTGAAGAGTTCCTGAAGGACCAACTGCCCGAACTGACTTATGTGGTGGCGCATGGTCAGATGGCAGCGGGCGAACTCGACGACCGAATGAATGCGTTTTACGACGGCAAATATGACGTGCTGCTGGCCACGACCATTGTCGAAAGCGGGCTCGATATTCCGACCGCAAACACAATGGTTGTTCACCGCGCGGATATGTTCGGTCTTGCGCAACTCTATCAGATACGGGGGCGGGTAGGGCGGTCGAAGACTCGTGCCTATGCTTACCTGACTACCAAGCCGCGTCAGAAGCTGACCGCCACGGCTGAAAAACGCCTGCGCGTTTTGGGCTCGTTGGATACGCTGGGGGCGGGGTTCACACTAGCGTCGCAAGACCTGGACATTCGCGGAGCAGGTAACCTTCTGGGTGAGGAACAGTCCGGCCAGATGCGCGACGTGGGGTACGAGCTCTACCAATCCATGCTGGAAGAGGCGATTGCCAAGATCAAGGCAGGTGAGATGGAGGGGCTGTCGGATGCCGACGATCAATGGGCCCCGCAGATCAATTTGGGCGTGCCGGTTCTGATCCCGGAGGATTACGTGCCCGATCTGGATGTGCGCTTGGGCTTGTATCGCCGCCTGTCCTCGCTGTCGACCAAGGTGGAGCTAGAAGGGTTCGCCGCCGAACTGATCGACCGGTTCGGAAAACTGCCAAAAGAGGTCAACACTCTGATGCTGGTCGTTCGCATCAAGGCGATGTGCAAGCGCGCCGGGATTGCCAAGCTGGATGGCGGCCCAAAGGGCGCAACCATTCAGTTTCACAACGACAAGTTTGCTTCGCCTCAGGGGCTGGTCGAATTCATCCAGAATCAGCGTGGTATGGCCAAGGTCAAGGACAACAAGATCGTTGTGCGGCGCGATTGGAAGAAAGACAGTGACAAGATCAAAGGTGCCTTTGCGATCGCCCGCGACCTTGCTGAAAAAGTGGTCGCGCAAAAGAAAAAGGCCAAAGCCGGTTGAGATGTGGGCAGGGGGCGCTGCCCCCGCTGCGCGTTCCGCGCATCTCCCCCGAGGTATTTGCGGCCAGATGAAGAGACGGATCCCCGCTTCATCTGGCTAAAAATACCTCCGCCGGAAGCATCGCGCGGCAGCGCGATCTATCCCACTAATAACGCATCGCGGCCTGCGCACAGAAGCAAGAGGCCGCCACCATCCGGTCGGCTCGTGCCAATGCCATGTCGAGCCGCTGTTTGATTTGGCGGATTTCCACCTGTTCGTTGCGCGCCATGAGGCAATCGTGCAACCCCTTCAGGCTCCACACATTGTCGGGGTGGATAGAGGCGCGGCTTAGCGCACCGCCCAAGCCCAGATCTTCGCGATATACATCTTCGGCTTCGGCCATATGGCCTTGTTCAAACAGCAATGCCCCAAGCGCGTGGCGGGTGGGCTGCATCCAACCCCAGGGTTCGTCATAGGGCAAGGTGTCGTCCAACTCGACCGAGCGACGTAGATGAGCAAAGGCGATTTCGAAGTTGCCTTTGCGATATTCGATCTCGCCCCGCAGCATTTCCTGTGCGATCTCGAGCAGATCGACCACACGATTGTTGTGCAGTCTGCGGGTTTCGGGGACGCATTCCTTGGCTGCGAGAAACAGGTTCTCTTCAGCTTCGGCGTGGACGACATCGCCGGTTGCGGCATGAGCGATGGCGCGGGCGTAGTGGGTCGTGGCTGTCAGGGTGCGGTAAAGGTCCGGATCGGAGGGAAGGTCCAGCGCCTTGGCCTCTTCCCAGCGGCCAAACCGGATCAGGATGTGCGGCCCCATGGACATGTAGCTTTCGAAGAAATCAGCCATGGGCGGGCTTTCGATACGCAGCATCTCTTCGGGCGTTGTATCCCAAAGGCCCTGATTGGCGCGCAGGGCGGGTTCGATCTGTCCCAGAAACAGGGCACCGTAAATCGCGAAGTGATAGTTGTGTTGACGATAGCCAGTGTAGATGTTGAACGCGCCTTCACGTTCGTAATACTTCAAGTCAGCTTCCGAGGCTTTTTCATTCCAGTGCACCACATTTTGGTAATGGCCGCACAGCACATCGATATGCGTCGGCATATGCACGAGATGGCCCGCATCCGGTACCAATGTGCGCAAAACATCCCCGGCTTTCAGTGCCTTTTCTGGCGTTGGCGACATCTCCATCAGGTGGACGTAAAGATGCAACAAGCCAGGATGGGACATTGCGTCGGGATCGTTGGCTATGGCCCATTCAAGCACCTCTTGTGCTTCAAGTGTGGCTGCGCCTTCTGCGGGTTGGCCGGTATTCAGATCCCACATCTGCCATGGTGTTAGGTTCAGCAACGCTTCGACATAGATTGTACGAAGGTCGAGGTGATCTTGGTGCGTTGCAAATGCCGCGCGCATTGCGTCAGCAAAGTCATGATCCCACTGGTGCATGTCCTCGATTGGATCGGATTGCGGGTAACGTGCGGGCAGAGCGTGGATCAGAGCCTGCTCAACAGGCGTGCAGTTATCGGCATTTTCCAAAGCCTTCTGCATTGCGTCATGGGCCAGCGTCAGTGCCTTTTTGCGTCCTCGGTCGTCCTGTAAGTCCCAGGGCAGGTTGTAATTCGGACCCGCCGCATAGGCCACACCCCAATGAGCCATGGCGCATTGGGGGTCATGCTCGACCGCGCGTTGAAAACAGGCGACGGCTTCTTCGTGATTATAACCGTAGGTCCAGTTCAGGCCCCGGTCGAACCACCGTTGTGCTTCGGGGTTCGAAGTGGAAACTGGGCAGGTGTATGTACCTAGATCGTAGTAGTCGCTCATTGAAAACCCTCCCCTCAGCTTGAGCGGAGGGTAGCGCGTTTCCAACGGCTTGCACAGGTCAGGCGGGCAGGCGCTCTTCCAAGCGGCCCATATGCAGCATGAGGCCGAAGGCAAGAACGCACATGGTCAGGATGCCGAAAGTCAAAGGTGCGATGGAACCGTCGAACAGCAATCCGATCGGGGCGGCGATGACGGCTGCCAGCACAGTCGAAATTGCCCCGATCACCGAAGCTGCCATGCCTGCAATATGGCCCATAGGCTCCATTGCGATGGCGTTCAGGTTGCCGATTGTCATGCCAGCCATGAAGAAAACCATGGTTTGCCAAAAGACGAACAGCGCAAATGAGGCGTTTGGCGGCAGGTTCGTCATGTTGAGAAGAATGACCAGCGATGTTATGGCGATCTGAGCGCCAAAGGCAAATGTCACCATACGTCGCATTCCGACACGCACGACCAATGCAGCGTTCAGCAAACTTGCCGACCCTGACATCAGGGCGACGAAGCCGAACCAGAAGGGAAAGCTTTCGGCCCGATCATAAATCACATCATAAACCGGCTGCACCATGGTAAGCATAGTAAACAGCATCCCCATGCACAGTGTCTGAACAAAGATCGACAGACGCACTGTGGGGTGGGCAAACATCTCTTGCACGGCGGCGATCATCAGGGGCAGGCGGAAGGGGCGACGGTTTTCTGCGGCGAGGGATTCGGGCAGGCGAACACCCATCCAACTGACAACGATCAGTGCAAACAGGATGAAAGAGACGAAGATGCCGCGCCAGCCGAACAGGGCGATCACACCCGCACCCAGCATTGGTGCGATGGCTGGAACTAGCGTGAAGATCATCATGGCTATTGATACGATTCGGGCCATTTCACGACCGGAATAAAGGTCTCGGATAATAGCCATAGCCACGACCCGCGGACCAGCTGCGCCTAAACCTTGCACAACACGTGCGATCAGAACCAGCTCGAGCGAGGAACTGGCCCACGCAACCGCAGATGCCGCAATGTAAAGAACTGCGCCGCCGAAAATTACGGGTTTGCGCCCCAACGCATCCGAGATCGGACCGGTAAAGAATGTGCCAATCCCCATGCCCAGCACAAAGGACGTCAGGATCAACTGTGCCTGATTGATGTCATCGGGGCTGAGCTGCGCGCCGATTTCTGGCAGGGCGGGCAGCATTGAATCGATCGAAAAGGCGATAGTGGCGAACATCATTGCGATTAGCGCAATGAATTCCGCCTTCGACATGCGGTTGGTCATGAAGAACTCCTAACCTGTTCGCGCTATCACGGCGGATCAGGTTAAGCCAGACTGGAAATTCGCACAGACCTCTGTGCTATTCTGCAGAGGAGGCCTCAAGTTGAGACATGATCTCGGCGATCACTTTTTCCCACATCTCAGGGGGTTGCGCCCCTGGAACAGCGTGTTGATTGGCCACAATGTAGGTGGGGACCGAACTGACGCCCATATCACGCGAATGGCTGTCCCGGTTGCGAATATCTTCGCGGTCGGCGTCAGATTTCAGCAATTTCATGACGACGGCGGCGTCCATACCGGCGCTGTCGGCGATGTCAGACAGCACTTCGGGGTCACCGATGTCACGGGCTTGCACGAAATATGCATCGAACAAGGCATCGACGACAGCGTTCTGTTTGCCTTCGATTCCGGCCCAATGGATCAGGCGATGGGCGTCCAACGTGTTGGGCGTGCGCTTCATGCCTTCGAAGTCGATCTTCAGGCCCGCATTCTCTGCATGCTCCACCACCGGAGCATAGGCCCGTACCGCACCGTCCTTGCCGCCGAACTTGCGTTCAAGATACTCACGCCGGTCCATGCCCGCATCCGGCATTTCGGGGTTCAGCTGAAACGGATGCCATTCGATGACAAAGGGGTGATCAGGGACATTGGCCAAAGCCTTGTCCAAATGGGTTTTGCCGATATAGCACCAAGGGCAGATCGGGTCGGACAGGATGTCGAGTTTGACGGTCTGGGTCATTTGCTTGGTGCCTCGAAATAGGCCGGCAACGCCCGGCGCAGAAGTTTGCCATTGCCGCCGGTTGGCAGGACAGGCAGGTGGATGAAGGCGCGCGGTTGCTTGTAGCGCGCCAGATTGGCCTCGACATAGGCGCGCAGGGCCGCATCGTCCAGCTTTTCCGGGCCGGTATAGAAGGCTGCTATCACAAATGTGTCCGGTTTGACCTCAATTGCCGCTGCGCCGACCTGCGTGATGCCGGGAAAGCGGGACAGGGCGGCTTCAACCTCGACTGGCGACACGCGATAGCCGCCGGCGTTCATCATGTCATCATCGCGGCCCAGATAGCTGATCTGGCCGTCCACTGCCATTGCGCCCTGATCTCCGGTCAGAAACCAGTCGCCTTGCATCCGCGCCTCAGCTTCGTCGGGTGCGTTAAGATAGGTCAGCATCAAACCGGGGTCCGAGCGGTGTATGGCGATGGTGCCTTCCTGTCCTTGTGGTACTGGGCCATCCGTCCCCAGGATCGCCACGCGACGCCCCGGTTGCGGCTGCCCCAGCGCGTCGCTACGCGCGGGGTGGGTCGGGCTTGAGGAAATAAAGGTCGAGCATTCGGACATGCCGTAGGCTTCGAATAGATCGGTGCCGGTGCTGGAAACCCATTTCTCATGCAGAGCGCGCGAGAGTTTCTCACCCGCGCATAAGCCATGGCGCAGGTCGGGCAATTCCATGTGTTCGGACATTTGCAGCATCTTCCGAAAGACTCCGGGGGCTGCAGCAAAGATCGTCGCACGGTGCTGGCGCAACAAGGTGGGCAGCGCGTCAATACTGGTGCCGCGTTCCGGGATCAGGGCCGTTGCGCCAATGGTCCACGGGTCCATTAACCCGGTGCCCAGCGTATAAGTCCAGTTGAACGCGCCCGCGTGGCACAATCGGTCGGTGCCGCGCAGACCGTACCAGCCATCGACCATCATCTGCCGCGCCCAGATTGCCCGGTGGGCATGGGCCACCGCACGTGGCTTGCCTGACGTTCCAGAGGTGTAGACGACATAGGCCATTCGCTCGGGGTCGCCCATGGCAAAATGGGCTGCAGGCAGGCTTCGCATGGAATTCAACGCATCCAACCCAATCTGATTGGGGTGCGCGGCGCAGGCAACGTCGGGGTCGCGCAGAACGGCCGCTGGGGAAAGTTCCGCGATCATTTTGGCCGTTTCAGGCTCGGTCAGTTGCGACGATGTCGGCACAGGAACGATGCCCACTGCAATTGCGCCAAGATATGCGATCGGGAAATCCACTGTATTGCCCAGCCGCATCAACGCAATGTCGCCGGGCTTCAAGCCTGCTTGCAACAACCCTGCGCCAGTCCCCAATACGGCTGCTTTCAGATCGCGAAAGCTCCAATCCTGAGCGCCCGTCTCACGCAGCACGGATAGGGCAACCTTTTCGGGGATGCGATCCGCTTGGCCCAGGACATGCGCCGCCAGATTGAAAGGTGTGGGGCAGGGCTCAGGCGCCCCTTTATCAAAGATGGACAACATGGCCTTTGGCTATCGCGGAGCCTGCCGCGTTGCAAGCGCGGCGGACCGGGCCTATAGAGAGGGGCATGAGCACTCAAGATCCCAAATCCCTGATCCGAATTGCCCGTGACACAGGTGATCATACCGAAGTCGAACCACTGGACCTTGGCGCACGGGTGCGCGAGCTGCGCAAAGCGCGGAATTGGACTTTGGAACAAGCCGCCACGCAGGCGGGATTGGCACGTTCGACCCTCAGCAAGATAGAAAATGGGCAGATGTCGCCTACCTATGATGCGCTCAAGAAGTTGGCGATTGGCTTGGAAATATCAGTGCCGCAACTGTTTACGCCGCCACAACGCGATCAGGTGATTGGCCGTATGGCCGTGACACGATCCGGCGATGGGGCAGCCCATGCAACTGCCACCTATGAACATGAGTTGCTGGCCGAGACGCTGACCAAGAAACACATGCTGCCCTACCGTGCGCGTGTACGGGCGCGGTCAATGGAGGAATTTGAAGGCTGGGTACGTCACGACGGTGAAGAGTTCATGTATGTCCTCACCGGTGTCGTGCGGTTGTTTACCGAGTTTTATGAACCCGTCGAAATGCGCCGTGGTGACAGCGCATATTACGATGGCAGCATGGGTCACAATGTGATCTCCGTCAGTGACGAAGATGCGACGATCCTTTGGGTCACATCACTTGCTTAAAGACGCGTGAGCGAATTCGCGGTTCAGGCCTTCGGTAAACAGGAAATCTTCGACCTCTTCATGCGCTTCGTTAATTGTGAGTTGGTGGCGCTCGGCCAGATAGGCTTCGAACCCCTTTCGATCCTTAGAAACGCGCATCATGTCCTGATCCCGCAAGTTCGGAAAGCGCCGTTTTGCACGTGCGTAGGCCGCGCTCCAGTCTTGTGTAAGATCCGTCCAGTTCATCATCTATGAGCTTTCCTTTTGTAGCCATTAGGACTGCTCTCCCCCGACATCAGGGTACGGAAAGGCTGCCGCAAGGTAAGACATGACAAAATGTCGCACCTATCTTTCGCGATTGATCAGAGGTTTGTTGCCCGCTGCGAAACATCCGCAACGGGCGGACGGGCCTGCATTTGGTGTGAGTGGTGGCGGGCCCGGTTATGCTTTGTCCGGCATTGCCGGATTGTTCAGGTGCAGTGCCGAAATGCGTGAAGCCAGTTCTGCACCTGACCTAGTAAGTACAGGGTGTATACACGTTTTGCCCAGTAAATAAAGGATTTTGAACGGCGCCTCGATTTACTCACCAAGTATTGATAGACCTCAACGAGCTTTGTGAACGTCAAATGGCAGACTTGTGTGATTGTGACGATCTTCCGGTGTGCAGCGATCGGCAAATGGGCGCCGGGTGCCGCAAGGTGTGATCAGCAGAAATTTGCCAAACCCCGTGCATTTTCACCAGGCAAATCGAACCAACCCGGGTTCAGCTGACCCCGGTTGGTTAAAGAGTGTTTAATTCGCGTCGTACCACCAAACGTCGGGCATGTACTGCGGACCGTCACCATAGATCGGCACCGTGTCGGGAAACTTGAGCTCGCGGACATGCGCGATGCGCCCGACATCAAAGCTCCAGATCGGGATCACAAGGCGGCCGGCAGTCAAGACGCGGTCCAGTGCGCGGGTGGCTGTTGTGAAGTCTTCGCGCGTTTCAGATGCCAGCATGGCATCGATCATCGCGTCAACGGCAGGCGAGGATACACCCATCAGGTTGCGCGTGCCCGGTGTGTCGACGTATTCACTGCCCCAATAGAACCTTTGTTCGTTTCCTGGTGACAAGGACAGAGCGCGGCGGAAAGGCGTCATGTCGAAATCAAGCTCGTTCATGCGCGAGGTGTATTGCGCGTCATCGACTTTTTCGACCACCAGCTCGATGCCCAGACGTTCTAAGGCGCGGGCGTAAATCTCGGCAATTGTGCTGACGTCCTGCACGACATTCAGGCTGCCCTGGCTGATCACCATTTCAATCTTGAACGGCTGGCCTTCCACGTTTTTCAACACACCATCCTGAACGGTCCAGCCCGCGTCTTCCAGAAGCTTGACGGCCTTGCGAATGTTGCGCCTGTTCCGTTCTGATCCATCACCTTGCGGCAGTTCATAGCCTTCCAGCGTGCCGGGTGTAAGGTCTGCTTCGAAAGGTGCCAGCAAAGCCTGCACTGGTGCAGGGGCAGGTCCGGGTTGCATCGCCAGATCAGATCCAGAGAAATACGACGAAATACGCGGCTGCGCGCCACCTGTGACAGTGTCGTTGATAAATTCGAAATTGAAGGCAAGGGTCAGCGCCTCGCGCACCCGCCAATCGTCCAGCGGTGGTTTGCGAGTGTTCATCACAAAGCCGGTCATCCCGGACGGTTTGCCATGGGGGATTTCGGTCTTGATCACATCTCCGCGCTGAACGGCCGGGAAGTTGTATTGCTTGGTCCATTTGTCGGCGTTGAATTCGCGTACAGCCGAAAGCTCTCCGGCTTTGAACGCCTCAAATGCGACAGAGCCGTCGCCGTAGAACTCGATCCGTAGATCGTCGAGGTTCATGGTGCCGCGGCGAAACGGGATGTCATTACCCCAATAGTTCGGGTTTCGACGCAGGTTCACATAGCGGCCTGCTTCGTAATCGTCGATCACATAAGGGCCGGTGCCGATTGGAATATCCTGCAACGTGGCGTTTGCAAAATCCTTTCCCTCCCATTGCGCCTTTTGCAGGATGGGGCGCATCCCAGCCAGCAAGGCCAGTTCCCGGTCTGGTTCGTTGAATGAAATCCGAACCGAGCGCGGTCCGGTCTGTTCAATGCTGTCGATCTTGCCCCACAGCCCGCGATAGCGCAGATGACCCTCGGTCCCTAGGGTCTCATAGGACCAGATCACATCTTCGACCGTAACAGGGCTGCCGTCGGAAAACTGCGCCTCTTCGCGCAGGGTGAATTCGACCCAGGACCGGTCTGGTGCTGCCTCAACTGATTCGGCTAACAGCCCGTAAAGCGTGAAAGGTTCATCCCAAGACCGCCCCATCAGGCTTTCATGGGTCCAAAACGGCAATTGCCAAGGAGAGGTGCCTTTTTGCAAAAACGGGTTCAAGCTGTTATAGCCGCCGGTGTTTCCGAACACCGCTTTGCCGCCTTTGGGCGCATCTGGATTGGCGTAGGGGAGAGACACAAAATCCGGTGGTAGGGCCGGTTCCCCATACATAGCTATGCCATGAGACGATTCTGCATGGGCGACAGACGTGAGAAAAATGCTGGCGATTCCCGCCGCAAATTGTCGAAACGGTCGGAGAAAATCCGGGCTCATTTTGGAAACAATCCTGCTCTGGCCTTATTTTGTTGGGGATCACCGTAGTGATGATTTTTCTTATTATCAAACTTTTAGCTTGGACGAAGGCATAGAATTGCTTATAAAGGTCTTACTGCTCGATAGGTTTCTTGCCTGTATGAAACCTGCCTCAATAACTTAACGCCCGCTTCGTGCGGGCGTTTTTTTTTGAGCAGATCGGGATGTCCAGGACCTGGGTATCGTTTCCATAGTTTCCCCGTTTTCTTTGCAGGTGCAGCATGGCATGGTGCGCCAGGACATCGCATAAGGGAGATCGGTCATGAGCCTTTCCGGCAAAACGGCAATCATTACAGGATCAAATTCAGGCATCGGTCTGGGGGTCGCGCGCGAGTTGGCCAAGGCGGGGGCCAACGTGGTTTTGAATTCCTTTACCGATCGGGATGAAGATCATGCGCTGGCCGCAGAGATAGCGAAAGAGACCGGAACCAACGCGCGCTACATCAAAGCGGACATGTCCAAAGGCGATGAGTGCCGTGCACTGATCGAGCAGGCAGGGGCCTGCGATATTCTGGTGAACAACGCGGGCATTCAGCATGTCTCTCCGATCGACAAGTTCCCGACCGAAAAATGGGACGCCATTATTGCGATCAATATGAACTCGGCTTTCCACACCACAGCTGCTGCACTGCCGATGATGCGTAAGGCGGGTTGGGGCCGGATCGTCAATATTGCCTCGGCTCATGGTCTGACCGCCTCGCCTTACAAAGCGGCCTATGTTGCTGCAAAGCATGGTGTGGTTGGGATGACCAAGACCGTCGCGCTTGAGACCGCGCAAGAGCCGATCACCTGCAACGCCATCTGTCCGGGCTATGTTCTGACACCTCTGGTCGAGGCGCAGATCCCGGATACGATGAAGGAATACAACATGAGCCGTGAAGATGTTGTGAAGAACATCCTGCTGGAACGTCAGCCCTCGAAGGAATTCGCCACTGTCGAACAGTTGGGCGGCACCGTGCAGTTCCTGTGCTCGGACGCGGCGGCTCAGATTACCGGGACAACGATTTCGGTCGATGGTGGCTGGACCGCACTTTGAGGTTCCATGGGGGCGCAGCCCCCATACCCCCGGAGTATTTCTGAAAAGATGAAGGGGCCGAGGCATGAAACGGATCAATCTGGCATTGCAGGGCGGCGGGGCGCATGGGGCGTTCACCTGGGGTGTGCTCGACAGGTTTCTGGATGAAGAAGACGTCGAGGTTGCGGCCATTACCGGGACGTCAGCGGGGGCGTTGAACGGGGCAGCGTTCAAGTCGGGTATGGTGCACGCCGGGCGCGACGGCGCACGCGCAAGTCTGGATGCGGTGTGGGCGCGTATGGGTGCGATTGGCGATTTGCGTATGGCCCATTGGTTCCGAGGAGTGGAGCCTGCAGCGATTTCCAGAGCTATGGAGTATTCAGTCCCTTATTCCATAGGCGAGGCGTGGTCCCGAATGGTGTCGCCTTACGCCTATGGTCCGTTTTACAGCAATCCGTTGGAGGCGGTGGTTGATCGGTTCAATTTCGCCGAAGTATGCGCAGATGAAGGCCCGCGCCTGTTTGTCTGTGCCACTTGCGTGCGAAGCGGGAAAATCCGCGTCTTTACGGGTGATGAAATTTCAACCGACGCCATCCTGGCCTCGGCCTGTTTGCCGACCTTGTTCAAGGCCGTTGAGATATACGATCCTGAAACCGAGCGGACCGAGGCGTATTGGGACGGTGGGTATACAGGGAACCCAGCGCTTTACCCGTTGTTCAATGACGATCTGCCCGACGATGTGGTTATCGTTAATATCAATCCGCTGGAACGCGATGAGGTGCCTGTCACACCGCAGCAGATCCAGAACCGGATCAATGAGATCAGCTTCAACTCATCCCTGTTTCGCGAACTTAGGGCGATCAGTTTTGTGCAGCGGTTGCTGAAAGAGGGAAAACTGAAACCCGGGGAAATGAACCGTGTACTGGTTCACATGATTGCGGATAACGAATTGATGAACAGCTTGTCTGTAGCAACCAAAACCGTGCCCAACCCGGTCATCCTGCACAAGTTGAAAGAGGCTGGGCGAAGGGCAGCGGATGACTTTCTTGTCAAACACAAAGCGGATTTGGGGCAGAACAGTACAGTTGATCTGCCCGCAATGTTTGGCTGATCACTCGGGCGGCTGCGTCGGATCTTTTTCGTTGGGGTAAACGAGACCTGCCGAGATTACCAGTTTCGCGGCATCTTCAATGCTCATATCCAGCAATATTACGTCTTCGGCGGGAAAAAACAGCAGGAAGCCTGAGGTTGGGTTGGGCGTGGTTGGCACAAAGACGCTGAGCAGTTCGCCCCCGGTTTCAGCGCGTTTGCTGACCTCACCGCGCGCGCTTGTTGATACAAAACCAATGGCCCAAATACCGCGACGCGGGTACTGAATCAGGCAGGCTTTTTCAAATGACCGTTCAGTCTGGGCAAAGACCGTTTCCGAGATTTGCTTGATCCCGGAATAAACCGACCGCACGACGGGCATCCGATCGACCAGACCTTCGGCGAAATGGATCAGTGAACGGCCCAGTATTCCTTTGGCGATCCAGCCAACGAGTACCGTGAAAATCAGGAAGATCACCACACCCACGCCGCGCAAGTTGATGCCAACATATTGTTCCGGTTGGAACTGTTGCGGCACCAGCGGCAGTACGGCGCTGTCGATCCATCCGACCACCGACCAGATCAGCCAGACCGTCAACCAGACAGGTGCAATGACGACGATGCCCGTCAGAAAGGATGCGCGCAGCCGGGACAGCAGGCCGGGGCGGCGGTGGGGCTCTTCGTCGAAAGGTGTGTTCATTGCAGGTCCGAGTGAGCAGTTCCGAATGGTTTCCGTGGTTTAGGTAGTCAATCCCTCGCTTTGGTACAATAGGGCTGCGTCAGCCCTGATGCACCAGCGATTGCGCGATTTTGGCTGCGAGACGTGCATTGTTGCGGACCAGCGCGATGTTCGCGGTCAACGAGCGGCCTTCGGTTTTTTCGAAAATGCGCTGCAGAAGGTATGGGGTCACGGCCTTGCCGGTAATGCGGTGGGCATCTGCGTCGGCCTGAGCCTCGGCGATGATGGGGGCCAGTTCCTCGGCCGGAATCTGATCGGTGGCAGGGATTGGATTGGCAACCAGTTGTCCGCCGGGCAGACCTAGCGCGCGGCGCATGGCGTGGGCTTTGGCGATGGCGTCGGCACTATCCATGCGCAGGGGCGCAGCAAACAGCGATTTAGCGGACCAGAACGCTGGAAATTCATCCTGCCCAAATGCGATGACAGGCACGCCCAAAGTCTCTAGCACTTCAAGCGTTTTGGCGAGGTCAAGGATGGCTTTGGCCCCGGCAGCAACCACCGTGACCGGAGTATGGCCAAGTTCGTGCAGGTCGGCAGAAATGTCGAACGTCGTCTCAGCCCCCTGATGCACGCCACCGATGCCGCCGGTGGCAAAAACCTCGATCCCGGCGTAATGCGCGGCGATCATGGTGGCGGCGACGGTGGTGGCCCCGGTGCCCCCGGTCGAAATGCAAGCTGCCATGTCCGCACGTGAGATCTTGGCGACACCTTGCGCCTGGCCCAGCCATTGCAGTTGGTCGGGCTCGAGCCCCACGTGCAGTTTGCCTTCAATCACCGCCATGGTTGCCGGAACTGCGCCCGCATCACGAATGTCCTGTTCGACCTGAGCCGCAACTTCGACGTTTTGCGGATAAGGCATTCCATGGGTGATGATGGTGCTTTCCAGCGCGACGATGGGTTGGCCTGCGTCTTTGGCGGCGCGGACCTCGGCTGAGTATTGAATGTCGATCACAGTGGGGTTTCTCCGGAAACATAGGTTGCAGCGGCGTGCAGCGCGCGGGTCAGGGCCTCATCACTGGATGCGCCACCGGATTCTGAGGCGATATGGGCCGCCATGAAGGTATCCCCGGCACCGGTCACGCGGGTGACCAGTACGGACGGGGGCGTTTGGGTTAGGATTTCGTCGGAACTGCCCACGGTGGCTGAGTTTCCACTGTCAGTCACCAATACACGCAGAGCACCGCGATCCAACAAACCTTTGGCAGCGCTCTCAGAGTCGGTGAATTCGCGCTGGCACAGGATGCCGGCCTCTTCGAGGTTCACGTAAAGCGTGGCGCGAGCATGCTTAAGGAAAGGCAGCAGCCGTTCGGCTTTACCGGGCGAGGCTGGGGCCACGCGCAGGTCGGCGCGGGCAAAAGCGGGGCTCTGGGCGATTTCTTCCAAAAGGTCCAGCGTCAGGTTGCCATCCAGCGCGATGGGTCCTTCAAAGGGTGTGTTCTCATAGCCTAAAGGTCCGTGCATCAAAGGGCGTAGGATCTTTGCGCCTGCCGCTTCCAGTGAATGCGCATCAGCAATGGCTGCGATCAGCCCGTTCGCACCCTCGACCGCCATGTAGCGGTCGGTCGGCAAATCCTGTGAGCGGTAGATGTGATCCGTCACCATACCAAGACGCGAACAAGAGTGGACAAGTTCATCGCCTTCGGGATCGCGCCCGATGGCTGTCAGCAAAGTGGGGGTCATACCAAAGCGCACCAGCGTCATGGCGATGTTCATAGCAACGCCGCCAGGCAGGCGCGTGATCCGCCCCGGCACGTCGGAACCTTGCCGCATTGCGCTGGCCGACCGCCCGATCACGTCCCAAAGGACCGATCCGATACATAGGATATTGCTGGTCTGAGTCATGGGGATGTCATGCCGCAGCGGTGATGCCCGTGCAAGTCAGAACGTAACCACCGTCAGATATTCCCGAACCACCCGGCACTTACGCCTTTTGCGCTTGCGATCCGAGACCTGCATGGGAACAATTGACCACAATGATTGGTGATTTGTTTCTTTTTCCGGAGCGTTTCTTATGAACGGCCGTGTATTTCGGGCCATCCTTCGTGTCTTTGCCCTCTTTGTACTTAGCTGTTTCGTCTTTGCGTTCCTTTCTTCAAGCGCGGTGAGGGCGCAATCTGACCAACCTACGTTGATTGATTTCTGGATCGCTGATGAAAAGCTGTTCCTTGAGGTTGGATTGAATGCTGAAGCACTGTTGCTTGGGTTTGATCCAACACGGCATGAAGTTCTTTCCGGGGATCCGCAGTATCTGACACTGCGGCAGATGGCGGCATCGGAACTGGAGCCACAGATCAGAGCGTTTGTTGAAACGTGGGTGCAGGACGTCGAAGTCCAGGTTCCCGAGCGTTTGAAACTGACTTTGGAACGCGTGGTTGTCTCTGAAGGCGGTGGTCAGGAAGAAGCGCGTGTTACCAAACTGCTGCTAACAGCACCTTTTCCGGATCAAGCTTCGAACCTGAAACTGCGCTGGCCGGTTGATGGCGGGCCGATTGTGCTGCGGCAGCAGGGCGTTGCGGCCCCCTATACCAGTTACTTGGCGGCTGGTGAAACCAGCCCTCTCATACCATTGCGCGGAGGGGCATCCTTGACGCCGCAACAGACACTACAGACGTTTTTTGCGTTGGGGATCGATCACGTCATAAACACGCCGTTCGCACCGTGCTTGCTTGCCCTGGTTCTTGTGTTTCTGTCCTTGTCCTTGCGAGCAGTCGTGGCGCAGGTGGTGTTTCTGTCAGTTGGCGTGTTCGTTGGGCTTGGCTTGGCTGTCTACGACGTTTTGAACGTGCCGACCTATGTTGGTTTACACGCGCCGACGGCGTTCGTCATCGGGCTGGCGTTGTGGAACCTCGTGGCACGACGGTTGCAGGTCGCGCGCCTGTTGACGGTGTTTGCTGGCGGAACAGTGTTTGGATTGGCTTTGGCAAGGGCTCTTAGGGCTATCGGCGTGCCGCCGGACCATCAGCTTCCAGCGTTGTTGGGGTTTGGGGCTGGGGTTTTGGTGCCGCTGGTTTTGGCTGCCTCGGCTGCGTTTGGACTGGCGCTTTTGTTTGCTGGCGGTTCGCATAGGACCCGCAGCCGGATTGCAGTTCTGGCCTCAATCCTGATTGCAGGGCTCGGGGTGTATTGGCTGGCCGAGCCCTGGATGCTGCGTTGATGCAGGGTTAGGACATCCCTGCTGTCAAAGTGTTAAGCGCGCCAAGCGGATCGTCGCTGTTCCAGATTTCGTCCCCAATTCCGAAGAAATCGGTGCAGGGGGCAAGGTCGCGGATCAGGTCGGGCGTTAGCCCACCTTCGGCCACAACCGGAACTTCGATCATCTCGGACCACCATTGGAACAGGTCCTTTTCTGCGCGGGTACCATCGCCCAACGTGGCCGTGCCAACAGGTCCGAAGGCCACGTAATCGGCCCCGCTTTCACCTGCTGTCATGCCATCATGGCTGGAGGCACCGCAGAAACTACCAACAATTGCATCCGCGCCCAATTCCTTGCGCGCAGCCCTGACGGACCGAGCCGCGTCGTCCAGATGCACCCCGTCCAGACCCAGACGCTGGGCCAGCAGCACGTGGTTCGAAATAACTATGGCCACATCACGCGCATGGGCGACTTCCCGGCAAGCGTCGGCCGCGCGGGCGATTGTGTCTTCGTCGCTTCCGGCCAGCGCCAGGCGGATGCAGGCGATGTCGGCCCCGTCCAGTACCGTTGCCAGCTTGTTTGTGAAGGTGCTCAACTCGATGGTCGGAGGCGTGATCAGGTAAATCTGCGGCTGCTCGGGGGTGTCCATGGGCGCGTCCTTCGGTTTTTGGTCTTTGGCGCGGTTTAGCGGATTGCGGCGGGGAAGCAAACTTTTATGCCTGCCGAGGCGGTATTTGGAAACAGAAGAAAAGGATCGGGTTGCCCTGTTGACGCCGTCGGATTAGAGCGGGCGGAACTTTTCGGAGACAGCCATGCCCAGCGATACATCTCAGCCATCCTTCGTGCTCGTGCGCCCGCAGATGGGCGAAAACATCGGCGCCGCCGCGCGCGCGATGTGGAATTTTGGTCTGGACCGTATGCGCATCGTGGCCCCACGCGACGGCTGGCCGAATCCCAAGGCCGTGGCCATGTCCAGCGGGGCAGGGCGGTTGCTGGATGAGGCGCAGCTTTTTGACGATCTGGCAGGATCGCTGGCTGACAGCACGTTTGTCTTCGCAACAACAGCCCGACAGCGCGGGTTAACCAAGCCGGTCTACAGCCCAGAACGTGCGATGCAGATCGCGGCTGAGAAAGTCGCAACAGGTGAAAAAGTCGCCGTGTTGTTCGGTCCTGAACGCGCAGGGCTTGAGAATGAGGACATCGCAAAGGCCAACGCGATCATCTCGGTTCCGGTGAACCCGGAATACGCCTCGCTGAACCTGGGGCAATGCGTGTTGCTGACCGCTTATGAGTGGATGCGCCAGACCGGAGACGTGGTGCATGAGGCCACCGATCTGGGCAAGGGCGACTGGGCCACAGGGATCGAAGTGGAAAAACTGGTCGAGCATTACGAGGATCGTCTGGAAGAGGCCGGGTTCTTTTATCCCCCTGAAAAAGCAGAGGGTATGAAAGTTAATCTACGTAATCTGTGGTCGCGGATGCGGATGACACGCGCCGATGTGCAGATGCTGCATGGGATCATGCGGCAGATGGTCCGCTGGAAAGACAATAGCTGAGGCTGGACCTATCTTCCACCAAGCCCTAGCTTGCGACAAAATCAGGACATGAGGACAGCATGAGCGGTAAGCGCAGCATCTTCGAAGAGGTCTCGGACACCGAAAAACAACAAGCCGTGCAACCGGGAATGATCGACCGGGGACGCGGCGGCGCGCGTCAGGCGATCCGCGTTTGGCTTATGATCCTGTTTGCCCTGGTCGTCGTGATGATTGCGGTTGGTGGCCTGACACGCCTGACCGACAGCGGCCTTTCGATCACGGAATGGCGTCCGATCACCGGGGCCATCCCGCCGATGAATGAGGCGGACTGGCAAGCGGAATTCGATAAATACAAGCAGATCGACCAATGGCGCATCCAAAACCAATGGATGGAGTTGAATGATTTCAAGTTCATCTACTGGTGGGAATGGGGCCATCGTCAACTGGGCCGCGTGATCGGACTTGTCTGGGCCATTGGCTTTTTTGGCTTTCTTGCAGCGCGCAAAATTCCAACCGGCTGGACTGGTAAGCTGTTGATTCCGGGCCTGTTAGGCGGTGTTCAGGGTGCGGTCGGCTGGTGGATGGTCGCCTCAGGCGTGACGCAGGGTGAGGGCATGACCGCCGTTGCCAGTTATCGTCTAGCCACACATTTGGGTCTGGCTTTTGTGATCCTGGGCTTTCTGGCGTGGTACATCTTTGAATTGGGCCGCGAAGAACGCGACCTGATGCAGGCGCGCCGCGCGAAAGAGGCGAAACTATTCTCGCTGTCCACCGGTCTGATGCATTTCGCCTTTTTACAGATACTCGTTGGGGCGCTGGTTGCTGGGATCGACGCTGGGCGGTCCTACACCGATTGGCCCTTGATTGGCGGGCAAGTGTTGCCGCCGGATGCCACTGCGTTGGAGCCGATGTGGCGGAACTTCTTTGAAAGTCCCGGATTGGTGCAGTTCATTCACCGCTGTGCGGGGTATCTGCTGTTCATCTTCGCCTTCATCGTCTGGCGTCGTGGTGGAACCAGCGCGCATCCGCAGACACGTTTTGCCTTCAATGCCGCCTTTGCCGCGCTGGCGTTGCAGGTTGTCGTCGGCATCGTGACCGTGGTCTATGGCGCACCTTGGCAGATCGCGATCTTCCACCAATTCATGGCCGTTGTCGTCTGGACCCTGATCCTGCGTGCTCGGTTCCTGACCGCTTATCCCATCGCAACATCCCTGCGCGGAGTTTGATCCAATGACCGCTTTCAATGAACTCATGGCCTTTCAGCGTGAAACCTCGGCTTTGGGCCAGATTGCCGGGCGGCTGGGTTGGGATCAGGAAACCGTCATGCCGCGTGGGGCTGCCCCGCAACGTGCCGAAGAAATGGCCGCAATCGAAGCGGTGCTGCATGCGCGCCGGTCCGATCCGCGTGTGGCGGAATGGCTTGAGCAAGCCGCGCCACAGGACGAAGTGGGTAAGGCCCAGTTGCGTGAAATCCGCCGGGCCTATGAGCGTGCGGTGAAAGTGCCTGCTGATCTGGCAACAGCGATCGCCCGTGTGACATCCGCTGCGCAGGGGTCTTGGGCGCAGGCGCGGGCGGATGAAGACGTCTCGGCCTTTCTGCCGGTGCTTGAAGAGGTCGTGTCACTCAAACGGCAGGAGGGCGAAGCCCTTGCGCAGGGCGGGGACGTCTATGACGCCATGGTCGAAGATTACGAGCCCTACACGACCGGCACGCAGATTGCGGCCATTTTTGATGAGATGCGCCCACGTTTGGTTGCCCTACGCGCCGCAGTATTGGATCGCCCGGAACCGGCAGCCCTGAATGGCAGTTTTGATGAACGGACCCAGATGCGCCTGACGCAAAAGCTGGCGACGACTTTTGGGTATGATCTGAACAATGGCCGTGTTGACAAGGCGGTGCATCCGTTCAGCTCGGGCAGTGGGCTGGATGTGCGCATCACCACGCGAACCAGTGAAACGGACCCGTTCAACTGCTTTTATTCCACGATACACGAGGTCGGCCACGCCGCTTATGAACAGGGTATCGACAAAGCTTATTTGCTGACCCCGCTTGGGAACGGCGTGTCAATGGGCGTGCATGAAAGTCAAAGCCGCATATACGAAAACCAATTGGGTCGTTCGCGTGCCTTTACTGGGTGGCTGTTCGGACAGATGACTGAGGCATTCGGCGATTTCGGTATCGCTGACGCGGAGTCGTTTTACGCTACGGTAAACCGTGTTCATAACGGCTATATTCGGACCGAGGCTGATGAAGTGCAGTACAACCTTCACATCATGTTGCGCTTTGATCTGGAACGCGCACTGATGGCCGGAGACCTGCAAGTGAGCGAGCTCGAGGCCGCCTGGAATGACAGGTTTAAAGCCGACTTCGGCTATGCGGTCGACAAACCTTCGAATGGCTGTTTGCAGGACGTGCATTGGTCGGTTGGATTGTTCGGGTATTTCCCGACCTATTCGCTGGGCAACGTTTATGCAGGATGCTTGTTTCAGGCGCTGCGTGCGGCAGTGCCAGGGCTGGATGACCGATTGGCCGAGGGTGACACCTCGGGTGCGACGGGCTGGTTGCGCGAACAAGTTCAACAACATGGCGGGCTTTATGCACCCCGCGATGTCATTGCACGCGCCAGCTGTGTAGAGCCGGGGCCAGAGCCTTTGCTTGCGTATCTGGAAAAGAAGTTTGGGGCTTTGTACGGGCTGTGACCTGAGAATTCGGTCTCCGGACTGCGTGCAGAAAGGCCGGATTTCTTTGGTAATGCGGCCGCGACAACGGTGATTTTTTTCGTATTTCACCTTAGACGGACCGTTCCAGAGATGATTGCCGTTGGCGACGTCAATACCGCGCGTGTGACACCATATCGCGATCCAGTACGTGAGGCATCATTGACTTGGTGTTCACGCTTGACAGGCCTTTGTAAGATAGGCCCGGATCGATTTTTGGGGTGTAAGGAATTGTATTATAGAAAGCTGAAAATACTTCCAATCAGCGTCACCGTTTCAACATAGGTAACAATGTTGAGGGGATTTACCCTAAATGAGGAAAAAGGGTGGCCAAATTATGTCCGGGATACTACGTGTTTTCAAGTCTATGTAGCACTCTAGTTGGAGTGCGAATTTGTAAAAAGTGTTTCAAGGGTAGGGGTTAAACACATGGCACTGAAACGTAATGTGGCCGCGGTTGCCTTAGTTGGGGTGTTGGCTGGTAGCGCCGCCTCGGCGTTGAGTGTGACAGCTATTTCTCCTTCATGGCAGAACGTGAATCCAACGACTGGTATTACGGAAAGCAGTTCTGGTTCTACGATCTCGCTGCGTTGGGGCGGTGGCAGTAACCCAAGTGGTTATGATTTTACGCCGACGGGAACACCAATATTGAATCTTTCGCCGGACACAGCTTTTGACCTGGGACAGTTCACGCACCTCAACTTTCCGATTCCGGGGGACGTACTGAGTTCGGTCGATCTTGTCGTCGATCTTCAGATCGGCGGCGGACCTCTGGTGTCATCAACCTTTTCACTGACACATAATGAGACCTTGAATCGATCGGCAAATTGTCCTCAGGATCCAACACCTTGCAACGATGTTGTGACAATTGCCAACACACTTGGTTCTCAGAACTTCACCTTTGGTGGACAGAACTATGTGTTCTCGGTGCTTGGCTTTTCACAGGACGGTGGTAACACGATTTCCACTGGATTCAGTACGGTGGAAGAGGCGCAGAACTACGCAACGCTTTATGGTCAGTATACGATCGCGCCTGTTCCGCTGCCAGCAGCCGGGTGGCTGCTGCTTGGAGGTATTGGTGGGCTGTTCGCATACGGACGTCGCCAAAAGCGCAAAGCGGCTTAGGCAAGGTTTCTCCACCACGCGTTCATTCGTGCGGTGTAGACTTTTCGAATACAAAAAACCCGAGGTCATCGAACCTCGGGTTTTTCTATTTCCAAAGGTTGGAACGATTACTCTTCTGTCTCGTCCTCGCCTTGATCGGCGATCCAAGCCACGCTGACAACCTCTTCGCCCTTACCGGTGTTGAAGACCCGCACTCCGCCCGCGCTGCGGGATCTGAAGGAAATCCCATCCACCGGCACCCGGATCGACTGACCTTTGGACGTGGCCAGCATGATCTGGTCATCGATCTCGACCGGGAAGGACGCCACAAGCTCACCGCCGCGCATCGCCTTGTCCATGGCGGCGACGCCCATACCGCCGCGTCCGCGAACAGGATAGTCATGGCTGGAGCTCAGCTTGCCTGCGCCGCCAGTGGTGATGGTCAGGATCAGGTTCTCGGCTGCCGACATCTGAGCATAGCGTTCCTGCGTAATCGAGCCCGGCGCGGCTTCGTCTTCGTCCACCTCACCGTCATCGGCAATGCCAGCCACGGCGCGGCGCATCTTGAGGTAAGCTGCGCGTTCATCCGGGTCGGCCTCAAAGTGCCGGATCACAGACATCGACACAACGCGGTCGCCATTGGTAAGTTTGATGCCGCGCACACCGGTGGACTCACGTGAGTTGAAGACACGTACATCGGTGGTGCGGAAGCGGATTGCACGGCCTGAATTGGTGACCAGCATAACGTCTTCATCTTCCGAACAGATGCGGGCATTCACCAGTTCAACGCCCTCGGGCAGCTTCATGGCGATCTTGCCGTTGCGGCGGACATTGGTGAAATCCGACAGTCGGTTACGACGTACGTCACCCGCGCTGGTGGCGAAGACGATTTGGAGGTTTTCCCACTCTTCATCCGGCACATCCACAGGCATGATCGCGGCGATAGATACACCGGTAGGAATTGGCAGGATATTGACTATGGCTTTGCCTTTGCCGGTCCGGCTGGACTGCGGCAGACGCCAAGTCTTGAGTTTGTAGACCATGCCTTCGGTGGTGAAGAACAGCAGTTGGGTATGCGTGTTTGCCACGAAGAG
The DNA here is from genome assembly GCF_017872495.1 of Ruegeria sp. HKCCE4148. Classification (NCBI taxonomy): domain Bacteria; kingdom Pseudomonadati; phylum Pseudomonadota; class Alphaproteobacteria; order Rhodobacterales; family Roseobacteraceae; genus Ruegeria; species Ruegeria sp. HKCCE4148. The sequence continues at coordinate 567,488 of NZ_JAEDOS010000003.1, forward strand.
GTTGGTGACGACATCCTCTTCCTTGGTCTGCATTCCCGACAGGCCTTTGCCGCCACGTTTCTGAGCACGGAAATCGGCCAGCGGTGTGCGCTTGATGTAACCGCCTGAGGTTACGGTCACGACCATATCCTCACGCTCAATCAAGTCCTCGTCTTCCATGTCGCCGGACCAGTCGACGATCTCGGTGCGGCGGTCGACAGCGAACTTTTCGCGGACGTCGCGCAGCTCATCACCGATGATCGACATGATGCGTTCGCGCGAGGAAAGAATATCCAGATATTCCTTGATCTTGGCTGCTAGTTCTTCCAGCTCGTCCGTGACCTCTTTGACACCCAACTGGGTCAAACGTTGCAGGCGCAGTTCCAGAATTGCGCGGGCTTGAACCTCGGTCAGGTTATAGGTGCCATCGTCGTTCATCTTGGACAGAGGATCGTCGATCAGACGAAGATAACCTTCGATCTCAGCAGCAGGCCAGCGGCGGGTCATCAGCTTTTCGCGCGCTTCGGCGGCGTCTGCCGAGGATCGGATCGTGGCGACTACCTCGTCCACGTTCGACACGGCCACGGCCAGACCACACAGAATGTGGCTACGCTCGCGCGCTTTGCGCAAGTCGTAGGCGGTCCGACGGGCAACAACATCCTCGCGGAAGTCGATGAAGGACGTCAGGAATCGGCGCAGGGTCAACTGCTCGGGTCGGCCGCCGTTCAGCGCCAGCATGTTGCAGCCAAAGGAAGTCTGCATCGGAGAGAACCGATAAAGCTGGTTCAGAACCACCTCGGGCGTGGCATCGCGCTTCAGTTCGACCACGACACGCACACCGTTGCGGTCGGATTCGTCCTGCACGTGGCTGACGCCTTCAATACGTTTCTCGCGCACCGCTTCGGCGATCTTTTCGATCATCGAGGCTTTGTTTACCTGATACGGGATCTCATCCACGACAATCGCATAGCGATCCTTGCGGATTTCTTCGACACGAGTCTTGGCGCGGATGATGACGCTGCCGCGACCTTCCAGATAGGCCTTGCGCGCACCAGATCGGCCCAGCATGACGCCACCCGTTGGGAAATCGGGGCCGGGGACGTATTCAATCAACTGCTCTGAGGTCAGGTCAGGATCGTCGATCAGGGCCAGCGTGGCGTTGACCACCTCCCCCAGATTGTGAGGCGGAATATTGGTCGCCATACCCACGGCGATACCACCGGCGCCGTTGACCAGCATGTTCGGGAAACGCGCGGGCAGAACGGTTGGCTCTTTGTCTTTGCCGTCGTAGTTGTCCTGAAAATCAACCGTCTCTTTTTCGATATCAGCCAGCAGTGCGGCAGCCGGTTTGTCCATCCGCACTTCGGTATAACGCATGGCCGCTGGGTTATCGCCGTCCATCGAACCAAAGTTGCCCTGACCGTCCAGCAAAGGCAGCGACATCGAGAAATCCTGCGCCATCCGCACCAGCGCGTCATAGATAGCTGAGTCCCCGTGCGGGTGGTACTTACCCATTACGTCGCCAACCGGGCGCGCAGACTTGCGGTAGGCTTTGTCATGGGTGTTCCCGGTTTCGTGCATCGCATACAGAATCCGGCGATGCACCGGCTTCAGGCCGTCACGCAAATCCGGGATCGCGCGGGATACGATGACCGACATGGCGTAGTCCAGATAGGATGTGCGCATTTCGGATTCGATGGAGACCGTCGGGCCGTCATACACTGGGCGCTCTGGCGGGGTTTCGTCCATGTTTTCAGGAATTTCTGGCGTATCGCTCACGTAAACTGCCCGATCTTTGGCTTGGGTCTATATCTTGTGGATGCACCTTATCAGACCCGGCACATAAGGTGCAAGCAAGCAGCGCATTGAGTGCGAAAAACCACGGTAACGTCCCGGTAACATATTGTTATCCAAGAATTAGAAGGTTTCTGTGCTAGCCTGAAGAGACCTTGCAACAAACCAGAGGTCCGCATGAACCCAAGCGAAACCGAATTGATGCTAAAGGGGTACGGTCTGACAACGGCGGAATTCTTCTACCATATGCCCGACTATATCCACGTACTAAACACGTTCATCTGGCAGGACTACGACCTGGCGCCGGATCATCCGAAACTGTTCGAATTCATCGATTTCTGGCAGCGAGAGATTGAAGGTCCGCTGCATTCGGTCAAATTCACCCACCGCAAGATGATTGCACCGGGTGAGTGGCGTAACATGGTTGGCGAGTTTCGCGTGAATTGAGTGGTCGGTAATGCCTGACTGACCATTGAATTACCCGTTTTCATTTAAGGCAAGTCGGGTAAGGTGACGGCCAATCTGTTGCTGCCACAGGAAAACAAACCATGACAAAAGCCTTTCTTTTTGCTGCGGCGCTTTGCCTAAGTGGTCCCGCTTGTGCCGAAGGCGTTCTGGACAAGATAAAGAAGGGTGCTGAAAACACCGCAGAAGCGATCGGTCGCGGCGCGGAAAGCGTCGGTGATACTGTCAACAAAGGCGCTGCGGTCGTCGATGAAACCATCGATTCCACGTCGGACTTGCTGTCCAACGAAGCAACGCCGGAAGAAACGCGTGCCAAGCTGGACGTGATGGCAGGAGAAATCCTTGATCAGTTGCTTGCCGAAAACCCCGAAGCGCAGTCACTCTATGACGTCAGCGCAGGTTATGCGGCCTTCGACTCGCGCAAGATTTCGGTGTTTCCGATATCGGCAGGGTATGGGCGCGGTGTGGCCGTTTCAAAAGACACTGGTCAGCACACCTATATGAACATGGGCACGGGTGGTGTGGGCGCGGCCATTGGCATTGGCGGCTTTGAGACCAAGTTTGTGATCCTGTTCGAAAGCCCTTCAGATTTGGACAACTTCATTCTCCATGGCTATGACGCGACGGCTGAAACCGGCGCCATGTATGGAGAAGACAAAAAGGGCGAAACCGTGCGCTTTAGCGATGGGCGCTCTTTCTTTGTGCTCAGCAAAAAAGGATGGCGCGTGTCGGCAGGTGCGTCCGGCACCAAGTTCTGGAAGTCGCCCGAACTGAACTGATCAACCCGAGCAGCTTGCGCCGCCAAGAACGCAAAACTTGGCGCAGTGGGGATGGTTAAGGTGAACATCCGCCTCGGCTTCGGCCAGGCTGTGCCCCATCTCGAATTCGGGCTCATAAGGCAGCAACGTGCAGGCCAGAACGGCAGGGCGATCCGCACCTTTGCGTTTGACCACCATGCGCGAATTGGCACACATCACCGCATTTGGGGATTTGTCCAGAATTCCCCAGCACGCCGTCGTAATTTCAGGCACTTCCACGGATTCGTCCATCTCGGGGAATAGAACGGTCTGAGCTGGATTGTTCGGGTCGATGTCAAAGTCATGCCGGGCGAAGAACGCAGCATAACCAGCGCGGCTTTCTGCATCCGTGTCTCCCCACACCGACCTGCCTGCGATCGCCATGTTGAAACCGTGATCGCGCAACCACTCCATCCCGGTAACGGTTTTGTCGAAACTGCCCTTGCCGCGCTCTTCATCATGCAGGTCGGGGCGGTAGTGATCGACTGAGATGCGCAGCGTAAGCTTGTCGTTGTATTTGCTCTGCAACTCCAACAATCCTTCTCGCATCTTGCGGCGCATCATCGGGGCCATCGCATTGGTCAGAATCAAGACCTCATACCCACGTTCCAGCGCGGCACGAGTCATCTCGATCATCTCGGGGTTCATGAAGGGTTCGCCGCCGGTAAAGCCGATCTCGCGCACGGGCCAATTGCGCTCGTCGATCTGGTCCAGATAATCACGGATTTCATCCGCGGTCAGATAGACCAAAGCATCATTGGTCGGGCTGCTGGCGATATAGCAGTTCACGCATTCGATGTTGCACAGCGTACCTGTGTTAAACCAAAGCGTGTCTGGCTGGGTCAGTGAAACTGTTGCGCGGGTCTGCCCGTCTGCTGTCACCAGTTTGTCTTGGAACTTGCCGATATTGGCAAGCTGAGGGGCATTGTCTTTCATTCCCGCGTCCGGCTTTTGCTGAAATCTTTGGTTCGAACTAGCGTGTTGTCGGGGATTTGGTAAGGGTGACGCGGCGGTTCTAACAGAGTTTTGATGATCTTTGAGTTTTCATTTTTGGTTGCGCTAACATTGGACATGCAAGTTGGGTCGGGTTAAGGACAGCTTATGGTTTCACGCGTCATCCCTGTTGATCCTTTTGATCTGATTATTTTCGGCGGCACTGGTGATCTGGCGCAGCGGAAAATTCTGCCTGCCCTGTATCGTAGGTTCTGTGCCGGGCAATGGCATGATGACACGAAAATCCTTGCAGCAGCCCGGGCGAACCATACTGCGGAAGAGTTTCGCGAGATGGTTGCCGATTCTTTGCGCCAACATGCGCCGAAGCGGGCGCAGGACAGCCGGGCGCTGACCGGGTTTCTGCAGCGGGTTGACTATGTGCCTCTGGATGCAATGACAGCAGAAGGCTGGGATGTTCTGGGCCAAAAGCTGTCATCGGACCGCATAAGGGCGTTCTACTTCTCGGTTGGTCCAAGTTTGTTCGGCCCGCTGGCCGAGCGGGTCAGGGCGCATAATCTGGCGACGGACGACACCCGCATCGTGGTGGAAAAACCGTTTGGCCATGATCTGGACAGTGCGCGGGCCCTGAATGCCACGCTGGCTGCACATTTCGACGAGAGCCAGATTTACCGGATCGACCATTATCTGGGCAAGGAAACCGTGCAGAACCTGATGGCTGTGCGCTTTGGCAACATGCTGTTCGAACCCTTGTGGAACAGCCAATATGTCGACCACATTCAAATCACGGTTGCTGAAACCGTGGGGATTTCCGGGCGTGAGGAGTATTACGAGCGCGCAGGCGCAATGCGGGACATGGTGCAGAACCACCTGATGCAATTGCTCTGCCTGATCGCGATGGAACCTCCGGCCAAATTTGATCCCGACGCGGTGCGCGACGAGAAACTCAAGGTAATCCGGGCGCTTGACCAGGTAGAGCCGCATCACATTGTGCGCGGCCAGTTCGCTGCAGGGCCCGAGGGTCCGGGATACCGAGACTGCGTTGGCAATCCGCGTTCAACCACCGAAAGCTATGTGGCGTTGAAGGCCCACATCAGCAACTGGCGGTGGGCCGGGACGCCGTTCTATCTGCGCACGGGTAAGCGGTTGGTGGCGCGGTCTTCGGTGATCAATGTGATGTTCAAGGACGCGCCGCATTCGATCTTCGGGGAAGAAGCCGGACGGCACGCCAATGCATTGTCGATCCGTTTGCAACCCAATGAAGGGATCACCCTGAAGGTGACGATCAAGGAACCGGGGCCGGGTGGGATGCGTCTGGTCGATGTCCCACTGGACATGAGCTTTGCCGAAGCCTTGGGACCCGAAAATCAGGACCCGCCAGATGCTTACGAACGGTTGGTGATGGATGTGATCCGGGGCAACCAGACGCTGTTCATGCGCGGGGACGAGGTCGAGGCCGCCTGGGCCTGGACCGATCCAATCATCGCTGGCTGGCTGGCGCGCGGCGACGTGCCGAAACCTTATGACAGCGGCAGCACAGGGCCGGGCGACGCCGAGCTGCTGATGAAACGAGATGGTCGCCGTTGGCAAGGAATCAAGCCATGAATATTCAGGAATATGCAGACCGCGAAATGCTGGCCATCGACGTGGCAAATGCTTTGGCGGGCGATCTGGAGGCTGCATTGTTGCATCATGACACTGTTGCGCTGGCCGTTCCCGGTGGGACAACGCCGGGGCCAGTGTTTGACAGCCTTTGTGCAGCGGACGTGGCGTGGGACCGTGTGCGAGTTTTGCCAACAGATGAACGGTGTGTACCTGCCGATCACGAGCGTTCCAACGAGCGTCTGATTCGCGAAAGACTGCTGACGAACCGGGCGTCTGTTGCGCATTACATTCCGCTCTATGTACCCGGTGCGGAACCCGAGGCGGCGTTGCCCGAAATCGAATCTCTGATTGCGCCGGTGTTGCCGTTGTCGGTTCTGGTTCTTGGAATGGGTGATGACATGCATACGGCTTCGTTGTTTCCGGGTATGGAAGGGCTGGCTCAGGCATTGGGCAGTGATGCGCCTACATTAACCGTCGCGCGCACCGAGGTGCAGCCCGAGGCGCGCATTTCCCTGACCGCGCCGGTCCTGGATGGGGCATTGTCCAAGCACCTGATTATCTACGGTCAGACCAAGCGCGACGCGTTGGAAAAAGTCATGTCGCTGCCACCGGAAGACGCACCAATCGCCGCTGTGCTGAGCGGTATGACTGTCCATTGGTCGGAGTGAACACATGCAACTGGACGCTTTGAAGGCATTGGCAGACGCGGACCGCCGTATCTTGGACCTGTTTGAGGCGGACGCGAACAGGGCTGTGGAATTTTCAGCTTCGGCCGGGGATATGCATTTTGATTACTCCAAGACGCAGATCGACGAAAGCGTGCGCGCGGGGCTGATCCAACTGTGCGAAGACGCCGGTCTTTCGGCGCGGCGCGATGCGATGTTTGCGGGCGAAAAGATCAACGAAACTGAAGGGCGCGCAGTGCTGCACACAGCGTTGCGCAATCTGGACGGTGGCCCGGTCGAAGTGGATGGTCAGGACGTCATGCCCGAGGTTCTGGACACGTTGCAACGGATGCGGGTTTTCGCCGAGGAAGTGCGCGGTGGTGCGATTGCGGGGGCAGGGGGCAGCTTTACCGATGTGGTCAATATCGGCATTGGTGGGTCGGATCTTGGCCCGGTCATGGCCACACACGCGATGGCTCCGTATCATGACGGGCCGCGCCTGCATTACGTCTCGAACGTGGATGGTGCGCATATCGCTGACACGCTGCGTCAGTTGGATCCGGCACGGACTTTGGTGATTGTCGCCTCGAAAACCTTCACGACCATTGAGACAATGACCAATGCGCGCACGGCCCGCGCCTGGATGTCCGAAGGCGGAGGCGATCCGTCCCGACAGTTTGCCGCCGTATCCAGCGCATTGGACAAGACGCAGGCGTTTGGCATTCCCGAGGCGCATGTTTTTGGATTCGCCGATTGGGTCGGTGGGCGCTATTCGGTCTGGGGGCCAGTGGGCCTGCCGGTCATGATCGCTGTTGGCTCAAACGCGTTTGACGCGTTTCTGCGTGGTGGGCAGGCGATGGATCTGCATTTCCGCTCGGCGGATTGGGCTGAGAACGTGCCCGTCATGCTGGCGCTGGTCGGTATCTGGCATCGTCAGGTTCTGGGCCATGCCAGCCGCGCCGTGCTGCCCTATGATCAGCGGCTATTGCGGCTGCCAGCCTATTTCCAACAGTTGGAAATGGAATCGAACGGCAAATCGGTGGCGATGGATGGTTCTTCCCTGACTGTTCCGTCGGGCCCTGTGGTCTGGGGGGAACCGGGCACGAACGGTCAGCACGCCTTCTACCAACTGATTCACCAGGGTACGGACGTTATCCCATGCGAATTCATGGTTGCGGCCGAAGGGCACGAACCCGAGCTGACCCATCATCACCGCTTGCTTTTGGCCAATTGTCTGGCGCAGTCCGAAGCCCTTATGCGCGGCCGGTCACTGGACGAAGCCCGAGACCGCATGGCGGCAAACGGGCTGACAGGTGCGGAACTGGAGCGGCAGGCGCGACATCGGGTTTTCCCCGGCAATCGTCCGTCCACCACTCTGATTTATCAGAAACTCACACCATTCGTACTGGGTCAGATCGTTGCCCTGTATGAGCACCGGGTGTTTGTCGAAGGTGTGCTGTTGGGTATCAACTCTTTCGATCAATGGGGGGTGGAGCTGGGCAAGGAGCTGGCCACGTCGCTTGGCCCCATTGTGGACGGTGAAGAAAGCGCCCAAGGCAAGGACGCATCCACCGCTGCGCTGGTCGCCTATGCGTTGAAACACCGGGATTAACGCCCCAAAACGCAGCCTGCTGCACTAGTGGGTGGCATTCTTTTATTGTCAGACAATTAAATGCTTGGCAGGGTTCCTTCCTAGGAAACGACTGGATTGACGCAATGGGGCACGCCCCTAGCTGTTAATGTCAGATGGATAAGGCAGGGGTCATCTAAGACCCCGCCAACGACGGGAGGATGTCCATGCTGGGACAGATGATGACGCAGCCCCTGCTGATTTCGTCACTTATTGATCATGCAGAACGCTACCACGGCCAAACCGGGATAATCTCGGTCGAAACAGACGGTACGATTTCCGAGACCAACTGGTCTGAGATTGCGATGAACGCCCGACGCCTGGCATCAGCGCTAACAAAACTGGGATTAGAGCCACAGGACAGGATCGGAACTCTGGCCTGGAACAACCGGCGGCATCTTGAGATTTACTATGCAACCTCCGGCGCTGGCTATGTCTGCCACACGGTCAATCCGCGCCTGTTCCCCGAGCAACTGACCTATATCATCAACCACGCTCAGGATCGTGTGCTGTTCTTTGATGCAACATTCATCCCGTTGGTTGCAGCGCTGCACGATGCGCTTACCGAAGTCAGGCACTTTGTCCTCATGGGCCCACGCAATGAAGAGGCAGCGTCACAGATCCCCGGTTTAGTGTTCTATGATGAACTGATCGAAACAGGAGATGCTGGCTTCACATGGCCTGATCTGGATGAAAACACGGCATCAAGCCTGTGTTATACCTCGGGCACGACGGGCAATCCCAAGGGCGTGCTGTATTCCCACAGGTCGACCCTGCTGCACAGCTTTGCGTCGAACACAAAGGATGTGATCGGTTATTCTGCGATGGACGTCGTCATGCCCGTCGTGCCGATGTTCCACGTCAACGCCTGGGGATCGCCCTATGCCTGTGCCATGTCGGGGTCGCGGATGGTCTTGCCGGGACAGGATTTGCACGGCGAGGCGCTGGTCAACCTGATCGACACCTATGGTGTGACCCTGGCCATGGGTGTGCCGACCATTTGGCAAGGTTTGCTGGCCCATGCCGCCAAGTGCGGGACCGAGTTGAAAAGCCTGGATCGAACTGTGATCGGGGGCGCGGCCTGTCCGCCTTCGATGATCGAAACCTTCCGCGAAACCTATGGCGTCGATACGGTTCATGCGTGGGGCATGAGCGAGATGAGCCCGCTGGGCACAACAAACTACCCTCTGGCCAAGCATCTTGAGCTACCACTGCAAGAACAGCACGCAATCCGCCTGAGTCAGGGCAGGCCGCCCTTTGGGGTCGAGCTGAAAATCGTCGATGATGATGGCAATGATCTGCCGCATGACGGCGAAACTCAGGGCGATCTGATGGTACGGGGGCATTGGGTTCTGGACAGCTATTTTATGTTGCAAGATCAGCAGCTTCTTCGGGACGGCTGGTTTGCCACCGGCGACGTCGCAACGCTGGACCCGGATGGCTATATGACCATCCGCGACAGATCCAAAGACATTATCAAATCCGGCGGCGAATGGATCAGCTCCGTTGAGCTTGAGAATATCGCAGTCGCGCATCCCAAGCTTGCAACCGCCGCCGTGGTGGGCGTACCGCACCCGAAATGGGACGAAAGGCCGCTGCTGGTTGCTGTAAAGGCTGAAGGGGCAGACCCAAGCGAAGACGAATTGCTGAGCTTCTTCGATGGAAAGATCGCCAAGTGGCAAATCCCGGACAAGGTGGTCTTTGTCGATGCACTGCCGCTGAACGCAACCGGGAAAGTCCTGAAACGCAACCTGCGCGCGGATTTCGAAGACGCCCTGACGGGTTAACTTCAGTTAAGGGAGAAGATGGCTCCGGCGGTAGGGATCGAACCTACGACCAATTGATTAACAGTCAACTGCTCTACCGCTGAGCTACGCCGGAACGGTTCGCGCCGTATAGCAATCGAATTCCCGGTCGTCCAGTGCAGGCCGCAAGTTTTTTCGAAAAATTCAGCAGCAACAAAGCGGGGTCCAAAAACTTGTCAAACAGGAGGGATCAGGGCGGCGCTGAGACTGTGCAAATGCTGCTATCAAATTGCGCGTTTTTGTGTTTTGAAGAGCGCCATGCCGCCAAAATCTGGTGTGGCTTCTGTCTGGGCATAGCATGTTCCCGAAAAAGGTCTCGTTGCGGTCGCTACAGCGAAACTTGCACGGGAATACGTGTTAATCCGCCTTAGTACGGTTGATCCCACTCGCTGAAACTGTCGGACTTTAGGCTTGAATCGTGGAATTCAACAGGAGAACGCATTGAAAGTGAACGAACTTGAAAAACCTGTTCTAACCATGCCGGAAGACGCGCAAAATGTGCTGCGCGAAAACTACGAAGCGGCCTCTGTGATTCTAGAATACGGCTCTGGCGGATCGACTGTTTTGGCCTCAGAAATGCAAAACAAAACTGTGTTCAGCGTAGAAAGTGACCGAAGCTGGACCCGAAAAATGAGGCGCTGGTTTCGCGAAAACCCACCCAACACCGGGACCGAAGTTAATATATCCTGGGTTGATATCGGTGACACCAAGAAATGGGGGTTTCCGGCAAATCAAGACAAATCAGGACGGTATCCCAGATATCCTTTGTCAATCTGGCAGAGCGAGGGGTTCAAGCATCCGGATGTTGTGCTCGTCGATGGCCGGTTTCGAGTCGGCTGTGCTTTGGCCACCGCATTCAATATTACACGGCCCGTGACCCTTCTTTTTGACGACTATGGAGATCGACCGCGAATGCAAGCAGCGGAAGAATTTCTAGATGCACCAGAACTTGTCGGCCGCATGGCTATATTTAGGATAGAGCCCATGCAAATCCCGGCGGATCGCCTTATTCGGGTTATTCGCCTGCTAACGGTACCCTGAAGCGACGACTGAAGTGGAAATTGATTGGATAATCCAAAGAGCGCCGGAAAACGCATACTGATATAGCAGTGGACGAAAGTACGGGCTCTCGACCGATCTATTTGTCAACTGCTTGGATTGTCAGGATTATTGGCTCCGGCGGTAGGGATCGAACCTACGACCAATTGATTAACAGTCAACTGCTCTACCGCTGAGCTACGCCGGAACTGAGGCGCGTATAGCAACCCGGATTCCCGGCGTCCAGAGGGGAAGCGCGCGAAGCATGAAAAAATTTTGACCTGTTATGCGACGCGATGAAAAACCGCCGAGGCAAACATTCTACCGCGCGAAAGGACCCTGTTTTTCCCATTCAGATCAACAAGGTGCGCAAAGACGTTGCGTTCCGCGGCGGGCAGCAGGGCGGCGGGTGTTTCGGTATAGATACGCTCGGCCAACTGCCGGGCCGTGCCATCTGCCTGTTCCAGAGCCGCCAAAATCTGTGCCTCACGGGATTGTCTGTGTTGGATCAACCAATCCAGACGTCCGGCAGGGTCTGTGATTGGCGCGCCGTGCCCTGCATGAAAAACTGACCAGGCGCGGGCGCGCAGGCGGTCGCAGGCCGCCATGAAGTCCGTTAAATCTCCGTCCGGGGGTGAGACCAAAGAACTGGCCCAACCCATCACATGGTCAGCTGTGAAACAGGTGTCCTGCCAGCCGAGCGCAATATGATTTCCCAAGTGACCCGGGGTGTGGATGACCTCCAACTGCCAGTCATTTCCGTCAATGACTTCGCCGTCTGCAACCTCAACATCAGGACGAAACGTGGTGTCGATCCCTTCGCCGCCCCCTGTCATACCTTGCGCGACCAAACGGGTCATGACATCGCTTCGCCCGGCCTCTGGTCCGCCGAAGGCATAGATCGCTGCGCCTGTCCGCTTCGCCAGTGGGGCGGCAAGCGGTGAATGATCCAGATGCGTGTGCGTCACGATGATGTGGCTGATTCTCTGCCCAGGAGTCAGAGCATCCAGAATAGCGTTCAGATGCGCCTCGTCTTTGGGGCCAGGGTCGATCACCGCGATGTCTCGGTCTCCCAGCAAGTAGGTGTTGGTGCCACGATAGGTCATGGCTGAGGGATTCGGGGCCAGAATACGTCTCAACCCGGGTTGCAGATCGACCGCAACACCTGCGGGTGGGTTGAAATCGTCAGGTGCCTGCATTCTGTGCTCTTTCTCTTATCCGGACGGCCCGCTAGGTTTAGCCTATGTCTTCGCAATGGCTCAAACCCTATCTGCCTCGCAGCCTCTACGCCCGGGCAGCCCTGATTCTGGTTCTTCCGGTGATCGTGCTGCTGCTGGTGGTGGGTATTGCCTTTATCCAAAAGCATCTGGAAGACGTTACCGGGCAGATGACCCGCGCGGCGTCACGCGAAGTGACTTTGATCACGACGATGATCGCCGATGCCGAAACGCAGCAGGACGCTCTGGCCGTTGTGCGCCCCGATTTGCGGGCCCTTGAAATGCAGGCGCGTTTTCTTGACGTGAACGAAGAACCGATGATTGGGGCGCGGCGCTGGTATGATTTCATCGCGCCACAGGTCCAGTCCGACCTTCAGTCAAACCTGCCCGATCTAGTGGCTGTCGCCTTGCCGACAAGTCGCGAAGCGCGGGTGTATTTGCAGACACATCTTGGGGTATTGCAGCTGACCTTTGATCGGCGCAGGTTGTCCCCAGTCGCGCCGCATCAGTTGATCGTGACAATGGTATTTTTCGCCGTGATCATGACTTCGATTTCCTTTCTATATATGCGCAATCAATTGCGGCCGATCACACGTCTGGCCGATGCGGCGCAGGCCTTTGGGCGTGGAAGGGTCGTGCCCTATACACCCGGCGGCGCCATCGAGGTTCGTGCGGCAGGAAATGCGTTCCTGGACATGCGCGCCCGGATCGAACGTCAAATCGAACAGCGGACGCTAATGCTGTCGGGTGTCAGCCATGATCTGCGCACACCGCTGACGCGATTAAAACTTGGACTGTCTATGCTGCCCGAAGACGAGGCCGCGCCTTTGCAGCAGGATGTGACGGAAATGCAGTCCCTGCTTGACGCGTTTCTGGATTTCACGCGCGGAGCTGCGGAAGGCTCCCCAGAAGAGGTGCAGCCAGATGTTTTCATTCGCCAGATCGTGGAGGATGCCAAACGCGCCGGGCATCAGGCCGAGCTGATTGGGGTTGAGGGGCAGGGGGCAGTGCTGCTGCGCCCTATGGCCATTCGCAGGGCCGTTGAAAATTTGATCGGAAATGCGGTGCGCTATGGATCACGGGCTGACGTCAGCTTGACACTGAATCCCAAGTCCATGCGTATCCGTGTCGAAGATGATGGCCCGGGTATTCCAGTCGAGGAACGCACCGAAGCGGTCAAGCCTTTCACGCGGCTTGATCCGGCACGGAATCAGAACAAGGGCAGCGGAGTAGGTCTTGGTTTGGCGATTGTGGCGGACATTGCCCGTGCGCATGGCGGTACATTGCGCCTGGCAAAAAGCGAGCGTTTGGGCGGTCTTTGCGCGGATATTATCATAGGTCGATAGCAACACGCCTTGTTGCTAAAAAATGCATGCAATTTTGTGCTTTTGTATAAGCATGTCATTCTGACCCCAGTTTTCCAACGACGTGGGGTTCAGAGAAAATGATTAAAGCAGCTCTCAGCAATATCGAGAAAATAGTCGTTACCGTCACTTCATTGTTTGCTCTTGTTCCGATTACGCAATTCGCGCGGGAAGCCGAAGACCGAAAATTCGAACGTATGGCCAGCTTCATTGCGCTTGGCGACACCTGCAGCAGTTGGATGCAGGAAGAAGTGATCCAGGGTATGGCGTTTGAGTTAAAGCATTTTGTCAAAGAAGACGCAGACGAATTCGCACCAATTCCAGTTCAGGTCAGAGCAAATCAGGTGATCTATTGCTCATATGTTCTAGATTACTTCCAGGCCGAGTTTGCGAAAGTTTATGGCCCGCCAGATCCGGATCAGGACTATTTCGAACCAACTGCTGACGAATACTTGGCCATGCTGTATGACGCATCACATTGGTCCGTTCCGATCGACTTTGAAGACTATCTGGTCACGATCCGAAACCTGCCAAATTCAGCCGGGACACACGCGTTCTATGAAACGCAGAGTCCTTGGTGGCTGGCTGATAGTGTAGAAGAGTTTCTTAAATACTAGCGCCCGAGGTTTAACTTGCAGACAGGCCGCAGGTTGCTCCGAATTGTGGGGCTGGGCTTAGGATGTGTCACCTAATACCCATACCAACACCCCACAACCGTGACGGTATGGAAGTCGCTACTTGATCGCCGCTTTGATAGGCAGTTTGAGTGTGACAGCGTGGATGCAACGGTTCAGAAATTCTCTTTAAGAATAATGCTGTCCGAGAATTAAAACCACGCAACAGGAAGTGAGGTAACGATGTCAAATTAAACCAGACAAACAGATGGCGAGCCCTGTGTGTGGATTGCGACGACAATGAATCGCAGCGGTGTGATCCAGTCCATCCTTCGCAAGGAGTTTGGGTTAAGCTGGAGGGAAAAGCGCTCGGCGGACCATGTTGAATGGTCAAAAAGGATGGTTCAGGAGTCCGCTCTTGGTTGGAAGCGGGGGGATATCCTGACAAAAGAACAGGTTGGCGAGGTTTGGTACTTTAACTCCAAAGCTGAATATTACACCGCACCGTTCATTAGTGGCGGTGGCTATCCCTTGGTGTCTGAATTCACAAAGGCGGTATTGGAGCAGTTTGATCTGGGCAATACTGTTTTTCACCCATTGAAGCTGATGGATTCGACCGAGTCCCATCTGACCACATCCGAGCCATATTATTTTCTGAACGTGGGCAACAAACGCTCCATGGGCAACTACGATGCTCTAGGGCCAGAAGGTGATATTCGTTCGCCTCTCGATAACATCGGAAACGGAATCCGGTATCTGCCCAGAAGCAGTCGCGAATCTGAACTCGTCGTTGTGCCGGAGGCAATGGATGGTCCTGATATTTGGGTTGATCCGCTGGTACCCAAGCTCTTGTTTTTGTCTGACCATCTCGTTGCCGGTTTGAAAGCTGCGGGCGTCGACAAGGGCTGGGGTCTTGTTCGCTGCCGTGTCGGCACGCTCTGATATCTGACTTAATTCTCTAGAATATTTGAACCAGAAGGCATTTATCCATGGGTGAATACACTTTTAATGTCCATCATATTATTCCCCGCAAAGTGTTTAGGTCGTGTTGACAAAAGGGATTCACATCGGGCTTTGGGCATGATTCAAGCTAACATCTGCGATGGAGACCAGCTTGGCACGAGATTTGATGTCGGACGAGGAGTGGGCGTTCTTTGAACAGTTCATTCTTTCCGTTCGCGCCCCGAATGGGCGAAAACCTACCAACCACCGCCTTGTTCTTGACGGCGTTTTCTGGATAGCACGTACCGGCGCGCCGTGGCGGGACCTTCCTGATGAGTTCGGGAAATGGTCGAGTGTCTATCAACAGTTCCGGCGTTGGACACTTGCCGGCCTCTGGGAACAGATCCTGGAGGCGCTGATCGAGAGCAGGATCGTTCCAGATGCCCTACAAATGGTCGACAGTACCGTGGTTCGCGCCCATCATCAGGCAGCGGGCGCTAAAGGGGGACTCCGCGACAGGGTTTTGGTCGCTCAAAGGGTGGCTTTACGACCAAGATCCATCTCCGGGTGAATGCGGTCGGTCTGCCGATGAGAACTGACATCACACCTGGCCAGACGTCCGATTATCTTGGCTTCGATCTCATCATGGACGACAATCTGCCGGAACCTTTAGTACTGCTGGCGGACAAGGGGTACGATGCCGACAGCACTCGCGACCAAATGCGCAGCCGATATATCCAACCTGTGATCCCAATGCGGAAGTCGCGAAAGAAGCGCGTCGGTGTTGATCGCCCACTGTATCGACTACGGAACCTGGTTGAGAGATGCTTCAACAAGCTGAAGAATGCCCGCCGTGTCGCGACACGTTACGACAAAACTGCTGAAAGCTTCCTCGGCTTCGTCGATATCACGTCAATCCGCATATGGCTCCGCCATTTGTCAACATGACCTAGTCACGGTCGCTTCCAGATTGGGAAGCGGCAGCGCATGTTTGGGCAAAAGCCCACGGGTTGAATCGAAGAATCCAGTGGTATTCAAGATTACAAAGCTCAGCTCGTGGATCTGCGTTCTCGCCGATGCGTGGCGAAACCCCAAAACCATAGGGCGGCTATCAAAGAGTGGCTGGAGAGAAATGACATTCCGGCACTGGAAAAACGGCCAGGGTGGTTTGAGGTGGATTCGATAAAAACTACTGAGTTCGTTGGGTAGTACATTATATATGTGGCTGCTTCATTTTGAGCCGCATATCGTACCCCGCCGGTGTATTATTTATATAAAACAATAACGTAGCGGTGATCTTGGTAGGCCCGGCAGGACTTGAACCCGCAACCAAAGCGTTATGAGCGCTCTGCTCTAACCAATTGAGCTACAGGCCCGCCACGGCGTCTTGCCTATCACGGTGAACGCCCGCGTCAAGCCTGACCGTTGCAACATGATGCACAATCGACTAACCCGCCCGCAAAGCATTCATGAGGGACCGACCATGACAGCGGGTAAGAACGGAATCACCTATGCCGATGCAGGCGTGGATATTGACGCGGGCAATGCTCTGGTCGATCGGATCAAGCCCGCCGCCAAACGGACCAACCGCCCCGGCGTGATGAGCGGGCTGGGTGGCTTTGGCGCATTGTTCGATCTGAAAGCAGCGGGGTATCAGGATCCCATTCTGGTTGGGGCAACCGATGGCGTGGGCACCAAGCTGCGGATTGCAATTGATACTGGCGTTGTGGATGGGGTTGGCATTGATTTGGTGGCCATGTGCGTCAACGACCTGATCTGTCAGGGGGCCGAACCGCTGTTCTTCCTGGACTATTTCGCCACCGGAAAGCTGGATACCGACACGGCAGCGCGGATCATCGAAGGCATTGCCGAGGGTTGCGCGCAATCCGGCTGTGCGTTGATCGGGGGCGAGACGGCTGAGATGCCGGGCATGTATCCCGATGGTGACTTTGATCTGGCCGGGTTCTCGGTTGGTGCGATGGAACGTGGTGCGGATTTGCCCGCTGGTGTTCAGTCGGGTGATGTGCTGCTGGGCCTGGCCTCGAACGGGGTGCATTCCAACGGTTATTCGCTGGTGCGTAAACTGGTTGAGCTGTCTGGGCTGGGCTGGGACGCGCCGTCGCCCTTCAGCGCTGGCACCTTGGGTGAGGCTTTGCTCACGCCCACACGCCTCTATGTCAAACCGGCGTTGGCTGCTGTCCGCGCCGGTGGTGTTCACGCGCTGGCGCACATTACAGGCGGTGGTCTGACCGAAAACCTGCCGCGTGTGTTGCCCGAGGGGTTGGGGGCCGAGATCGATCTGGACAGCTGGCAATTGCCGCCCGTCTTCCGCTGGATGGCGGAAACTGGCGGTATTGTCGAAGCCGAAATGCTCAAGACCTTCAATTGCGGTGTTGGCCTGATTGTCGTGTGCGAAGCAGACAAAGCGGATGAGCTGTCGATCTTGCTAAAAGACGCCGGTGAGACCGTTGCACGGATCGGCACCGTGACTGAGACGCCCGGCGTTGCCTATTCGGGCAAACTGCTGTGAGCCACAAGCGCGTCGCGATCCTGATTTCCGGGGGCGGGTCGAACATGGTGTCGCTGGTCGATAGCATGATCGGTGACCATCCGGCGCGGCCTTGTTTGGTGCTGTCTAATGATGCGCAGGCGGGCGGGCTGAAAAAAGCTGCAGACCGTGGCATTCCGACCGCAGTGGTCGATCACCGCCCGTTCAAAGGGGACCGCGCCGCGTTTGAGGCCGAGCTTTTGAAGCCCTTGCAAGAGGCACAGCCGGACATTGTGTGTCTGGCGGGTTTCATGCGCGTGCTGACGGGGGATTTTGTGTCCAGGTTTCAGGGGCGGATGCTGAACATCCACCCTTCTTTGTTGCCGAAGTACAAAGGCTTACATACGCACGCTCGTGCAATTGAGGCCGGGGACGCCGAGCATGGTTGCTCGGTTCATGAAGTCACCGCAGCGCTGGATGATGGCCCGATTTTAGGCCAGGCTCGTGTGCCTGTTGAGCAGGGTGACACGCCGGATACGCTGGCTGCGCGAGTCCTGGTTCAGGAGCATGTGCTCTACCCCGAAGTGTTGCGCCGTTACGCAGAAGGCAACAGGTCGCCCGTCCTGTTGCCCTGAACCCGCTCTGGGTGATTTACACCCGCCCGATATTCGGCCTATGGTCGTCGGTAACGCTCGGGACGAAGAAAATAACGGGCAGTCACAAAACCAAGAGCGATACTAGTACGGCGCATGAAAACCCTGACGACGACGCAAGAGCTGGCCGACTTCTGTAAGGCCGCCGCAAGCTATCCTTATATCACTGTCGACACTGAATTCCTGCGCGAGCGGACGTATTATTCCAAACTCTGCCTCGTGCAATTGGCGGTCCCTTCCGAAGACGAAGACAGCGCGGTTCTGGTGGATCCCTTGGCTGATGAGCTATCGCTGGAACCGCTGTACAAGCTGTTCCGCAACGAAGATGTCGTCAAGGTATTCCACGCCGCTCGACAGGATCTTGAGATTTTCTGGGTTGAGGCAGGTGTGTTCCCCAATCCTTTGTTCGACACACAAGTCGCAGCGATGGTTTGCGGCTTTGGTGAACAAGTCGGGTATGAGACATTGGTGCGCAAAATCTGCAAACAGGGCGTCGACAAGACCTCTCGGTTTACGGACTGGTCTAGGCGTCCGCTGACAGACGCGCAGAAATCTTATGCGTTGGCTGATGTCACCCATCTTCGCAAGATTTATGAACACCTGGCGGCTGAACTTGAAAAGACAAAGCGCAGCCATTGGGTAGGGGAAGAACTGCGGACGTTGACGCAACCCACCACCTATGACATCCGCCCGGAAGAGGCTTGGAAACGGGTAAAGACGCGGACAAACTCGGCCAAGTTCCTGGCCGTGGTGCGGGAATTGGCCCAGTTCCGCGAAGCTTATGCGCAGGAAAACAACGTTCCTCGGAATCGGGTTTTCAAGGATGATGCACTGATCGAATTGGCGTCAACCAAACCCAAAACGCCCTCGGATCTGGGCGGATCGCGGCTGTTGCTGCGCGAGGCAAGAAAGGGCGCGATTGCCGAAGGTATTTTGGCGGCTGTAAAACGCGGGGTGAATTGCCCGGCGGATAAGCTGCCAAAGGTCGATACGTCGCGCGATAAGCTGAAGGTCAACCCGGCATTGGCCGACTTGCTGCGGGTTCTTCTGAAATCCAAGACAGAGAGCTCCGGCGTAGCCGCTAAACTGATCGCCACCAGCTCTGAACTGGATCAGATCGCCGCTGGCGAGCGCGACTTGCCCGCGATGTCTGGCTGGCGGTTCGAAGTATTCGGCGAAGACGCGCTGAAGCTATGCGAAGGCAAGATCGCTTTGGCTGCTAAAGGGCAGGCGGTCAAGGTTGTGTCGCTTTAGAAGGTTTTAGCGCCGTCGCGACTCTAACGCGTTCTGCTGTCCAACCACACGCACCAGTCGAATGCCTTCAAGATCCTGACGACTGACATTCACAGCGTCCGACACCATGCGGGTACGTTCGGATCCTTGAGGTGTTTGCGCGCTGGGATAGTTCACGAGGAACTCAAATTCCATTGTGCCGTTTTTCTCGTTCTCTTCCGAGTTCACACGAACCAGGCGGGCATTGTATGCGCCCTGACGGACAGCCGTTCCCGACGCATAAATGATGGCACCGGTTGGGGTGGGATCGATGCGCAGCTCGTCAATCTGACCGATTGGAATGCTGGTGTCCGCGATATTCGGGCGCGAAAACAGGCCCGTGCCTTGTCTTTGCTGAGGAACCAAAGCGTCAGCTGCGTTAGGGTCCGGCGGCGTTTCAGCTTCTACCGATCTGCTTGAGCCAAACCAATTCGACGGGTTCACCCGAGAATCACGCCAGCCGCTGCATGCAGTCAAGGTCAGCGTGGCGATGATAAGAACGGACAGAGATTTTTGCATGGACCCACAGCTTTTCACACGAATACAGGCAATGGGTTAGCGCAAATTCCTCGCGTTGAAAAGCCACCGCGGGGCTGGACAGCAGGTGGTCGTCGGCATAGGTCACAGTTGGTACCGAAACCAAAAGGATCGCCGCACCATGGCCACGCCCGCCTTTGAAGACATTGTCGAGGATTTCGAGTTTCTGGAGGACTGGGAAGACCGGTATCGCCATGTCATCGAACAGGGCAAGGCGATGGACCCATTGGATGACGCGTTCAAAGTTCCAGCAACAAAAGTGAACGGGTGTGCCAGCCAAGTCTGGCTGCATCCGATGATCGAGTCCGGTGTTTTCAAATTCGATGGCGACAGCGACGCGCTGATCGTGCGAGGGCTCATTGCTGTCCTGCGCTCCTTGTATAATGGTCTGCCCGTAGCCGAAGTGCCCAAGGTTGATGCTGGAGCAGAACTGGCGCGTTTGGGGCTGAATGATCATCTGTCTGCACAACGGTCCAACGGCCTTCGTGCCATGATCGAACGCATACGGCAGGTGGCCCAGGAAAACGCGTAAGGTCAGGTCGGACGGTTTGCCCAATCTGACAGCGTGGTTTCCAAATCGCCATAGCCGGTAAAGCGCCGCTCGAACTCCAAACCCATCCTGTCCGCGCATTCTCGCGCACGTTCCGTGAGGTCCGGATCGTCGATCTGCGCTTGATAGATCAGTTTGGTGTAGTTGCCGAAATACATATCCCGCAGCTCTGGGTGTCGATCCAGACCCAAGGGTTTCCAGACAAAGGCGTCAAATTGCCGGGCCAAAAAGTCGGTCAGGTAAAAGGCCGTGGTCTCATCCTCGCCGCGCGCCTCAAAGGCTTGGTTGCCTTCGAAGAACGAGTAACAATGCGGGCCCTTGACCATCTCGACCCCCAGCTTTTCACAGGCTTGTTGAAGCAGGCCGCCGGTCCCGCAATCTGCGTAGACCACATAGATTTTGTCGAATTGGTCCCGGTGCTTGGCCACAGCGTCTTCCACAGCTTGCGTGATCCGTTCCGGGTGGACATGAAGAATCGCAGGCAGGCATGTCAGCGCCATGTGATCCCAGCCGTTACGCGATTTGATATCCAGAATCTCTTTGGCCAACGCCCCACATGCGATCAGCAGGATACGGCCAGATTCGGTGTCGGTGTAGCCTTTGGTCGTTAGGCTGGCATCATCAGGCAGAGCGTCGTTTGACATTGTGTGGCGTCCTCTGGGGTTGCTCACAGAAGAGGATGAATTTGACCTGCCGGCAAGCCTTGTTCCGACCTCTGATCGTAAACTGCCGACGTCTTCGGTTTGGTCCCGCCAAAATAGGTTGTGGTCAGAGACCTGCGCAACTTAGCGGTCGCGCTTGTTCCAAAGATATAAGCCCGAGCTTCTAAATGAAAAAGGGCCGCCCCAATCGGGCGGCCCTTTTGTGAAAATGTAAGGCGGATTAGCCAGCCAGTTGGTTGTGCTTGCGGCCTACAAAGTCTTTTGCAGTTTCCACTGCAACAGCCGCGTCACGGCAGTAAGCGTCTGCGCCGATGGCTTTGCCAAACTCTTCGTTCAGCGGGGCACCGCCAACCAGAACGATATAGTCGTCACGCACACCTTGTTCGACCAACGTGTCGATAACCACTTTCATGTAAGGCATTGTGGTCGTCAGCAGCGCGGACATGCCAAGAATGTCAGGCTGTTCGGTTTCCAGCGCTTCCAGGTAGTTTTCGACTGGGTTGTTGATACCGATATCAACAACTTCAAACCCTGCGCCTTCCATCATCATCGACACGAGGTTCTTGCCGATGTCGTGAATGTCGCCTTTGACGGTGCCGATGACCATCTTGCCAACGCGTGGCGCGCCGGTTTCTGCCAGCAACGGCTTCAGGATCGCCATGCCACCCTTCATGGCGTTGGCGGCCAGCAGAACTTCGGGTACAAACAGGATGCCGTCGCGGAAGTCATGGCCCACAATGGTCATGCCACCGACCAGAGCTTTGGTCAGAATGTCATAGGGGGTCCATCCACGCTCCAGCAGGATGTTGGTTCCTTCTTCGATCTCTTCTTTCAGACCATCGTAGAGATCGTCGAACATCTGCTCGACAAGTTCGTCGTCGTTCAGTTCGGACAGGATGATGTCTTCTTCGTCGGACATGGGGTATTCCCTGTGCTGGGCGGGCCATCGGCCCGTGGTGGCATTTTTTCCGTTTTGGCCAAAACGTCGCATTCTGACTGTGACGATTGCGACGTCGGTCGTTTCGGGACCGACCTATATGTCAAAAAATCACGTGGCTCGAATGAAAAATCCGCATGATAATCGTGCATTCGGTTTGATCGCGGCTGTTTGGGGCGCTTTCATGAGGAGACTTGTACAAACCCGGGCGCAGGTTTATGTTCCAGGTGGGAACAAAAATAGAACAAAGCGCCAAAATGACTGTTGTACCAACCATAAAGGCCAGAGGAACTAATTCGAACGCCACTGGTCGGTTCGAGCGTTTTGCAACCGTAGCCACCGATGATGGGTGGGAGATTGACGAATCCCCACCGCCTTTGCGCACCGAAACAAGGGACGAGGTGGCGCGCAGTGCGATTACGTACAATCGGTCTCCGGATTTGCCGTTTGATCGATCCATCAATCCATATCGCGGTTGTGAACATGGCTGTGTCTATTGTTTTGCCCGGCCCAGTCATGCCTATCTGGGATTGTCCGCAGGGCTGGATTTCGAAACCCGCCTGACAGCGCGTCCCAACATGAGCTGTGTTCTGCGAAATGAATTGTCGTCCAAGTCTTATAAGGTCGCTCCGCTGGCTATAGGTACAAACACGGACCCGTATCAGCCGATCGAGAAAGATCGCCTGATTACAAGGTCCTGCCTTAAGGTGTTGCACGAGTTCAACCATCCGGTTGCAATTGTCACCAAGGGCGCTTTGATCGAGCGGGATCTGGACATTCTGACTGAAATGGCCAGCCGTGGATTGGTGCGCGTAGGGATCTCGCTGACCACTTTGGATCCCGCTTTGTCGCGTCGGATGGAACCTCGTGCACCGTCACCGCAGCGGCGTCTGCGCATGATCCGCACACTGACCGAGGCCGGGGTTCCGGTGCGTATGATGACATCTCCGATTGTGCCCGGCCTGACGGATCATGAACTAGAGAACCTGCTTGAGGCGGGACAGGAGGCAGGAGCAGATGCCGCCAGTTGGATCATGCTGCGATTGCCGCGTGAGGTGTCGCAGTTGTGGCAGGATTGGCTGGCCGAACACCAACCGGCACGGGCGGAAAAAGTGATGTCCAAGCTGCGCGACATGCACGGTGGGCGGGACTATGACCCGCGCTGGGGCCACAGAATGCGGGGTGAGGGTGAGTACGCCGGAATTATTGCCCAAAGGTTTTCCAAAGCTTGCAAGCGGTTAGGGCTTTCTGTGAAATCTGCCCCTCTACGTTGCGATCTTTTTGAAATTCCGCCGCAACCCGGGGATCAAATGAGCTTGTTCTAAAGCCTAAATACACCCCTGGGCTGACCGCTGAATAATATCGCAAAAGCAATTTCTTATACTTATTTCGAAATGCCCGATTGCAAAAAAGACCCTGGTTAAACCAGGGTCTTAAATATTTGTCGAAGTTTGGAGAATCAGCGGTTTTCGATATCCACGTAATCCCGCAGTGTCTCGCCCAGATACAGCTGACGCGGGCGACCGATCTTGTTCTGAGGATCGGCAATCATCTCTTTCCACTGGCTGACCCAGCCTACTGTGCGCGACAGAGCGAAGATCGGCGTAAACATGGATGTTGGGAAGCCCATCGCCTCAAGAATGATCCCAGAATAGAAATCGACATTCGGGAACAGTTTCTTTTCGGCGAAATACGGATCTTCCAGCGCTTCTTTTTCCAGTTCTTTAGCGACCTGAAGCTTGGGATTGTCGTCAATGCCCAACAGGTCAAGAACTTCGTCTGCCGACTGTTTCATCACTTTGGCACGCGGGTCGAAATTTTTGTAGACACGGTGACCAAAGCCCATAAGACGGAACGGATCGTCTTTATCCTTGGCGCGGGCGATATATTCGGGAATGCGATCAACGGTGCCGATCTCTTCCAGCATTTCAAGACATGCCTGGTTGGCGCCCCCGTGGGCAGGACCCCACAAGCACGCAACACCGGCTGCGATGCAAGCGAACGGGTTCGCACCCGAGGACGATGCCAGACGCACGGTCGAGGTCGAAGCGTTCTGTTCGTGATCCGCGTGCAGAGTCAAAATCCGGTCCATCGCGCGGCTGAGGATCGGGTTGACCTCATAATCCTCGGCGGGAACGGCAAAACACATGCGCAGGAAATTCGACGCGTAGTCCAGGTCGTTGCGCGGGTAAACGAACGGCTGACCGATGTGGTATTTGTAGGCCCAGGCCGCAATTGTCGGCATCTTGGCGATCAGACGGTGCGAGGCAACCTCGCGCTGGTGCGGGTCCGAGATATCGGTCGAATCGTGATAGAAGGCCGACATTGCCCCGACAACACCGACCATGATGGCCATCGGATGCGCATCTCGGCGGAAACCGCGATAGAAATACTGCATCTGCTCGTGCAGCATGGTGTGACGGGTGATCGTGGTTTCGAACTTTTCCAGATCCTTTGCCGCAGGTAGTTCCCCATAAAGCAACAAATAGCAAACTTCGAGAAAGTGCGATTTCTCGGCCAATTGGTCGATCGGATAACCCCGATGCAGCAGCTCACCTTTTTCGCCGTCGATATAGGTGATGGTGCTGTCGCAGCTAGCGGTCGAGGTGAAGCCTGGATCGTAGGTGAAAACCCCGGCTTGTCCGTATAGCTTGCGAATATCAACAACATCAGGGCCGGCGGTCGGGGAATGAACTGGCAACTCGTATTCTTTGCCGTGAACAGTCAGAGTGGCTGTTTTGTTGCTGTCAGTCATAGTCGTCCCTTCTTCAATCATGCGCACGCCGGACAGACCTCCGGCGATACGGGCAACGATTGCGCGCGAACGCGCAATCCGGGTGTTAGCGGAGCAGCGTTACCCGACTATGAAGATTGGGTTTATTTCGCTGCCTCAGAAAGCCGCGCCAAGGTTTCATCCCGCCCCAGCACCAGCATCATGTCAAAAACCGAAGGTGTAACGGCCCGGCCTGCCAGTGCGGCCCGTAGCGGACCCGCCAGCTTGCCGAACTTGAGCTCCTTTGACTCGGCAAAGGAATTCAGGGCCTCCTCCAGCTCGTTCCGGGACCAGCTAGCATTTTGCAGCTGCGGCGTCAATTCCGACAGTATACCATCGGATACAGATGACAGCGCCTTCTCCGCCTTCTCATCCGGGACAATTGGGCGTTGGGTTAGCACAAAATGCGCTTTTTCAAGGAGTTCTGGGAAAGTACGCGCCCGATCCTTGAGGCAATACATCGCACGTTCCAGATCACTGGATTGTGTCGAAGTGAGAGCAGGAAGGTTCGCTGCCGCGAGGTAATCTTCAATTTCCCGCCGCAGCGCAGCATCATCTGAGATTGCAATATGCTGTCCGCAGAGATTTTCCAGCTTTTTCAGATCGAAACGGGCCGGGCTTTTACCGATTCCGTCCAGATCGAACCACTCTTTTGCCTGCGCATCCGTGAAGAATTCGTCATCACCGTGACTCCAGCCTAAACGCGCCAGGTAATTGCGCATTCCAGCCGCGGGATAGCCCATGGCCTGGTATTCCTGCGCGCCCAGTGCGCCATGACGTTTCGACAATTTCTTGCCGTCGGGCCCGTGAATCAGCGGGATATGTGCCCAGACCGGAACGTCCCAGCCCATTGCCTCATAGATCATCATCTGACGCGCGGCGTTGTTCAAGTGATCGTCGCCGCGAATAACGTGGGTGACGCCCATGTCGTAATCGTCGACCACCACCGCCAGCATGTAGACGGGTGTGCCGTCCGAACGCAGCAGGATCATATCGTCCAGTTGATCATTGCGGATGGTGACATCGCCTTGAACCTGATCGCGGATCACGGTCGCACCGTCTTGTGGCGCTTTGATGCGAATGACAAATGGCGCATCGGGATGTGTTGCCGGATCAGCGTCGCGCCACGGGCTGCGGAACAGGGTTGATTTACCTTCGGCCCGCGCCTGTTCGCGGAAGGCGGCGATTTCTTCCTGAGTTGAGAAGCACTTGTATGCCTTGCCTTCGGCCAACAGTTGATGCGCAACCTCAGCGTGCCGGTTTGCGCCCTCGAACTGGCTGATCACGTCACCATCGTGGTCCAGTCCCAGCCATGCCATACCTTGAAGGATTGCGGCAGTCGCTTCAGGTGTCGAGCGTTCGCGGTCGGTGTCTTCAATCCGCAGCAGGAACTTGCCGCCACGACCCCGTGCATAAAGCCAGTTAAACAACGCGGTACGCGCGCCGCCAATATGCAGAAAACCTGTAGGTGAAGGGGCAAAACGGGTGACGACCTGGTCGGACATGGTGGGGATTAACCTTTTGGTAACCGTATCTGGCATAGTTTGACGCCTGTCTAACGAGCCCGAAGGACGGGGGCAACCATGCGTGTTCTTGCACGGGTTGAGGCCGCGCTGCTGCACCAGACTGGGTACATGTTCCCATGGACGCCGGTGATGCTGGCAACCGGGATTGGCCTGTATTTCGGCATCCGGGCAGAACCTGCCATGCCGGCCTACGCTGGTCTGGTTTGTCTATGCTTGGCTTTCGTCTTTGCGCGCCGCTGGCTTGCGCCGGGGGTGGGGTCGTTGGCCATCGGGGGGCGTTGATCGCTGCTGGTTTCTGCCTGGCAGGTGTTCGCGCCCATATGGTGGCAGAACCGGTTCTGTCATGGCGGTATTATGGCCCTATCGAGGGGAGGGTCGTCGCCATGGATCGGTCTGCCTCGGATGCGTTGCGGTTGACGCTTGATCAGGTGCGCATAGGGGACGTGCCGCAGGAGCGAAGGCCGCAGCGCGTCCGTCTTTCTGTTCATGCCCCAACCGGACCTATTGCACCGGGGCAGAGGATTATGACGACGGCGCATCTGTCTCCACCACAAGGGCCCGTAGAACCCGGCGGGTTCGATTTCCGCCGTCACGCCTGGTTCCAGAGTTTAGGCGCGGTGGGGTACACCCGCGTTCCTGTTCTTACCATCGCACCAGCTTCGGACGGGATCGAGGGCGTTCGGATAACCGCAATCCGAATGGCCATATCGCAGCGCGTGAAGGAAATACTACCTGGTGAAATTGGTGGCTTTGCAGCAGCAGTCACCACCGGGGATCGCAGTGGTATGGGGCAAGATACGCTATCGTCGCTGCGCGCATCGAACCTTGCACATCTGCTGGCAATCTCGGGGCTGCATATGGGGCTGCTGACGGGATTCGTATTTGTGGCTTGCCGCATCTGTCTGTCGTTACTCCCGGCGCTTGCGCTGCGCTTGCCTGTGCGAAAAGTTGCCGCTGTCTGCGCCTTGTGCGCGGCGACTGTCTACCTGATGTTGTCCGGCGGAAATGTCGCGACCGAACGTGCCTTTGTCATGGTTACGGTCATGCTGGGAGCGGTGCTGATCGACCGCCGGGCGATCTCTCTCCGCGCCGTGGCGGTTGCGGCGGTGATCGTTCTGCTCCTCAGGCCGGAATCCCTGTTAAGTCCGGGATTCCAGATGTCATTTGCAGCAACCACAGCTCTGGTCGCCGTGTTCGGGGCGCTGCGCGAAGTGGGTCCCTTGCCTGGACCGAAATGGATTAAGCCGGTGGTTGGCGTGCTGATGTCCTCGGCCATTGCCGGGCTTGCGACGGCTCCGATCGGTGCCGCGCATTTCAATACCATGTCGCACTACGGTCTTTTGGCAAATCTGCTCTCTGTTCCGGTTATGGGTTTGTGTGTTGTTCCAGCGGCGGTTGTCGCCGCGCTATTGGCTCCTCTGGGGCTTGAGACGATTCCCCTGACAGTGATGGGGTGGGCATTGCAGTGGATTTTGACGGTGTCACATTGGGTTTCGAATCTGCATGGCGCACAAGGTTATGTGGTCAGCCCGCCGTGGTACGTTCTGCCTGTTATCGCCCTGGGCGTTTTGTGGATCGCGCTGTGGCAGGGACACGCAAAGTGGATTGGGATGTGCCCGATTTTGGCGGGCTTTCTGCTGTGGACTGCGGGGCAACGCCCCGACGCCCTGATCGCCGAAACCGGAGGTTTGGTCGGCGTGATGACGGAACAGGGGCGCGCGTTGAGCAAAGGCAAAGGCAGCGGGTTTGTCGCAACTGTTTGGCTTGAGAATGACGGGGATGGTGTCGATCAGGTTCAGGCCGCGCTCAGATGGCCCGAGACGAACGCAATCCAGCGCTACCTGATGAAAGATCAGGAGATTATCCACCTGACTGGCAAAAGGGCTGCAAACGGGTTTGACGAATGCAAGGCAAACCAGATCATCGTCTCTGCTGTGGCTCTGAATTTGCAGGGGCCGTGCGGGGTCTTTGACCCCGATCGCTTGTACGAAACCGGCAGCTTGTCTGTTCTGAACGGAAAGCTGATATCAAGTGCCGAGCTAACGGGGCAAAGGCTTTGGTCCCCAAACGCGACCGGGGACCTTCCGTCCAAGCAGGATCAGTAAGTCCGGATCAAGCCAACAAGGCGGCCTTGAACCTTGACCTTTTCTTCGGGCAGAACGCGCGTTTCGTAGACCGGGTTGGCAGCTTCAAGCGCGATGGCATTGCCCCGGCGGAAATACCGCTTCAACGTCGCTTCCTGATCCTCGACCAAGGCAACCACGACGTCGCCGTTATCTGCTGTCGACGTTTCCCGGATCACCACTACATCACCGTCGTTGATACCCGCGTCGATCATCGAGTCTCCACGAACCTCTAACGCGTAATGCTCGCCCTTGCCGGAGACCATGGGGCCGGGGACGGCGACATGGTGCGAGACATGGCTGATGGCCTCAATGGGAACACCAGCCGCAATCCGACCCATGACCGGCAGTTCCAGCGCGTCGACTGAAACGGGTTCCACATTCGCGGGGCGGCGACCTTCCGGTTTGTCACCTTCGATAACCCGCGGCGTAAACCCGGCTGTGGGTTCGCCACCTAGGCTTTCGGGAAGTTTCACGATCTCAATCGCGCGGGCGCGATGGGCAAGGCGGCGGATAAACCCGCGTTCTTCCAGAGCGGTGATCAATCTGTGGATGCCGGATTTCGACCGCAGATCAAGCGCGGCCTTCATTTCGTCGAAACTGGGCGGAACACCGTCCGCCTGCACGCGTTTGTGGATGAATTCCAGCAAATCCAATTGCTTCTTGGTCAGCATCGCTCACACCTCGTCGCTCATGCGTTTTCTTTTGTTCTACGCATGTTCACGTTTTGTGTCAACGGATTTGAGAACATCTCAGATCGGCAGGTACTGAACCGTTTCCCCGATTTCACGGGTGGGATCGTGCGGTTGTCGGACCAAAAGCGCATTTGCTTGAGCCAGAACGCTGAGAAGCGAGCTGTCTTGATCTGCAGAGGCTTCGATGCCCGTGTCGCTTAGAACTGCGCGCATGTAGTGCTCTCGCGGTCCGTTTTCCGACAAGGGAGCCGTGAGCTGCGCTGTACGGAAAGTCGGAACCACGTCGTCCAGGCCAAGCATCCGGCGCACCATCGGTGCTAGAAACAGATACCCGCACACCATGGCGCTGACCGGGTTGCCGGGCAAGCCAACCATTGCCGTTTCGCCGATACGACCGGCCATCAGTGGTTTTCCGGGACGCATTCGGATCTTGTAGAACGACCGCTCCATCCCCAAACCCTGCGAGACATCTGCGACAAGGTCATAGTCACCAACCGAAGCGCCACCGATTGTGACGACAAGATCGGCCCCGTGCGCCAAGCCAAATGCAGTTTCAAGCGAGGGAACGGTATCGCGCGCAATGGGCAGAACGCGTACCGATGCACCCAGACCTTCAAGCAGCGCCTGCAAACCGAATGTGTTGGAGGCAATGATCTGATCTGGGCCCGGCTCTTCTCCGGGCATCACCAACTCGTCGCCGGTGGAGATAAGTGCAATCACCGGTTTGCGCGCAACCGTAACGCGGGGAGTGTTCATTGCGGCCATAAGAGCCACATCTTCGGCCCGGATCAAACGTGGTGCTGAAATGGATGTGCCGATTTCAAAATCTACGCCAGCTGGCCGGATATTGGTTTTGGGGCCGGGTTCGTCGGTGATCGTGATCAGGTCACCACGTCGATCTGTGTCTTCCTGAATGATCACAAAATCCGCGCCCTCGGGCACTGGCGCACCGGTGAAAATGCGCACCGCCTGACCGGGACCGACCTGGCCATCAAAGCGATGGCCAGCCGCGGATTCTCCGACCACCTTGAACATGGCGTGCAGCTCAACTTCGGCGGCCTTTACGGCATATCCATCCATCGACGATGCCGCGAAGGGCGGTTGGTTCCGCCCCGCCACAACATCCCGCGCCAATACACGCCCGGCGGACTGTGCCAGAGGAACCTCTTCCGAAGGTAAAACCCCCACCAGATCGAACAGCAGGGCGCGCGCCTCTTCGACTGTGATCATTTCGCCTCGTAACGCCCTGATTTACCGCCATCTTTCAAGAGAACGCGGATTCCGCCAATCTCCATCGCCTTATCGACGGCCTTTGTCATGTCATACACTGTCAAAGCCGCGGTTGAGACTGCGGTTAGGGCTTCCATCTCAACACCGGTCTGTCCCGAGGTCTTGACCGTGGCCTCGATCTGAACACCCGGCAAATCAGGATCAAGGGTCAGTTCAACCGCCACTTTGGTGATTGGAAGAGGGTGACACAACGGGATCAAGTCGGGCGTCTTCTTTGCGCCCATGATGCCCGCCAGACGGGCGATGCCCAGAACGTCGCCCTTTTTCGCGCGGCCTTCAGAAATGATTTCAAAGGTTTCCGGCGCCATCCTAATGTGCCCGGCAGCAACGGCGACACGGTCTGTCACGTCTTTGTCCGACACATCGACCATATGCGCCTGACCTTGAGCGTCAAAATGGGTCAGCGGCATCACATCACTCCGGGGATCAGAGGGTTGGACAGGATATGACGCGTGGCGGCTTCAACATCATCCTGCCGCATCAGGCTTTCACCAATCAGGAAGCACCGTGCACCATAGCGCGCAATGTCCTTCAGATCATCCGGTGTTCCCAGGCCGCTTTCGCAAACAATTGTGCGGTTCGCTGGTACCAGCTTGGACAGGCGTCGCGTGGTGTCCAATGTTGTCTCGAAGGTCTTGAGATTGCGGTTGTTGATGCCGATCAACGGGCTTTTCAACTGGGTGGCTCTTTCCAGTTCCGCTTCGTCATGCACTTCGATCAGAACATCCATACCCCAATCAAAGGCAGTTTGTTCCAGTTCAGCCGCCTGATCATCACTGACCGAAGCCATGATGATCAAAATGCAATCGGCGCCCAAGGCGCGGGCTTCGATCACCTGATAGGGGTCATACATGAAATCCTTGCGCAAAGCGGGCAGCGAAGTCGCCTCGCGTGCCTGCGTCAGATATTCCTTTGCGCCCTGAAAGCTTGGGGTGTCGGTCAGCACGGACAAACACGCAGCACCACCATCCTCATAGGCTTTGGCCAGTACAGGCGGGTCGAAATCCGGACGGATCAGACCCTTGGACGGGCTGGCTTTCTTGACCTCGGCAATCAGGCCATAGCCTTGCCGCGACGCGGATTGCAAAGCTGTGGCAAAGCCACGGGTTTCCGATGCGGCCCGTGCTTCGCTCTCCAGTGTTTCCAGGGATTTCTGTGCTTTGTCGGCTGCGACCTCTTCCAGTTTGTAGGCTTTGATCTTGTCCAGAACGGTTTCGGTCATGCGGCTTCCTGTGTCTTGCGTGCCAGAGCGGCGATTTTTTCTTTGGCTTTGCCGCTGTCGATGCTTTGGGCGGCCATGGCGACACCGTCGCGCAGATCGCTTGCCGCTTCGGCGACGACCAAAGCGGCAGCCGAATTCAACAGTACTGCATCGCGATAAGCGGATGGGGCACCGTCCAACAGAGCGCGGAATGCGACGGCGTTCTCTTCTGGTGTGCCGCCGATAATGTCTTCGAACGGATGTACCGGCAGACCTGCGTCTTCGGGGTGCAGTTCGACCTCTTTGATCGTGTCATCTTCCAGCGCAGCGACCCAGCTGATTCCCGTGATCGTGAGTTCATCCGTCCCGTCCGATCCATGCACCAGCCACGCGCGGTCTGAGCCAAGCAGACCAAGCGTTTCGGCCATTGGTCGGATCAGGTCGCGACTGAACGCGCCGGTCAATTGCCGCTTGACGCCTGCGGGGTTGGTCAGGGGGCCAAGGATGTTAAAGATTGTACGCGTGCCCAGTTCCTGGCGTGATGGCATTACGTGGGCAATGGCCGGGTGATGCATCGGTGCCATCATGAACCCAATTCCAACTTCTTTTAGAGCATCTTCAACAACTTGGGGGCCAACCATGACGTTGATGCCCATCTGACCCAGGGCATCGGCTGCTCCTGATTTCGAACTGAGGTTCCGATTGCCATGCTTGGCAACGGTGACACCGGCACCGGCAACCACAAAAGCCGTCGCGGTCGAGATGTTCAGTGTGCCTTTGCCGTCGCCGCCTGTGCCCACGATGTCCATCGCTCCGTCCGGAGCTTTGACGGCGTTGCACTTTGCCCGCATCACAGCGGCGGCAGCGGCGTATTCATCGACGGTTTCACCACGTGTGCGCATGGCCATCAAAAGCCCACCGATCTGGCTGGGCGTGGCTTCGCCATCAAACAGGATGGCAAAGGCTTTTTCAGCTTCGTCACGAGTCAATGGACGATCGGCCGAAGCTCCGATCAGCGGTTTCAGCGCGTCGCTCATGCGGGGACTTTCAGTTCTTGTAGGAAGTTCTTGAGCAGGGCGTGGCCATGCTCGGAGGCGATGGATTCCGGGTGGAATTGAACGCCATGTATGGGCAGTTCCTTGTGCTGCAGCCCCATGATGGTGCCGTCTTCCAATTCAGCCGTGATCTCAAGACAGTCGGGCAGGGATTCACGCTCAACAATCAGCGAATGATAGCGGGTCGCTTCAAAGGGTGAGGGCAGACCAGCAAAAACACCTTTTCCGGTGTGTTGCATCGTGCCCATCTTGCCATGAACAATCTCGTGACAGCGCACTACTTTGCCGCCAAAAACCTGACCGATGGTCTGATGCCCCAAACAAACCCCCAGCAATGGTGTTTTGGTTTCTGCGGCGGCTTCAGTCAGCGCCAAGCAAATCCCGGCCTGATCCGGGTCGCAGGGGCCGGGGCTTAGCAGGATACCGGCGGGGTTCATAGCCATCGCTTCCTGTACATCAAGCGCATCATTTCGGCGAATAACCATTTCGGCACCAAGTTCGCCTAAATAATGTACCAAATTGTAGGTAAACGAGTCGTAGTTGTCGATCAGCAGCAGCATATGGGCACTTATCTTCACTTGGGCATTTCAGGCTGGCGATGCAGCCCCGGGCCACGGTATAATGTCCGCACATACATGCTCAGGCTTGGGCGGCAGCGTCAAGAGGACATACCGTTTCTGACGCGTTCAATTGGCCGAGCGCCACACCAGATGGCGCAGAGCTGGACGAGGCAGAGAAAAGAGGCGAAAGGCAGAAAAAATGGGCGGATTTTTCGGAGGAATGGTCGCCGGGGCGATCGTTGTTTTGATCCTGGGCGTGATCGTGTCGCTCAAGACGCCGATGGTCAATACGCCGGTTGTTGTAACCGAAGCACCGGCTCCGGTAATTTCCGAAGCACCTGAAGCACCGACTGAGGTGGCCGAAGCGGTTTCCGATGCCGATGTGGTGGAATTGGCTCCGCATGGGCTGGAAGCCGCCGATGACTCAACCGAGGATCTGGCTGACTTGTCCGGGCTTGAATCGTCTTCGGACACGCAACCAGAAGTGGGCGCAGCGGCTGAGGCCGTGGACCAACCAGAGGCCGCGGTTGCGACTGAAGTGTCAGTTGTGACCGAAGCGCCTGCAGCGCCGCCAGAACCCAGCCTTGCACCTGCGGCTCCGCAGGACGAGGCAGAGCCAGCCGTAATCGACGATACGCCGACCCCGCCCGTGGAAGAGCCCCAGACAACCGAAGTCGCGCTTGTCGAGCCGAAACAAGACCCATTGCCTCAAACGACGGTGGACACTGAAGAGGTAAATCCGTTTGAAAGTAGTCCGATTGCGGTGGAGGGGGATGAAGAAATTCTTCCGCGCAAGTTGCCGCGTATCGCGGCATTGCCGCAGATCGGCGGCGAACAGGAAGTACCTGTCAGCTCAACGATTGGAAAACGCGTTGTTCCTTTGACCGAACGGGATGATGAGCCAGTGGTCGAGCAAGCCTCGGCAGAAGAAGCGGCACCAGCGGGCAAGCCGATCGAACGCTATGCCGCGAAGTTCGAAAACCCCGAGGCCAAGCCCTTGATGTCCATCATTCTGATCGATGATGAGGGCGCGTTTGGTGTCGAAGCGCTGCAAGACTTTCCCTATCCAATCAGCTTTGCCGTTAATCCGTCCGATCCTGATGCGGCGGAAAAAATGGCGCGGCACCGCGCGGCCGGGTTCGAAGTCATGGCGCTTGCTGATTTGCCTGAGGCCGCAACCGCTCAGGACGCCGAGGTATCCCTGTCGGTCTGGCTGGATACTCTGCCCGAAACCGTTGGTATTCTGGAAGGGGTAAACAGCGGCATTCACGGCAATCGCAAGTTGGCCGATCAAGTTGCGGAAATTGCTGCCGGAACTGGCAGGGGATTGATCACGCAGGACAATGGATTGAACACCGTTCAGAAACTCGCGGCCCGAAATGGAACCCCTTCAGGTGTTGTGTTCCGTGACATCGATGGTGCGCGTCAGGATCCGAAGGTCATGCGTCGTTTCCTGGATCAGGCCGCGTTCCGCGCCGGGCAGGAAGGTGCTGTGGTCATGTTGGGGCGGGTCCGCCCCGAAACGATTTCAGCATTGTTGCTTTGGGGGTTGGAAGACCGGGGCAGCCGCGTCGCCGTGGCGCCGATTTCTGCGGTCATGATGAAACAGGTACAGTGACTGGCATAAAACAGAAAAAAAGGGCGGCGATCTTTTGATCTGCCGCCCTTTTGCGTTTAGCTGTTTCCATTTCCGGTGAAACGCGCGGCATCCGCCGCAGCGCGTCGTATCGCGTTGGATTTATGGACGGTTTCCATGAATTCGGCTTCTGGATCGCTGTCATAAACAACGCCGCCGCCTGCCTGAATATAAAGCTTTTGATCTTTCACAATTGCGGTGCGCAGCGCGATACACATGTCCATGTCGCCGCCCGCGCTGAAATACCCCACGCCACCGCCATAGACGCCGCGTTTTTCGGGCTCCAGCTCGTCGATGATTTCCATCGCGCGCACTTTGGGCGCGCCAGACACTGTGCCCGCTGGCATCCCGGCAAAGAACGCGTCCAGCGCGTCTTTGTCTTCGGCAAGTTCACCCACCACGTTTGACACAATATGCATTACGTGGCTGTAACGTTCTATGATGAACTCTTCAGTCGGGCGCACCGTGCCAATCTTGGCCACGCGTCCGGTATCGTTGCGACCCAGATCCAGCAGCATCAGGTGCTCGGCCAGCTCTTTCTTGTCGGCCAGCAGATCCAGTTCGTTTGCCTTGTCTTCTTCCGGCGTCGCGCCACGGGGACGGGTTCCGGCGATGGGACGAATGGTGACTTCACTGCCGAACACGCGTACCAAAATCTCGGGGCTGGCACCGACGACCTGAAAACCACCGAAATTAAAATAGAACATGAAAGGCGACGGGTTGGTGCGCCGCAACGATCGATAGAGCGCAAAGGGTGGGAGAGGAAATTCCTGCGTCCAGCGCTGCGCGGGGACAACCTGGAAAATATCACCCGCGCGGATGTATTCCTTGGCCTTTTCAACGGCTTCCATATAGCCGGACTTGGTAAAGTTCGACACGGGCGGTGAAACTTCGCGCGCGTCCCCAAGATCGCGGGTTTCCGCAGGCATCGCACGTTCCAGATCGCGAACCGCATCCATCACACGTTCGGCGGCTTGTGCATAAGCAGCCTTGGCGGATTGACCGTCGCTGGCCCAAGCTGGTGAAACCACGGTCACTTCGCCTTTAACACCATCTAACACGGCGATGACGGAAGGGCGCAGCATAATCGCATCGGGCAGGCCCAGAGGGTCAGGATTTACGTCTGGCAGGTATTCCACCAGCCGGACCATGTCATAGCCCAAATATCCAAACAGCCCGGCTGCAGCCTGAGGCAGGTCATCCGGCAGGTCGATGCGGCTTTCGGCCAGCAAAGCGCGCAAGTTGTCCATCGGGTTGCCGTCTTGGGCCGAGAACGCCTCGGAATCGAACCGGGCAGAGCGGTTCAACTCGGACGCTTCACCGCGACACCGCCAGATCAGGTCGGGTTTCATACCGATGATCGAGTAACGGCCACGAACTTCGCCGCCGGTTACGGATTCCAGCATGAACGCATCTTTCTGTGCGCCCGTCAGCTTGAGCATCAGTGACACGGGCGTGTCAAGATCAGCGGCAAGACGTGTGTAGACCACCTGATTTTCGCCCGCTTCATAAGCGCGCGCGAAGGTGTCGAATTCGGGTGTCAGTGCCATTTCGGTCTCGTTTAAAAGCTCGATTGCACGGCATTCAGCGCCTGTTGGTCGACGACCGGACGCGCGCGTGTCTGTGCATCGCGCACATAAGCGTTGAAAATATTCTGTGACAGGGCCTGATTCATCTGAGCGGAAAGGGCTTCACGCAGTTGGCGAAGCTCGTCTGTATCTGCCGGAGGCAGAACTTCATCCAGGCGCACCAGCAACGCTGCGCCGTTGCCACCAATGACACGCAATTCGCCAGGTTCCATCTGAAACACTTCGTTCATGAAATCCGCAGGAACGTCATCCAGAAACGCCGTGCGGGTCAGGGCATTTTCAACACGGAAGGGCAGGCCGGTGGCGGTAAAGTCACCATCTGTTGCAAGCTGTGTCAGAACCGCATTGGCCCGTTCTTCCAGCGCCTTGTTTGTTTCGGCTTGAAGCCACGCGGCGGCCACGCGATCACGCGCGCTGTCCAGCGGCTCGGGGCGACGCGGCAGAACCTCGTTCAGGCGCAGGGCAAAGATCGACCCATCTTCGAGGAATGCGATTTCCGGGAAATCACCTTCCTGCACAGCTTCGGCTGCGACGCGGAACCCGTCATAGGCGGCGATTTCATCTGAACTTTCGCGGGTCCAGTCGATCTGACCCAGCTCCATTTCGGTCTCATCCGCCAGTTCTTCCAGTGTAGCGCCGCCAGCAAGCATGTCGTTGATATCTTCGGACTGCGCCTCGATCAGGCGGCGCGCACGCTCGGCCGCCAGCTCTTCCCGCAAGGCCGGTTCAGCTTCTTCGAAGGGCACATTGTTGGCTGCCAGAGATCCGTTGATCCGGAAAAGGGCCGGACCAAATACCGACGGCAACGGGCCAACAACAGCATCCAGATCGGCCGCAAATACAGCATCCGCAGCTTCGCCCAGATCCTCACGCGTCACGTCGCCCAGATCGATGTCGTTCAATTCGAGATCGCGGTCGCGGACCAGCTGTTCAAAGGTAGTGCCACCCACCTCAAGCTGGGCCTTAGCTTCGCTTGCAGCTGCCTCGTCCGGGAAATTCAAGCGCTCAACCAAGCGGCGTGCGGGCTGGTTGAACTCAGCAGACCGGCTATCATAGAGCGCGCGCAGGGCGTCCTGATCCACCTCGACACTGTCGATCAGCATCGCAGGGGACAGGATCGCATAGGTCAGTTGCTTGGTGCGGGGCAGTGTGAACAGAGCACCGTTTTCATCATAATAAGCCTGAATCTGCGCCTCGGTCGGATCGGCAATCGAGGATTCCAATGCTTCGGTCCCGACGGTGGCCACCGTAAAGCTGCGCCGGGCGCCGATGTAATCCGTCATCGTATCCGTCAGAGTGGCTGGCATTTCGACGCCGCCCATGATCGCGCCCTGAACGATCGTACGCGCCGATTCCTTGCGCAAATCTGTTTCGAACTCGGAATCGGTCATGCCGATCTGTTCCAGCTGAAAACGATAGGCTTCACGGTCAAAGCTGCCGTCCACACCCTGGAAGGCCGGGATCGCGACGATGTCTTGCTGTAGGTTCTCGTCCCCGATGGAAATACCCAGTTGGCCGACTTCGTTGTCCAATGCCGCCAATGCCGTCAGACGGGCGAGGGCATTCTGATCAAGCCCCAACTCGCGTGCCTGCGACATCTGCAATGGCTGGCCGGTTTGTGCCTCAACCGCGCGGATTTCGCGCTGCAACTCGCGCACATACTCATCGACCGAGATGCTTTCGTCACCCACATGTGCGACGGTTCGGACCGTACCGCTGAGATTGGTGGCGCCAAATCCCGCAAGGCCCAGCATCAGCAGGCCCATCAGAATCCAGACAAAGGTTTTAGAAAGACTTTTAGCGCCTGCGGCCATGGTGCCCTCTTGTTATTGCGGCAGCGTTCTGCCCTGTCGGTTGCGGCCCTGAATACGACGCACACCGCCGAGGGGCAAGCTTAGAAGGACAGGCCCTGCAACCGGTCGAACAATTGACCCAATCCCGCACGGTCCAGATTGGCGAATGCTACACGGACTTGCCGTTTTCCGGCGGGGTCATGGGCGGGCATGAACATGGTGCCGGGCAACAGCAGCACGCCTGCCTCAGTCACCAAACGGCGTGCCAATTCGTCTGACGGCATATCGAAAGGGTGTTCGAGGTAAGCAAAATACGCCCCAAGTCCCAAAAGACGCCATCCTTGGGCCTCAAGGGCGGGCATTCCATCTTTAATTGCGGCTCTGCGGTCGAGAATTTCGTCTCGTTCACCCGCAAGCCATTGTGATAGGTTCTGCATCCCCCAAAGGGCTGCAAACTGGCCGATTTGGCCAGGGCAAATGGCAACAGTGTCGAGGAATTTCTCGACCTCGGCCAGAAGAGAACGGCTTGTGGCTATCGCACCAACTCGGTGGCCTGTCAGGCGATAGGCTTTAGAGAAGGAATAGAGATGAACAAGCGTCTCATCCCAAGCCGGTTGTTGGAACAGATCGTGGGGCGGGCCGCTGCGGCTGTCGAAATCGCGATATGTCTCGTCGACAATGAGGCGAAGACCGCAGTCGCGTGCAAGGTCAAAAAACGCGCGGACCAGATCGGAAGGGTATTCCACGCCGCCGGGGTTGTTCGGCGTGACCAGGGCGATGGCGCGTGTTTTTTCGGTAATCAGAGCGCGCGCCTTCTCTGGATCGGGTAGCAGGTCATCTCCGGTTGGGAGGTCCACAGCCTTCACCCCAGCCATGTCCAACCACATTTTATGGTTGAAATACCATGGCGTTGGCAGAATCACTTCATCATCCTCATCGGTGATTGCCGAGATCACGGCCGAGAATGCCTGATTACAGCCCGAGGTGATGGCGGTCTGAGACGCGTCAACGCGCCCGGCGTAGTGCGCGCTGATCTGGGCCGCCAATTCTGTGCGAAGATCGTCGTTCCCCAAGACCGGCCCATATAAATGTGCGCTGTCTTCCTGCACGGCAAAATCTGCCATTGCCTGTCGCAGAGTAAGCGGAGGCGGGTCAACCGGCGCGGCCTGGCTGACATTGATCAGTGGGCGGTCTGCAGGAAAGTTGACACCTTCGACCCATCGTCGCGCCTCCATCACCGGAGGAGGGAAAGTGGCGCTTGTGCGAGTCTGGGTCATGGTGTGCCAGTCTTTATGCGAGGCTCCGCCTCACGCTTCTAAGTATTTGAGAGCAGAAAAGAGGTTAGTCTGTCCCACGATAGGGTTCGACATATTGCAACGCCATGTCCCAGGGGAAGAAGATCCACGTGTCCTGACTGACCTCGGTGATGAACGTATCTACCATCGGGCGGCCCTTGGGTTTCGCATAAACCGTCGCGAAATGCGCGTTGGTGTACATTTTGCGGACCAGTTCCAGTGTTTTACCGCTGTCTACCAGGTCGTCGATGATCAGAACGCCAGTTCCGTCGCCCATCAGATCCGCGTCGGGTGCCTTCAAAACTTCGGCCTCGCCTTGTTCTTGATGGTGATAAGACCGCACGCTGATCGTATCGACGGTGCGGATGTCCAATTCGCGGCTGACGATCATCGCGGGGGCCATACCGCCGCGCGTGATAGCCACCACTGCGCGCCAGGCACCATTTTCAGGGCCTTGCCCGTCAAGCCGCCAAGCCAAAGCGCGCGAATCGCGATGGATTTGATCCCAGCTGATGTGAAAGCCTTTTTCGTGGGGCAGGCGGTCTTTGGCACTCATGATATCAGCCCTTTTCCACGTCGGGTGCATCGACGGCCTTCATGCCGACAATGTGATAGCCCGAATCCACGTGCAGGTTTTCTCCGGTCACGCCGCTGGACAGATCCGACAGCAGGTAAAGGGCTGACTTGCCCACATCGTCGATGGTCACGTTGCGACGCAGGGGCGAGTTATATTCGTTCCACTTCATGATATAGCGGAAATCGCCGATGCCGCTGGCCGCCAGCGTCTTGATCGGACCGGCAGAGATCGAGTTGACTCGGATGCCGTCTTTGCCCAGATCCTCGCCCAGATACTTTACCGACGCTTCAAGTGCGGCTTTGGCGACGCCCATTACATTGTAATGCGGCATGACTTGCTCGGCACCATAGTAGGTCAGGGTGACGGCGCTGCCGCCTTCGCCCATCATCTTTTCGGCGCGTTGCATCACGGCGGTGAACGAATAGACCGACACATCCATGGTCAGTTTGAAGTTCGCCCGGCTGGTATCGACATAACGTCCGCGCAACTCATTTTTGTCAGAGAAGCCGATGGCATGAACCACAAAGTCCAGTTTGCCCCATTTTTCTTCCAGCGCGGTGAATAGCGCATCGATCGACGCCTCGTCGCTGACATCACAGGGCAGAACGATTTCACTGCCCAATTGGGCGGCCAGCGGGTAGACGCGCTTTTTCAAAGCATCGCCCTGATAGGAAAAAGCAAGCTCGGCCCCGGCATCGGACAAGGCGCGGGCGATTCCCCATGCGATTGATTTGTCATTGGCCAGTCCCATGATGAGGCCGCGTTTGCCGGCCATCAACTGATTTGACATGTGTGGTTCTCCGCCTGTCTTCGCGATGTGTTGAGTTGGTTTATGCCATTGGTAGCGTTGCTTCAAGGCCGTGCGCTCTTGCTCGCAGCGGGTTCTCGCCTTAGGTTCGTCTTTAATACTTTCCAGGGGATGGAAATGACCGAGCGTGATGGCATATTTGCTGGCTCCGATCCGTTTGAAATAGCGGGCCGGTGGCTTGCCGAGGCTGAAAAGACAGAATTGAACGATCCCAATGCGATCGCGCTGGCCACCGTCGACTCGGATGGTTTGCCGAACGCTCGTATGGTTCTGCTCAAGGAAATCGAAGCGGATTCGTTTGTGTTTTATACGAACTACGAAAGCGCAAAGGCCACCGAACTGGATGCCGCCGGGAAGGCCGCATTTGTCATGCATTGGAAATCTTTGCGGCGACAATTGCGTGTTCGTGGTACAATCACCCGCGAAGATGGGCCTCAGGCGGATGAATATTACGCATCGAGGTCGCTGAAGAGCCGTTTGGGGGCCTGGGCGTCGAAGCAATCTCAACCCCTATCAAGCCGTACAGCCTTGATGGCTGAGGTGGCCAAGGTGACTGCTAAGCTGGGTCCGAATCCCCCCCGCCCACCGTTTTGGGGCGGGTACCGATTGACGCCTACTGAAATTGAATTCTGGGCCGACGGGGCATTCCGCCTTCATGACCGGTTCAGATGGAAGCGTAATGAGCCGGGATCGGTATGGCATGTGGAAAGGTTGAATCCATGACGTTCACGTGTCGTGAAATGCAACAGACCGAAAATAAACAGTTTTTTCAGCTTGAAATTGCCTGCCATTCCCATAAACAACAAACCCTTAACGAACGGCTAAAATTCGCGATGGGAAAACCGTGCCAGAAGACCTGAACAATATGTATCGCGTCCGTGGACACGTTAAATGGTTCGATCCCGCCAAGGGGTACGGATTTGTCGTGTCCGACGAAGGTGGTCCGGACATCCTTTTGCACGTGAATGTGTTGCGCAATTTCGGCCAGAGTTCTGTCGCCGATGGCGCGGGGATTGAAATCATGACTCATCGCACGGACCGTGGTGTTCAGGCGGTTGAGGTCGTTGCGATTGATCCTCCGGAACGAACCGACTCGATGATGTTGGCCGATTTTGCCGAACTGGACCCGGTGGTTATTGCCGAGGCCCCGTTGGAAGCGGCACGGGTTAAGTGGTTCGACAAAGGCAAGGGTTTCGGTTTTGCGAACGTCTTTGGTCGGGGCGAAGATGTCTTCCTTCATATAGAAGTTCTGCGCCGGTCAGGCCTCGCTGACCTTCAACCGGGCGAAGCGTTGGCCATGCGTGTAATCGATGGCAAAAGAGGCCGGATGGCAGCTCAGGTGCTGGCTTGGGAAGCCGCGCTGGACGGCTGATTTCTCATGAGACGGTTTCTGACGCTTCTGACCCTGTTCTTTACGCTTTGGGCAGGTGGGGCGTTTGCCGCGTGTCGCGCTGATCAGGTTTCTTTGCGGAATGACGCGGCGACGGTACGATTTGACATCGAACTGGCGGTGACACCGCAAGAGCGTTCGCGAGGGTTAATGTTTCGCGAGTCACTTCCGAATCGATCCGGGATGCTGTTTGTTTTTAACCCGCCGCAACCCGTAGCTTTCTGGATGAAGAACACACTGATTCCGCTGGATATGATCTTCGTGGATCGAACTGGCACAGTTACTCGGGTGCATGAGGGGGCGATTCCCGGTGATCTGACCCCAATCGAAGGCGGAGATTCCGTATTTGCAGTGCTGGAAATCAACGCCGGACTGTCCGCTCGCTATTCAATTACGCCGGGCACGCAGTTGCAGCATGAAATTTTTTCGCAAGGTCCTGCAATTTGGCCCTGTTAGGGCTTTTCAAATCAGATTGGCATCGTTAGGAAGGCGCACGGTCCGGGGCGTGGCGCAGTCTGGTAGCGCACCTGTTTTGGGTACAGGGGGTCGTAGGTTCGAATCCTGCCGCCCCGACCACTTCCTCAATATCATGAGGGCAATCCGCCCATGGCTTGAAACAGCCTGCTGATCGATTGATCCAGGGTGGGGCTTTCCAAAGGCACTTCGATCACGGATCCGTCTTTCTGCGGAACTTCAAAGAACACGTTTGCATCCACGCGGTATCCCGCTGTGTTCTTGGTCGAGGTTAAGCGCGTGACGCTTTGCGGCAGGTCCTGTGGATTGCCGTCATAGTTCAGAATCAAAAAGGCGGATGCTTTTGCAGGCAGAATTTCGTAACACTCGAACTTCTGGTTACCTGTTTTCTCAAAAGATTCCCCCGGCCCGGTACAACTGGTTTCGAAGCTTTCGAACAATCTTTGGGGATAGGTGTCAAACTGTGCGCTGCGTGATGCAATGGGCACATCTTGTGGTGCGCAGGCCACGATACAGATCAGGATCAGGCTATAGGCTAACAGCTTCATCGGGTTGGACCTTTTTAAAATTGAACGAACTGGCGACTCGTGAACGCGATGGGTTGCGAGGAAATGCAATTGATTCCCAGCCAGCTTAATCGGCACCGTCTTGGTTGATCAAACACGGATAACTATGCTGGTAAAAACGGGAATTCGTTTTGAGACTTAAAGGTTTCGGCGGAATTTTGCCGTGGATGATCCTGTGGAGGAATCGCGCGCAATTGGGTGGCGGACTTGAAACGTTCTCAGGTCAACAAAAAAGATTTCAAAAAAGACGGAAAAAGGGCGTTGACCTTCTATGGGTTCATACGTCAAATTGTATGAGCCGAAGAGATTGCCACAATATCTGGTGTTCAAACTGGAAGAGGCAGCAGGCGAGGGTCGGAAAGCACATCTAATTTAAGTGCGCCGTTTTTGCGGTTTTTCCGCTGTCTTTGACAGCGAACGATACCCTTGTCCGTAAGACTCTGGGCGTTGTGGGCGGCACCCTGCAACACAAGATTTGGTGTCGGGAACTGAACATTGGGCGGAATTTAACCAGGGCTGCGGACATGAAGATTGAAAGAAAATTCACCAAACCAGATCAGGATGCCTACTCGGACCTGGATTTTGTGTCTGCAACGTCTGAAATCCGCAATCCGGATGGAACGATTGTTTTCCGTCTGGACAACATCGAAGTGCCCGCAAGCTGGTCGCAGGTGGCAAGTGATGTGATTGCTCAGAAATACTTCCGCAAGGCAGGTGTTCCCAGCAAGCTGAAAAAGGTCAAAGAAAGGGACGTT
Organism: Ruegeria sp. HKCCE4148; assembly: GCF_017872495.1. Lineage (NCBI taxonomy): Bacteria > Pseudomonadati > Pseudomonadota > Alphaproteobacteria > Rhodobacterales > Roseobacteraceae > Ruegeria > Ruegeria sp. HKCCE4148. Next base: position 611,559 of record NZ_JAEDOS010000003.1, read on the forward strand.
CCAGAATTCCTGTGGCGTTCGGTACCTGCCGAAGGTGCGGAGTTTGACGGAGAAATTTCGTCCAAGCAGGTGTTCGACCGTCTGGCAGGTGCATGGGCCTATTGGGGCTGGAAAGGCGGCTATTTCTCGGATGAAGAAGACGCGCGCGCCTATTTTGACGAGATGCGTTACATGCTGGCGACCCAGCGTGCTGCTCCGAACAGCCCGCAGTGGTTCAACACTGGTCTGCATTGGGCCTATGGGATCGACGGTCCGGCGCAGGGGCACCACTATGTCGACTACAAAACCGGCAAGCTGACGAAATCGAAATCCGCCTACGAACATCCGCAGCCGCACGCGTGCTTCATCCAGTCTGTCGACGATGATCTGGTGAACGAAGGCGGCATCATGGACCTGTGGGTGCGCGAGGCGCGCCTGTTCAAGTACGGCTCGGGCACCGGTACCAACTTCAGCCATCTGCGCGCAGAAGGCGAAGCGCTGTCAGGTGGCGGCAAATCTTCGGGCTTGATGGGCTTCCTCAAGATAGGCGACCGCGCTGCTGGCGCGATCAAATCAGGCGGGACAACCCGTCGAGCAGCAAAGATGGTGATCGTTGATGCGGATCACCCGGACATCGAGCAGTTCATCGAATGGAAGGTGATCGAAGAGCAGAAAGTGGCTTCGATTGTTGCCGGATCGAAGATGCACGAGAAGATGCTGAACGGTATTTTCGAGGCCATTCGTTCGTGGGACGGATCTGCTGACGACGCATATGATCCGAACGCAAACGACGCCTTGAAAAAGGCGGTGCGCGAAGCGAAAAAGGTTGCAATCCCAGAAACTTACATCAAGCGTGTTCTGGATTACGCCAAGCAGGGCCATGACAGTATTGAATTCCCGACCTACGATACAGATTGGGATTCCGAAGCTTACAGCTCGGTCTCGGGTCAGAACTCGAACAACTCGATCCGCGTCACCAATGCGTTCCTGACCGCTGTCGAAAAGGACGCCGATTGGGAACTGATCAACCGCACCGACGGCAAGGTCGCCCGCACCGTCAAAGCACGTGACCTGTGGGAAAAGGTCGGTCACGCCGCATGGGCCTGTGCCGATCCAGGCATCCAGTTTCACGACACAGTAAACGAATGGCACACATGCCCCGAGGACGGCGAGATTCGCGGCTCGAACCCGTGCTCGGAATATATGTTCCTGGACGATACGGCTTGTAACCTGGCGTCGATGAACCTGCTGACCTTTCTGAAGGATGGTGAGTTCCAGGCGGCGGATTACATGCATGCCTCGCGTCTGTGGACCCTGACGCTGGAAATATCGGTAACGATGGCGCAGTTCCCGTCGAAGGAAATCGCACAATTGTCCTATGATTTCCGTACGCTGGGTCTTGGCTACGCCAATATCGGCGGCTTGCTGATGAACATGGGCTACAGCTACGACTCGGATGAAGGCCGTGCGATCTGCGGTGCGCTGACCGCGATTATGACTGGAGTGGCTTATGCAACCTCAGCCGAGATTGCTGGTGAGCTGGGACCGTTCAAGGGGTACGAGCGCAATGCCGACCACATGCAGCGCGTCATCCGCAACCACCGCCGCGCGTCGCAGGGGGTTACCGAGGGTTATGAAAAACTGGCCGTGAAGCCAGTGCCTTTGGATCACGGTAACTGCCCGGACAAGCGTTTGGTCGATCTGGCCATGTCGGCCTGGGATGAAGCGCTGAGCCTGGGTGAGAAGAACGGCTATCGCAACGCACAGGCCACTGTGATTGCGCCCACCGGCACCATCGGTCTGGTGATGGATTGCGACACAACCGGGATCGAGCCGGACTTTGCTCTGGTCAAGTTCAAGAAGCTCGCGGGCGGCGGCTACTTCAAGATCATCAACCGCTCGGTGCCGTCGGCGCTGGAAAAGCTGGGGTATTCGTCATCTCAGATCGAAGAGATCGTGGGCTACGCAGTCGGCCATGGCACCATCGGCAACGCGCCGGGGATCAACCACACCTCGCTGACCGGTCATGGCTTTGGCCCCAATGAACTGGCCAAGGTGGACGCCGCGCTGGAAAGCGCCTTCGACATCCGCTTTGTCTTTAACCAGTGGACGCTGGGCGAGGATTTCTGCACCGGCGTTCTGGGCATTCCAGCGACCAAGCTGAATGACCCGACCTTCGACCTATTGCGCCATCTGGGTTTCACCAAAGCGGATATCGACGCGGCCAACGACCACGTTTGCGGAACCATGACACTGGAAGGCGCGCCGCACCTGAAGGAAGAGCACTACGCGATCTTCGACTGCGCCAACCCGTGCGGCAAGAAAGGCAAGCGTTTCCTTGGGGTTGATAGCCACATCACCATGATGGCGGCGGCGCAAAGCTTCATCTCGGGCGCGATCTCGAAGACGATCAACATGCCGAATGATGCGACCATCGAGGACTGCCAGAAGGCATACGAACTCAGCTGGTCGCTGGGTGTGAAAGCCAACGCGCTTTATCGTGACGGCTCGAAACTGTCGCAGCCTCTGGCAGCGGCGCTGGTCGAGGATGACGACGAGGCGGCTGAGGTGCTGGAAAGCGGCTCGACGCAGGAAAAAGCCGTTGTTCTGGCCGAGAAAGTGATCGAGAAGGTTGTGGTCAAAGAAATGATCCGCAGCCATCGCGAAAAACTTCCTCATCGCCGCAAGGGCTATACCCAAAAGGCAATCGTGGGCGGCCACAAGGTCTATCTGCGGACTGGTGAGTTCGAAGACGGCAAGCTGGGCGAGATCTTCATCGACATGCACAAGGAAGGCGCTGGCTTCCGGGCGATGATGAACAACTTCGCCATCGCCGTGTCGGTCGGCCTTCAATACGGTGTGCCGCTAGAAGAGTTCGTCGATGCCTTCACCTTCACCAAGTTCGAACCGGCAGGGATGGTGCAGGGCAACGACTCGATCAAAAATGCGACGTCGATCCTTGATTACATCTTCCGCGAATTGGCCGTGTCCTACCTGGACCGCACCGATCTGGCCCATGTGAAGCCAGAAGGCGCGACCTTTGACGATCTGGGTCGGGGCGAAGAGGAAGGTGTATCGAACATCTCGGAAATCAGTGAAAGCGCTGCGTCCAAGTCGTTGGAAGTGCTGAAACAAATCAGCTCGACCGGCTATCTGCGCAAACGTCTGCCTCAGGATCTGGCCGTGTTCAATGCGGGTCAGGCAGACTTGGGCGGTATGGCTGAAACGGCCGCTGCTTTCGAGGCACCCGTTGCGGAAAATGCTGTGGCCACGGGAATGGACGCCCGCACCAAAGCCAAGATGCAGGGTTACGAAGGTGACCCCTGCGGTGAATGCGGAAACTACACGCTTGTCCGCAACGGCACCTGCATGAAGTGCAACACCTGCGGCGCGACAAGCGGGTGTAGCTAAGTTTTAACGCCCTGGCACCCCGGGGCGTAGGGGTCGGACGCTGCCCTAGGTAACCGACCCCGACGAATACGGAGAAAGGACGTAAGACTTACCTGATGACCTTTCTCCACTCGGCTGACATGCCCGTGTTGGCCGGGAACAGGGTGGGGCGGAATATTTGCTCCCTCCCACTCTTTCACGGGGCGGGTGCGCTCGTCCCATGCGCAGTCCAGGCCGCAGGCAAAAAAACACCGGGCGGTCAACGATATGAGCCTGGAAGGCGAAACTGACAGGGGGCTTCGGCCCCCTTTCTTTTTTCGCGCGGTCGCTGTTCTAAGCGGTGTTTCGCCAGATCGTGCGCGGCGCGTGTGGCAAGACCTGCCGATACAGGTCTGGCGGAATTTTGCTCGGCGGCACTTTGCGATGCCGACTCGGTCAAACACGCAAGGATTGGCGCGAATCCCTGCTGGTCGCGCTATGCGGGGTGACGTGGTGCGAGGCTTTGTTGTTTCTGGGGCTTGTCCGGACAAAAACAAAACCAACCTATCAGGAGGCACCAAAAATGAAACCGCAGTATTTGATTGGAATTTACATCGCTGCTCTGACCTTGCCGGGACTGGTCTCGGCCCAATCTACAGCCGATGCCAATGGCGATGGCGTTCTGACCATCGAGGAAGTTCAGGCTGTCGCACCGAATGTAGACGCCGATACCTTCTCGGCGATGGACGCCAATGGTGATGGCGCGTTGGACGCTGACGAAGTGGCCGTTGCGCAAGAGGCAGGGCTGCTTCCGTCAAGCGATGGATAAATCCGTGGGTGGCCCGATTGGTTTCGGGCCGCCCTTCCGCTCACTAAGTGGGCAGATGAATTTTGAACTTTTCGCGCAGTTCCATGTCCAGCAGCGGATCGAACTTGGCCTCGGATGGCGCAGACAGAATTTCTTCCTTGCGCGCCGTTGCCTTGTCGATCAGATCGGGCTTGCCCAGCTCAACCCATTCTTTTGGCGAAGACCGGTCGCCGAAAACCGGATAGACATAGTCAGCTTGCATCCGGCTGAGCGTAGCTTCCGTTCCAAGATAGTGACCAGGGCCGCCCATGCAGACCTCGGCCATCTGGTCCAGAGCTAGGGTTTCATCGTTCACTTCGATGCCCCGCACGCAGCGCTGCGCCTGACCGATCAGGTCATCGCTGAGGATCAGGCTTTCAAAGCAGAAACCCAACAAAGAGGCGTGCATGCCCGCCGCTTCGTAGACCATGTTGAGACCGGACAGACCCGCCATTACGTTCGAGCACATCTGTTCCCACCCGGCCTGCATGTCGGGAAGTTTGGAATCCGACGCTCCGGCTGCTGCTCCGCCGGGTAGGTTGTAGAACCGGTGCATCTGTGCGCATCCAGCCGTCAGCAACGCCTGTTCGCCCGACCCAATGGACATCGCACCTGTCCGAAGGTCCAAGCCAAAGGGCCAGGTGCCAAAAACGGCTGGTGCTCCGGGACTTACGGCGTTTACGTAAACCAGTCCGGCAAGGCATTCGGCGGTCGCTTGAGTGATGGCTCCGGCTATGGTCGACGGCGCTGTGGCACCGGCCATCCCGGCTGAAAGAAGCAGGACAGGCATTCCGGCCTTGATGCACTCCTCCATCACTTCGCAGCTTTCAGTGGCGAACTTCATGGGGGGAACCACAAAGCAGTTCGAATTCGATACAAATGGCCGCTCGCGGTACTTATCCTCACCACCCGCGATCATGTAGATCATCTCCATCGCGGGCGCGACGTGGCTGGGTTCCGTGAACGATGTCCCGATGTGTTTGAAAGTGCCGGAACAGCTAGCATAGATCGTGTTCAGGTCCATTTCCAGGTTGTCGGCGATGTCGCGGCAAACCATAGGGCGTTGAACAAAGTGAATGTTATCAAGTTGCTGGCAGATTCGCGCGGCATCGTGTAGGTCCTGCACAGTTGAATCGCGGTATTCCCGCCCATGCACGTCGACCATGGACACGGCAGCGCCGGCAGTGCCGTAGTGAACTTTGGTGCCTGACAGCTCAAGATCGGTTTTGCCATCACGGCTGTACAATGTAACCGCGCGGTTAGCTTTGGCGATAGTGTCCTCGACCAAAGCGCGTGGAAATCTAATGCGTCCATCGTCCCCAAGGGTGCAGCCTGCATTTACAAGGTAGTCGATACCGCTTTGCGGGGCGTCAGCCAGACCGATGGTTTCCAGCGCGGTCAGTGCGGCCTCGTGAATACGTTCAATTTGTGCCTGCGTCAGAACATTTAGAACTCCGCCCTTCATTCCAGGGCGCACGGGGCGAAGATGGTCGGGCAGGGCCGTTGCGCGGGCGGCACGGCGTGCAGCGCGGCCTCCGCTGCGTGACGTGTTGCGGGATTGGTCGTTCATGTCTTGATCCGGTTGTTGAGTGATGCTTTGGGGTGCGGAATATCCCCTTACGGCCGTCCCCGAGCGGCACGTCCACGATCCGCACCAATGGTGCGGCTGATCAGGCTGATTTTCCAGTCGTGGTCTGTCATTCGGGTTCTCAACTTCTGGCCTTAGCCTTCCAAAACACTACGACACAATCTGTCCTGTTTACGACCTTTGTTGGTTTTTGCAGCTCATCGTGACGGTTTGCTGCCGGATAAAGGAGGATCGGGCAGATTTTCTCCCGTTTTGGAAGAATTCTGTTATACTGCATTCACTTACTTTTGAGTTTTGTGACCCTAGAATTGAATTCTGATGAAGCGAAACGCAGATTAGAATAAGTTTGCGTCTTTAGATCGAAACAAGAGCGACATAATTTTGTACCCGTGCAAAAAACCTCTTTCTGTCCTGTTCGTGGCGACCTGTCTCGCCAGCGCAGGCCCGGTTTTTGCCGAAGATTGGACAGGTGGTTATGTGGGCCTCAGCTTTGGATATGCGGATGCGGATGGTCCGGGCGGCTCCAGCGGTGATGACACCGCTTTTGGTGCGCATATTGGTTATGATCAGGACTTTGGGAATTTTGTCCTGGGTGGTGAGCTGGAATACAACCGGCTCTCGTTGGATTTGGGCTCGTCCCAAGGCAGTTTGGACAGCATGACTCGTCTGAAGCTGCGCGGTGGATATGATTTCGGCAACGCGCTTGGCTATGTGGTTGTCGGGGCGGCGCGGGCTGAAACCTCGGTCGACAGCGACACGGCAGCGGTTTACGGCATCGGCGTGGCGTACCCGATTGGAGAAAACTTTGTGATCAGCGGCGAGGCGTTGCGGCAAAATTTCGACGATGTCACCCGTTCCAGCGGCAGTCTGGATTCCAACGTTTTCAATTTACGAACAACGTTTCGTTTTTGAATACTATTCCGCAGCGTGACGCTGCGCGAGCTGTTCGGCAAAAGAGCACAGCGTTTTCAGTGCGCTAGCGAAACGGTTGTCTTCAACAGTCATGGCCACCCGAACATGCCCGGCGGCGGCTGAGCCAAAGCTTTCTCCGGGCATGACGGCAATGTTGTGCGTGTCCAACAAAGCATTGGCAAAACTTTCCCCGGACAACCCGGTCTTGCGCACGTCCAGCATCAGGTACATCGCCCCCTGTGCGGGCACCAGGCCAACGGTGGATTGATCCTGAAGAATCGCCACGGCCTGTGAACGTCGACGACGAAACGGGGCGGCGATCTTTTCCTCCAGCTCGTGTCCTGCGGTCAGAGCATAACTGGACGCGTCCTGTATGAAGCCTGGTACGCCATAGGTTGTGTGGGTGGCCAGATTGATCAGATGGGCGATGACCTCTTCGGGGCCGACAATCCAACCACAGCGCGATCCCGTCATGGCATGGGATTTGGACATGGAACCAATGACAAGCGTCCGATCCTCCATACCGGGTAGAGCGCGCGGCGACAGGTGTTCTCCCTGCCAAACCTGCGTGTCATAGACTTCATCCGAGATCAGCCACAGGTCGCGTCGCTGGCAAATTTCGGAAACGTCTTCAAGCGATTGGCGGGAATAAACAACCCCGGTTGGATTGTTTGGTGTGTTGATCAAAAGTGAAACAGCACCGTCAGCCGCAGCATCGATCCGTTCGGCGCAGGGCTGAAAGGCGTCTTCTGCTGCGGTCTGAATTGCGCGGGCAACTGCTCCGACCCCGCGAATCGTTCCGGGATAGGTGGCGTAATAGGGATCTAGGAACAGCCCCACATCACCGGGATCACAAACTGCCATATGGGCCGCAAACAGCGCAGACTGGCCGCCGGGTGTGATCATAACGTTGTTGCGCGTTGTTGGGACGCCCGTCCGCGTTTGCACCCGTGCCGCCACTGTGTCGCGCAGAAGATCTGTTCCGGGCACCATGGCATAACCCGTATGTCCTTCGCGGGCGGACAGGTCCATGGCATGCAGGATCGATGGATCGGTTCGGATGTCATGTTCGCCGATGGTCAACTCGGTCACGGCCTGACCTTCGCTCAGCATCCGACGGGCCCGATAGAACACGTCCCAGCCGTCGCTGCCGCCGCCTGTAATCTGCGTGATGCGTTTAGAGAGTTTCATACCACTGCTCCGGGATAGCTTTTGGCTGAATGGGACAGAGCGGCAGAGCTTTGTCAATCAGCTTCGCGGCGGCAATGTCGCTTGCAGCTTTTTAGTCAGCGATGCCCGGACAATGTCGTATGACACCGTCAGGCGGTGGCGCAGTTCCTCAGGATCAGCATCAAACGGAAGGCGCACCCAACTGCGGTGGAAATAGGGGGCTTTCACCCCCACACCGGCATCAATCACCATCTGGGCCGTTTCCGCGTCGGGCGTTTTGACAGAAACCCCGTCATTTGCCGTACCGATGCAGGCAAACATCTTGCCACCGATTTTCCACGCACCGTGCCCGCCGCCCCAGGGGTCCGACAACGCGGCCCCGGGGAATTCCTTGCAAATCGCATTGACGTAATCTCGGTCCATGGTCCGCACGGTGACGGAGGCGGCGCGCAAACTCAATACTTGGCTTGAGGATCAACCCGTGCTAACCGAAGGACATGAACCCGATGACCTGCATCATTATCTGCTGCACTACCTGCTGATTTATCAAGCGGGCCGGTTTCTTTCGTTTTCATCCCTGAGACAAGTTGCTAAGCCCGCGCCAACGCGCAAGCACATGCTGTTTCTGAGGAGCCCGACCGATGACGACGATCAAGCTGCACAACACACGGACGCGGACGAAGGAAGACTTCGCTCCGATCGACCCTGAAAATGTGCGGATGTATGTCTGTGGTCCGACGGTCTATGACCGCGCGCATCTGGGCAATGCCCGCCCGGTGGTGGTGTTTGATGTGCTGTACCGCCTGCTGCGTCATGTCTATGGCGCGGATCACGTGACTTATGTGCGCAATTTCACCGACGTCGACGACAAGATCAACGCCACCGCGCTGGCGCGTAAAAAGGCGGGCGCGGAAGGCTCGTTAGAGCAGTTGGTACAGGAACGATCTGACGAAACCATCGGCTGGTATCTGCACGATATGGGCGCTTTGGGAACTCTTGAACCCAACGAGATGCCGCGTGCGACCCAATACATTGACCAGATGATTGCAATGATCGAGGATCTGATCGTTAAGGGCCATGCCTATGCCGCCGAGGGCCACGTGCTGTTTGCCGTCGACAGTTGGAAAGAGGGCTATGGCAAGCTGTCGGGCCGCTCGGTCGATGACATGATCGCAGGCGCTCGGGTCGAGGTGGCACCCTACAAAAAGAACCCGATGGATTTCGTGTTGTGGAAGCCGTCAACCGACGAACTGCCGGGTTGGGACAGCCCGTGGGGTCGGGGGCGTCCTGGTTGGCACATTGAATGCTCGGCCATGAGCTATGAGTTGCTGGGCGAGAGCTTTGACATTCACGGCGGCGGCAACGACCTGATGTTCCCGCACCACGAGAACGAGATCGCCCAAAGCTGCTGCGCGCACCCGCAAGGTGAGTTTGCGCGGGTTTGGCTGCACAATGAGATGCTGCAGGTCGAAGGGAAGAAAATGTCCAAATCGCTGGGCAATTTCTTCACCGTGCACGATCTGTTGGAACAAGGCGTGCCGGGTGAGGTGATCCGGTTTGTGTTTCTGCAGACCCACTATCGCAAGCCGATGGACTGGACTGAGAAAAAGGCGCGTGAGGCTGAGGCGACGTTGCGCAAGTGGCGGGCGCTGACAGCGGGCGTCGAGCCCGCCGCCAGCGCGGCACCTGCGGTGGTGGTGGCACTGAGCGATGATCTGAACACTGCAGGTGCAATGACCGAGTTGTACCGTCTTGCATCGGACGGTGACGCAGAGGGTCTGTTGGCGAGCGCGCAGTTGCTGGGGCTGTTGCTGCCAGAGATGGGCGCGTGGGCGGATACGGCATCTGTTGACTTGACTGCACATGCTGACCGTTTGGCCAACGCACGGGCGTCCGCCATGCAGAACAAGGACTTCTCGGAAGTTGACCGCCTCAAGGCCGCGTATATCGCGGCAGGGCTTGAAGTGCGCATGAGCAAGGAAGGTGTGGAACTGGTGCCCGGTGCCGGGTTTGATGCCTCCAAGTTGGAGGAGGTCTTATGACCAAAGAACGCCTCTACCTCTACGACACCACCCTGCGCGATGGGCAACAAACGCAGGGCGTTCAGTTCTCCACCGCCGAAAAGGTGCAGATCGCTCAGGCTCTGGATACTTTGGGAGTGGATTATATCGAAGGCGGCTGGCCCGGTGCGAACCCCACCGACAGCGCGTTTTTCGAGGTTGCTCCGAAGACCTCAGCCCGTCTGACGGCGTTTGGAATGACCAAGCGGGCAGGGCGCTCGGCCGAGAATGATGATGTGCTTGCAGCCGTGATGAATGCGGGCACGCAGGCCGTCTGTCTGGTGGGCAAATCGCACGACTATCACGTGACCCATGCGCTGGGGATCTCGCTTGAGGACAATGTCGAGAACGTCCGTGCCTCGGTCGCACATATCGTGGCGCAGGGTCGCGAAGCGCTGTTTGATGCCGAACATTTCTTTGACGGCTACAAGGACAACCCGGATTATGCGGTCGCGGTCTGCCGCGCCGCGCTGGACGCTGGCGCGCGTTGGGTGGTCCTGTGCGACACAAATGGAGGCGCTTTGCCGTCGGACGTTGGGCGGATCGTATCAGACGTGATCGCAGCAGGTCTGCCCGGTGATCGGTTGGGTATTCACACACATAACGACACCGAGAACGCGGTGGCCTGTTCCCTGGCGGCCGTAGAAGCAGGTGCGCGCCAAATTCAGGGCACCCTGAACGGTTTGGGCGAGCGTTGCGGGAATGCCAACCTAACCGCTTTGATCCCGACGCTGCTGCTGAAGGAACCCTATGCTTCGCAGTTTGAAACCGGCGTCAGCCTGGATGCTCTGGCGGGGCTGACCCGTATCAGCCGGATGTTGGATGACGTTCTGAACCGGGTTCCCAGCAAGCAGGCGGCCTATGTGGGGGCGTCTGCCTTTGCGCATAAGGCCGGACTGCATGCCAGTGCGATCCTCAAGGACCCATCGACCTATGAACATGTCGAGCCTGCAAGTGTGGGCAACTCACGCATCATTCCAATGTCGAACCAGGCCGGGCAGTCGAACCTGCGCAAACGTCTGACCGAAGCCGGGTTGAGCGTCGAGGCGGGTGATCCCGCGCTCGGTCGGATCCTTGAACGGATCAAACTGCGTGAAGCGGATGGGTATTCCTATGATACTGCGCAAGCCAGTTTCGAACTGTTGGCGCGGGACGAGCTGGGACAACTGCCCGAGTTCTTTGAAGTCAAACGCTACAAGGTCACGGTTGAGCGGCGGAAGAACAAGTACAACAAGATGGTCAGCCTGTCCGAGGCTGTTGTGGTCGTGAAAGTGGACGGTGAAAAGAAGCTGTCCGTCAGCGAGTCCATGGACGATTCCGGCAGTGACCGGGGGCCTGTGAACGCTCTGGCCAAAGCCTTGGCCAAAGATTTGGGGCGGTATTCGCAAGTCCTGTCAGATATGCGACTGGTCGACTTCAAGGTGCGGATCACACAAGGCGGGACCGAAGCGGTCACGCGTGTCATCATCGACAGCGAAGACGGGCAGGGGCGGCACTGGTCTACCGTGGGCGTCAGCGCGAACATAGTCGATGCATCGTTCGAGGCTTTGCTGGATGCGATTCAGTGGAAACTGGTGCGCGATTGCGATCCGCAGAAGGCAGCAGCTGAGTGAGCGTGGTCTTTGACGACGACGTCAAAGCCTGTGCCGCGCTGGTGCAACGGGCTGATCCTGACCGGTTCCGTGCCGCAATGGCAGCCCCGGTGGCGGCCCGTGCCGTTCTGTTCCCGTTATACGCGTTGAACGTCGAAGTGGCGCGCGCGCCCTGGGTCACGCAAGAACCGATGATTGCCGAGATGCGGCTGCAATGGTGGCGCGACGCTTTGCAAGAGATTGCCGAAGGCGCCACTGTGCGACGGCATGAAGTTGTAACGCCCTTATCGCGTGTGCTTTCGCCTCATCTGGCCGGTGTTCTGGATGAATATGTGGCTGTAAGGCGTTGGGATATTTATCGGGATCCGTTTGAAGGCCAGGAACACTTTGACGCTTATATCAACCATAGCGCGGGGTCTTTGTTTGTGGCCTCTGCTCAAGCGCTGGGTGTCGCGGACGAGGATGTGTTGCGCGATTTTGGTTATGCCGTTGGTGTTGCAAACTGGCTTCGCGCGACCCCCGAGCTGGAAAACAGGGGTCGGATACCTTTGTTGGACGGCACCCCGGAAGGTGTGCAAACCCTTGCGCAATCTGCGCTGGAGCGTCTTAACAAGGCCCGGGCAAACCGGGTTGCGATCTCTGTCGAAGCCCGTCCAGCGCTTGCGGCAGGGTGGTTGGCTGAATGGGCGTTGAAAGAGGCTGTTGCGCGGCCTGAACGTGTTGCTTCTGGCAGTTTGATACCGGGCGAAATGCGGCAACGCTTGTCCCTGATGTGGACGGTCAGCAGTGGGCGCTGGTGATCAGGCCCGTTCCGGGTCGGCGGGACGCAGCACCAGCCACAGCAACGCGCCACCCGCTAATGTTAGCAACGGAACCATGGCCAGGTTAACCGCTGTCCAGCCTTCGATCGCAGAGCCGCCCGAGCAGTTCATCAACCCGCCCGACGCCAGCGACGCCAATGTGACACCTCCGAAAACCAGCAGGTCGTTCAGACCCTGCATCCGGCCACGCTCTTGCGGGTCATGCGAGTCTGCCAGCATCGAAGTCGCGCCGATAAAGCCAAAGTTCCACCCGATGCCCAGCAGAACAAGGGCGAGGAAGAAGTTCCCAAGTTCAACCCCTTGCAAAGCAACAACCCCGGCGCTTGCTAAAATGGCAAGGCCTAGTGCCACGATCTTCTCTACCCCGAAGCGGGCGATCAGATGGCCGGTAAAGAAACTAGGGATGTACATGGCCAACACGTGGCTTGTAACGATATCCGCTGCGTCGTTGGCCGAGAATCCGCACCCAACGACGGCCAGCGGGGTCGAGGTCATTACAAGATTCATCAGGGCGTAAGACACCATCGCACAGATGACCGCGACTGCGATACGTGGTGTTTTCAGCAACTCAAGCCGTGAACGTCCTTTGGGTTCGTTCTCTGTGGGTTTTGGTGGTGTTGGGATGTCGAGAAAGAAGAACAGGCCAGAGCCCAGAACGTTAATCCCGATCACAGCCAGATAGGTGCCCAGAAACGGAATGACATAGGCCTGAGAGGTGAGTTTCACGATTTGTGGGCCGATAATCGCCGCAGCCAGTCCCCCGGCCATCACGTATGAAATGGCCTTAGGGCGGTACGCGTCTGACGCTGTGTCCGCCGCAGCGAACCTATAGAACCCGTGTGCGCTCATGTAGATACCTGTCAGCAGGCTGCCAACAAGGAAGATAGGGAAAGAGCCAAGGAACAAGCCGTAAGCTCCGATCAGCCCACCTAACGCGCCAGCGGTTGCTCCAACAAGGAATCCGGCACGACGGCCCCAGCGCTGCATGATCGCCGAGATCGGCGTGGCCGCTAGCATGGAACCCAGAACAATCAAGGAAATGGGCAATGTCGCAAGGCAAGGGTTTGAGGCCAACGATTGGCCTGCCAGCCCCCCGACAATGAACATCATGGGCATCTGTGCACCCAGAATGGCCTGTGCGGCCACCAAAACAGCTACGTTGCGCTTGGCCTGACGGTCGTCTGGAAGGGTTGAGGTCATTGTCATGGGCGAATGGTTATCGGCTAAGCCTTTGGGGTACAAGCGGCTTGCATCTGCGGCACATGCGCCTAACGTGCCCATGAACACCGAGCAGGGAGGCCGCATGTCCGTAGGCCGCATCATCGAAACGCCAGATTGCGTGGCCGAAGGCGCCGAATGGCTGGCGCAAACTTGCCCGCGCATGGCCTATGCCATCGAACAAACTGGCCCTTTGCCTCTGCGCCGCCGCCCCGATGGTTTCGCACAACTGCTCAGCGCTATTGTCAGCCAGCAGGTCAGCGTAGCTGCCGCGCGTGCAATCTGGAAACGGTTGCAGGACGCGAAACTGACCGGTCCACGCAAGATTATGTGGGCCACAGATGAAGATCTGCGCGCCGTGGGTCTAAGCCGTCAGAAGATCCGCTATGCACGGGCGTTGGCTGAGGCGCGCATTGACTTCAAAGCATTGCGCGACGCGCCTGACGACGAGGTGGTTAAAACTTTGACGCAGGTGTCCGGGATCGGCGTCTGGACGGCCGAGATTTATGCGATGTTTTCCCTGGGCCGCGCCGATGTGATCGCACCCGGTGATCTGGCGCTGCAAGAGGCCGCGCGTGTCCTCTATGACCTGCCCAAACGCCCCACGGACAAGGAACTGCGCCAAATGGCCGAAGCGTGGTCGCCGTGGCGCTCGGTTGCGGCGCGGGTGCTGTGGGCCTATTACCGGGTTGATAAACAAAGAGAAGGGATCAGATGACACGGGTTTTGAATGCGCTTAGGAAAGAGCCTGTTTCTGGTGACACGCGATCAGTCGTGGTGTTCGTGCATGGCTATGGCGCAAACGGCGCCGACCTGCTGGGGTTGGCCGATCCGTTGGGCGAGCATTTGCCCGATACTCTGTTTGTAGCCCCAGATGCACCCGAGCAGATTCCGGGGATGCCGAACGGCTTTCAGTGGTTCCCGATTCCTTGGATCGATGGGTCGTCCGAAGAAGAGTCGCGCCGGGGTATGGAAATGGCGGTTGAGGACTTCAACGCCTTTCTGGACGCCCTGATGGTGGACGAAGATGTACTGCCCGAGCAGGTTGTGCTGTTTGGCTTCAGCCAGGGCACTATGATGAGCCTGCACGTTGCGCCGCGCCGCGAAGACCCCGTGGCTGGGATCGTCGCCTTTTCTGGCCGGTTGTTGGAACCCGATCTTCTGCCCGACGAAACTGTCAGCCGGATGCCGGTCCTACTTGTGCATGGTGATGCGGACGACGTCGTGCCACCGCAATCGCTGCCCGAGGCCGCTGAAGCCCTGCAGGCTGCGGATTTCAAAGAGATATACGCGCATGTCATGAAAGGCATCGGCCATGGCATTGCCCCCGATGGTTTGAGCGTCGCGCTGGCTTTCATGCGCGACAAGCTGAGCCTTTAACTTTACCATCCAGATCAGCGGAACGCCTTGGTGTTCCGTGCAAGATCAAGACCAAAGATGCGCTTCGGCAAACTCGATCGAGTTTCCCGCCGGGTCGCGCACGTACAAAGACCGTGCACCGCCGGGCCAGTCAAACTCGGCATCCACGGGGATGTTCCAATCCAGCAGGTGTTTGCGCATCACTGTGATTTCATCGCGTGACAAAACAAGACACACATGTCCGGGGCCGCGCGCACCATGAGGTGGGACAGGCATGTCAGGGTTGAGGGGCGGCTGTTCTGTTTGGTTGGGGTTAAAGATAAGCAGAACAGATCCGCCGATGCGGTAAAATACATGGCGGTTGTTGATGCGCTGAATACGCTCAAGCCCTAAAACCTCGCTATAAAACTGTTCCGCCGCATCCAGATTGTCTGCGTAAAGCGCGGCCTCCAGAATGGCCGAAGGGGCCGGGATATCTGGTGTGAGTTTCATGCCCCAAGTATAACAGAAAAGGGCGGGTTTTGTCACCGGCGCGGACGTCGGTCACGTTTGCGTTGCGGAGCGGTGTTCAAGGTGGGCATCGGCAGGCTGTCCCATTGACCGGGCCCCAGATCATCCAGTGTCCAGTCTCCGATACGATAGCGGATCAGGCGCAGGGTTGGCAGACCCACTGCCGCCGTCATGCGCCGCACCTGCCGGTTCTTGCCCTCTCGGATGGTCAGTTCCAGCCAACTGTCGGGTACGCTTTTTCGTTCTCGGATAGGTGGGATGCGAGGCCAGAGCCCCTCGGGCTCATCAATCTGCCGTACCTTTGCGGGGCGCGTCTGGCCGTCCTTCAACTCAACCCCGTTCCGTAACGCTTTCAAAGCGGCCTCATCAGGGATGCCTTCGACCTGAACCCAATAGGTCTTTGCCATCTTGTGCTTTGGATCTGATATCTGAGCCTGAAGTTTTCCGTGATCAGTCAGCAGCATCAAACCTTCGCTGTCACGATCCAAACGACCAGCGGGATAAACGCCAGGCAGGTCGATGAAATCGGACAGCGTGCTGCGCGGGCTTTCGGCATTGGCGCGGTCGGTAAACTGCGGCAGCACGTCATATGGTTTGTTGAAGCGAATGAACCAAGACATGACCCGTCCATAGCCCGAAGGACGCACCCGGTGCAAGTTGTGGATAACTGTCATGTGACTGTCACAGATTCGGCTTACCCAGTCTGCGACATATTGTGGAAAATCAGGGCTTGTCAGAGTTTTAACACGATATATAGTTATCTTAAGGCCGGGGCGGGTGCTCTCCGCTCTGGTGTCACAAACGGGCAGCCGAGAGCGAGGAGCGATTCTGTGATGGACGGAGATTTCAGGACCGAATTTGTAAGAGAGCCGGGTATGCTCAAACAACACCCGGCCCTGGTTTTGAACGCCGATTACCGCCCCTTGTCCTACTACCCGCTGTCATTGTGGCCCTGGCAAGAGGCGATCAAAGCGGCCTGGCTGGATCGGGTCGACATCGTGGCCGAATATGACGAGGTCGTCCGAAGCCCGAGCACCGAAATCCGAATACCCTCGGTCGTTGTTTTGAAAGACTATGTAAAACCCAGAAAGCGCGTGGCCTTCACGCGCTTTAATTTATTTTTGCGGGATGAATTCCGCTGCCAGTACTGCGGCAGCCGCGACAACCTGACATTTGACCACGTGGTCCCACGCGCGGCAGGCGGCGTGACCAGCTGGCAGAACGTGGTGGCGGCCTGTAGCCCCTGCAACCTGCGCAAAGGGTCCAAATCGCTGCGTCAGGCGGGGATGACATTGCGCAAACCACCGCGTCAGCCTGATGCTGAGGCTCTGCGCAATATCGGTCGGAAGTTCCCGCCGAACCACCTGCACGAAAGCTGGATCGACTTCCTGTATTGGGATGCGGAACTGGACGAGTTTTAAGCGCGCGCCCGCCAGGCCGCGATCCAGATCAGCATCAGCACTGCCGAAGCGATGGCGTTCCACCCTGCCATCGAGATACCGAACATCTCCCACGGGATATCGTCACAGCGCACCAGCGGCGCATTCATGATCTGATCGAACAGGTCATCGGTGCTCAACCCACTGATATCGCCCGAGGTGCAGCTGCTGGGGCCTTCCCACCAGCCTTGTTCTACGCCAGCGTGAAAAACGCCGATGGCCGCGGTTGTTGCAGCCGCAGCTGCACCCAGCAACGGCAGGATACTAAATCTTGGCAATGCCAGCGCAACCGCACCGATCGCGATAGCCACTGCGTGCGGGTAGCGCTGCCAGATGCACATCTTGCACGGTGCAAGCCCGCCCAAATGCTGAAAGCCGAACGCCGCCAACAAAAGGGTTGCTGAACCAATCGTGGCCAGAGCCACAAGTCCGGATTGTTTTGTCATAAATATTTAACCGCCACGAATCCGCCAAAGAGTAGGATGATGAACAGCGTGAACATAAGACCCAGACGCTTTTCGATAAAGTCCCGGATCGGTTCGCCAAAGCCCCAAAGCAGGCCGGCAACCAGAAAGAATCGCATGGCACGCGCCAGAATCGATGTGGCGATGAAGGTGCCCAGCGGCATTCCGGTCCAGCCGGACATGATGGTGATGACCTTGTAGGGGAAGGGCGTGACGCCCGCAGCCAGCACAGCCCAGAACCCGAAATCGTTAAATCGGGTGTTAAATTCTTCCATCGCGTGTGCCTTGCCCATGGATTCCAGAATGGGCTGGCCGATGCTTTCATAGAAAAACGCTCCAATCGCATATCCCAGCATCCCGCCCAACACCGAAGCCACCAACGCGACGGTCGCAATCAACCAGGCGCGCGATGGACGCGCTAGAATCATCGGAATCATCAGGACGTCAGGAGGAATCGGAAAAAAAGAGCTTTCGATAAAGGCGACGATGGCCAAGGCCCACAGGGCATGAGGGTGTTCGGCCAGACGAATGGTCCAGTCATAAAGCGATCGTAACATATACAGTACTCAAATCCCGTTTAGCGGCCCCAAGAAGGCAAACCATGCACCTGACGGACCGTCAACCGCCCAGATTGAAACAAATGGAATATGGGATGTTTTTTGCCTCTGGACCTTCCCGCGCTTGGGCGCTAATCCAGTGTCCGTGGCCCAAGTGGCGGAATGGTAGACGCAGGGGATTCAAAATCCCCCGCCTTCACGGGCGTGAGAGTTCGAGTCTCTCCTTGGGCACCACATTTTCTTTTAACCTGCTATTTGTTTCTCGTGATCAGATAGTTGCGTCGCTTTGTTGTCATGGCTTTTGATGCGCTGCCTTGAAACGCGCGATTGATCTGCCATGCGAAAACTTGGGTGCAAAAAACGAAGCGGCAACGATTTGGTGTGGTTTTCTTCAACGCCTAAAATCTGAGCGGTCCAAGAAAACGAGTCAGGGGAACAAGGAAACAATTACGGCGCTGTGCTTCAATTGTGCACCGCACGTTTTAACTTCATGGTCAAAGGCGAAGCCGGACATATGCTTCAGACCTTGTTCTGATACCATTTCAGAATGAAGACCCGAATAGCCGATGCAAGACCGGTTGTAGGATCGCGTGCAACATCAATTTCAGCGGCCAAAACATTGATCGGAATACTTTTTTCAGCAGCTATGTCGCGGAAAGCTCGCCAGAATTCATCTTCAAGCGACACGGATGTTCGGTGACCCTTGAGTGTCAGAGAGCGTTTGATTGGGCGGCCGCTCATTCGTCTAACTCGCGCTTGTCGAGTTCGCGCTTCAGCTTGTCCCGTTCGAACTTGACGATTTCTTTCTCGGCCTTGGTGCGTCCGAAAGCGACAGCATTCTGATCTGCGCGGGCTTTCTTTTCAGCCCGCGCTTTTTCTTTACGATACCGGTTCAGGTTAACCGGCTTGCCCATTAGTCTTTCGGACCGATCATCTGTTCCGGGCGGACGACGGCGTCAAAGGTCGCCTCATCCACAAAACCCAGCGCGATGGCCTCTTCCTTGAGTGTTGTGCCATTCTTATGCGCGGTCTTGGCCACGGTGGTGGCGTTGTCGTAACCGATAGTCGGTGCCAGCGCTGTCACCAGCATCAGCGATTCCTTCATCAGCTTGTCTATGCGTGGCTCGTTGGCCTTGATTCCCATCAACATCCGCTCGGTAAAGCTGTCAGAGGCATCACCCAGCAGTTGGATCGATTGCAACAAGTTGTAGGACATCATCGGGTTGTAGACGTTCAGCTCGAAATGACCTTGGCTGCCTGCGAAAGTCATCGCAGCGTTGTTGCCCATCACGTGGGCGGCGACTTGGGTCAACGCTTCGGCCTGTGTCGGGTTCACCTTGCCGGGCATGATCGACGAACCGGGTTCGTTCTCGGGCAAGATCAATTCGCCCAGACCCGACCGCGGGCCGGAGCCCAGGAAACGGATATCATTGGCGATTTTGTAGCAGCTGCCTGCAATCGTCGCCAAAGCACCGGACAGGAAGACCATGGCGTCATGGGCCGCCAATGCTTCGAACTTGTTTGGCGCGGTGACGAAGGGCAGGCCGGTGATATCGGCCATATGTCCTGCGACGGCCTCGCCCCAACCGTGCTGGGTGTTCAGTCCTGTGCCAACAGCGGTACCGCCTTGCGCCAGTTCGTAAATCCCAGGCATCGCCGCGTGAACGCGGGCAATTCCCTGACGGATTTGATGAGCGTAACCGCTGAATTCCTGTCCCAGCGTCAGAGGCGTCGCGTCCTGCGTGTGGGTCCGACCGATCTTGATGATGTCTTTGAACTCTTCGGCCTTCTGTTCCAGCCCCGAGGCAAGTCTCTCGAGCCCCGGAAGCAGCACGTCACGCACGCTGGTCGCGGTTGCCACATGCATGGCGGTGGGGAAGGTGTCGTTCGAAGATTGACCCATGTTGCAGTGATCGTTCGGATGCACTGGGTCTTTTGAACCAATCACACCACCCAAAATTTCGATGGCGCGGTTTGCGATGACCTCGTTCGAGTTCATATTTGATTGCGTGCCCGAACCCGTCTGCCAGACAACCAGCGGGAAGTTGTCGTCAAACTTGCCTTCGATCACTTCACCTGCGGCTTGTATGATTGCGTCGGCGATCTTGGCGTCCAGCTTGCCAGTGGCCTTGTTCTGCATGGCGCAGGCTTTTTTGATCACGCCCAGCGCGCGTACGATAGCGACGGGCTGTTTTTCCCAGCCAATAGGGAAATTCATGATCGAACGCTGCGTTTGTGCGCCCCAATACTTGTCGGCAGGGACCTCTAGCGGGCCAAAGCTGTCGGATTCGGTGCGGGTCTGAGACATCTGTCACTCCGTCTGGTATGCAGTTGTATGCCGTTTAGCCGCAGCAAAGCCATGACGCAATCGGCCAGTTGGGCGCACCTTAAACTCAGGCGTACCAAAGGTATAGGTGCCGGGGTGCGTCACTTTAATGAGAAAGAGATGGATTGTGCCATTGTGCGCAGCCCCCTCTGAGCTACAATAGAAAGGTGAATCCCGTGGAGGACAAAATGCCAAATTTCCATAGATTTGCACTAGCCAAAGCCGTCGCGGTCTTTGCGGTGTGCATGGTTTGGTTGTCCGTGTTCAGCGTGTCCGCGCGCGCGGCGGACATTGCGCCGTTTGTCGGGGATTACATTGGGTCTGCAAACGTTGTGGATGCTGATGGCACCTCTACCCCGCGGGATATGAGCGTTTCTATTTTCGAAACCGAAGACGGTTTTAATGTGAGCTGGCGTACCACAACCTATAAGCTGGACGGGCGTGTAAAGAACCAAAAGTTCTCAATCGACTTTGTGCCTTCGGGGCGTGGGGATTTGTTTTCAGCCGCAATGAAGCGCAATGTGTTTGGCCACGAAGTACCGTTGGACCCGATGAAAGGGGAGCCTTTTGTTTGGGGTCGAATCGTTGGTGATACGTTGACAGTTTATTCCTTGTTCATTGATTTGGATGGCGGGTACGAATTGCAGCAATACGATCGTACGCTTGCAGAAGGCGGGTTGAACTTGTCGTTCTCTCGCTTCATCGAAGGTGTGAAATCACGGTCGGTCGAGACTTTCCTACAAAAGAAATAACCCCGCGCGTGGCGGGGTTGAGGTCTATTTGCGGAAGCTGTCCAGTGACACAACGTCTGCGTCGTGGTGTGGTTCTTCTTCTTCGACTTCAATCGTCTCTTCTGCGATATGATCGTCATCCATATCGTCCTCAGGGCTCTCAAAGCGCAGGCCGAACTCCACAGAGGGGTCAACAAACGTCTTGATCGCGGCGTAGGGGATATAAAGCGGTTCGGGCGCATCACCGAAATTCAGAGTGATGGCAAAGCCGGTTTCACCAACCTCGAGGTTTTCGAACCAATGCTGCATGACAATCGTCATTTCTTCCGGATAACGTTCGCGCAACCAGTCGGCGATATCCACACCGTCCTCGCGCGTGTCGAAGGTAATGAAGAAATGATGTGCACCGGGTAATCCGGTTTCGGAAACATCTGTCAGCACTTTCTTGATAAGCCCGCGCATGGCGGAGTGCATCAGGTTGCCGTAATCGATGCCTTGCGACATGTGTGATCCTCAAAAGTGGTTATGCCCAGCATAGGGCTTTTGTTCGGAAACGAAAGAGCGGGTATGACCGGATTGATCAGATATTGTGAGTGACCAGCCCCGCGATGGACATCAGGGTCAACACCGTGCCCATCCCCAATTTTAGTCGAAATATCAAGACTCCAGCCAGAGCGGTTAAGCCCAACGCAGCAAAATTTAACTGGGAAAGCTGTGGGGCAGGTATTGCCAGCGGTCCCCAGGATATGTTTGGCACTGATTCGAATAGAACGTTCAGGGCGAACCACACGGAAAGGTTGAGAATCACGCCGACAACGGCAGCAGTGATGCCGTGAAGGGCCGCAGACAGGCGCGGGCGCGTGGCAAGCCGGTCCAGATACGGGGCGGCCAGGAAGATCCATAGAAAACAGGGCGCAAAAGTCGCCCAGAGCGCAACTGCACCGGCCGCCAACGCCAAGCTGAAGCCTCCGCTAAGTTCACCGGCAAGCATTGCAACAAATTGGGTGACAAGGATCAGGGGGCCGGGTGTCGTTTCCGCAAGACCCAATCCGTCGATCATTTGATCTGTGCTGATCCAGTGGTACTGATCCACAACCGTCTGCGTCATATAGGCCAGCACCGCATAAGCGCCGCCAAAGGTGACGACGGCCAGTCGCGCAAAGAACCAGCCCAAATCGCTGAGCAGTTGATGCCCGCTGAGGGTCAGCGCGAACAATGGTCCAAGCCAAAGCGGCAACCAGATAGCAACTGTTTTGAGTGATCGTTTCAGGTGCGATGGCTGAACTGGGCCAGGCGGTTCCGTTGGGCCACGAAACGTCGCATATCCCCAAAGCGCAGCGGCAAGAATGATCAAGGGAAAAGGCAGGTTCAGCAGAAAAATGGAAGCGAAAGACAGTGCGGCGATTATTCGGTGGTCTTTGTCCATTAAGGCTTTACGCGAGAGATTGCGCAGCGCCTGCAAGACGATCATAATAACCGTTGCTTTGATGCCAACAAAGGCGGATTGGACCAACGGAACATCGCCAAACGTGGAATATAGCGCGACCAATACCGCAATAACCAAAGCGCCGGGCAAGACAAACAAACTGCCGGCGATCAGCCCGCCTGTTACGCCGCGCAGGCGCCAACCGGCATAGGTGGCCAGTTGCATCGCCTCCGGACCCGGTAGCAACATGCAAAGTGACAGGGCGCGCAGGTAGGTCTGTTCATCAAGCCATGGTCGGCGCTCGACAAGTTCCTGATGCATCAGGGATATTTGCGCAGCCGGACCCCCAAAGGACAGCAGCCCGATCCTGCCAAAAACCCGGATGAGGTCTTTAATCGACGGCGTCATGGTCTTGCTCACGTCGCAAGATCCGAAATCTTTGACCCGATCCCGAAACTGGAGCCGTTGAAAACACTCAAGGCTATCAGGATCTGCTGTGTAGTATCGGGCGGCCAAGTCACAACATGAAATCCTGCAAGTGTCGAAAGATGCGAAACTTGCGGCACCGCCTTGGGTGTTCGCACTTGGACCCCATGGCGCTTGCTAACGTGCAAGCGCGATTGGGGTCAAGATTGGTTTGGGGTCAGGCCCAGTCCAGACGCTGCCCTGTCATGCACACGGGCAGGGTGTCGGATGGGAACTGGCCCAACTCTTCAAAGAACGAGATGAAATCAAAGTGATTATAGGCTTCAACCATCTTGTCGCCTTTGAACCGAGCCATCACCTGACCGGTGACCTCCAAAGGCGCGCCGTTATCGGCGCGGAAAGTGCGAACATTCAAAATGGCTGACACCCAATCCCCATTTTCAATGATCTTGGGCAGCTCGACCTTGATGTCGCCCAGAATATGGCGGAAAGCAGTGACCAGATCGCGGAAGTCATCAGCCCCGACCTGCATTTCGGGAATCAACCCTTCGGCCATTGTTTCAGGTGCAAAATACTGATCGATTGCCTCGGTGTTTCCGTGTTCCCAAACTTCGGAATACCACTTTCTGAGTATCTCTGAATTTGTCATTCCAGCTCTCCTGTCCAAGTGAGGGCACGATGACACTCAGAAATGAACAAACTCTGAATGCGCCCTAAAAAGGGAAATAACGTCAGACATTTCGGGGAATAATGCAGGTTTCTGTTGCCAGGTACCTGCGAACCCCGCCTTACGCGGCTAGGCGCAAGGGCTTAGATTTCGGTCTTGTTACTGCTTACGCAGCAACTGCAACCGGAGCACGATTGTCGTTTGCAATTGTACTAGTTTCGCCGATAACGGTGGCAGACAGCCGAGACAAAGCTAACCCCTTTAGACGTTCGTCGATCCTATTTCGGCCCCAAAATCCCCAAACGAAGGATGGTTGGTGGAGCCGCCGGGTACCGCCCCCGGGTCCGATCCGCTTATTACGAGCGCGTTTATGTCCATAGTCCCGAAGGACATCCCATATATAGGTGAGGAGATGGAGAGATGCAAACTCCGATTGCATCCAGATCTATGTAGTAACCCCAATTGGTTAAGTTGTCTTGTTAATGTTTGCAGCTATCAGCCAAACGGCTAGAACCAGCTCGATTCCCCCAAAGATCAACGCCTTGGTCAGAGGTGGGTTATCAAGTGCAATCGACACGAACCGGCCCAATGCCGCCCCAGCATAAACAACGCCCAGCATCACATAGGCCATCGGGTTATTCAGCCAGATCACGGCAAGTCCGGTGACGACAAACAGCCCTCCGACCGAGGCGCGCATCTCAGATAAGCCCATCGTGCTGTTGGTCGGGGCCAGATCAAGGGCCGACGCAGTGTGGGCCGGGGCCAGAAATCCAAACGCGCCGAACCCAACGGTCAGCAAGGCAGCGATGACGTTCAATGTTGTGACCATACCAGCCCCCTTGTGATTCAGGCCGCGTAGGCGGCGTCGAAGAAATCGCGTTCCAGTTCGACCGCACGATGGAACAAACGCGTGACCTCGGCCTGTTCTGCCGTATTCAGCGTTTGCCAAACCTTATCCAGCTGTCCACGCAGGTATTCGACCACGCTTTCGAATCCTTCACCTGCATGTAGCGTGATCCATTCGGCAAACCAGAAGGGCAGGTCGTCTTTGGGTGGGTTTTCCGGGCTGGCCCAGCTAAGGTAAACCCATTCTGCAACGACCAGCACCGCCAGCATGTTCTGATAACGGCCCGAGGCCACGGCCTCGGCCATCAGGTCCTGAAACGCCCGTGTGGCAGGGGCAGGCTGGGTGCTGGGTTCTGTGCCCAAAGCCTCCATCGCACGCAGGAAATAAGTGTTCTCGGGGCCTGTGATCACCGCGAGAAACTGAGCGGCAGGCACGCTGTCGCCCAGGGTTGGGGCATGCGCAATTGCACTTGCAAGCAGGCGCACAAAGCCGTCGACGAACTGATAATCCTGCTGAAGGTACCAGCGCATCTTGTCCTCGGGCAGGGTGCCGTCCGACAGTTCGCGCGTAAAGGCATGGGTGGTGGCGGCTTGCCAATCGTCACTTCTGCCGAGACGCAGCATTTCGGTTGGGCGGGTTTGGTCCTGCATTCTGAAGCTCCGTATTTGTCTTTCCGCAGACAAAGCGCGTTTCAAATCAAAGTACAAGATCAACCAAGCGCCGACCAAAGACCAAGACCGCCCACCAATATCAGACTTATCGCCCAGATGAGTTCGAGGTTAAACCAACTGCGCGACAGAACCTGCAGGCCCAGCCAGCGATAGACAGCAAAGGCCAGCAGACCGCCGCCCAGAACCATGGCAGCAGTGTGCAGCGCGGCGACGCCCAGAACCAGCAGGGTGTTTGTTGTCATGATCTGAGAAATCGCTTGATGGCCAGCATCCAGTTCATCTACGGCACACAGCCCCAGATAGATTGGAACCAGCATAAGCGCGGCCCCATGCGCGAGGGCCACAAGGAAGGACCAAAGAGCCAGCTTGCTGGGGGGAATCCGTGACAGGAAACGGGGGTGACGACGGGTGATCGCGATGTATAAACCCATCCCGATCACGATCAACGCGGCACCAATTCGGATTTCTTTCTGATAGTCGACCAGAACCGCCATCAGGGCGAAAGGCAGCAAGACCCCCAGCATGGCCACAAAATGCCCGCCTGCCAAAGCCGCCAGCGCTTGCCAGAGCGCAGACGGGCGTTGCTCCATCAAGGCGGAAGAAACAGCCAGCGGCCAGCCCATGCCCGGATTCAACCCGTGATAGGCGCCGCTGAGAACAACGGCCAGCCAGAGGCCAGCCGTTGATGTCATCAAGACCTCCAATTCAGACCGACGGGTAACAGAAGCTGTCGGTTGAACAGTCTCCGCCCTCTAACCTTATCTGATGGCTGCGATAGCCTTTGGGGAACTCCACCCAGAAATTCGGATCCAGCGTCAGCCCTCCGTTCTCTCCAACATCAGCCTTGACCATCGCCGCGCCGCGCTCGCCCGGATAGAACTGATCATCCCATGTGGAATAAAGCGAATTGGTCCAGTAGACGCGTTTTCCGTCACGGCTGATTTCAACCATTTGCGGACCATAGCCGAAATCCTGACCGTTCGGGTGCTTGGTTTTCTTGACGATACCACCAATCTCTACTTTGCCAGCCAGAGTCGGGTTCATTGGGTCCGAGACATCATATTGGTGCATCTCTCCGGTACCCCAGCAAGCAACATAGAGGTATTTGTCGTCGAGACTTAGGTCGATATCGGTGACCAATGGCGGAACAGCTGAAAAACCCTTGAGCAGGTCTGGCAGATCGTCCGGGTCGGCCGGTTGCGGATCGATTGTAATGGTTTTCTTGGCCTCGAATGTGCCGTCGTCATTGCGCCACCATGTAAAGATCGCACCTTGCAGATTGGTGGTATCGACAACAACCCCGCAGAACCCGTATTGCTTGATCGGATCATGGGCCGGGCGGATTTCCAGCGCCATCTGGTGATTTTCTCCCAGATCGATGGTTTGGATATTGGTCCGGTTGCGCAGGTTCCAGAAATGTATGCGATGGCCGTATTTATTCGACAGCAGGTCCTCAGCCACGATACCGTTCTCGAATTGCGGCGGCAGACCCCATTCGGAACTGACCATGTAGTCGCGCGGTAGATTCCACCAGAAATCATAGTGCTTGTCCTGCACGCCACGCTCGATCTCATAACGCCCGATGATCTCGAAGCTTTCGCAATCCATAATGAAGATGCCCGGAGGTCCGTCGGTACCATCCGCGCCACCGCCGCCCAGAGTACTGACATAGATGCCCTCAGGCCCGCAATGGATCGTATGCGGGCGTGAATATCCAGTCTTTGCAAAGACTTCTTCGGGTTCGATAATCTTGTGGATCTTCGCCTCAAGCGGGTTTTTGACGTCAATGACGTAAATCCTGCTGGACCGAATGCCGGGGATGATTAGATAACGTCGCTCTAGAAACGCGTGCCCGGTCAGCGGCGACAGGGCGGACGAACATGCATTCCAACCGAAATGGTGAAACTCATCACCTTTCTCAGGCATTATTACCTGATGCACGATCTTTCCGAAGTCGTCAGATGTCGGATCGACATTCACAACCGCCAGCCCGTCTGGTTGCGAAAAATCAGGGCTTAGCATCAAGGTGAAAGCAAGCGTTTCGGTGGGGCCCTCCATTGCCAGTTTGGCGGATGGATAAAAGGTTGGGTCCGGTCTTGTATTCATAACGTCCTCCCGTAAGTCATTGGTCTTCAATTCATATTGAGAGTTCCGGTCTTGTCGCCGGGTGACATTCTACCTGCTCGTCTGCCTTTCGTTCTGGTTGCGTTGCAAGTTTGGCCTTTAGGCCGGTTTACGTTTGCGATCGGCCACGTCCTGGGCCAGTTGTCGGGTGTAATGCTCCAGATCCACCAACGCGGCGTCTACGGCATCCGCATTCTGGGCCTCAAGCGCGTCCACTATTCTTGTATGCAGTCCTATTATCGCCTCTCGAGACCGCGCGGTGAATGTGATCATGTTCATCAACGGTTGCATCGCTTCTACAGCTCCGGCCAGTTGGTAAGACAAAACGGGATTTTCCGCACCATCCACCAACGCACGGTGGAATGTGACATCCGAGGCGCAAAACGCTTCATCCGTAAGGCCAGGTTGCGACTGGCGAAAGATCTCCGCCCGCATGGTGGCCAGTTGATCCGCTGTGCGTCGCTGGGCGGACAAAGGCGCACAGGCCCTTTCCAGTGCATAGCGCGCCTCGCATGCGGTATCGAAGCTGACGGCGTTCATCGATAGCAACAGGGTCGAGGTTGTAACTTGCTGTGAATAGGCGTCCTCAAAACTCAAACGGTTTACAAACGCGCCACCCGATGCGCCACGTTGTGTGCGGATCAAAGACTGAGCCGCCAGCCGTTTTAACGCTTCTCGCACGGTAGGGCGCGAGACCTGAAACTGATCGGACAACTCAGCCTCTGACGGCAAGCGGGCGTCCCCGATAAGCTCACCCGACACAATCGCATCCCGAATGGCTTGAGCGATCTGGGCGGACAGGTCAGCGGTTTTTCGGGGGGCGGCTTTCATGTTCAGAGGACCTTGGGCAAATTTTTATTTGTCTGACATTTAAAAGTCTGACATTTGAAAAGCAAGGGAGTTGAGTCGGGAGGCTGAAGTGAGTCGTACTTGGCTGCGCAGCGGAATGTGGTTGGGCTTTTATGTTCTGATCCTGTGGGCGTGGTGGGTCATGTTCTCGATGAGCCGGGACATGGACCTTGATCTGATCGGTCGCCCCGGACCCATGGGGCAGGCCATGGCGGCCATGGATCCGCGCATGGACATGTATATGCCCATGGCCGAGTTTGGGCCGCTGTTTTCAATGTGGGCGATCATGATGGCGGCTATGATGCTGCCCACGCTTGTACCAACCCTGCGCAGCTATGACGACCTGATCCGCAGCGCCAATGGCAGCCGTGCGGGTTGGCTGGGTGTTCTGGCGGGGTACTCGATCGTGTGGGTTGGGTTTGCGGCTCTGATCGCCGGGATTCAGCTGGCTTTGCTGTTTGGCGGTGCGGTCGATATGCTGGGCATCGCCAAGTCCGGCTGGATTGCGGGCGGATTGATGATTGCAGTGGGGGCCTTTCAGTTCACCCGCGCGAAAGAGGTCTGCCACGGCGTTTGTCATGCCCCGATGACCTATTTTCTGGGCCATTGGAAAACCGGCTTCGCGGGCGGGGTCCGCATGGGTTTGAGCCTGGGCGCGTTTTGCGTCGGCTGCTGCTGGGGTTTTATGGCGCTGGGATTTGTGGGCGGTGTCATGAGCTTGTTGTGGATGGGTCTCGCGACACTGTTCATGGTTTTGGAGAAACTCCCCCAAATCGGGCACGCGATCACGCGGCCCATGGGGTTTGTATTAATTACGGGCGGTCTCGTCCTGCTCGTCTATCCAATTAGCTACGGAGGTTAAGCCAATGGCAAAAAACAGAAAACCAGAAGCCGATCGGTTGCCCATCAGTCAGCGGATTGACAGCCGGATGCCAAACCCGAAACGGCGCGAAATGAGCCCAACGGAATGGTCGATCAAGGGCGAATTGATCCTGAACTGCTCGTGCGATGTATTCTGCCCCTGTGTTGTGTCGTTGGGTGCGCATCCTCCGACCGAGGGCCATTGCCATGCTTGGATGGGCGTCATCATCGATGAAGGGCACTATGAGGGCGAAGATCTGTCTGGGCTGAAGGTCGGTCTGTTGGTCGATATCCCGGGCCGTATGGGCGAAGGCCAGTGGAAAGTGGCGGCCTATGTCGACGAGCGCGCCAGCGGAAAGGCGTATAACGGTTTGCTTCAGATTTTCAGCGGGCAGGCCGGGGGAACCACCGGGCTGTTTACCATGCTGGTGAGTGAGATCATCGGGGCCGAGCGTGCCCCTGTGCAGATCGAACGCGACGGGACCAAGCGCCGCATCATGATTGGCCGCAAGATACAGGGCGAGATCGAAATGCTTGGAGGCAAGGACCCAGAGCATCCTGTCATGGTTTCGAACTCGAAATACTGGATGGGCCCTGATATTATCGTGGCGCGGGGCACGAAGTCGAAAGTGCGTGATTACGGCCGGGTTTGGGATTTTGGCGGTAAGTCAGCCGAGATTTGTCCGATTGACTGGCATGGGCCTAAGTAATGATCACCGGCGCTTATGCACGTGAGATGGCGCAGTATAATCATTGGCAAAACAAGCAGTTGTCGGAGTTTATGCAAGCTTTGAGTCACGAGGAGCTGATCCTTGAACGCGGAGCGTTTTTTGGTTCGATCCTAGGTACCGCCAACCATCTGCTCTGGGGGGACTGGATCTGGATGTCCCGCTTTGACAAGGGGGACGGGCCAGAAAGCAACATTCACCGCGCGGGCGGCGGTATTCATGAAAGTGTGTATCTGTGCCCCGACCTGTCTGCATGGCTGCCCCTGCGAGAAAAGATTGACGCCCGCATCATCCGATGGGCTGACAGCTTGGGCGACGAACCTCTGACGGGTCCGTTCACGTGGTATTCAGCCGCGAAGGAGGCTGACATTACTTTGCCCTATGCGCGGTGCGTCATCCACATGTTCAATCATCAAACCCACCACCGGGGACAAGTGCACAAGATGCTGACTGAGGCGGGATCTGAAGCGCCGGTCAGTGATCTTGTCTTCATGCCGCAGGAGGATTGAATGCCGCAAATATCTCCTTCGCGCCGTTTGAGGCGCACGCCATTCTCGGATGGGGTCGAAGCTGCTGGGGTCAAAGGATATACGGTATATAACCGTATGTTATTGCCTACTGTTTTCGAAAGCGTTGAGGCCGACTATCGGCATTTGAAGACCCATGTGCAGGTGTGGGACGTCTCGTGTGAGCGACAGGTCGAACTACGCGGGCCGGATGCCGCACGCCTGATGCAGATGCTCACTCCGCGCGATTTGCGTGGGATGTTGCCGGGGCAGTGTTTCTATGTGCCGATCGTCGATGAAACAGGTGGAATGCTAAACGACCCGGTGGCTGTGAAGCTGTCCGAAGATCGTTGGTGGATTTCGATTGCGGACAGTGACCTGTTGCTTTGGGTCAAAGGGATCGCTGTGGGATACCGTCTGGATGTTCTCGTGGACGAGCCGGATGTGTCGCCGCTTGCTGTTCAGGGCCCCAAGGCGGACGAACTCATGGCCCGCGTATTTGGCGACCGCGTGCGGGATATCCGGTTTTTCAAGTTTGACATGTTCGAGTTTGAGGGACGCGATCTGGCCGTGGCGCGCTCGGGTTATTCCAAACAGGGCGGATTCGAGATTTATGTTGAGGGCAGCGACATTGGTATGCCCCTCTGGAATGCATTATTCGCTGCAGGAGAAGACCTTGAGGTGCGTGCCGGCTGTCCAAACCTGATCGAACGGATCGAGGGTGGCTTGCTGTCCTATGGCAATGACATGACGGATGATAACACTCCGCACGAGTGTGGCTTGGGCAAGTTCTGCAACACGCATACCGCAATCGGCTGCATTGGCCGCGATGCATTGCTGCGTGTGGCCAAAGAGGGGCCCATTCAGCAAATCCGGCCTATTGCCATCGCGGGCGATCCTGTGCCGGGCTGCGATAGGCCCTGGGGTCTCTACGCGGATGGAAAATGGGTCGGGCAGGTGACTTCGGCGACCTGGTCCCCTGACTTCAAGACCAACGTAGCCATTGGCATGGTGCGATTGAGCCATTGGGACGCGGGAACGGAACTGGATGTTGAGACACCGGACGGGATGCGTCACGCAACCGTGCAGTCACATTTCTGGATTTGACACGGGGGTTGGGGGCGCTGCCCCCGTCGCTGCGCGACTCCCCCGAGGTATTTTGGGCCAGGTGAAGAACTGGTCCGGGCGCAGAAACACGAAAGGAATTGAGATATGTTCAATGCTCTTGTGATGGAGAAGGACGAAGAAATCGGTTTGGCGAGCCCATCGGTCAAGCAGTTGTCGGAAGATGATCTGCCGCATGGTGAAGTCACCGTTGCTGTCGAGTATTCGACGGTCAACTACAAGGACGGGCTCTGCCTGTCTCCTAAAGGCGGCGGGCTGGTCCGGTCCTACCCGCACGTTCCGGGCATTGACTATGCCGGTACGGTAGAGGCTTCGTCAGATGATCGCTACAAGCCAGGGGACAAGGTCGTTCTAACCGGTTGGCGTGTGGGTGAGGCGCATTGGGGCGGTTATTCTCAGAAAGCCAATGCGCGGGCCGATTGGTTGGTCCCACTACCTGACGGGTTGGACACGCGGCAGGCCATGGCTGTGGGTACCGCCGGGTTTACGGCGATGCTTGCGGTGATGGCGCTGGAGGATCATGGACTGACCCCGGATCGGGGACCGGTTCTGGTGACAGGCGCTGCAGGTGGTGTTGGATCGGTGGCCACGGCAATTCTGGGCAAGCTGGGATATGAGGTCGCCGCAGTAACCGGGCGGCCCGAAACCGGGGACTATCTGAAATCCTTGGGCGCGACGACCATTGTGCCGCGCGAAGACCTGAATGAGACCACCAAACGCCCGCTGGAAAGTGAAACCTGGGCTGGCTGTGTGGATGCAGTGGGTGGCGATATGTTGGCGCGTGTTCTGGGTCAGATGAAATACGGCTGTTCTGTTGCGGCAGTTGGTTTGGCTGGCGGGGCTGGATTGCCGGCGACAGTGATTCCATTCTTGCTGCGTGGGGTGAACCTGCTGGGCATCGACAGTGTAATGCAGCCCTTTGACAATCGGCTGCGCGCCTGGAAACGGATCGCCACGGATCTGCCGATGGACAAGTTGGACGCGATGATCCAACCCGCTGTGTTGTCAGATTTACCTCAACTGGGTGCCGATATCCTGAAAGGACAGGTCAAGGGTCGCGTCGTAGTGGATGTAAACGCTTAGGTTCGAGCTTTCCAGCAGACCTGGACGGATGATTCCGACCAGGTCTGAGGTCGCAGGTTTGGTACAAAATGGTCGCAGCGCCTCTGGCCATTGATACAATTCCCGATCATGATTGCTATACATCCCATTTGCGATGGCGTAAGACCCATCGAAAGAGTACCTGAATACGGGGAGTGAGCAGCATGTCTGACGACTTCGAACTGGACACCGACGATCTCAAGCGCCGCATGGATGGCGCCATGGCCAATCTGAAAACCGAATTTGCCTCGCTGCGCACGGGGCGCGCATCGGCTTCCATGCTGGAACCTATCATGGTTGACGCGTATGGCTCGATGACGCCGATCAACCAAGTGGGCACAGTGAACGTGCCCGAACCGCGTATGGTGACTGTAAATGTCTGGGACAAGTCACTGGTGGGAAAGGTGGAAAAAGCCATTCGAGAAAGCGGACTTGGCATCAATCCTCAGCTGAACGGCACCATCATCATGTTGCCGATTCCCGAGCTAAATGAAGAACGCCGCCGCGAGCTGGGTAAAGTTGCCGGGCAATATGCGGAAAGCGCGCGGGTTTCGATCCGCAACGTGCGCCGCGACGGTATGGACCAGATCAAAAAAGCCAAGGCGGATGGAATGTCGGAAGATGACCAGAAGCTTTGGGAAAGCGAAGTTCAGGATTTGACGGATGAAATGATCAAGGCCGTTGATGTTGCGCTTGAGACCAAGCAAGCTGAAATCATGCAGGTCTGAGCTGGACTGATGCCCAAAGATCCCCAAATCGATCCGGTTTCCGGCCCACGCCACGTGGCTATCATCATGGACGGCAATGGTCGTTGGGCACAGGCGCGTGGCCGCCCCAGACTGTATGGTCATCATGCGGGCGCGCGGCGTGTGCGAGAGGTGGTTGAGGCCTGTCCTGGCCTTGGGATCAAGTATCTGACTGTTTTCGCCTTTTCGACCGAGAACTGGAAGCGGACGCAGGTTGAGGTTGCAGGTCTAATGAGCCTGTTTCGTCGCTACATCATCAAAGAAACCCGGACACTTGCGGACAACGGAATCCGCGTTCGGTTCATCGGTGATCGCGTCCGGTTGGATTCGAAGCTGACCGATTTGATGGATGCTTTGGAACAGGAAACCAAGGACAACGACCTCGTGCATTTGACGGTGGCGTTGAACTACGGTGGCCGTGATGAGGTGGCGCGCGCCACCAAACGGTTGGCGCGTGATGTTGCCGAGGGGCGATTGAAGCCTGAAGAGGTGGACGAAGAAACTCTTCCTAAGTATCTGGATACGCGTGTTCTTCCTGATCCGGACCTTGTTATTCGCACCAGTGGCGAAGCGCGTATTTCAAACTTTCTTTTGTGGCAGTCGGCCTATTCGGAATACGAGTTTATCGATACTTTGTGGCCAGACTTTACGGCCGCCGAACTGGAAGCGCTATGCCGCAACTATGGCTCGAGAGAGCGCCGGTTCGGAGCGGTGCTGGCATGAGCGAAGGCCGATGGTCTGACCTGACAGCACGGGTTCTTTCTGCAGTCGTGCTGGTTATGGTGGGCGCGGTCGAGGTGTGGCTGGGCGGTGTTTGGTTTGAAACTTTTATCGCTGCAGCTTGCGGTTTGATGACCTGGGAACTGGTTCGGATGATCGATCCAAAAAGCCAGGGTACGGCCATTCAGCTTGGCGTCCTGACAAGCGCTGCGGTTTTGCTGAGTTACCATCTGCCACCTCTGTACACATTACCTGTCATTGTCGCGCCCGCCTTGGTGGGAATGGGGCAGGTGAGCCGATCCAAGATCCTTTATGGGCTGTTTGCTGTCTGGATTGTCGGCGCCGGGTTGGGGTTCATCTCGGTCCGCGAGAATTTTGGCTTTAGTTGGATGGTTTGGCTGATTGCCGTGGTCGTCGCCACGGATGTCGCAGGGTACTTTGTTGGAAAAATGATCGGCGGACCTAAGTTCTGGCCCAAAGTTAGCCCTAAGAAAACATGGTCGGGAACAGTGGGTGGATGGGCTGCCGCCGCCTGCGTCGGGGTGGCCTTTGCGGCCCATGCCGGTTTCGGATTCGCGTTTGTTGTTGTTTCGATATTGGCTTCAATGGCCAGTCAAGCTGGTGATATTATCGAAAGTGCAGTCAAACGAAAGTTTGGGGTCAAGGACAGTTCAAACCTGATCCCAGGCCATGGCGGCTTTCTGGATCGCTTTGACGGCATGATGGGCGCTGCCTTGTTTGTCCTTATAGCTGGGCTGTTTTACGCGCCGGGTGGGATGTAATGCGCAGGGTTTCTATTTTTGGGGCCACAGGATCGATTGGGCAAAACACGATCGATCTGATCTCACGCGCGCCAAGCGACTATGATGTCGTGGCTCTGACAGGTGGGGCGAATATTCAGAAACTGGCCAATGACGCGCGCCGTTTAGGGGCCGATCTGGCGGTGACGGCACATGAAGACAAGTTGGACGATCTGCGCGCCGCGCTTACTGGCAGCGAGGTCGAAGCAGCGGCTGGCGCAAACGCCATTGCCGAGGCTGCAACGCGCCCAGCGGATTGGATCATGTCAGCCATTGTGGGCTCAGCAGGGCTTGCGCCGGGGATTGAGGCGCTGAAACAAGGTTCAACGCTGGCGCTGGCCAACAAAGAAACGCTGGTCTGCGCAGGGTCTCTGGTCATGGAGACGGCCAAGGCTCATGATGCGCGACTGCTGCCGGTCGACAGCGAGCATTCAGCCGTTTTTCAAGCTTTGGTCGGAGAAGACATCACTGCCGTTGAGCGCGTGATCATTACGGCCAGCGGTGGAGCATTCCGGGACTGGCCGATGGAAGATTTGGTCAGTGCCACGGTGGAACAAGCGTCCAGCCATCCGAACTGGGACATGGGACAGCGCATTACAATCGACAGTGCTTCGATGTTCAATAAAGCCTTAGAAGTGATTGAAACAAGGGAATTCTTCTCTGTTTCGCCTGCGCAGATCGAGGTTTTGGTGCACCCTGAATCCATCGTACATGCAATGGTCGGGTACCGCGATGGGGCTGTGATGGCCCATATGGGAGCACCGGATATGCGCCATGCCATCGGCTATGCCTTGCATTGGCCAGAACGACGCGATCTTCCAGTGGATCGGCTTGACCTGGCGAAGATCGGACAATTGAACTTCAAAGCGCCTGATCTGAAGCGATACCCGGCTTTGAAACTGGCGTGGGATGTAATGGAGCGCGGTGGTCTGGCGGGGGCGGTGTTCAATGCAGCCAAGGAACGAGCGCTGGATCATTTTATTGCGCGCCGGATCTCATTTCTGGATATGGCAGATGCCGTGGCCGCCGTTCTTGACCGATTTGACGCATCAGACGGCCTTATTGATGCCCCGATGACCCTTGATAACGTGCATCAAACGGACCATTTGGCACGTCAATGGGTCGATGACACCGTGGTGGAACGAGCAGGATAGAATTTTGGACGTACTTTCGCTGATACCTCAATTTGGCAATCTTCTTTGGACGATTGTGGCTTTTGTCATCGCGTTGTCCGTTATCGTGGCCGTGCATGAATACGGCCACTACATTGTGGGGCGCTGGTCTGGTATCCATGCCGAGGTGTTCTCGATCGGGTTTGGCCCTGTACTTTGGAGCCGCGTAGACAAACGCGGTACCCGCTGGCAGATCGCTTTGTTGCCGTTTGGCGGATACGTGAAGTTCCTGGGTGATGCCAATGCCGCGTCAGGCAAAGATGAAGAGGCGATGGGCGAAATCGCCGCTCAAAGCCCCGAAGAGTTGCGGCGCACAATGCACGGGGCACCCTTGTGGGCGCGGGCTGCTACAGTGGCGGCAGGCCCGGCATTTAACTTTGCGATGTCCATTCTGGTTTTTGGCATGATTTTCTGGTCGCAGGGTGTTTCGCGCGAACCGTTGACCGTGGGTTCATTGCAGCCTCTGCCGGGGACGGTGCAAGAGCTGCGTGAAGGTGATGTGATCACCGCGATCTCGGGCATAACTACGCCGGACTATGATGAAGAAGGGGCATGGCAGGATTTCATCGATGCACTGCCGGTGCAACCAGTTCTGGATTATACAGTAATCCGAGACGGCGAAACGCTGGACGTTCAGGCGCCCTGGATGTTCCCACCGCTCATCCGGCAGGTCGCCCCGCGCAGCGCCGCAATGGATATCCAGCTTGAGCAGGGCGATGTTATCACTGCCGTGAATGGCGAGCCGATCTTTGCCTTTGATCAATTGAAGGACTTTGTCGAAAGCTCGGATGGCCGCGTTCTACTTTTGAACGTATGGCGAGACGGATCCGATCTGGAGTTTGCACTTGCGCCTCGACGCACGGACGAGCCTCAACCGGAAGGTGGGTTTGTCACCCATTGGCGGATCGGCATCATCGGTGGAATGATGTTAGAACCCGCTACTGAACCCGCCGGTCTTGTGGATTCACTGCGCGGCGGTGTCATTCAAACAGGTCGGATCATCGAAGGGTCTTTGTCCGGTATGTGGCACATGGTGACGGGAGCGATCAGCACCTGCAACATTTCCGGGCCAATCGGAATCGCCGAAACCTCGGGTGCGATGGCCAGCCAGGGGGCGCAGAACTTTATCTTCTTTATCGCAGTGCTGTCGACAGCCGTTGGTTTGTTGAACCTGTTCCCGATTCCGGCACTGGATGGCGGCCACTTGGTTTTCTACGCCTACGAAGCCGTCGTAGGTAAACCACCCAGCGACGGCGCATTGAGAATTCTCATGGGGCTGGGCATCACTATTATCCTGACTCTGATGCTGTTTTCGGTTAGCAACGATCTGTTCTGCTGATTGTGGCGTTAGGCGCTAATTTGGGCCGCATTCCTGCCTTATTTCGGGACTATGCTCTTTGCGTCGAAAGGGTATCACCATGACCAAAGCGCTTAAAAAATCGTACCAGGGGTTCAGCTTGCTTTTCATGCTGAACCGTGACGTGTTGTTGAGCTTTGCGATGACAGCGCTGGCGCTGGCAGGTGCAGCCTATCTGGCCGGGATCTATCTGGCGGGATTCTGATTCTTACCGAAATGCTGGCAGCTTCTGGTCCACCCTCGTAGTGGAATGCTTCTATTTCGCCTTTTGACAAGCTCATTTAATCCCGTTACTCAGCAATAAAGTTCTAAAATTCTGGGTAGAGCACAAAATGACTGACAGGCGAAACGCGGGCACATCCTGCGGGGGGCAAATGCCGACAAACAATATTTTGTGGCAGGCGCTAACGGTTCTTTTCCTTTTTGTTGCAGCGAGTTTGACGGCTTTTCCGAACGCGGCGCAGGCGCAAAACTTCACGATCAACTCCTTCCAGGTTGAGGGCAACCGTCGGATCGAAACCGGCACAATTATAGCCCGAACCGGAATCGAACCGGGCCAAACAGTCACCGCCGGACAGATTAATGATGCCTATCAGCGATTGCTTGACAGTGGTGTATTTGAAACAGTCGAGCTGACGCCGCGTGGCACTACTTTGGTGATCGAAGTTCAGGAATACCCCACGATCAACCAGATCAGCATCGAAGGAAACGCTCGGGTTAAAGATGACGTTTTGTTGGACGTCATCCAATCCGAACCGCGCCGTGTCTTTACCCCTCAGGTGGCAGAAGCAGACGCGGATTTGATTGCCGAAGTTTACTCAGCGCAGGGCAGGGTCGCCGCAACGGTCATTCCACGGATCATCCGCCGCAGTGACAACCGGGTCGATCTGGTTTTTGAAGTCGCGGAAGGCACAACCATCGAAGTTGAGCGTGTCAGCTTTGTTGGCAACCGGGCATTCTCGGACCGCCGTTTGCGCCGGGTTCTCGAGACCAAGCAAGCAACGTTCCTTCGGACCTTCTTCCGTAACGATACGTTTATTGGCGACCGCATCGAGTTCGACAAACAGGTCATTCGCGATTTCTACCTGTCGCGTGGCTACGTCGATTTCCGGGTGAACAGCGCCAATGTCGAATTCACGCGTGAACGGGATGCGTTCTTTCTGGTTATGAACGTCACAGAAGGGCAAAAGTTCTCGTTCGGCAAGATCACTACGGTCAGTGAAATCCCCGGCGTCAACGCCGCAGAATATCAAGATGCGCTGAAGATCAAACCTGGCGTGACTTATACGCCCACGCTGATTGAAAACTCGATTGCCCGGCAAGAACGTTTGGGCGTCAAGAAGGGCGTGGACTTCCTGCGGGTCGAGCCGCGCATCACCCGCAATGATCGCGACCTGACACTGGATGTGGAGTTTGTCCTGACAAAAGGTCCGCGCATATTTGTTGAACGGATTGACATTGAAGGCAACACCACCACGCTGGACCGCGTCATCCGCCGTCAGTTTGACACGGTCGAGGGTGACCCATTCAACCCGCGCGAAATTCGTCAGGCGGCTGAGCGGATCAATGCTCTGGGTTTCTTCGCCACCGCAGATGTCGAGCCGCGCGAAGGGTCTTCGCCCAGCCAGGTGATCTTGGATGTGGATGTAGAAGAACAACCCACAGGCTCGCTTAGTCTTGGTGGTAGCTACTCGGTAACGGACGGTTTCGGGATCGCGATTGGTCTGAATGAATCCAACTTCCTGGGTCGTGGTCAGAACCTAGGTCTGACGATTTCGACCGCCCAGGACTCCGAGCAGTATTCGATCAGCTTTACAGAGCCGTATCTGCTGGGCCGTAAGCTGCGTTTTGACTTGGGGCTGGGGCTGTCGGGAACAAACTCGGGCTTTGCCAGCTATGATACCAGCTCGCTGTTCTTCACCCCACAACTGACCTATGCCATCGGGGAACTGTCGTCGCTGCGGTTGCGCTATGGTTGGGATCGCAGTGAAATGACCCAGCAGGACAACGAAGTGAACGGTGCGGTTATTTCGTCGGAAATCGCTCAGGGTAAGCGAACGTCCAGCTCTTTGGGTGTGTCTTACGTGTATGACAGCCGTCGCGGTGGTTTGGACCCGAATTCCGGCGTTCTGTTCGAGGTTGGCGTTGATGCTGCGGGTCTTGGTGGCGACAACAAATACTTCAAAACCACCGCACGCGGCATCGCACAAACCCGCGTTTGGAACGAAGAGGTCGTGCTGCGGGCGTCGATGGAGCTGGGTGCGCTGCACTGGCGGGGGAACGATTTCAGCCGTACGATTGACCGCTTTGTGCTGGGGCCCAATACGTTCCGCGGATTCGAGCCTGCAGGTCTTGGCCCACGGGATCTGTCCAACGGTCAGGATGACGCCATCGGTGGTAACTATTACTGGGTTGCACGCTTTGAAAGCGATTTCCCGCTTGGCCTGCCCGAAGAATTGGGTCTGCGCGGCGGTGTCTTTTACGACGTCGGTAACCTCTATGACATCGACAACGTCAACACCGCCGGTGCGAATATCGTCGGTGCAAACGGCTCGATCCGCCACGTGATTGGCATCGCTGTTCTCTGGGACACACCGTTCGGACCGTTGCGGTTCAACTTCTCGCAGGCTCTGAAAAAAGAGAGCTTCGACAAGGAACAGAACTTTGACTTTACGATTCAGGCTCGGTTCTGATCAGACATGTTGGATAAGATAATGAGAACAGCACTGGGCCCTTTCGGGGCCCTGTGTCTTTTGTCGGTTGTTTTGACTGCACCGTTGGTTTCGGCACAACAACTCGGCGTACCGCAAGCCAGTGTCGTTACCTTGTCCAGCGAAGAACTGTTTTCCAAGTCGGCCTTCGGTCAGCGTGTGCGGCGAGAGGTCGAAAAAGAAAGTGCCCTGCTTGCGGAAGAAAACGAACGGATTGTGGTTGAGCTCAGCCAGGAAGAAAAAGAACTGACGGAACAGCGCGCGACCTTGCCGGCTGAGGAATTCCGCCCATTGGCCGAGGCTTTTGACTCCAAGGTTCAGTCTCATCGCGAAGGCCAGCGCGCCAAGCTGGATGCCTTGGCGCGGCGCAGTGAAGAAGCGCAACAGACCTTTTTCGAGATCGTCCGCCCCATCCTTGTGGACTTGCTGCGCGAATTTGGAGCCAGCGTAATGATCGAACGATCCAATGTGGTCGTCAGCACCACCGACATCACTGACGCAGCCATCGCCCGTATCGACGCTGCAATCGGGGATGGCAGTTCCCTCCAAGAGGGCAACGGCGAATAGGGTTGCTTGCCCTTGGGTTGCTGTATTGCTAACCACGCGGAAAAGAAACATCCAAAACGGGATATCTGATCAATGACCACGGAAACCAAAAGCGCCGACATTCAGCTGATCCAGAGGATCTTGCCACATCGCTATCCGTTTTTGCTGGTCGACAAGGTGGTGGACATCTCGGGCTATCAGTCGGCGCGCGGCATCAAGAACGTGACTATGAACGAGCCGCACTTTCAGGGGCATTTCCCCGGCACACCGATCATGCCGGGCGTCACAATCGTCGAAGCCATGGCTCAGACTGCGGGTGTGATGCTGGGTGTTGGCATGGATGTCATCGATACTGAATTGCTGATCTATTTCATGAGCATCGACAAGTGCAAGTTTCGCCGCAAGGTAGTGCCAGGTGACGTTCTGGAAATGCATGTGGAAACAGTGCGCGGTAAAAAAGGCGGCAAGCTGTTCAAATTCAGCGGTCGGGCCACGGTTGAAGGAGAAGTAGCAGCCGAGGCCGAGTTTTCGGCCTATGTTGATTGGGATATGGAAAAAACAACATGAGTGGAATCCATCCCAGCGCAATTGTTGAAGAGGGCGCTCAGATCGGGCAGGGCTGTACGATTGGTCCATTCTGCTATGTCGGCGCGCAGGTCAAACTGGCGGATCGGGTCGAGCTTAAATCTCATGTGGTTGTGACCGGAGATACATCGGTTGGCGAAGACACCGTCATTTTCAATTTCTCGGTGATTGGTGAAATCCCGCAGGATCTGAAGTTCGGTGGCGAAAACACCCGCCTGGAAATCGGTCAACGTAACCGGATTCGGGAACATGTGACGATTAACACCGGCACCGACGGTGGCGGCGGCGTCACGCGCATCGGGGATGATTGTCTGTTGATGGCAGGCGTTCACGTGGCCCACGACGTGCAGATCGGCAACCGCGTCATCATGGTCAACCACGCAGGGGCAGCTGGTCACTGTATCGTGGAAGACGATGTGATTGTCGGCGGCATTTCAGGGCTGCATCAATGGGTGCGCGTCGGGCGCGGAGCAATCATTGGTGCGCTGACCATGGTGCCCAAGGACGTTATTCCCTACGGTCTGGTGCAGGCCTCACGTGGTGAGCTGGACGGCTTGAACCTTGTTGGTCTGAAACGCAAGGGTGTTTCGCGCGAGGATATCTCGGCGCTGCGCGCGGCCTTCAAGGAACTGTCCGAAGGCGATGGAACCTTTATGGACCGCGCCAGCCGGATCGGCGAAGGCAATGAAAGCGATTACGTGCAGCGGATCGTCGATTTTGTCACCGGCCACAGTGATCGCTCATTCCTGACACCGGGGAAATAAACCCATGCTGGCGTTGATTGCGGGAACAGGGGCATTGCCGACCGAAGTGGTGGCACAGTTGACCGAACGACCTTTGATCTGCGCAATGGAAGGGTTTCTACCTGACGATTTGACGGCGGATATTGTGTTTCCGCTGGAACAGCTGGGCAGCTTCATCGCCGATCTGAAGGCGCGGGGCGTGACGCAGATTTGTCTGGCCGGTGCGGTTCAGCGCCCGCCTATCGACCCAAGCCGCATTGACGCCGCGACGCTACCATTGGTTCCGGTGATCCAAAAGGCAATCATGTCCGGAGATGACGGCGCGTTGCGTGCGGTCATCGGGATCCTTGAAGATGCAGGGCTGCAAATGCGGGCCGCACACGAAATTGCGCCCGGGTTGCTTCCTCCATTGGGCTGTCTGACGGATGCGCAACCCTCCGAGGCCGACATGGCCGATGCGGTCCGTGCTTCAGGTATTCTGCGTGCAATGGGGGCCGCAGATACAGGGCAAGCCTGCGCTGTGTTAAATGGCCAGGCCCTGGCGATTGAAGGGATATTCGGCACCGCTTGGATGCTGAAATCTTTGACCCAACGACCAGATGCGGGCGGAGGAATACTGTTCAAAGGGCCCAAACCCGATCAGGACCGGCGCGCCGATCTACCGGCCATCGGACCCGATACCGTCACCGATGCGGTTGCGGCCGGGTTGTCTGGAATCGTATTGGAAAAAGGCGGCGTGCTTGTACTGCGGCAAGAGCAGGTCATCGCAGAATGTAACCGTCTGGGTCTGTTCCTATACATCCGCGAGCGGGCGGCCTGATGCGTGTCTTTCTGGTCGCCGGAGAACCTTCGGGCGACCGGCTGGGTGGCGCGTTGATGGCAGGCTTGAAAACTCTGATCCCCGATGTGGAATTTGACGGGGTCGGTGGCCCGCTGATGGAGGCGCAGGGTCTGACCAGCCGGTTTCCCATGTCCGAGCTTTCAGTCATGGGCCTTGTCGAAGTTCTGCCGAAGTTCTTTCACCTCAAGCGCCGAATCTCCGAGACCGCGCAGGCCGTGCTGGATACGAAACCGGATGTGTTGATCACCATCGACAGTCCGGATTTCAGCCTGCGTGTTGCCAAGATTGTAAAGGCCGCAAGCAACATCCGCACAGTTCACTATGTCGCCCCTAGTGTCTGGGCCTGGCGGCCGGGGCGGGCCGATAAGATGGCCAAGGTTATTGACCATGTGCTGGCGCTGCTTCCTTTTGAGCCGCCGTATATGGAACGGGCAGGGATGGAGTGCGATTTTGTCGGTCACCCCGTGGCCAGCGAGCCTGTTGCCACGCCGGAAGAGATCGCCGCGTTTCGGAACCGCTTTGATCTGGGGGATGCGCCGATCTTGTTGGCCTTGCCCGGATCACGTCGGGGCGAGATTGAACGGCTGGCAGAGTCCTTTG
The DNA here is from genome assembly GCF_017872495.1 of Ruegeria sp. HKCCE4148. NCBI lineage: Bacteria > Pseudomonadati > Pseudomonadota > Alphaproteobacteria > Rhodobacterales > Roseobacteraceae > Ruegeria > Ruegeria sp. HKCCE4148. The sequence continues at coordinate 654,653 of NZ_JAEDOS010000003.1, forward strand.
GCGGTGCATTGCGGCTGTTTATCGAGGCTCATCCGGGCTACCGCGTGGTGATCCCGACCGTTGGCGCGACAACCGAGCTTGTTAAAGAGCGGGTCGCGGGCTGGCCCGGAGACCCGGTAGTGTTGGACCCGCGCTATGAAGGCGCGGATCAAACGCTTGCCAATAAGCGTTCCGCGTTTGGCGCGGCCAGTTTGGCGCTTGCGGCGTCGGGAACCGTGTCACTTGAGCTTGCTGCGCAGAATACGCCGATGGTCATTGCCTACAAACTCAACTGGCTGACACAGAAGATGGCCGAACGGATGGTCAAACTGGACACCGTAACTCTGGTTAATCTGGTGTCAGATACGCGCGCTGTGCCGGAATGTCTGCTGGATGACTGCGAACCAGCAAAGATCGCCGACGCCTTGCGCAATGTGATCAACGCCCCGGATGCGCAGCAGCTTGCCATGGGTCTGACCATGGACCGATTGGGCCGAAGTGGCGAAGCCCCCGGTTTGCGTGCCGCGCGGGCTGTGTTGGATAGAATGCAGGTCGATTATGCTTGACCATGCGCTGTTCGCGGTGTCTGCCGGGATCGCAATGGTATCCACCAATCTCGACAATTTGGCCGTCTTGTTGGGTCTGATTTTGGTGATGGAACAGCGCCGCGCCATCATTGGCTTTGCGGTTGCTCAAACCCTTGTTCTGACCCTGGCGATGACCGTCGCGCTTGGTCTGAACCAAAGCGGTGTCCCGTTCTGGATCGGGTATCTGGGCATCGTGCCCCTGGTTTTTGGTTTCCGCGGTATCTGGAAACAGTATCGTGACGCCGAAGCGCAGGACGCGGATTCCAATGCGGCCGTGACTTCGGTAGTGACGCTTTTCCTAAGTCTTTCGATTGACAGTTTCGCGGTCATGACCCCTCTGCTGGCGGACTCTGCGCCCACTTTTCGCGTTGCTGCGCTGGTTGGCGCAGTAGTGGCTGCCACCGGTCTGGTCGCCGTTGCGACGTGGGGTGCGCCCCGCGCCAAAAGCCTCGGCCCTCGCGTCGCACGTCTGGATCGGATCGCGCCGTACATCATGGTCTGTGTTGGTCTCTATATTCTCTTTAATTCGCCCACGGATGTTATGTGACAGAGAGAGGATACGCCGTATATCGCATATGTGATCCTTATCCGGATGGTGCACCGACACGGGGCTGCGATATCCTCGTCGAAAAAGGAGCTTTGCTATGACCCGCATTCCCCCATTGTCGGATCAAGAAATGACCGAAGAGGCACGCGCGTCTCATTCGGCTTTGGGCGCATATGGGCCGTTCGATAATTGGGCTCGTGTTGCGGCCTATTGCCCTTCGATTCTGGAACATGTGACGGGAATGCTGACCACATTGCGCGAACAACAGAATCTGCCCCAGCGCGCGCTTGAACTGGCGATGGTGACGGTATCCAAGCTAAACGCCTGCGACTATTGTGTTTCACATCATACACCGATGCTGACCGTCGCGGGCCTAAGTCCCGAGGGTGCTGCGCGTCTGCCGGACGTTGAGGATCATCCAGAACTGGACGCTTGTGACAAAGCCGTGGTGCGCTATGCAGAGGCCGTGACAACACGATCCGGTCGGATGCGGGACGCCGAAGTATCGGACCTGCGGGAGTGGTTCAGTGATGCGCAGATCGTTGAGCTGACCTGGCGCATCGCCCTTTGTGGAGCGTTCAACCGCTTCAACGATGCCCTTCAGATCCAGATCGAAGCAGAGGTCGAACCGGTCTCAGCCTAATTCGCGGTTGCAAGGATTTCCCTGAAAACCCAACCTTCCAATGTTCCAGACGCAATGGCCACGCTGTCCCCATCATGGTCGATGGCGGACACGGTGATCTGGTCATAGGTCGTCAGGATATTGCATTCATTTGCTGTCGCCAGTTCAGCAAGCTTTGAATGGCGATCCTTTTGCCCGTCGGCACCGAGTTGCAGTTCGATTGAAGACTGAAAATGCGATACCCAATCCGAAGTTTCGCATAAGGCAAATGTGCCGGGGTGAAGGGTATAAATTCCGTCTTCTGGAGGATGAGCAACGCCATTGGCCGCAGTGATGGGGGTGGCATCCGGAGTGTCGTCATACTGATCGTCCAGTGAGTCGAAGAAACCTCGTTGATCTTTTTCCGGTGCTTGGCTGGGATCGTCCGCGATCCGCAAAAGATGGTCGATCGCATCAGGCAGATCGCCATCTTCTTCGACGAGATCAACAGTGAAGCTGGTCTTTCCTCCATCCCATTCCAACTTGGATTTCACTTTGTAGTAATAAAATTTTGCATATGTCGAGTGACGCAGGATTTGGATCTGCTCATCGCTCAACGGAACCCTGATCGTGACGGCTCCGGTGTAGGCGTCAGGTCGAGCGCATCCACCGCAGACGCTTGCAGGGATGGTCAGTATTTCGGTGTCGTATTCATCAAAAAAAGCAAGTCGATCAAAGCTGGCAATAGCCTCGGGATTGGCCTGGTCGAGCATGTCGCTGTCTGCAAGTTTATTCAAAAAATCATGATCGTAAGCGTTCGCAGGTTCGGACCCAAACAGCCCGGTGCCGAACTGTAGCCCCGGGTTGGTTTGAAAGTGGTTTGAATCAATGCCGACCGGCTCCGGGTGGTCCAACCTGAACCACCACCGTGTATCCCGGTCGTCCTCAAGGCGTAGGCTGACATAGAAATCGCGCCATTGTATTCTTGCCTGCCAGCCGTCTGCTTCATCAAGCAGCGCTTTCAGGGTCCATTCTTCTGCATTCTCAGCCAGCGATATTGCTGGAATAGCCAGGAACAAAATAAGAAAACGGTAGAGTCTAAGCATTGTGTATTCCGGTTAAGGTATTACTTTGAAACCGAAATATCCTGTGCGATCTGCTATTTCAATAACTTGTTCAGTATCCACGCCAGATCCAGCCGCCGCCAAAAATGCGGCTGCCTTCACTTGCATAAAACACACATGCCTGACCTGGTGAAATACCTTCCTCGGGTGTCAGCAGTTCGACCTCGGCTGTGGTGTCGGACAGGGGCCTAACAATCGCCTCACGCGGGGGACGGGTCGAGCGGACTTTGACTGACAGATGCCATTCGTCGCGCGAGGTGAAAGGTTCATCGCCCAGCCAGTTGATCTCGCGTACCGGAACGACACGGGTGGCCAGCATCTCCTTGGGGCCGACAACGACCTGTTTCTTGTCGACGTCCAGTTTGATGACATAAAGCGGCTCAGTCAGGCCGCCGATGCCAAGACCGCGCCGTTGACCGATCGTGTAGTGAATCACGCCATCATGCTGTGCCAGAACGCGGCCATCCGCGTGAACGATCTCGCCCGGCTCTGCCGCACCGGGACGCAGCTTTTCGATCACGCTGGCGTAGTTGCCATTTGGCACAAAGCAAATGTCCTGACTGTCGGGTTTGTCCGCAACGGACAACCCGTATTGCGCCGCCATTTCACGCGTTGCGTCCTTGGACGGCAGGTGGCCCAGAGGAAAACGCAGGAAATCCAACTGTTCCGGTGTGGTCGAAAACAGGAAATAAGATTGATCGCGGTTCGCATCCTCGGCGCTGTGCAACTCGGGTCCGTTGGGACCCATCTTGCGTTGGATATAGTGGCCGGTGGCCATGCAGTCGGCCTCAAGATCTTTGGCGGTTTCCAGCAAATCCTTGAACTTCACCCGTTCATTGCAGCGAATGCAGGGCACAGGGGTAGCTCCCGCCAGATAGCTGTTGGCGAATTCGTCGATCACAGCATCTTTGAAGATGTTCTCATAATCCAGAACGTAATGCGGAAAACCACGTTCTTCGGCCACACGACGCGCGTCGTGGATATCGATCCCAGCGCAACACGCGCCTTTCTTGGCCAGCGCCGCTCCGTGGTCATAAAGCTGCAACGTAACCCCCACAACGTCATAGCCCTGATCCGCTAGATAGGCCGCCACAACCGAGCTGTCGACGCCACCCGACATCGCAACGACCACCCGCGTTTCCGAAGGCGGCTTTGCAAAACCAAGCGAGTTCAGCGGGGTCTCGGTATCGAGGGCCATGATCAGTTCCGTTTCGGGTTAAGGAAGACCGCCGGAATATAAGAAAATTCTAAACATTCTCAAGGGGCGGTTTCACGCGCTCTTAAGTAGCCTGATGTCAGCTGTGATGCAGTAAGAAAAGGGTTGAAAGATGTTTTTGCACAAAGTGGAAGGCCCTCGGTCTGTGACATTGCCTGACGGTACCATTCTGACACGCGCTGATCTGCCACCTTCTGATACACGGCGTTGGGTGGCCTCACGCAAGATTTTGGTTGTGCGTGGCGTGCTTTACGGCCTGATCAGCTTGTCTGATGCCAAGAAAAATTACGGGATCAGTGATGAGGAGTTCAATGGCTGGGTGTCTCTTGTTGCGGAACATGGTGCCGAAGCACTGAAAGCCACAGCCCTAAAAAAATATCGACAACCTAAGGGAGAGTGTGAAAAACTGATTCAACGGTAACGTCAGATTAACCATTCTTGTTCAGGTTTATTTTTAATTGGAATTGTTGACCGAATTGGAGCAGTAAAAAATGCGCGTACTTCTTGTCGAGGATGATCCGACCACGTCTAAAAGCATTGAGCTCATGCTGACGCATGCAAACCTCAACGTCTATGCAACGGATCTTGGCGAGGAAGGAATCGATCTGGCGAAACTCTATGATTACGATCTAATTTTGCTGGATCTGAACTTGCCGGACATGAACGGGCACGAGGTGCTGCGCCAGTTACGTATCGCACGGGTTGAGACACCGATTCTGATTCTGTCAGGGGCCGATGACACTGAAAGCAAGATCAAAGGCTTTGGTTTTGGAGCGGATGATTACCTGACCAAACCCTTCCACCGCGAAGAACTGGTAGCGCGTATTCACGCCATTATCCGCCGGTCGAAGGGGCATTCGCAGTCCATCATTCACACCGGTCGAGTTGCGGTAAACCTGGATGCCAAAACCGTTGAGGTGGACGGAAAGACTGTTCATCTGACCGGCAAGGAATATCAAATGCTTGAACTGCTTAGCTTGCGTAAGGGCACGACCCTTACCAAAGAGATGTTCCTGAATCACCTCTATGGCGGCATGGATGAACCTGAACTGAAGATCATCGACGTGTTCATCTGCAAACTGCGCAAAAAGCTCAGCAATGCGACCGGCGGCGAGAATTATATCGAAACCGTCTGGGGGCGTGGCTATGTGCTGCGCGATCCGCAAAGCAATACTCTCGACGAGACGCGGATGGCTGTCGGCCTCTGATTGGAACCACCCGTGCCGCTGGTGGTCCAGGGCGGCACTTTACACTCACGGCTCAGCACGTCTGGACCTGGCCATGGCCTCGCCCTATCACTGAGGTCCAAGAACGCGTGACAGGGCGAGGCCATGAGCAACTCCAATTCCATATCTGATCTGACCGAAGACCAAGCGCGCGCCGAATTGGCGCGCCTTGCGGCTGTGCTGTCTCGGGCAAACACGCTGTATCATGGGTCAGACGCGCCTGAAATTTCGGATGCGGAATACGATGCGTTGAAGCGCCGAAACTCTGATATTGAGGCGCGATTTCCCAACCTCAAACGTGACGACAGCCCGTCGGACCAAGTCGGCGCCAAGGCAGCGGACGGGTTTTCGAAGGTAACGCATGCTGTTCGAATGATGTCGCTGGGCAATGCCTTCGATGACGAGGACGTGGCCGATTTTGACAGATCGATTCGAAAGTACCTGGGTCTGGGCTCCGATGAGCCATTGTCTTTCACGGCTGAACCAAAGATCGACGGTCTGTCGCTGTCCTTGCGCTATGAAAACGGCCAACTTGTTCAGGCCGCGACGCGAGGGGACGGTGAGGTCGGCGAGAATGTGACGGCGAATGCGCGTACCGTCTCGGATATTCCTCAGCAGTTGAATGGCGCGCCCGAAGTGCTTGAGGTCCGTGGCGAGGTCTATATGTCTCATGCCGATTTCGAGGCGCTGAATGCGCGGCAAGCAGAACGAGGTGGAAAGCCCTTTGCCAATCCACGTAACGCAGCGGCCGGGTCTTTACGGCAAATAGATGCGGAAATCACGCGATCCCGACCCCTAAAGTTTTTTGCCTATGCGTGGGGTGAGGTGTCCGAACCCTTGGCAGACACACAATTGGGTGCGATTGAGCGACTGCAATCTCTTGGGTTTTCGACAAATACACTGACGCGCCTATGTCAGACGACCCAAGAGATGATCGCGCACTATCGGGAAATCGAGGCGCAACGGTCCACCTTGGGATATGACATTGACGGGGTTGTCTACAAGGTCAACAATTTGTCGCTTCAGGCGCGTTTGGGGTTTCGCTCTACTACGCCGCGATGGGCAATTGCGCATAAGTTCCCCGCCGAACTGGCCTGGACGAGGCTAGAGGCAATCGACATTCAAGTTGGCCGCACTGGTGCGCTCAGCCCCGTGGCCCGTTTGCATCCAGTGACAGTTGGCGGCGTTGTGGTTTCGAATGCCACTTTGCATAACGAAGACTACATTGCCGGGCGCGATGCCAAGGGCAGTACGATCCGAGAAGGCAAGGATATACGTGTCGGGGACTGGGTACAGGTTTATCGCGCGGGTGACGTGATCCCGAAAGTTGCCGATGTCGATCTGACCAAACGCCCTGAGAACACTGAGACATTTCCGTTTCCGCAAGAATGTCCTGAATGCGGTAGTGCGGCTATTCGCGAGGAAGGCGATGCCGTGCGCCGCTGTACGGGCGGTTTGATTTGTCCGGCGCAAGCGGTAGAAAAATTAAAACATTTTGTGTCTCGCAAGGCGTTTGATATCGAAGGCTTGGGCGCAAAACAGATTGAAATGTTTTACGATGACCCGGTCCTTCCGATTAACACCCCTGCTGACATCTTCACATTGGAACAGCGCGACAACGGTAATCTGGCCCGGTTGAAAAACCGGGATGGATGGGGCGAGACCTCGGCCGGAAATCTGTTTGCTGCGATTGACGAAAAACGCAAAATTCCATTTGCGCGCCTACTGTTTGCCTTGGGTATTCGGCATGTGGGCGAAGTTGGCGCGCGCGATTTGGCGTTGTATTACCGTGAGTGGGATGCCATGGCGCAGGCGTTGGATGCTGCTCGCCCGGCGGCTTTGGCGCAGCGGCAAGCCGATGAGGCCGAAGATGCGGAACGAGCGACAGCGGCGACCGAGGGCCGTCGTGCCCGCGTCAAGGAAGTGCGTGATGCGGCTATCGCAACGGCCTGCGTTTCTTCAGAGGCCAATGCAGCCTGGGCTGATCTGATCGGGATTGATGGGATCGGCGCGACGCTTGGCCTTTCCCTTTCAGATGCTTTTGCAAATGAGGAAGAGAGGCGCGCATTTGATACGCTACGACAGGAGTTGACCGTCATTGCTCCGGATGCACCCGCATCGGACAGCCCGGTGGCAGGAAAAACCGTGGTGTTTACCGGGACGCTGGAAAAGATGACGCGAGCTGAAGCTAAGGCTCGGGCCGAGGCATTGGGTGCGAAAGTTTCGGGATCTGTCAGCAAGAAAACTGATATTTTGGTTGCAGGACCGGGTGCCGGATCGAAAGCCAAAAAGGCCGCAGAACTGGGTATCGAAACCTTGGACGAGGATGGCTGGTTGCAGCTGATCGAAGGCGCATGAGCGGACGGCCGGAACAGCTTTTTCCGCTTTTTGCGGATTTGGAGACGCTCGATGGTGTCGGTCCCAAAACCGCGCAAGTCATGGCGCAGACCGGCGTGGAAAGTCCGCGCGATGTTTTGTTTGGTTTGCCCTACGCAGTGGTTGACCGTCGTAGGCGTGATACGATCCAAGGCGCTGATTTGCCTTCCACGTTGACAGTTGAGGTCACTGTGGGCACGCATCGCCCGCCACGCAGTAAGGGTGGGGCCTATCGTGTTCATGTCGAAGACAGTCAGGCCGATTTTCAGTTGGTCTTCTTTCATGCGCGCGGAGATTATCTGAAAAAGGTGCTGCCTGAGGGATCGCGCCGGGTGATTTCCGGTAAGTTGGAATTGTTCGACGGTATGACCCAAATGGTGCATCCGGATCATATGCTGCCAGTAGAAAAGGCCCGAGAGATCCCGGAATTTGAACCTGTTTACCATCTGACACAAGGGCTGACCCAGAAAACCGCGTTCAAGGCCAGTCGCAGCGCGTTGGCGCGGGCGCCTGAGCTTGAGGAATGGATCGACCCCGCTCAGGTGGCGCAACAAAATTGGCCGGATTGGGCTTCAGCCATTCGCGCCGGTCACAATCCGCAGGGGGCAGATGATGTCGCTCCCTTTGCACCCGCGCGGCAGCGTTTGGCCTATGACGAATTATTTGCGCATCAGTTGACCCTGGCATTGGCCCGCCAACGGGAACGTAAATCTCGTGGAATTGTTAGTGTCGCGACCGGGAGGTTGCAATCCAAGGTGTTGGCCAGCCTTCCTTATCATCCGACCGGGGCCCAAAGCCGCGCGATCGAAGAGATCGCGGCGGATATGGCTTCGGACGCTCGGATGAACCGTCTACTTCAGGGCGATGTGGGTGCAGGCAAGACCCTGGTGGCTTTCATGGCGCTTTTGATCGCTGTTGAAGCAGGCGGGCAGGGTGTGATGATGGCCCCGACCGAGATACTGGCGCGCCAACATCTGGAAGGGTTGCGCCCGCTGGCCGAAGAGGCCGGGGTGGTTTTGGAACTGCTCACGGGGCGAGATAAGGGTGCTGAGCGTCGTGCCAAGCTTGAGGCGCTGAAACAAGGTAGTATTCAGATACTGGTCGGCACCCATGCGGTGTTTCAAAGTGACGTGGAGTTCAAGGCTCTGCGCTTGGCCATCGTCGATGAACAGCACCGCTTTGGTGTTCGGCAACGGATGGAACTGTCGGAAAAAGGGCAGGGTGCCGACGTTCTGGTGATGACGGCAACTCCAATCCCGCGAAGCCTGGCGCTTGCGCAATATGGGGATATGGATGTCTCGGTTCTGGACGAAAAACCGCCCGGGCGAAAACCGATCAAAACGGCGATTGTCAGCACGCAGCGTATGGATGAGGTCGTGTCGCATCTTCGCCGCGCGATTGAAGAGGGGCGACAGTGTTACTGGGTCTGTCCATTGGTTGATGAATCCGAGGTTTCAGACCTGACCGCTGCCGAAGAACGGTTCAAACGTCTGCGCGCTATTCTGGGGGAAGGCGTTGTGGGGCTGGTCCATGGGCAGATGCCGCCCACTGACAAAGACGCGGCGATGAGCGCGTTTCAGAACGGTGACACCAAGGTTCTGGTGGCGACAACTGTGATCGAGGTTGGGGTCAATGTTCCCAATGCCACGATCATGGTGATTGAAAGGGCCGAGATTTTCGGGCTTGCGCAGTTACACCAATTGCGAGGGCGTGTGGGGCGTGGCGATGCGGACTCAACCTGCCTGCTAATGTACCAACCGCCGCTCAGCGAAGGTGGGCGCAGACGGCTGGAGGTTTTGCGTGAAACCGAGGATGGGTTCCGCATTTCCGAAACCGATCTTGAAATGCGCGGGGCCGGGGATCTGATCGGGACCGCACAATCCGGCCTTCCTAAGTTCCATATCGCCGATCTTGAACGTCAGGCCGGGTTGATGGCTGTCGCCCAATCAGATGCGCGCGCATTGCTGAATGCAGACCCGAAACTGACGTCGGAACGGGGCCGTGCCGCGCGTGTTCTTTTGTGGTTGATGAAACAAGATCAGGCTATCCGTTTAATTTCAGTGGGTTAGGTGAAGTGTTCTAAAAAGTTCACAAATGTTCTTAAAAAGTTCTTTACCGACTCGGTTAAATATGAGAACAAAAGGTCAACAAAGGATTAAAGTTCTGACCGGAGGTGACCCTATGCTGACCCAGATCAAGACCGCTTTCACCCGCGCGCAATCGACCATTTTTCAGGATGCGGTTGGCGTGATGTCTTTGGTCGTGATCCTGATGGTAGCTTTGCACCTGCCGGTTGGTTTCTAAGCCTTTCTGCCTGCGATCTCGTGCCGAAAAAACCGCGCTGTCATCCCCATTTCAGTCAAGGGTGACCTGCCTGTCCCAAACCCCTTGAGGGGCCATGCCTCGGCCCCGCGCGGTGAACCGGACCCCACACGAGACACGCAATGCCTGCCGCCGCCCTTTCGCCCGGAAGGAGCGGCGGTTTTTTTACAGCAGACCAGTTTTGAAGATCCCAAGCAGCGCGGACAGGACAGAGTTGAGCGCGACAAACACAGCTATTATCCCGATCGGGTCAATAACAACCCAAAGCGTGACGAAATGCTCTCGCAGATTGTTCTAACCCATTCCTCCTGAAATCTGACCTGAGGCGGAATAGGTTTACTTTAATTTGCCAAGTTTATGCGCAATGGGCCTGTTCGGCCTGTGCCATGGCCTCGGCTGTGGCATCCAGTGCCAGAAGGATCGAGGCGTGCCGGTTCTTATAATCCCGTGCCGGCATAAGGACTTCGAGCCCGTCGAAGGGAGCATCTGGGGCAGGTCCATCTTTTTTCAGCATTGCAGCCAACTGATCGCGAGCAGCTTCGACCTGAGCACGCGTCGCGCCAATGATCGCATCCCCCACGACCGCGGCAGAAGCTTGACCCAAGGCGCAGGCTTTGACGTCCTGACCAAAGGCACGCACCCGGCCGTCCTGAACCTTGACATCCACTGTCACGGTCGAGCCGCACAGCGGTGACCGTTTCTTGACCGTTGCATCTGGGTCGTCCAGACGGTCAAGATGCGGAATATCTGCCGCCAGCGCTAGAATGCGCCCGGAATACAGCTTTATCAGGTCGTTCTCGCCGCTCATGGCTTTCCCTCGTCGTGTGTTCCTCATACATAGTGGCCAGCCCACCGGATGCAAAAGGTTTTTCGAGATGACTGAGCCTGTCATATTTGACCCATCGACATTAAAATATAATGAGGCGGGCCTGATCCCCGCAATCGCACAGGATGACGCGTCTGGCGAGGTTCTGATGATGGCCTGGATGAATGCTCAGGCCGTTGAAAAGACGCTGGAAACGGGCAGGGTGACCTATTGGTCGCGGTCTCGTCAGTCTTTCTGGATCAAGGGCGAAACATCAGGCCACACACAAGAGCTTGTGGATTTTCGGATCGATTGTGACCGCGATTGCCTTCTGGTACTGGTGCGTCAGACCGGGGCTGCTTGCCACACAAATCGCCGGACCTGCTTTTATACTGCTGTTCGTGACGGGGCCGAGACAGAATTGATGGCTCCGATGGAATAAGCGCGCCGGATCAAAGCCCGACCATACGCCGAATGTCAGCGGGGCTGGCGCCTTCAGCGCGATATTTTGCGATCGCACGCGCATCGTCGCGCTTGGCCAATCGTTTGCCTGCATCATCACGGATCAGATCGTGGTGAAAATACTCGGGCGTTGGTAAATCCAATAGAACCTGAAGCAGAACATGGATGCGGGTCGCTTCGAACAGATCCCGACCCCGAACAACACGCGTGATTCCTTGCGCCGCGTCGTCCAGGACAACGGACAGATGGTAAGACGTGCCCATGTCGCGGCGGGAGAGAACAACATCTCCGACGGTTGTTTCCATCTCATCCGGAGTGAAGGTGATTACACCTGTTTCCCCGTCGGGGCCGGAACCGAGTTCAGTGAACTGAAGTCTGGACCTCTCCTGAATCGCTTGACAAGCCTTGGAAATGTCCAGCCGTACAGCTTCGTGTTTTGGGCGAAGGTGTTGGGTTAAATCTTTGCTTGCATTGGATTTACGACAGGTCCCGGGATAGATTATTCCGTCAGGCCCGTGCAGCGGTGCGCCTTCCTGCGGAGCGCTGGCTGCAGCGGCAATATCTTTGCGGTTGCAGGTGCAGGGATACAGAAAGCCCCGCGCCCAGAGTTGATCCAGGGCGGCATCGTAAACCGCCATGCGATCCGATTGGCGCATAACAGGACGTGGCCAATTCAGGCCCAGCCAGGTCAGATCATCATATATCTGATCCTCCCAATGCCGTCGCGAACGGGATTGGTCGATATCCTCGATCCGCAGCAGGAACTGACCACTTTCAGCTTTGGCCATGTCGTTGGCCATCAATGCAGAATAAGCGTGGCCCAGATGAAGTGGCCCGGTTGGAGATGGCGCAAAGCGCGTCAGGAAAGTCACGCTTTTTCTATTATATACACGTCAGCGTTAAGGTTGATTCCGGGTAGATGCGGCCCATGTTCACGAAATAGCAAACGTGCGGCCCCCATGTCGACCCAATCCGTAACGCGGCAGGTGAAAGTGTGATCTGCCAGCGCGTGATCATTCAAAGAAAACGCAAACAGCCCTCCTTTGGGTAAAGCATGCATCAAAGCGTCGATTGTCTCTGCCGGGGCAGCGCCCTTACCGATGACACCGATGGCTGTGACAATCGAATATGCACCACGTTTGAGCGGAGCTGGCTTGGTGATATCGAAGCCGGTCAGCTTTCTGTACACACCCTTAGCATTTGCCTCTTCCAGCATTTTGGGAGTGGGATCCATGCCATCGATAGTCTCGAACCCGACTGAGCGCAAAGCCTGACCGGACATTCCGGTTCCACATCCAAAGTCCAGCACCGGGGTTTCAGGGTGGGGGTGGGCAGACCACAACGCCGCCGCCACGCGACCTGGCGTGACATATCCATGATCTTCGACCTCTTTATCATAGGTCGCCGCCCAGTTCTTGTAGTGCGATTCTGTTTCTTGTGGTGTGTCGAGGTTGTAGGTGCTGTCTAGGAACTTGTCGGTCATACCTGCATGCTAGGCCGAGACCGTATTGTGCGTCCAGTCAGCAATGCTCCAACCAGGTGCTCCATTCCAACTTGGCGCGGTCTGTATAGGCTTTGTACCGGTCCTTCCGGCCTCGCCGCCCACCTTTCAGACCATCCACCGGACGGAATAGACCAAAATTCACATTCATCGGCTGAAAGGTCTTGGCCTCGGCCCCGCCGGTAATGTGATGAATCAAAGCGCCCATTGCGCTGTCCTGCGGCACGTCCGGCAGATCACGCCCAAGTATCTCTGCAGCTGCCAGACGCCCTGCCAGCAAACCCATTGCGGCGCTTTCGACATAGCCCTCGACGCCCGTGATCTGCCCGGCGAACCGGATATTCGGCTTGGATTTCAGTCGCATCTGCGCGTCAAGCAACGTGGGTGAGTTGATGAATGTGTTGCGGTGAATGCCGCCCAAGCGAGCAAAGCTGGCGCTTTCCAGGCCGGGGATCATTCGGAACACCTCGGTCTGGGCACCGTATTTCATCTTGGTTTGGAAACCCACGATGTTGAACAACGTGCCCAGTGCATTGTCGCGGCGCAGCTGCACCACGGCATGAGGTTTGACGTCCGGTGCATGTGAATTGGTCAGGCCGACCGGTTTCATAGGACCATGGCGCAAGGTTTCGCGCCCGCGTTCTGCCATGACCTCGATGGGCAGGCAGCCGTCAAAGTAACCGGCTGTTTCGCCCTCGTGGAACTCGGTCTTGTCAGCAGCCAGAAGTGCGTCGATGAACGCCTCGTACTGATCACGGTCCATCGGGCAGTTCAGATAGGCTGTGCGCTCTTCTTCTGTTTCGCCTTTGTCGTACCGCGACTGCATCCAGGCCTTCGACATGTCGATGCTCTCGGCATAAACGATGGGCGCAATGGCATCAAAGAAGGCCAGCGCCTCGGCACCAGTTTCCGAGCGGATCGCTTCGCCCAGTGCTGGCGAGGTCAAGGGCCCTGTTGCAAAAATCCATTGGCCGTCATCGGGTAGGGTGGTCACTTCTTCATCCGTGACCGAAACGCGTGGGTGGGCGCGGAGTTTTGCGGTGACGCTTTCGGCAAAAGGGTCACGATCCACCGCAAGCGCCCCTCCTGCGGGCAGGCGATGGGCGTCGGCCGTTGTCATGATCAGCCCGTTGGCAGCCCGCATTTCCCAATGCAGCAGGCCCACAGCATTCTGTTCGTCATCATCTGACCGGAACGAGTTCGAGCAGACCATTTCAGCCAGATTGCCGGTTTGATGGGCAAAGGTACCAACGGTTGGGCGCATTTCGTGAATCACCACGTCAACGCCCATTTCCGCCGCTTGCCACGCCGCCTCGGATCCGGCCATGCCGCCGCCTACAATGTGCAAAACTTGTGTCATGCGCTGCCACATAGGACAGACCACAATCGGGCGCAACTCAGCCAGCGCCAGTTTCGCTAATTTTAAAGGGGGGTCTTGGGGTCGCCGGTGCGGGAATGTCAGCGCTGGTGAGAGAGACCAGCTGGAGGGACCTTCCGCCCACGGCGACCCAAAAGTGTCCTGAGGCCTCAGCCTCGACCCAGCTTTGCCACAGAGTCGCCGTTTTGAAAAGTGCAAAAATCAAAACAGTGGCAAAAAATGTGCAAAACAATTGCCTCATTGGGTCCAATTGGGGGGGCGCTTTTCAATAAAGGCGGAAATGCCTTCTTCTGTGTCCCGGTGCAACATATTCTGCGCCATTACCTCTCCGGTATAGGTGTAGGCCTGATCCAGGGGCATCTGAAGTTGTTGATAAAACGCCTCTTTTCCGATTTTCACGGCAACGCCAAGCTTTGAGGCTACAAGCTCAGCCAATGCATTGGCTTCATGGTCCAGCTGCGATTCCGAAACGACGCGGTTGATCAGCCCAAGTTCTGCGGCCCTTTCGGCTGAAATGAACGCGCCTGTCGTCAGCATCTCAAAAGCTTGCTTTCTAGGAATATTGCGGCTGAGCGCCACCATTGGTGTCGAGCAGAACAACCCGATATTGACCCCGTTCACGCCAAAGCGCGTACCCTCGGCTGCAACAGCCATGTCGCAGGTCGCAACCAGCTGACACCCGGCGGCGGTGGCAATGCCATGGACCTGAGCGATAACGGGTTGAGGAAGCGACTGGATTGACATCATCATCCGGGCGCAGCGCGCAAACAAATCCTGGAAATAGGCTTTGCCCCCATCTTCGGACTGACGTCCGGCTGTCATTTGCTTCAGATCGTGCCCGGCACAAAAAGCCTTTCCAGCGCCTGATAAGATCACTGCGCGGATGGACCTGTCATCGCGCAAAGCGTCAAGTTCATCCTGAAGCGCAGCCAGCATCTCTTCGCTCAGCGCGTTCAACCGCTCGGGCGCGTTCATTGTAAGCCGTGCCACCGCGCCAGTGTCGTTACGTTCCAGAATTGCCATCTTGCCCTCCGATCCCAAGTTGGGCCAACTCTAGGTCGGGAAGAGCAGGAGGGAAAGTATGGCTTTGGCAATGAACAGGGATGAACTGTCGCAATACCTAAAAGAGGTGTTTCCTCAGGTTCATGAGGATTTTGTTGTCGAAGAACTGGCCGAAGAAAACATTACCATGCGCCTTGTGGTCCAGGACCGGCACCTGCGCCCCGGGGGCACAGTGTCTGGCCCGTCCATGTTTGGTCTGGCGGATGTCAGTGTGTACGCTATGGTTTTGGCGCGAAAAGGGCGGCAATCCCTGGCGGTGACGACCAGCAGTTCGCTGGATTTTCTTCGCAAACCCGCAGGTGGCGCCGATCTGATTGCGACTTGCCGATTGCTTAAGTTAGGTCGAACATTGGCCGTCGGCGATGTTTTGATCTATTCCGAAGGCATGGACGAGCCGGTTGCGCGGGCCAGCATGACGTATTCCATTCCACCGGCAGGCTCGGCCGCGGCGCGGTTCGGCTAAAAAAGGCCGGGGACTGGCCCCGGCCCAGGAAGAGGTCCCAATAATTGGGACTGGGGATGATTCAGATCTGCCAGAAGTAGCGTTTTACTTCACGGTCCGCCTGCGTGCGGGTCAGGCCAACATCTTTCAACAGCCGATCATCCAGATTGCCCAGATTGACGCGACTGCGACGGCGGCGTTCCCATTGAGTGACCGCAGCCGCAAACCGCACGGCCAGCACAGCGATCAGCGGCAGCCGAGGGCTGGCGTTCAGCAGTATAAGGGCGGGGTTGTGCATTGTGCGTGTCATCTCAGAGTTCCTTTCAAATTGTATTGACACAAAGCAGTGATATTCGGTACAAGATGTTGATACATTCAATATTGTGTCAAAATCAAAGGAAGAATTGTAATGGATACAATTTGGCCGGAAGAGTTGCCGAAAGCCAAGGGGCCAAAGTATACTTTGGTTGCTGACACAATACGAAAAGCAATTGAGAGCAAAGCGTTAGACATCGGATCTAAGCTGCCGCCGGTGCGCGAACTGGCGTATCGATTGCAGATCACACCGGGTACTGTTGCACGGGCCTATACGATTTTGACGGATGAAGGCTTGTTACAAGCAGAGGTCGGACGTGGTACATTTGTAGCCCCTCCGAAATCCCCGATTCTGGATGATGTCTGGTCACGTCAGTTGCATTTGGCCGAAGCACAGAATGCCAATCACGTCAGCCTGTTCAGTCCAAGATTGGCGGATATGGGGCAGGTGTCGTTGATACGGGAGTGTTTGCAGAAAGTTGCGCAGTCCGATCCCGCATTATTTATGAACTATCCAACCCGCGATGCCTATAAGCCAATGCGCCAGGCGGTGGTCGAGTGGCTGTCGGATTTACCGCTGGGTCCGCTGACGGATGACGACATTGTACTGACTCATGGGGGGCAGAACGGATTGTGTCTTGTGTTTCAAAGCATCCTTCAAGGTCCCAAGCCGGTCGTTTTGGTCGAAGACCTGTCTTACGCCGGCTTTCGACGTGCGGGTGAATTGATGCGGGCTGAGGTGGTTGGCATTCGGATGGATAAATGGGGTATCGACCCCACCGCGATGGAACATGTTTTGCGGCAGACACCCGCGCAGGCGATTTGCGTTTCACCCGAGGTGCAGAACCCGACCGCGCTGCACACTCCGCTCGAGCGTCGCAAAGAGGTAGTTGAAGTCGCGCGAAAATTCGATTTGCAGATCGTTGAAGATGATTGTTACCGAATGGGTGAGGCTAAAGAGCCCAGCTATCGTGCCTTGGCGCCCGAGCGGGGCTGGCATGTATCGTCGATCTCAAAAGTGCTGACGCCATCACTGCGCGTCGGGTTTGCCATTGCCCCGAAAGAGCGAAGTGTGGATCTGAGACGCTCGGCAGAGTACGGGTATTTTGGGCTGGCGCAGCCGTTGGCAGAGCTCACCCGATTGCTTTTGTCTGATCCCCGTACGCGGCAGATCGCCAAAGATGTCAGAACCCGAATGGGCGAATATGTACGCGTTACGGTGAACGCGTTGGGTGGTTTTGACCTCACGTGGGCACCAGACGTACCGTTTGTCTGGCTAAACCTGCCATCTGGGTGGCGGGCAGCGGCCTTCAGCCGGGCGGCAGAGCGTGAAGGAATACAATTGCGTTCGGCGGACGAATTCGCTTTGCGCGATGGCCGTGCACCAAATGCGGTTCGCATTGCAATGAACGGGCATGTCTCGTTGCAACGGTTCGAGGACGCAATGCTTCGGCTGCGTGCGTTACTGGACAATCCACCCGAGCAAATCAGCGTTTAGATTGGGGTAAAATAATACCTATTTTGCAAGACATTGTTTTTACTTGTGAAAAAATGATTTACTGCGCTTGACGTGCGCACGGCCACCCCATAGAACCCCACCATCGAATTCGGGCCGCTCTGTCTTGGGGCGGTCTTTCACATCAAACAGGACTATCCTGCCATGAAAACCTTTTCTGCAACACCTGCAGACATCGACAAGAAGTGGATCCTGATCGACGCCGAGGGCGTTGTTCTGGGCCGTCTTGCCTCGATCGTCGCCATGCGCCTGCGTGGCAAGCACAAAGCGTCGTTCACCCCGAACATGGACATGGGCGACAATGTCATCGTGATCAACGCTGACAAAATCCAGATGACCGGCAAGAAGCGCGAAGAAAACTTCTACTGGCACACTGGCCACCCGGGCGGCATCAAGTCGCGCACCAAACAGCAGATCCTTGAGGGTGCACACCCCGAGCGCGTCGTGACCCAAGCGGTCAAGCGCATGCTGCCGGGCAACCGTCTGGCGCGCAAGCAGATGACCAACCTGCGCGTTTATGCTGGTGCCGAGCACCCGCACGAAGCCCAGGCCCCTGAAGTTCTGGACGTTAAGTCCATGAACAAGAAAAACACCCGGAGCTAATGACCGATGGCTGATCAGATCAATACTCTCGAAGAGCTGAGCGCCGTCGCAGGCGTTGAAACCGTGGCCGAAGAAGTCATCGTGCGTGAACCCGTACGTGACGAGCTGGGCCGCTCCTACGCCACCGGTAAGCGTAAAGACGCTGTTGCGCGCGTTTGGATCAAGCCGGGTTCCGGCAAGGTCACCGTAAACGGCAAAGACCAGGACAAGTATTTTGCGCGTCCGGTTCTGCAGCTGATCCTGCGCCAGCCGTTCCAGGTTGCTGGTGTTGAAGGTGAATTCGACGTTGTCGCAACCGTCAAAGGCGGGGGCCTGACCGGTCAGGCGGGTGCGGTCAAGCACGGCATCTCGAAAGCGCTGCAACTGTACGATCCGAACCTGCGTGGCGCTCTGAAAGCCGCAGGCTTCCTGACCCGCGACAGCCGCGTTGTGGAACGTAAGAAATTCGGTAAGCGCAAAGCCCGCCGTTCGTTCCAGTTCTCGAAGCGTTAATCGCCGGGACAATCCAAAAGAAAGGGCTCGCATCTGCGAGCCCTTTTTCGTTGCATTTACTGCGACTTATTCTTCGTAGACGAGCTTCCACGCGCCGTTTTCAACAACATTGACGAACACGGTATCCGCGCCTTGATGATCATCCGGCCCATAGGTGATGTGGTTGCCGACCAGATCGTCCTGATAGTCCAGCGATTCCATGGCCTCGATGAAACTGTCATGGGTCAGATCAGGACCTGCGGCCTCCAGCGCTTTGACCATCATCTCGGCGGCGGAATAGCCCAGCATTGCAAACCCAACCGGATCTTCACCCGTGGCGGCCTTGTACTCTTCGATGAACGCGGCGGGGGCGGGCTCATCGGCGCGGGCCCACAGATCCTGCCACGAGGCGGCGGCATAGAAGCCGTCGGTCACGCCTCCGGGAACCTGCGCCACGACTGTCAGGAAGCTGGCCGAGGTGCCCAGGAATTTCATATCCGTCAGGCCCATCTTCTTGGCAGTACCCACCACAGTGATCGCCTGACGAACGCCCAGCGCCATCGTGACAATGTCACAACCTTCTTCCTTGAGTTTACTGAGCGAACCCACGAAATCGGTCTCATCTGGTTTATGAGTGGTCTCGGATCCAAATGTGATCCCGGCCTCTTCAGCCCCGGCCTGGCTGCCCTCAAGAATTTCTTCGCCGAAATCGGTAGGCAGGTACATCGTGCAAACGGTTTGTGATCCAAATTCACCTGCGAGGTATTTCACGCCAATGCGGGCTTGATCATAGTAAGTCGAGAATGAGGTGAACTTGTTGCGCATAGGCTCTTGCAACATCTGCCGCGCCGCCGTCAGGGGGGCAACGTTCGGAATTCCCTTTGGATCCAGCAGTTTGAAGCCGGCCATGTTCATCGGTGTGCCCAGTGATTGCAGCATCGCAAACACTTTGTCCCGGTTCAGCAGTTTGTTGTAACCCTGCATTGCACGCGGCATCTGATAGCCATTGTCTTCGACGACAAAGCGGATTTGTCGCCCGTGCACGCCTCCGGCTGCATTGACACGGTCAAACACAACATTTGCGCCTTTGGTGGCCGGAACGCCCACGGCTGCGAAGATACCACTCAGATCGTTGACCGACCCGATCACGATTTCATCGTCGGTTACGCCTTGGGTTTGCGCCAAACCTATGGTCGCCGAGGCGGTCAAGGCCGTGGCGACAGCCAATAGTTTGAATGACTCTCTCATTTCTCTCCTCCCGAAATTCCCTTGTCTAACTGTACATGTCTTCAATCAGATGTCCGTGTTTCTTTTCCACCAAACCCCGTTTCAGCTTCATCGTAGCGGTCAGTTCATCGTCTTCGGCTGTTAAAAGCACGTCGATCAGCCGGAAATCCTTGATCTGTTCGACCCGTGCAAATTGGGTATTCACAGCCGCAACTTCGGCGCCGATCAGATCGCGGATTTCGGGCGCGGCACAGAGTGAGGCGAAATTCGAAAAAGGAATTTTGCGGTCTTGTGCAAATTTCTCGACATTCTCCTGATCAATCATGATCAGAGCCGTAAGGTATTTGCGCCTGTCACCAATCAGGATCGCGTCAGAAATATAATGACTGAACTTCAACCGGCTTTCGATCTCGGCTGGGGTAATGTTCTTACCACCCGCGGTGATGATAATGTCTTTAAGGCGGCCCGTTATGGTGACGTAACCGTTCTTGTCGACATGCCCCATATCCCCCGTGCGCAGCCAGCCGTCAGCGGTAAATGTCTCAGCCGTCTTGGCATTGTTGCGCCAATATCCCTGAAAAATGTTCATGCCTTTCAGCTGGATTTCACCGTCTTCTGAGATACGGATGTCGCAGCCTTCGACGGCTTGGCCGATGGTCCCGATCCTGTTGCTTTCAACGGTGTTGAGCGTGGCCAACCCGGCGGTTTCAGTCATCCCAAAACCTTCGACCAAAGGTACTCCGATGGCCCAGTACCATTTCAGCAAGTCAGTCGAAATCGGCGCAGCTCCGGTGCCGCCACGACGCAGTTGGTCCATGCCCAGCATACGGCGCAGGTTCTTCAGAACCAGTTGATCCCATATCCAGAACTGCACCGCGATACCGATCGGAACGTGTTTCCCTGCCGCCCTGTATTCGGCGCGGCGAGCGCCTGCTTTCAATGCTATCCCAAAGGCCGCGCGCCCCAACGGTGTGGCCTCCTGCGTCAGAATTTGCACATGCGCATAAATCTTTTCCCACACGCGCGGCACAGCCGTGAAGGTCGAGGGCGAGACCTCCTGCAGGTTCGCAAATACGGTTTCCGGGCTTTCCGCGAAATTCACAGTGCAGCGGGCCGCAAGCGGGAAATAGACCGACACGTCCCGTTCCAGAATATGACACAGCGGCAGGAAGCAAAGCTGCTCATCACTGGCAAGAACCGGTAAGGCCCGCGCGCCGGATTCAATGGCAGCAAGGATATTCTCGTGGCTCAGCATCGCGCCCTTGGGCTGTCCTGTGGTGCCAGAGGTATAGACAAGCAGCGCCGTATCCTGCGGTTTCGCCAGCGCGATTTCGGCCTCGAACCGCCCGTGATCGGCTGTTTCTGCCTCTCGGCCAAGCGCGTAAAGGTCGTCGATCATCATGCAGCGTGGGTGCTTGAGGTCGTGCAGACCTTCGTCTTCCAGAATGATCACCTTGATCAGGTCCGGAACTTCGGATTCGATTTCCAGGAACTTGTCCAGATGTTCTTCATCTTCGACAATCAGGAATTTGCTGCCACTGTCATTGATCAGGTATTGCAACTGACTGGCGGAATCGGTGGTGTAAACGCCCGAGGCTATCCCCCCGACGCCCTGAATACCCATGTCGAACCACGCCCATTCCTTGCGATCCTCGGATAGGATCGAGACCACATCGCCCCGTTCCAGCCCCAGTTTCCGTAGCGCCAAACCAATCCATTTGGCGTGTTGCCAGTAATCGGCCCATGAATAGGATCTCCAAATGCCTAGATCTTTTTCCCGATGCGCGGTGCGTTCGCCCAGCTCGGCGCAGCGGTGTTGAAACAGCTCGCTTATGGTGATGCAGCCGTCCACCCGCAGCGGCCTTTGACCTGTTGTTGCGTTAAAGCGCACGCCGTTGATTGTGGTCTGCGGGGGCAGGGGGCTGGCATCCATCCGTCTTACCTCCACGTCTTTTTCCGTTTCCAGCGCCGGTTTTCCCGCGCGCCGTCTTCACGCACACCAAGATAGAAGTTCTGAATGTCCTCGGATTTCAACAAAGCCTCGGCGCTACCGTCCATGACGATGCGTCCAACCTCCATCACATAGCCATGATGGGCCAGATCCAGTGCCGCATGAGCGTTCTGTTCGACCAGCATCATGGTCATCTTCTGTTCTTGGTTGAGGCGCCTGAGGATCTCAAAAATCTCTTGCACCAGCATCGGCGACAGGCCCAGTGATGGCTCATCCAGCAACATGATGCGAGGACGGGCCATCAGCCCACGTCCGATCGCCAACATTTGCTGCTGACCGCCTGACAGTGTGCCAGCCTCTTGCCCGCGTCGATCTTTGAGGACGGGGAAATAGCTAAAGACCAGTTCACGATCCTGCTCGATCTGGTCTTTGTCCTTGCGGGAATAGGCACCAAGGCTGAGGTTTTCATCAACAGTCAGAAGGGGAAAGACCTCGCGCCCTTCGGGGATATGCACGATCCCGCGTTGCACGACCTTATGTGGTTCGGCCCCCTGAATGTCTTGACCATCAAAGGTGATTTGTCCCTTTTCCGGGTCCATCACGCCCGACACGGTTTTCATCAGCGTCGTCTTTCCCGCGCCATTGGCCCCGAGGATCGACACGATCTGCCCCTTGTGCACATCCAATGAAACCCCGCGAATGGCCATGATGGGGCCATAAAAGCTTTCGACATTGCGTATTTTCAGGATCGGCTCGGTCATGAAGCTTTTCCCAGATACGCTTCGATAACAGCCGGGTGGGCCTGCACCTGCGCCGGAGAGCCCAATGCCAGTTCAGCGCCGTCTGCCATGGCCAAAACCCGATCTGACACGCCCGAGACCAGGCCCATGTCATGTTCCACCATCAGCACGGTGATGCCCATCTGACGCCGGATGTCATCGATCCACCACCGCATGTCACTGGTTTCTTCGACCGACAGGCCTGAGGCGGGTTCGTCCAGCAACAGCAGTTTGGGATCAGTTGCCAGTGCGCGCGCGACCTCAACCACTTTTCGCACGCCATAGGGCAGCCCTGCGATCATCTTGTCGCGATAGGCCTGAAGATCGAGGAAATCGATGATCTCTTCGACCTTCTCGCGGTTTTCGATTTCCTGCCGTCGGGCGGACGGAAGGAACAAAAGCTCGGAAAGCAGATTTGTTTGTCGATGCCTATGCCGCCCAACCAGAAGGTTTTGCAGAACGGTTGCGTGCTCGAACAGTTCGATGTTCTGGAACGTCCGTGCCACGCCAAAGGTTGCAACGCCCGAGGGTTTGACACGTAGCAGATCATGGCTGTCGAACCGGATCGACCCGGCGTAGGGCTCGTAGAACCGCGAGATCAGGTTGAATACAGTCGATTTGCCAGCACCGTTGGGGCCGACGATGGCAAAAACCTCGCCCTCCAGCACTTCGAACGATAGGTTATCGACCGCAGTGAGGCCGCCGAACTTCAGGGTTACGTTTTCAAACTCCAGCAGGCTCATCTTAGACGCTCTGTCTTTAGATAAGATTTTTGCCGTTTGAACATGTCCTTGCGGTAGAAGGGGAACAACTCGAACCAAGTGCGGATCTTTAGCCAGCGACCATAAATGCCCATGGGTTCGAACAGGATGAAGGCAATCAGGATCATGCCAAAGATTCCGAATTCCAGGCCTGGAATGGCGACTGTGTTTCCTCCGAACAAGGCTCCGACATATTCTTTAGAGATCGAAAGGAATTGCGGCAGGAACCCGATCACGATCGCACCCAGAAATGCCCCGTGGATCGACCCCAGTCCGCCAATCACGATCATCATCAGCAACTGGATCGAGATCAGAACACTGAAGGTTTCATTGTTGAAGGCACCGGCAAAAAGCCCCATCAAAGCCCCGGCCCAGCCCGTCACAGCACAGGACAAGGCAAATGAGATCATTTTGGTGCGCGCAATGTCGATGCCCATCGCCTGAGCCGAAACCTCTGAGTCACGCACAGCGATAAAACTGCGCCCCAGCGGTGCTCGCAGCAGGTTGATATAGCCCAAGGTGACTAGAACCGTTACGGTTAGAACCAGCCAAAAGAACAGATCCGGCGTACCCCAGCGATCTACCAAATGGCCAAAGATCTCGACCCCGCCGACATACTTGCCTGCGACGCCTCCAGTGATGGGTTCAGACAGAACGATGATGTCATCCATCAGGATCGAAAGGGCCATGGTGAAGATGGCCAGGTAGATACCGTGAAGGCGCAAGGCAGGGATGGCAACTGTCACGCCCGCGATGCCAGTCAGTATTCCTGCCAGTGGGAAAGCGACCAGAAAGGGAACCCCTGCTTCGATCAGTGCAACGTTGGCATAGCAGCCAAAAGCCAGAAAAGCGGCATGTCCCAGACTGACTTGCCCGGTATGGCCGGTCAGGATCATCAGGCCCAGCCCAGCAATGGTCCAGATTAAAACATTTGTCAGTTCACCCAGATAGAATGCGTCCAGCCACCATGGGGCCGCTGCAACGACGGCCAGAAGGATCAGATAAAGACACAGTTGATACCGGTCTTTCCAAGGCCGGATATCCTGCATGTAGTTGGTTTTAAACACGATCCGCATGAGTCAGACCTTTTTAACCCGAACCTGACTGAACAGCCCGTTGGGCCGGAAAATCAGCACGGCCAGCAGCAGAGCATAGGGCGCGACCTGGCTGTAACCCGCGGCAATATAGCGGCTGGCAAAGGGTTCAATCACACCGACGATCAGCCCTCCGGCCAATGCGCCCGGCAGACTGCCAAAGCCGCCAATGACCGCTGCTGCAAAGGCCTTGATGCCCAGCAAACCGGTGGTCGGGTCCACCGCTCCCTTGGCGGCAAACAGGATACCGGCGATCCCGGCAACGATCCCGGCCAGTGCCCAGATAAAGCCCTGAACGCGTTTGACCGGAATGCCCATGTAATAGGCCGCCAATTGGTTTTGCGACGCGCCCTGCATTGCAAGGCCTAGTTTTGTGCGGCTGAAGAAGACATAAAGCGCCCCGGTCAGAAGGATCGTAACAACAATCACCGCCACATCTTCCATCCCCAGAACCAGACCGCCAAAGCGGACCTCTTTACCGGCAAGCGGGTTTTGCAGCGCTTGCGGCTCGTGCCCCCAGATCAACCCCGCAACAAAGCGGATCACGAACCCCAAAGCGATGGTCAGGATGACGACTGCGGTCTGGCTTTCACCGAACAATCGACGGATAATCAGCCGATCCAGCAGATAGCCTAAGGCACCCATAATCCCCAGTGAGATCGGCAGGGCGAGCCAGAAGGGCAGGCCCATATATTCAGTATTCGTCAGGCCGATAGTCACAAAGGCCCCCAGCATCATGAAATCACCCTGCGCGAAATTCACCGCTTCGGTCGCCTTGTAGATCAGAACAAAGCCAAGTGCGATCAGGCCATAGACGCAGCCATTCGCCAGTCCGCTGATCAGCAGCTGTGCGTTATCCAAACTGTCCTCCCTCCAACGAGCAACAGGTGCCGTCAGCCTCACGCAAGTCTTCGGGGTGCGTGGGGTTCTTCTACTATGGCGTGATTATCACCTTTCCGTCACTCTTTTTCAGCGCATTGGCTAAATTTGGCACCAGATCTCTGAGTGTAAGGTGTTCAGAAACATCTGTTTTCCAGCGCCCGTCTGCAAAACGCGCCTGAACCTCGGCCACCACCCGCATCTGATCGGCCGGTGGCGTCGACATCATCCATTGCGTCAGCCAAAAACCTTCGATCCGCTTGCCCATAAAGATCAACTGGCCGGTTTGGGTGAGCGTCGGCGCTTCGGTCGAGAGCTTGCCATAGGTGATCCAACGCGCTCGGTTTGGCATGGCGCAGAATAATTGTTCCGACAGTTGGTCAGTCACGGCGTCAAGGAAAACGCGTGGCTTCATGGACGTGCTCAGTCCGGCAAATTGCTCAACAACATCTGAATCTGTCGTCACCAGGACTTCGGCAGCGCCGAGGCTTTTCAACGTCTCAACGGTCTCCGCGCGCCGCACGAGCGCAATGGGTTTCAGCCCAAGATCACGCCCAAGGCTGCACATCAGTTTTCCAAGCTGGCTGGTTGCGGCAGACACGACAAACGCGTCGCCGTCGGCCTTGGCCATGTCTACCATCGCCATCGCGGTCAGCGGATTGACGATCTGCGCGGCCCCGTCATCGTCCGAGATATCCGGCCTTAACGGAATGCACATTTGCATCTGCGTGACAACATATTCCGCCCAGGCCCCCGATCCGGCAGCAACAAAGGCAACCCGCTGACCTTGCAGGGCTTCGGCACCTTTTCCGGTGGCCACAACATCACCGCATCCTTCGAAACCTGCAGGGGATCCCTTTACGCGAGGTTGGCCGTACTCGCCCTTGATGAAATGCAAGTCGGACGGGTTGACCGATGCGGTTCTCAATCTGATCAGAACCTGACCAGGGCCAGGCTGTGGCACGGGTATCTCTGCGGGTTCCAACCATTCGGCTGCGTCAGATATGGCTGGCCCGCTGGATGTGCCAGAATATCCTTCATGTTTTAATAGAGTGGCAAACATGGTCTGTGGCAGTTCTGTCATTTGGTCATCCTCAACAAATCTGAAGTCGAAATCGCCGTATTAAACACGTACCCTTAACAGGCGTGGCGCGTGCCGAGCTTTGGAATGAGCCAATCAAAAGCCGCTCGGGGCGTCAATTCAATGCCGAAATAACGTGGGGGCACCTAAGATGCGCCCATAGGGTGGGGCCAAACCACAAGGTCGACCCCAAGTATTTTATTGTTGTGTCAACAGGTTGGTCAGTTCCTGGATTTTCTGAGCGATGGTCTCAGGCGACGCTTTGATATCGTTTACGATCTGGATCGCCTGCTTTTTCAGGTCGGCCGCCAGAGTGCTTTCTTCCAGCGAAGCCATGATCCCGTCATAGTCGAAATTGGCTGGGTTTAGCTTGCCTTCCTGAATCCAGGAATTCAGCAACTCCTGCCCTTGATCGGTCAGCGCGGCGACCTGATCGCCCGCCTGTTGCGCAGCTTCTGACGCCTGATCCGCGACCGACGATGCCGCTTCGGCTGCCTGATCGGCCACTGATGCAGCCGCCTCAGAGGCTTGTTCCGTTGCGGTTTTAACGGCCTCTGACACAGCGTCTTGAGCGTCAGAGGCAGCGTCGGTCAAGGCATCGCCAGCTTCCTCTGCGGCTGTTTGCAAACGCTCTGCCGGAGTAGGTTCGGGTTGGTTGAGGTAATAGTAGCCGCCAACGCCGATTACAGCGATGATGACGGCCAAAATAAGAGTGCGCGACATATGAATCTCCTTTGAATTTGTGTCGCCGGGATGCCTGAAGACTAACGCAATGACAAAGGGGAATTCCTTTGAATTCTCAGCAGAATAGAGGTTTGAGCCAGCCTACGCTGATACAAGGCATTGCATACGGCAACATCACGCTGCTTTGGGAAATCGCGCATTGCAATTGCGCAGCCATCCGCTTGCCCCACTAAAAGCCAGAGCAATTCTCTGCACAACTTTTGAATTCAAGGCCAAGCCGGGGAGTGGCGGAGAGACAGGGATTCGAACCCTGGGTGGGCTTGCACCCACAACGGTTTTCGAGACCGCCCCGTTCGACCACTCCGGCACCTCTCCGCGGGGGTCTGTGAGGGGGGGATTTAGTAAGGAACGGGCAGGGGTGCAAGCAGAAAATTCCAGAAATTGTCAAAGCCGGGTTTTTCCGTTGCCTGCGGGCGGAAAACGCCTACTCTAATTGCCATGACACAGCTTGCACATCGCGTAACATCTCTGCTTTTCTTGGCAGCCTTGACGCTTGTTTTGGCGGTCGCGCCCCTGTTTGCGGCCAACCGGGACCGGATCGAGGCGTTTCTGACCACAACCGGATTTGATGTGGCGCTGGAAAGCATCACGCTCAGCTCTCGTTCTGCGCCTGAGATGCTTGGCATTGACCCGGACGGGTTCGGCTCGGATTGGGCACGCCTGACAGATGAAGTATTCGATGTCGATGCCATGCATGAGACAGCTGTTTCCATTCTTGAGGAAACGCTAACCGATAAGGCCTTGGCACATGCGGTTGAATTCTATGCGTCCGATCTGGGGCAGCGTCTGGTTGCGGTCGAAAACGACTCGCACATGAATGAAGACGACGAGGCCAAGCAATTGGAAGGCCAGCAGATCATTTCGGATTTGATCAAGGACGGGTCTCAGAGGGTCGAAAGCTTCAAGCGTATGAATGCGGCGATTGATTCGACCGGCACAGCGCTTCGGGCGTGGCAGGAAATACAGCTGCGCTTCCTTCTGGCCGCCAGCGCATCGGGCGTGATCGAATTGCAGACGGATGCGGAAGGCTTGCGGGAGCTTTTGAAAAGAAATGAACCTGCGATGCGCCAGTCTCTGCAACTCTCCAGCCTTGCAGGCGCGGCTTATACGTACCAGGACTTTTCGGACGAGGATGTCAACGCATATGTCGAAGCGCTGGAACAGCCGTTGATGCAGGAAGTCTATGAGCTTTTGAATGTCATTCAATTCGAGATCATGGCCCGGCGCTTCGAGGTTCTTGCCGCGCGGATGGCTGATCTGCATCCCGCTCAGGATATTTGATGCGGCGTCTTTTGCTTGCTTTGGCCCTTGCCGTTTTAGGATTGCCTGCATCGGCTAACGAAAAGATCGATCGGTTGGCGCAGGCAATGCATTTGGCTGAGGTGATGGAGATTTTGGTGCTTGAAGGACAGGAGCACCGAAAAAATCTCGATGAAACGCTTTTGAACAATGCGGGGGGTGCGTTCTTTGAGGCCCAAGTGCAAGACATCTATGACCCGATCTGGATGCAGGACCATTTGACCGAAGCGTTTGAGACCGGCATGTCGGACACGCAACTTGATCAGGCCATTGTGTTTTTTGAAAGCGACCTTGGTCGGACCATAGTGACGCTTGAAAACTCGGCCCGCCAGGCCATGTCGGATCCCACGATCGAAGAAATGGCCCGTGATGCGTTTGCAGCAACCGAGCGCGCAACAGCTAGGTTTGCTTTGGTTGAGGAATATATCGAAGTGAACCAACTGATTGAAAAGAACGTTCAGGGCTCTTTGACATCGGACTACAACTTTTTTCGCGGGCTTGATGTTGATTCAAGCGCCGACACGCAGGGCCTGTTGGCCGAGCTTTTGTCGCAAAAGGACAGCCGGACCGAAGACACCGAAGCCTGGCTTTATGCGTTTTTGTTGCTGGCCTATCGTCCGTTGGACGAGGCGCAGATGCGTGAGAACATCGCCTTTTCAAGAACGGAAACTGGGCAAGCTCTGAACGACGCGCTTTTTGAGGGCTTTGACCGCATGTTCAACGATATTTCTTACCAATTGGGGCAAGCGGTTGCGCGCACTCTCAGGGCCTCTGAGTTGTGATGCTGCTTTGGTGTTGACTTTCCCGCCTATTCTATGGATAAGCGCGCATCCCGGCCGGTCATCCGCGCCGGGTATCGTTATTATTTGACCCTTAAGATATGTCGAAAGGGTCAGTCACACAGCCCGAGAAGGGCGCGCTGTTCGAGGTGGCTTAAGCCAGCAACACCCGAAAAGGGGACCACAGAACGCGGGTATGAAAAGGAAAGACGCATGTTTGCGGTCCTCAAGACTGGCGGCAAGCAGTACAAGGTTCAGGCGGGCGATGTGCTCCGCGTTGAAAAACTGGCTGCCGACGCAGGTGAAAAAGTTCAATTCAACGATGTTCTGATGCTGGGCGGCGACGCTCCGGTTGTTGGTGCACCTTTCGTTGAAGGCGCGGGCGTACAGGCCGAAGTGATCGAACAGATCAAAGGTGACAAGGTCATCAAATTCGTCAAGCGCCGTCGTAAGCACAGCTCGAAGCGTACCGTTGGCCACCGTCAGAAACTGACACTGGTCAAGATCACCGACATCCTGTCGTCGGGCGCTGACAAGTCGGGCATCAAAGCTGCAACCGGGTCTGCTCCGGCTGGCGAAGCGGCACCTGCTGCAAAGCCTGCCAAGAAAGCAGAAGTCAAAGCAGAGGCACCCGCCGCTGCTGCTGCCGCTGACGATCTGACCAAGCTGAACGGTGTCGGTCCTGCCGCCGCCAAAAAGCTGGTTGAGGCCGGTATCGAGAGCTTTGCCGCTCTGGCCGCCTTGTCGGACGAGCAGATTGCTGCTATCGACACCATCAAAGTGAAACCCGAATGGGTTGAGCAAGCCAAAGAGCTGGCTCAAGGCTAAGGAGAGAGAGAATGGCACATAAAAAAGCTGGCGGTTCCTCCCGTAACGGTCGCGACTCAGCTGGTCGCCGCCTTGGCGTGAAACTGTATGGTGGCCAGGCAGCCATCGCAGGCAACATCATCGTACGTCAGCGCGGCACTAAGTTCTGGCCGGGCGAAGGCGTAGGCATGGGCAAAGATCACACCATCTTTGCAACCACCGATGGCGCCGTGAAGTTCCATAAGGGACTCAAAAACCGCACCTTCATTTCGGTCCTGCCAGTGGCGGAGGCCGCAGAGTAAGCCGAGACCCAGAAGGTTAATAAAAAATTCATGGGGGACCGGCAGAAAATGCCGGTCCCTTTTTCGTTTTAACGCAGTTGTGATCCCAAAAAACCGATGCCCGTCGCAACCACCAGTTTTCTAATCTTCGCCGCCTCACAGGTGGGCACGCCGGGACCGGCCAATATGGTTCTGCTGGGAACAGGTGCGCGCTATGGTTTCCGGGCGGCCCTGCCGTTTGTTGCAGGTGTCGTGCTAGGCAAGCAGTTGATTATCTGGCCGGTGGGTTTTGGTCTCATGCAAATTGCGGAACAAGCGCCCTTTGTGTTTTCCGCGCTGAAATACGCCTCTGCTGGTTATGTGTGCTGGTTGGCCTGGAAGATCGCCAATCTTCGCTTGTCGCGAAATGGAGCAAGTGGTTCGGTGCCGGGTTTTTGGGCCGGACTGATCGTGCATCCGCTGAACCCCAAGGCCTGGGCCATGATCATTGCTGGGTTTACTGGTTTCGTCGCGGCTGGCACGTCCAGTTTGGACGCAACGTTCACGATCGCTCTTTGTTTGTTTATCTGCCAGGTCGTCTTGCACCCGATCTGGACCTTCGCAGGCGATAGAATTGCTCATGCGGTTGAAGGTCGCCCTGCGGAAAAATATCTAATGTGGACGTTGGCCGGGCTTACGGTTGCGTCCGTCCTTTTTGTGTTGTTCGGAGGAGGAACACACCAATGAAGCTTGAAGCAATAATAAATCAGCCGGTCATAGAAACCGAGCGGTTCGATCTGCGCCCGCTGCGCCGTTCGGACATGGGACTGATCGAGCACTACGCGGGGGACGAGCGCGTGGCACGCATGACCACAAGCATCGCGCACCCGCTGGCGCCCGGCTCGACCGAGGCTTTTGTGACGCGTTCGATGGCAGAAGACCGGGACGAAGATGTTTGGGTTATGGATGCAATAAAAGACGGTGGCCCGGAACTGATCGGTCTGATCACACTGAAACGACTGGATCGGAACCAGTCCGAGGTTGGATATTGGGTTGCGCCTATTTATTGGAACACGGGCATTGCATCTTTGGCCGTTGAAGCATTGGTCAATGCCAACCCTCTGCAGAACGCGACCATGTTTGCCAGTGTTTTTCAGGACAATCCCGCCTCGGCTCGGGTGCTGACCCATTGCGGATTCCAGTATCTGGGCGATGCGGAAAGCTATTCGGTGGCGCGTGATGCGAATGTGCCCACCTGGACATACAGTAAAAAACTCTGACTTGTGGCCGATGGGGCCTTTGCAGTAGGGGACAGACCATGAAATTTCTCGATCTTGCAAAGGTCTACATCCGGTCCGGGGCCGGCGGTAGCGGCTGCGTCAGCTTCCGACGCGAAAAATACATCGAATACGGCGGACCTGATGGCGGGGACGGCGGCAAAGGCGGGTCTGTGTGGGCTGAAGTTGTGGACGGGTTGAACACCCTGATCGACTTTCGGTATCAGCAGCATTTCTTTGCTAAGAATGGCCAGCCAGGCCGGGGCCAGCAGCGTACCGGTAAGGACGGAGACGATATCCTTCTGCGCGTGCCCGTTGGTACCGAAATTCTGGATGAAGACGAAGAAACCGTAATCTGTGATCTGACCAAAGTTGGGCAACGAGTTCTGCTGGCCAAGGGCGGCAATGGCGGTTTCGGAAACCTGCATTTCAAGTCCGCTACCAATCAGGCACCACGCCGGGCTAATCCGGGACAGGCCGGTATCGACAGAACCATCTGGCTGCGGCTCAAGCTGATCGCGGATGTGGGGTTGCTGGGTATGCCCAATGCGGGCAAGTCGACCTTTCTGGCAGCCACATCGAATGCGCGCCCGAAGATTGCGGATTATCCCTTCACCACGCTGCACCCCAATCTGGGTGTTGTTGGGGTCGACAACGTTGAATTCGTGGTTGCCGACATTCCCGGCCTGATCGAAGGCGCACATGAAGGGCGCGGCATCGGGGACCGGTTCCTTGGCCATGTCGAACGCTGCGCTGTGCTGTTGCATCTGGTTGATGGCACCTCTGAAACAGTCGCTGACGATTACCGGACTATTATTCACGAGCTCGAAGCATATGGCGGTGAGCTGGCTGAAAAACCCCGGATCACCGTATTGAACAAGGTCGATGCTCTGGACGACGAAGAGCGTGAACTGGTCAAAGCCGAACTGGAAGAGGCCGTGGGTGGCCCTGTCATGACCATGTCGGGCGTCGCGCATCTAGGCGTGACCGAGGTTCTGCGTGCGTTGAGGGCACAGATTGACGACAATCGCGTGCGCCGGAAACCCGCTGAGGAGGCGCAGCCTTGGCAACCCTGACCTCAGCCCGCCGTCTTGTTGTAAAAATCGGATCTGCTTTGTTGGTGGATCGCGATACCGGGTTGCTTCGGTCTGACTGGTTGAATTCGTTGGCGCAGGACGTGGCCTGGCTTAAGGGGCAGGGGACAGATGTAATCCTGGTCTCTTCCGGATCGATTGCGTTGGGTCGCGGTGTGCTGGGCTTGCCGATGGCTACGTTGCCTTTGGAGAAATCACAGGCGGCTGCCGCAGTGGGACAGATCCGTCTGGCGCGGGCCTATGAGGAGGCTTTGACGCCGCACCAGATAACGACGGCGCAGGTGCTTGTGACGCTGGAAGACAGCGAGAACCGCCGCCGCTATCTGAACTCACGTGCCACATTGAAGACCTTGTTGAACCTTGGTGTGGTTCCGATCGTGAACGAAAACGACACCGTTGCTACGGACGAAATCCGTTATGGTGACAATGATCGCCTGGCCGCTCAGATTGCAGTGACGGTTGGGGCCGATCAACTGATTCTGCTGTCCGATGTAGACGGGTTCTATTCGGGCAATCCGAGCGAGGATTCCTCGGCCACGCGCTTCGAGAAAATTGATCGCATTACGCCCGAGATTGAGGCCATGGCAGGCGATGCGGGCTCAGGCCTGTCCAAGGGCGGGATGAAGACAAAACTGATGGCCGCCAAGATGGCCACCGCAGGTGGCTGCACAATGGCCATCACTGAAGGATCGGTTTTGAACCCCTTGAAAATGCTTGAAAATGGAGCAAGTTCAACCTGGTTTGCTGCCACCTTGGACCCGCATGCCGCCCGCAAACGTTGGATATCTGCGATGAAACCACGCGGAGAGATCACCGTGGATGACGGGGCTGCCAACGCTCTGGCCAATGGCAAAAGCCTGCTGCCTGCGGGTATTCTAGAAGTTACTGGCGATTTCGGGCGCGGTGACCCTGTTGCCGTTCTTGATCCAAATGCCCGCCGATTGGCGCAAGGGATCAGCCGCTATACCGCGCAGGAAGCCGACGCGATCAAGGGGCGCAAGTCGTCTGAAATTGAAGCGACTTTGGGGTACCCGGGTCGCGCAGCTTTGATCCACCGGGATGATCTGGCCCTGTAAGCACTGTAAAAGATGACCTGAAAGGCACGCGATATGAAAGATTTCGACAACATTCCCGCATTGATGGCCGATCTTGGGAAACGCGCCAAAGACGCATCGCGTGATCTGGCTTTTGCAAGCGCCGAGCGTAAACACGCTGCCTTGATTGCCGCTGCGGATGCGGTTTGGGCCAATCGTGCGAAGATAATCGAAGAGAACCAAAAAGATCTGGAGTTTGGCCGTGAAAAGGGCCTGAGCCCGGCGATGATGGATCGGCTGATGCTGGATGAGGCCCGTATTCAGGATATGGTCGACGGGCTGCGCACCGTAGCGGATCAGGCGGACCCGGTGGGCGAAGTTCTGGCTGAATGGGAGCGCCCCACTGGATTGAAAATTCAGCGGGTCCGTACACCTTTGGGCGTCATTGGCGTGATCTATGAGAGCCGTCCCAATGTGACTGCTGATGCCGGTGCTCTGTGTTTGAAGTCCGGCAACGCTGTCATCTTGCGCGGTGGGTCCGAGAGTTTTCATTCCTCGACCGCGATCCATGCGTGTCTGGTCGAAGGGTTGAAAGCGGCCAACTTGCCCGAGGACGCCATTCAACTGGTGCCCACTCGGGATCGCGCGGCGGTGCAGGAGTTGTTGACCCTGACCGACTGTGTCGATGTCATCGTTCCGCGCGGTGGCAAGGGGCTGGTGGGTCTGGTTCAGCGCGAGGCCCGTGTGCCGGTCTTTGCTCACCTCGAAGGCATTGTTCATATTTACATCGACAAAGCTGCTGATCCGCAAAAGACGCTCGATGTTGTGTTGAACGCAAAGACCCGCCGCACAGGCATCTGCGGGGCCGCCGAATGTTTGCTGATCCATCAGGACGTTGTTGAAACACTGGGGCGCGATGTGATCGAGGCGCTGCTGGCCGCTGGAGTCGAGGTTCACGCCGAAGGCGCTTTGGCGGTAGATGGTGCACAGGCCGCGACGTCAGACGATTGGGGAAAGGAATTCCTTGATAGCGTGATTGCAGCCAAACCCGTGGCAGATATTGACGCAGCGATTGCGCATATCCAGCAATTTGGGTCCAACCACACTGATTGCATCATGACCGAAGACGATGCGGCGGTGGCCCGTTTCTTTGAACGTCTCGACAGTGCGATACTGATGCACAATGCCTCCACCCAGTTTGCAGATGGCGGTGAGTTCGGAATGGGCGCGGAAATCGGGATCGCCACAGGCAAAATGCATGCGCGCGGCCCGGTGGGCGCGGCGCAACTGACCAGTTTCAAGTATCTGGTCCGTGGGGACGGAACGACCCGGGCTTAAAACCTGAGCGAAACGCGCGTTGCGGTGGTTTCTACCGCGACGCGCCGTCCAATCGCCTTGGCTGTTTCCGGCAGCAGGGCAAACTGTACCTGCGCGGGCGTAAGCTTGTTTGGAAAACGTCCTGTGACCACGTTTTTCCATAGGTCGCCGTCCACGTTCAGCTTGTCTGCCGTGCCGGTCACCGTCAAATTCGCGCCCAGACTTGTGATATCGACGGTGCCACCCAACGGCATCGCGCTTTCGCAACACATCAGTGCCAAAAAGGCGAGTTTGACCTGATTGCGTGGCACAGGTTCGGTCAGGTTCCAGTTGACCCGCACACGACCTGCGCGTTCGACATCATTGAGCAGTTCAGTGATTTCGGCTCTCCCAAGTGGTTGCTCGCTGGCCGACCCGAACGCCACCCGGAAAAAGCGAATACGTGCGCCCGCACTGCCCACACTGCCCGAGATCAGCTCCATCTCGGGGCCTTGCACAGCGCCAACCATATCCAACAGCTCAAGCCCGTTGGTGATGGCCCCGATTGGGCTGATCAGATCATGGCAGATCCGAGAGCCGATCAACTCGGCCAGGTTGACGTCCGAAGCGCCCATGCGTACCTCCTGCTGTATCTGCCGCCGGATTCAGGAGCCCAGCATGACAGACATGAATGCCATTCTTGCACCGGGCATGTTTGTCCGCCACCCGGATTTTCCCGAATGGGGCGTTGGACAGGTTCAATCCAACATCGCAGGCAAGATCACCGTGAACTTTCGCGAGCAGGGGAAAGTGGTAATCGACGGAACGCGCATCGCGCTGATGCCGGTCTTTGATCCGTGAAACTGGTTTAGGAAAGGTTAACAACATGGGGCAAACCACCGGTTGTTGCCTTCGGTTGATCAACTGAGGTATCAGCGGCGAAAAGAAAGCGGATACCACCTTTATGCCGGATACAGGCCCAACCTTTACCGTCAAGCTGGCCGAGACCGAGGCGGAGTTAAAAGCTGCGCAACGCCTGCGCTATGACGTCTTCGTGCGCGAACTGGGTGGTGGTGGCGACTTGGTCGATCACGAGGCAGGGTTAGAGAAAGACCGGTTTGATCCCTATTTCGATCACATGTTGGCATATGACGACAACACTGGTGAAATCATTGGTGTTTACAGGATGTTGCCGGGTGAACGTGCCGCGGAAGTGGGCCAGTTTTATTCAGAAGATGAATATGATCTGACGGTGTTGAAAAGCAGTGGCCGCAAGTTGCTGGAGCTGGGTCGGTCCTGCGTGCATCCCGACTATCGTGGCGGCACCGCCATGTATCATCTTTGGAACGGGCTAGCGGCCTATGTCACTGAACGTGAGATCGAAGTGCTGTTTGGGGTCGCAAGTTTCCACGGCACGGATGTCACCGCATTGGCGCAACCTTTATCCATGTTGCATCACAACCATCTGGCCCCTCCCGAGTTGCGGGTGCGGGCGCAGCCTGACGTTTTTCAATCCATGGATTTGGTTGCCAAGGACGCCTTGGACCGACGGGCGGCCATGGTTCAGGTGCCTGCTTTGATCAAAGCTTACCTGAGACTTGGCGGTTTCGTAGGCGAGGGCGCCTTTATCGATCACAAATTCAACACCACCGATGTGTGCCTGATCCTAGACACTGCTCGTATGAACGACCGGCAGCGTCGCATCTATGGTGGAGCCTGACACCCGTGAACGACGCACTCTGGAACAGTGAGGACGCACCCGATCCGATCGAACTTGGAGTGATGGGGTGGCTGCTGGTAATCCTTCGAGGGCTGCCGCTGGCCGTTCTGGTCTTTGGTGGTTTGATCGTGCTTTTAACCGTGCGAATGGTTGAGTATCCGTTGTGCGGAGTGCGCAGACCCGTCACGCCGTTCATCACGCAATTTGTGTGCCGCAGTGCGTTTCGGATACTCGGCATT
This sequence comes from Ruegeria sp. HKCCE4148, assembly GCF_017872495.1. Classification (NCBI taxonomy): domain Bacteria; kingdom Pseudomonadati; phylum Pseudomonadota; class Alphaproteobacteria; order Rhodobacterales; family Roseobacteraceae; genus Ruegeria; species Ruegeria sp. HKCCE4148. Next base: position 691,507 of record NZ_JAEDOS010000003.1, read on the forward strand.
GGGTTCCGATCCTCTGGCGTGTTAATGAAAGAGCAGGGGGCGGTGGTGGCCAATCATACCTCTTGGCTGGACATTTTTGCCCTGAACGCGCGTAAGAGGGTCTATTTTGTGTCGAAGGCCGAAGTCGCGAAATGGCCCGGAATCGGATGGTTGGCCCGCGCCACCGGCACCGTGTTCATCCAACGGGACCGTGCAAAAGCCAAAGAACAGACCAAACTGTTCGAAACCCGCCTGAAAGCGGGACACAAGCTGCTGTTCTTTCCCGAAGGCACTTCGACGGATGGATTGCGTGTTTTGCCATTTAAAACAACGCTTTTCGCTGCGTTCTTTACGGATGAGCTGCGCGACTTCATGTATATCCAACCGGTTTCCGTCGTCTTTCATGCGCCCAAAGGGCAGCCCAAACGGTTTTACGGCTGGTGGGGCGATATGGAGTTCGGCCCGCATTTGCTCAAGACACTTGGCGCGCGCAGGCAGGGTTCTGTTGAACTGATTTATCACGCTCCGGCAAAGGTCAGTGACTTTGAGAACCGCAAAGCGTTGGCAGCGCATTGTGAAGAGGCGATCAGGCACGCCCATGCGCTGGCTTTGCTTGAGAAATAAGGGCAATTGGCCCTTGCGTTGCTTCCAAACCTGCCGTATACGCGCGCCATTCAAACCCGCAGGCGGGGTTTGGGCTTTTTGAGGGAGACATCCTCATCAAGACCGCCGGTTGGAGCATCCGCTTCTTTCACCCCCGCCCAGGCGTAAACCGGAAAAGGAAAATAGCATGGCTCTTCCCGAGTTCTCCATGCGTCAGCTGTTGGAAGCTGGCGTTCACTTTGGTCACCAGACACAGCGTTGGAATCCCCGCATGGGCCCGTTTATCTACGGCTCGCGCAATGGCATCCACATCATGGACCTGACCCAGACCGTTCCGATGCTGGACCAGGCTCTGCAAGCTGTTCGTGACACCGTTGCCAAAGGCGGCCGCGTTCTGTTCGTTGGTACCAAGCGTCAGGCAGCTCAGCCGATCGCAGATGCTGCTGAAAAGTCGGCTCAGTACTACATGAACCACCGCTGGCTGGGCGGCACGCTGACCAACTGGAAAACCGTTTCCCAGTCGATCAACCGTCTGAACCAGATCGACGAAGCAATGGAATCGGGCGCCGAAGGCCTGACCAAGAAAGAGCGTCTGGGCATGGAACGTGACCAGGCCAAGCTGCAAGCTTCGCTGGGCGGTATCCGCGAGATGGGCGGCGTACCGGATCTGCTGTTCGTCATCGACGTCAAGAAAGAAGCGCTGGCCATTGCCGAAGCCAACAAGCTGGGCATCCCGGTTGTGGCTGTTGTCGACACCAACTGCTCGCCCGACGGCGTTGACTATATCATCCCCGGCAACGACGACGCAGCCCGCGCAATCGCGCTGTACTGTGATCTAGCCGCACGTGCCGCTCTGGACGGTATGACCGCTCAGATGGGTGCTGCTGGCGTTGATCTGGGTGCCTTCGAAGAAGCTCCGGTTGAAGAAACCGTTGCAGAAGAAGCCCCCGCCGAAGCAGAAACACCTGCCGAAGCGTAAGCTGCCCGTCACGTAAATGACATATGGGGCAGGGTATGACCTGCCCCAATTCCGTTTGAATTGAGGAGAGCCAAAGATGGCAATCACAGCAGCAATGGTTAAAGAACTGCGCGACTCGACCGGCGCAGGCATGATGGACGCGAAAAAAGCGCTGACCGAAACCGGCGGCAACATGGACGAAGCCGTTGACTGGCTGCGCACCAAGGGCCTGGCCAAAGCGGCCAAGAAATCGGGCCGTACCGCAGCAGAAGGTCTGGTTGCAGTTCACGTGAACGGTGGCAACGGTGTTGCTGTCGAAGTGAACTCGGAAACCGACTTCGTTGCGAAGAACGCTGAGTTCCAGGAAATGGTTGGCAAGATCGCATACGCCGCGGAAGGCGTCGACAATGTCGAGGCACTGCTGGCCGCTGATCTGGGTGGCAAGAACGTTGCCGACACCCTGACCGACAAGATCGCCACCATTGGTGAAAACATGTCGGTGCGTCGTATGGCGAAACTGTCGGGCGACACCGTTGTGTCCTACGTTCACAACGCGGCCACCAACGGCATGGGCAAAATCGGCGTTCTGGTTGCGCTGTCGGGCGGCGACGAAGCCATCGGCAAGCAGGTTGCGATGCACATCGCAGCTGTGAACCCCGCTGCTCTGTCTGAGGCCGACATGGATCCGGCTGTTGTCGAAAAAGAAAAGCAGGTTCAGATGGACATCGCCCGCGAATCCGGCAAGCCGGAGCAGGTGATCGAGAAGATGATCGAAGGCCGTATGAAGAAATTCGTCGCCGAATCGACCCTGCTGAACCAGTCGTTCGTTGTGAACCCTGACCTGACCGTTGAAGCAGCGGCCAAAGAAGCGGGCGCAACCATCACTGGCTTTATCCGTCTGGAAGTTGGCGAGGGCATCGTGGTCGAAAAAGAAGACTTCGCAGCCGAGGTTGCCAAAGCCGCTCAAGGCTAAGCACGTTATTGAGAAAGGTTCTGCTTGAGGGCCTTATCTCTGCAAAACGAAAGGGTTACGCTGTGCGTAACCCTTTTTTGTTCGCGCAAAATCAGTCGCGATGAACGTTTTTCTGTTGTCTGAGAATGAAATGGAGGGCCCCGCTTGATGGGGATGGTCGGGGCCCCCCAAAATTCCGACACTGGTACGCGGAAGAATAAACGCCCCTTTGTCAGAGTGATTGGAGAGCTCTGTTATTGCAAAGATCCAATCGAATGTTCCCTGGCTAAAGCCACCACTCACGGAACACTCTCACTTTGCAACTTTTAGGATAGATCTGAAAAGTACTGATTTCCTTACCTAGGGTAAACTGACGCGGGATGGCGTCAAAATCTAGCGTTCATGCTTCCATTATGAACATCTGATTGTGTAGCGATGCCTTGAGAACGGCTTGCGCCGTTGTTTCGACCGACAACGCTTCGCGCGCGAGTCGCAGGTGCTTTTCGACCGTGGCCGATGTCAGCCCCATCAGCAAAGCGATGTCTTGCGTTGTCTTGCCATCGCCCACCCACTGTAAAGCTTCCCGCTGTCGTTTTGTCAGCGCGCGGTTTGGCGGGTTGAACGGCAATGTAAGAATTTTCAGGTGTGCGACGTTGTTCATCAACAGAATGTCTTCGCCATGCTCTTCCCAGACCGAGTCAATTTCTTCCTGGCTCAAGCCGGTTTTGGCCGAAAGGGAAATCGCGCCTTTCGATCGCATGGACACCGAGTTGAAACTGACCGTATAGCCAGCCACAACGCCCATGGACTTGTTGAACTCGTACACTTTGCGTTCTTCGTTCGTCAAAGTGCCGCTGGAGTTCATGTCCTGGAGCATCTTCCAGCTTGCAGCGCCTTCGTTGTCCAATGCCCATTTCAACATTGGGGCGTGAAAGTACAGGCCGTCCTTTAGAAATCCGTCGACATAGGCGCGCTTGTGATTGGTCAGAATTACAAAGTCTTCGGGATCGCCCAAAGACGTCGCAGTTCTGTAAAGTGTATATCCATAGATAAGACGTTCGAACCCATACTGGGACATCTGGCGACAATGAGCATCCCACAGGTCTTCCATGGTTTTGGTATAGCTGACAAAACGCAGGTATTCCTTCAAAGTCATACGGCGTCACCTGCCTTCAAATGCGCGGCCAGCGCGTCCAACGCCAGGATATAGCTCTCGGCGCCGAAACCACAAATCTGACCCAGTGCCACCGGAGCGATATAAGACTTGTGCCTGAAGGGTTCGCGGGCATGAATGTTGGACAGGTGCACTTCGACCAAAGGCAACTCAACCGAGGCAACGGCATCCATCAGGGCAATCGACGTGTGCGTATAAGCGCCCGCATTCAGGATCAGTCCAGACTGCACACCGCGCGCGGCATGGATTGCGTCAAGTAAGACGCCCTCGTGGTTGGACTGCAAATGCGACACGTCCAGCCCAACGGACGCGCCATGCTGACGGCAGCGTTCCTCGATCATATGTAAAGTCGTACTGCCGTAGACCTCAGGCTGACGTGTGCCAAGCAGATTGAGGTTAGGTCCGTTTAATACCAGAACTTTATGCATATCTATAAAATCCCCATTAATGGTTCATAGACAGCAAAAGGCCGGATTGTCCACCTGACATTACATTACAAATTCCAATTTGCGACTTTGGTGCAAACCCTCGCGCAAGGTGGTTGTTTCGCGTTCAGCTCAACCCATTGTGACAACCAGTTTTCCGAGAACCGCGCGCTGCGACATCTGCTCGAGCGCCTCATGCGCGCGTTCGAGTGGGAACCGCGCGCTGATACGAGGCTTTATTTGTCCTGAAGCATAAAAGGCGAACAGATCCGCGACGTTCTGGGCATGGCCTTTGGGGTCACGGAAGACAGAAGCGCCCCAGAAAACGCCGACGATTTGACAGCCCTTCAAAAGCGGAAGGTTTAAAGGGATCTGCGGAATACCTGCGGGAAAACCGACCACAAGATAGCGTCCATTCCAGGCCATGCAGCGTAAGGACGGTTCAGCCAATGCACCGCCCACAGCATCATACACCACATCCACGCCGTTGGGACCGGCGATCTTCTTGACCTCGGCTGAAAAGGCTTTCTGCGCGTCTTTGTTCAAATCGCGTGGGTAGATGACAACCTCATCCGCGCCAATCTGGCGACAAAACTCGGCCTTTTCGGCAGAGGAGACGCCGGCAATCACTCTGGCGCCCATGGCTTTTCCAAGTTCGATAGCCGCGGATCCGACGCCACCAGATGCCCCCAGAACCAATAGAGTTTCGTTAGCCTTCAGGTTCGCCCGATCCTTCAGTGCGTGATAGGACGTACCATAGGTGAAAATGAAACAAGCGGCCTCATCATACGGTATCGCATCAGGTATCTTGATGGCGCTGTCGGCACGGATCGTTGCGTGGGTCGCGAACCCATCATGCCCTGTAAGCGCCAAAATGCGGTCGCCAATCTTGAACCCCGTGACGTTTTCACCAAGGGCTAGCACTTTACCTGCGATTTCGCCGCCGGGTGCAAATGGGCGGGGCGGTTTAATCTGATACAGATCCCGGATGATCAGCGTATCCGGGAAGTTCACGCCGGCCGCTTTTACGTCTACCAACAGCTGCCCTTTACCGGGCTGCGGATCGGGCAGGGTGGTAAGCTTCAGTGTTTCGGGTCCGCCCGGTGCGACGCTGAGTAACGCTTGCATAAGACCTCTGTTCTGCCTGTAACTTGTGATTAGGAACTTTTGGTGCCGAACATGGGTTTGTCAACGTGAACGACCGCTGACTGCCGTAACGGCATTAAGCGGGTCAGCGCAGGCTCTAACAGGCGGGAACAAAAACGAGGAGCACGATCATGACGCCAGACACCCTGTTTTCTCTTGAGGGCAAGACTGCACTGGTCACAGGTGGCGCGACAGGGATCGGGCGCATGGCGGCCGAGGCGCTGGTCAGGGCGGGGGCGCGTGTTCTGATCGCGTCGCGCAAAGGGGATGCCTGCGCCGAAGTGGCCGCTGAACAGAACGCATTGGATGCGCCAGGCAGCGCCGAGGGGTTTAGCGGAGATATCGGAAGCGAGGAAGGGATCGCCAGCCTTGTTTCTGACATTCAAGACCGAACCGAACGACTTGATATTCTTATGAATAACTCCGGTGTGTCGTGGGGTGCTCCGCTGGGCCAGTTTCCTTATGACGCGTGGGGCAAGGTGATGTCCGTCAATGTGACGGGGATTTTCGAGCTGACCCAACGGCTTTTGCCTATACTGATGAAGTCGGGAACGGCCGATGATCCTGCCCGAATAGTCAATGTGGGGTCTGTGATGGGTGAAGTGCCCATGGGGGACGGAGCGTACAGCTATTCGGCTTCAAAGGCTGCGGTTCTGCATCTGACCAAGATCATGGCCAAAGAGCTTTCGCCATACCACATCACGGTTAACGCGCTGGCGCCGGGACCGTTTGTCTCTCGTATGACGGCGTTTGCCACGGCGGACGAGGGTACACGCGAAAAGGTTGGCAAATCGGTTCCATTGGGCCGGGTCGGGCGCGACGAAGACATTGCAGGATGTATGCTGTTTCTGTGCGGGCGTGGCGGCAGCTACGTAACCGGTGCGGTGATCCCGGTTTCGGGTGGAATCAATGTGGTAACAGCCGGAAATATCTTTGCAGAAGCCCTGTGACTGGAAGGCAAGCCATGAGCAATGACATCCATCTGGATCTTGCGGCGGTAGACAGGTATCTCAGCGCAAATCTCTCTGGTTACGAAGGTCCGTTAGAGGCGACAAAGTTTTCAGTTGGGCAGTCCAATCCAACATTTGAGCTTAGAACGCCGGGCAAAACCTATGTGCTAAGGCGAAAGCCACCTGGCGTTCTTCTGAAATCGGCACATGCCGTAGACCGCGAGTTCAGAGTTCAAAGCGCGCTGGCAGGCAGCCATGTGCCTGTGCCCGAGATGTTTCTTCTGTGCGAGGACGACAGCATCATAGGCTCGGCCTTCTACGTGATGGAGCGTCTGCACGGCAGAATTTTTCCCGAACCAACGCTGCAGGGCGAAACCAACGAAACGCGCGCGGCCGTGATGAATGAGATGAACAGGGTTCTTGCCCAGTTGCACATGGTCGACATCGATGCCGTGGGGTTGTCCGATTATGGGCCGACAGGCAATTACTATGAGCGTCAGATCTCGCGCTGGACCAAACAGTATCGTGCGTCAGAAACTTCGGTGATCGAAGACATGGATGCCTTGGCCTCCGAGCTTGAAAACTCTGTACCGCAAGATGACGGGCAGCGAACACTGGTGCATGGTGACTATCGTATAGACAATCTGATGTTCGCAGCTGAAAGCGCCAACTGTATCGGCGTATTGGATTGGGAACTGTCCACGATCGGGCATCCCTATGCGGATCTGGCAGCCGTGATCATGCAGTGGCAGCTGCCTCCGGGAAAACAAGGGCGCGGCTTGGCCGGAATTGATCGGGACAATCTGGGCTTGCCCAGTGATCAGGCCTTTGTCGCCCAATACTGCAAGCGGCGCGGTTTGGATGGAATTGAAAATTTCGGTTTTTACCTGGCTTTCAATTTCTTTCGCATGGCTGGAATTTTGCAAGGTGTCTATAAACGCGCGCTGGATGGAAATGCCTCTGACCCAGAGCGAGCCAAGGCATACGGCGCTTATGTTCCCCTGTTCGCACAGCACGGTCTGAAAGCGCTTCACGGCACTTTCACATAAACCTGTAAGTTACCGGTTTTACACGCCGTTTAACCTTAGAAGCTCAACTTCGACATTGGGCAGACTGTTCTTGCCAAAGAACATCTCGGGCCCGACGAACAGGCTTGGAACACCAAATACTCCGCGTCGCACGTTGGCTTTGGTTTGATCTTTCAAGTCCTGTTTGACGTCAGGATCGCTCATTGCCTCGCGGATCTTGCGAACGGGCAGTTCGTTCTCTTGCAAGATGTCGATCAGCACGGCGAGCTCATCGACCTTTTGCCCGTGCACCCAAATCGCATCAAAAACCGCGCTTATGTATTTACTTTCCCAAGATTTTCCCCTTGCAAAATGCGCGCCGCGCATCGCGAATTTTGTGTTCATCGGAAAATGCGGACTCATGTGAAAACTCAATCCACGCCGACGCGCAAAGCGGTGCAGGTCATGCGTGAGATACGCTGTTTTCTGGCGGTTCTCGGAAAAGGCTTGAAACGGGCTTTGGTTATGGGTCGCTTTGAACACGATAGGTAGTAGGACAGGGACATAAGTGAACTTAACATCATACCGTGCCGAAAGCTCTGGCAACGTTTTATGCGCCAAAAAGGCATTTGGGCTGCAAAAATCATAAACAAAATCTATGCTTTGCGTCATGGTGTTCCTTTCCAGTGGTCTGGTGATACCTGACTCTGTCAGCCCTTTCGAATCCAGGCCAGTCTCAGTTTAACACTTCATCGCAACGCGGGCTTGCGAAGTCTTTGGGGAAGCTACCTACTAGTAAAAAAATTCTCTGTTAACTCGCCCCTTAAACCGACACACTCAGCACGGAAACCAGATGGAAGAGGTCGAATGCCCCACCAAAACGTAAGTTTTGATCCGTCGCGATTGGATCATATTCGGGCCTGGATGGACCGCTATGTTGAGCAACGAAAATACGCAGGGTCGTCTTTTCTGTTGCGGCAAAGCGGGTCCGAAGCCTTTTATCACGCAAGCGGTCTGCGCAATCGGGAAGTCAACCTGCCATTTCAACGCGATACACTGGTGCGCATCTATTCCATGACCAAGCCGATTACATCGGTTGCCCTGATGATTCTGGCTGAGCGCGGGTTATTTCATCTGGACGCTCCGCTGTCTGATTTCCTTCCTGAATTCAAAGAAATGCGCGCGCTTGTTGCAGGAGCTGAAACTTTGGAGCAGACGGAAGACGCTCCATCGCCAAGCTTGCATCAGATGATGACTCATACCAGTGGTTTTAGCTATCCCTTCAACCCCGGAATTCTGCCCCAAGCCATGGATGAACAGGATCTTATGTTCAAGCCTGATCAAGGGCTTTTGGAAGATCGCGTCCGGGATCTCGCACGGTTTCCTTTGGCCTTTCAGCCCGGTGCGCGTTGGGAGTATTCGGTCGGCACAGATGTTTTGGGTCGTGTGATCGAGGTGGTATCAGGTCAGACGCTGGATCAATTCTTTCAACAGCACGTATTTGAACCGCTGGACATGCGTGAGACCGGGTTTTCGGTGCCACCTGGGGCAGGGGACCGATTTGCGTCGCTCTATACACCGTTGGCAGGGGACGCGATGGCGCTTAATTCAGCAGATCAGGGCGGCGACAGCTTGCGATTGGTCGACAGCTATGACGGATCGCCGTTCAATAGCACGACGACTTTATCAGGCGGCGGCGGTTTGATTTCGACACTGGATGATTACGCCAAGTTTGCAGATATGTTGCGCAATCGCGGCGCGGGGAACGGCCATCGTGTGATTGGGCCCAAGACTGTAGAGTTCATGATGCGCAATCACTTACCGGGTGATATCGCATCGATGGGTCCAAAAAGTTTTGCGGAACAGCCGATGGAGGGGATGGGCTTTGGCCTGGCGGGGTCAGTTGTATTGAACCCCGGACGTGTGCGGGTTCCCGGTTCGATTGGGGATTTCAGTTGGGGCGGTATGGCCTCGACCTACTTCTGGATTGATTGGCAGATTGACCTGACAGCCGTTTTCTTTACGCAATTGTCGCCATCCAGTTCGTACCCATCGCGGGCCGAGCTTAAAGCGCTGGTTCATGCGGCCATGATTGAATGATTTCTGTCTGCCTGATACCCGGTGGTCGAGCAACTGATCATGCGAGTACAACATGACCGAAGCAGAACGCATCTTACTGGATCTTCTGGACATTGAACGACTCGAAGTCGATTTGTTCCGTGGTACGGGGTCCGGGGGTGAAACACCAACACGCATTTTCGGCGGACAGGTCATTGCACAGGCGCTGGCCGCTGCATATCGAACTGTGGAAGACCGTCTGTGTCATTCCCTCCATGCGTATTTCATTCGTCCGGGAGATCCTGAAAAGCCCGTTATTTATCAAGTTGATAGGGCGCGAGATGGAGGTTCTTTTACAACCCGCCGCGTGGTTGCCATTCAGCACGGAAAGCAGATCCTGAACATGTCAGCTTCGTTTCACGTGCAGGACGAAGGCTGGGATCATCAGCACCCGATGCCAACTATGAACGCGCCGGAAAGCTATCCGTCCCGTTCCGAGTTGCGACAGTCTTATGTTGACCGAGTGCCCGAGCGCCTACGCGGCGAGTTGTTGCGAGAACGTCCGATCGAAGTGCGCGATGTGGACCATTTGGATCCGTTCACGCCGAAGGTGTCGGATGATCGGAACCAAACCTGGTTTCGCATGGCTGCTGCGGCTTCGGCGGACGCAATTACGCAGCACCTATTGCTGGCCTATGCCTCTGACATGAACCTAATGTCCTCAGGCTTGCGCCCACATGGATTGAGCTGGTTTACCGGAGAGTTCAACGGCGCAAGTCTGGATCACGCGCTTTGGTTTCATGCGCCTGTTCAGTTTCAGAATTGGCATCTCTATGTAATGGATTCGCCCTGGACGGGGCAGGGACGAAGTTTTAACCGCGGCTCTATCTATTCCGAGGACGGAACGTTGATCGCCTCTGTAGCTCAGGAAGGGTTAATGCGCAGGGTTCAGAAAAAAGGCTAAAGGTCGCTGGTAAATTTTTGATTTAGTTTACCCATTCCCGATAACCACCTGTCATAATCGGCTGATTTGTGCTGCATGTAATCCAGAACTTGCGGATGCGGCAGGACCAAGAATTGTTCTTGCTCAATAGCTCTGACGCAAGCTCCGGCGACGTCACTGGGATCGAGCATACCGTCAATGGATGCAACCGACACGTCATGTCCTTCGGTCATTTTTGACCGGACACCTTGTGGGCACAATACCGAGACCCGTAAACCTTGTGATCTGTATGTCAGTGCAAGCCATTCTGCGAAACCGACGGCAGCGTGTTTGCTTACAGCATACGGAGCGGCTCCTGGTTGGTTCAGCAAGCCGGCCGCTGAGGCGGTTGTCAGAATGTATCCGCCACCGCGAGCGATCATACGTGGAACCAGATGCCGCGCTGTCCAAACATGTGACATCACATTGATTTTCCAAATCCGCTCCCAGTCTTCATCTGGAACGTCGAATCCGCCAAGCGTCAGAATTCCGGCATTTGCGCAAAACAAATCAATCGGACCCACAGTGTCTTCTGAGAACTCTATCAGTGCTTTGATTTGATCCTCGTTGGACACATCGCAGGGAAATGCATGGCCATCGATCTGATCCGCCACAGATTGCGCGCCGGCATCGTCGACATCGGAACACACGACAAGCGCACCTTCATCGGCAAAACGTTTGGCCAGTCCACGACCGATGCCATGCGCAGCACCGGTTACGACAACTGTTTTGTTTCTAAGGTCCATTTTCGTTCCTATACGCTCGGTTGGAATACATCGACATTGAATACATGCGTACGGTTAAGCAACCTTAGTGACTATTTACCATAATACCTATTACACGCATTATTTATGAAAGGTGGGCACATTCTAAACTCGGTTGCGACAAATCCCCTATCTTGCTGAAAAGCAAGGA